>NZ_AOMA01000089.1 GCF_000337895.1 Halobiforma nitratireducens JCM 10879
AAGACGGTCGCGTCACCGATCGTGATCTCCGTCAGGGGCTCGTGCTCGTCGACATCGTTCGGTTCGTCGTCCTCGAGTTCGTCGTCGTTGTCGACATCGTTCGGTTCGTCCTCGTCATCGACTTCCTCCGGTTCTTCCTCGAGGTGGTCTCCGAGTTGCGTGACGGTCGCCTGCTCGATCGAAACGTCGATCTGGCCGTCGAATTCGACATCCTCGAGGCCGTTCTCGTCGATATCGTCCACTTCGTCGTCGTCCATCTCATCGTCGTCCATCTCATCGTCGTTCACCTCGTCGTCGTTCACCTCGTCGTCGTTCAGATCGTTCTCGTCTTCGATCGGCATTTCGTCGACGCCGTCGATGTACGTGAACACGGTCGCCTGTTCGATGACGACGTCGATCGCTACGTCGTCGGGTAGTTCATCGACAGGCTCCTCATCCACCGGTTCGTCGTCGACCGGCTCTTCATCAACGGGTTCATCGTCGACCGGCTCCTCATCCACCGGTTCGTCCTCGACGGTAACGGTCGCCCGGTCAGTCACCGGCTCCCCGTCCGCCGTCAGGTACGGAATGTCTTCCTGACCGTCGGTCTCGACGAAATCGAGTTGCTGGTTGTCGTTCGTGTCCCGGTGTGGCATCGCGAACAGCTCTTCGTCGGCCTCGAGCGGTTCGTCGAGTGCGATCTCGACGTTCTCGTGGGTACCGGGTTCGAGGTACTCCGAAGAGCCGATGACGCTCCCGAAGACGTCGTCGATGAGGAGCGTGCTGTCGTGGATCACCACGAAGCCACCGTTGGCCATCGTTACCTCGTCTACGACGACCGTTTCACCGTCGGTCGTCTGGGCTTCGAACGTAACGTAGGCGGCTTGCTCCTCGTCATCGTCCGGGTCGGGGTCGAGTTCGATCTCTTCTTCCTCAGCCGCTACGTCGTCGTCTTCCTCGTCGTCCTCGTCGTCCTCGTCGTCTATCTCGACCGGTTCCTCCTCTTGGATGTCCTGATCGACCGCAGCCGGTGCGCCGGCACCGGCGGCTCCAGCGACCATCGCCCCGCTCGAGCACACCATCATCACCGCGGTGAGTACTACGAGCAGTTGATTGCGTGCGTTCATTGTAACTGCCTGAAAGGCATGGGGAGGTCCACGGAGGCCCGCATAAACCGCTCCAACGCTTTCGAGGGGAAACACCGGACTAGACACGCCGCCGTGACCGTAGCGACAGTCCGCCCCGTCGTTCGATCCGGAAATTCCGAATTGCCTCGAGTACGCCGCTCCCAACCTCTAACTACCGACTACTGGCCCTACTCGCTTTGTGGCTGCTCCTGGGATTGTGAGGCCGTCGGTTCGTGGCCCGGCAAGCAGATCAGGTTCTCGCGTCCGAGCCTGAGCTTCGTGATCTGTCCCTCTTCCTCGAGTTCGGCCAGGAGGCGGCTGACTTTCGCTTTCGACCAGTCTACCGAGTCGACGATCCGGGACTGTTTCATTCGTCCGCCGTTCTCCTCGATGAGCTGTCGAACCCGTTCGCGGTCGGTCATGTACTCGTCGCCGGACGGAGTACGGTCGTCGTCGATCGGGTCGTGGTCCTCGAGCCGGTTACGGATCGCGAGAAGCCCACCCAAGAGAGCGAGTCCGATGATTCCCGCGGCGGCGACGGCGTGTGGCGTCCCGCCGAGCTGTCCTATCGACTCCCGCCAGTAAGAGACCGATCCGGGGAACCGGCGGAGAGCGCTGGCTACGGAGAGCCCACTCGAAGAGAGAGTGAGCGCAACGAAGCGACTCGAGTGTCGTCGGTGGATACTCATGGCATGTGACTGGACTAAACTGGTCGTCGCTCACTCGTTGCTGTACCGTCGTGACCGTTCTACAAAGTGTTTTTTATAATTCATTTGCTGTTGTTCATTATTCTGTATCTCACGAGGGATGACAGGTGCTGGTTCGTCTGACGGGTCACGAACTGGTCGACGGCGGTGACCAGTACGGGTCGGCCGTGCCGTCGAGGCCGACGTAGCTCCCAGCAGGCTGATCGATCGGTTGCCCGTCGTCGGTGGGACCGTCCGTTTCGTCCGGCGGATGATCGGACGGGTCGTCCTCGCCGTCGGTTTCCTCTTCGGGTGCGTCGCCCGGCCCGCCGCATCCGGCAAGGGCCGCGACGAGGGCGAGCGAGATCGCCGCGAGGACGAGTTGGCGTTTCATGCCGGGACGCAAGGGGCCGTTCGAGAAGGGGTCGAATAAACTCGGCCGGACGTTCGAGAGGATTAGCTCGGATTCGATCCGGGTTTAGCCGGTAATAGCGTTTTTCGATCCGTCTATCGCCCGCCACCGGACGTTCGAACTGGGCGTCCACGACGAACGGGTACACGGACGGTGGATCGACGACTGGTGTCACGCCGGCTCCGGTCGCGGGTATCAGGGAACCGCTCGAGGGTATCAGACGCCCGGAACTCCGACCGCTTCGAACCCGGTGAGACCGAGCAGTGCGAGTGCATAGAGGACGACCAGCACCGACACCCACGCGGCGAGCGTAATCGCTGCAGCATCGACCCAGCCGCCGGGATATCGGGCGTTGATCACCGCCAGATAGGCGACGAATACGAGCAACGGGCCAAGCAGTGGAATCCAGCCGAAGAAGAACCCGACGATAGCCCAGACCACCGCACCAATCAACGCGGTGATGATCGCGTACGTGTAGTCCTCGGCGTCGACGATGACTTTCGCGCCCGCGTAGATGCCGAGCGCACCGATCAACAGGCTGACGGCGAATACGATGAGGCTATCGATCATGCTCGGCGATGAGGCCGTCCATACCGATAGTTATCTCTCACGTACACGTACTGGATCGCCACCTTACTTCCAGAAACGTCGGCGCGCAGTTGCGCTGTCTCTCGAGTGCTCGTGGAAATCCGTTTGTACTGTCGGAACCACGGGACGGACCGACTCGAGGGAACCCCGCTGGGGGAGGGAGTGAGACGGTCGGTGGCCGCTAGTCCTGGTGGACTACGATGTCGTCGGTCGCGTACGGACGGATGTGCTTTCAGCTTCTGGTTCGGTGTCAGTGCCCACCATACTTCTCCTGGGAAACGATGGGACTGGCCGGCGACTCGGTACTCACGGGGTCCTCGTGAGCGACGAGCCCTCGGAGACCTGCTTCTAGCCCGACCCGGGACTCGAACCCGAGTTTGCGTCGAGCCTTCGAGACGTCGGCGGCGCTGTGACGAACGTCGCCGGGTCGCGGATCGCGGTGGACGATCGGGGACGAGGAGTTCGTTACGTCCCGGACCGTCTCCGCGAGTTCCGTGATCGAGGTTCGAGCACCAGTTCCCACGTTGTAGGCCTCGCCGACTTCGTCGGTCGTCGCGGCCGCGAGGTTCGCCCGCACGACATCGCTCACGTGGACGAAATCCCGGGTCTGTTCCCCATCGCCCTCGACCGTAATCGGTTCCCCCGAACGGGCCTGTTCGAGGAACGTCGAGATCACGCCGCTGTACGGGCCCTGCTGGCGGAGCCCGTAGACGTTGAAGTATCGAAGCGCCACGGTCGGCAGTCCGTACAGTTCCTCGTAGCGGCGAGCGTACTGGTCCAACGCGAGCTTCTGGATACCGTACGGTGACTGGGGTTCGGTCGACGCACTCTCCGAGATCGGCAACTCGTCTGGATAGCCGTACACCGCCGCGCTCGAGGCCAGTACCACCCGCGCGTCCTCCTGGCGGGCCTGTTCGAGCACGAGCAGACCGGCCTCGAGGTTCGTCCGATTGCTCCGGCGGGGTGCGTCGACGCTTCGGGTGACGGAGACGACGGCGGCCTGGTGAAAGATCAGATCGACGCCGCGGGCGGCCCGCTGGAGAGCCATCGGGTCGCGGATGTCGCCCTCGTAGACGGAAACGTCGTGATCGTCGGGCACGTTCTCCCGGCTGCCACTCGAGAAATCGTCGAGCACGCGAACGTCGTTCCGAGGCGCGAGCGTATCGACCAGGTGGCTACCGATGAACCCGCCGCCGCCGGTTACGAGTATCGTTCTGTCGCGGATCGCTGGCGTACCCATCGATCGACACGACCTCGACCGCGGCGTTTAGTATAACTCGCCTACCCCGGCGTAGCACGGTGCTACGGGTTCTTCGTGCCAGCCTGGAACCGATGGAACCGAGAGAGCGGATACGACCACTGGGGGTCGCATCGCAGGTGTCCGTAAATGGTACCGCTACCTACCACGGTCCCGAAACGGGACACAGGGGTGGCTCCCTCGGGATTCCGACGTTTCGCCGCCGCTGGAGGGGGTCGACGACAGTCCTGGCCGGATCATCACTCGGAGAATTACTATAGGACATCATAGAACGTGGTGACTATTTCTCTTACCCATACCGGTTCTTGAACAGGGGACAAACGATGGGGAGTATGAACCGACGAACCCTCCTGCACACCGCCGGTGGCGTCGCCGCTGGAACGCTAGTTGCTGGCTGCATCGGCTCGAGCGGACGAACCGTCACGGTCGATTACGCCTATTACAACCCGGTCAGCCTCGTGATACGTGAGCACGGCTGGCTCGAGGACGCGTTCGCGGACGCCGATGCCGAGGTTGAGGTCGAGTGGGTGTTGAGCCTCGGGAGCAACGACGCAAACGAGTACTCCCAGAGCGGCGAGGCAGCTGTCGCCTCGACCGCCGGAATCGCGGCGTTGATGGCGCGGTCGAACGGCGTTCCGATCCGGACGCCGTACATTTACTCGGACCCCGAGTGGACGGCGCTCGTCACGAAGTCCGAGTCGGCTATCGAGACCGTCGCCGACCTCGAAGGCAACTCCGTCGCGGCCACTCGGGGGACTGATCCGTACTTCTTCCTGTTGCAGGCACTCGAGGACGCGGGACTCACCGAGGACGACGTCGAGGTCGTCCACCTCCAACATCCCGACGGACAGACCGCGCTGGTCCAGGACGACGTCGACGCCTGGGCGGGGCTCGATCCGCACATGGCCGAACTCGAACTCGAACACGACGTCGATCTGTTCTTCCGTGAGCCGGGGTACAACACCTACGGCTTCCTCAACGTCCTCGAGTCGTTCCTCGAAGACCACCCCGAAGACCTAGAACGTGTCCTCGAGACGTACGAGCGCGGCCGGCAGTGGGCACTCGAGAACCCCGAGGAAACCGCCGGGATACTCGCGTCCGAATCGGAGATGTCCCGGCCGGTCGCCGAGCGTGTCTTCGTCGAGCGGAACGACCTCAGTCGGCCGCGTCCGGACGACCAGCACCGATCGTTGCTCGAGGACCTCGCGCCGATCCTCACTGCGGAAGGGTTGGTCGACGACGACGCCGATCCGGCGGAGAGTGTAGACGATCTGATCGACACCCGTACTGCGGCGGCGGTGATCGACTGATGGCGACGGTTCGTAAGCGGGCGCTCCGACGACCCGAACTCGATCTCGACCGGTTTCGGTGGCTGCTCGGGCTGGTCGTTCCGGCGATCCTGGTCGTTCTCTGGCACGTACTCGTCACCGTCGGCGTCTTCGCTCCCCACCAGCTTCCCGGGCCGCTGACAGTCGCCACGACGCTGTATAGCATGGCCGTTGCCGGCGAACTGACTGGCCACGTCGCGATCACGCTCCAGCGCGTCGCGGCCGGGATCTTGCTCGGCGTGAGCGTCGGTATCCTCTTCGGTGCCGTGACGGGGCTGTACGGGCTCGCCCACGACCTGCTCGATCCGCTGTTCCAGAGCACGAAGAACATCCCGTCGCTGGCCTGGGTGCCGTTGTTCCTGCTGTGGTTCGGTATCGGTGAGGGCGCGAAAGTGACCCTCATCGCACTCGGCGCGTTCTTTCCCGTCTACCTCAACTTCTCGACGGGGATCAAGGAGGTCGACCGGGACCTGCTCGAGGTCGCCGAAGTGTACGATATCGGCCGACTCGAGTCGTTACGGCGGGTCGTCGTACCCGCAGCGTTGCCGAGCCTGCTCGTCGGGATTCGCGGCGGGGTCGGACTCGCCTGGATGTTCGTCGTCGCGGCCGAACTCATCGCGGCCAGCCAGGGGATCGGCTTCCTGCTTTCGGACGGCCGGGTGATGTCACGGCCGGATGTCATCGTCGGCTCGATCCTGCTGTTTGCGTTCTTCGGCAACCTGTCCGATCTCGCCGTCAAGGGGGTGCAACGCCGTGTCGTCGACTGGTGACCGAGACCTCGAGCCGAGGGGCGGCGACGGAGCCGATTCCGACCAGCCCGCGCTAGAAGTTTCGGCGCTACGGAAGGCTTACGGCGACACCGTCGCGCTGTCCGACGTCGATCTCACCGTCGACCACGGGGAGTTCGTCACGGTAGTCGGCCCCTCCGGCTGTGGAAAGAGCACGCTGTTGCGCGTGCTCACCGGCCTCGAGGAGCGGTTCGAGGGCCGAGCCGAAATCGACGGCAGCGACGTTCGAGAAGGTGGTAGCGACGACGTTGGGATGGTGTTCCAGGAGCCTCGACTGCTCCCCTGGGCGACCGTCCGTGAGAACGTCGCTGTCGGTCTCGACGGACCGGACGACGGCCGCGTCGACGACCTCGTCTCGCAAGTCGGACTCGAAGGGTTCGGAGACACACGGCCGGACGAACTCTCCGGTGGCATGGCTCAACGAGTCTCGCTCGCTCGCGGGCTCGCGTACGAACCCGAACTGCTGTTGCTCGACGAACCCTTCTCGGCGCTCGATGCCCTGACGAAGTACGAACAGCAGGATTTCCTGCTCGAGGTCTGGAACCGTCTCGAGCCGACGGTCCTGCTCGTCACTCACGACGTCGAGGAGGCAGCCTACCTCGGCGACCGTGTGGTCGTCCTCGGCGATCAGCCCGGGACCGTCGAACGCGTGATCGACGTGGCTGTCGATCGGCCACGCGAGCGGACGGCCGACGGGCTCGTTCCGGTCCGCGAGTCGATCACCGACGCCCTGGGGGTCTGACCACAGTCCGACGGCGGCCCGAACGAGCAACCGAAGCTATATGCTATCGCCTCGGCAACCCCACGGCAATGACCGTCGATCTCGTCGTGTGCAACTGTACCGTCGTCACCCCTGCCGGTCGGACACCCGACGCGGGCGTCGCCGTCGAGGACGGCACGATCGTCGCCGTCGGCCGGAGCGAGCAACTGCCCGACGCCGACCGCGTCGTCGACGCCGAGGGAAACGTCCTCGTTCCGGGGATCGTCGACTGTCACATCCACAACCGCGAACCCGGCCTCGAGTACAAGGAAGACTGGGAAACCGCCACTCGCGCCGCGGCGGCCGGCGGTGTGACGACCGTCGTCGGGATGCCAAACACCGACCCCGTGATCGACCGGCCCGAACACCTCGAGTTGAAGTTCGAACGCGGTGAGGCTTCGGCCCACGTCGACTTCCAGAGCTACGCCGTGGTCACGAGCGAGAACCTCGAGTTGATCCCGGCACTGGACGAGACCGGCGCGCTCGGGTTCAAAATCTTCCTCGGCTCGACCGTCGGCGACGTGCCGCCGCCGTCCGACGGTGAAATCCTCGAGGCGATGGAGCGGATTCGGGAGACGGGCAAGCGACTGGGCTTCCACGAGGAGAACGGCGAGATCATCGACTACTACACCGAGACGTTCCAGGCGGAGGGGCGGAACGAGCCGATCGACCACTCCCACTCCCGGCCCGTGATCGCCGAACAGGAGGCCGTCGAGCGAATGATCACCTTCGCCGACGAGACCGGCGCGAAGATCCACATGTTCCACGTCTCCTCGGGATCGGCCGCCGAGGCTGTCGCACGCGGGAAGGAGATGGATGTGGACGTGACCGCCGAGACGACGCCGCACTACCTCTGGTTCACCGAGGAGGTAATGCGTGAGAAAGGCAACCCGGCACGAATCCAGCCGCCAATCCGGGACGCCGAGGAACGGGAGCGCCTCTGGGAGGTCGGGATCGACGACGGTGCGATCGACTGCTTCGCCACCGATCACGCACCCCACACGCCCGAGGAGAAGAAAGTCGACGACCCGTTCGGAAACACCTGGGACGCGACCTCGGGCTTCGTCGGCCTCGAGACCGAGGTGCCGGTGATGTTATCGTTCGTCGACGACGGCCGGTTTACGCTCGAGGAGTGGGTCCGCCGCCACTCGGCGCGGCCAGCCCAGGTCTGGGGAATGTACCCCCAGAAGGGATCGTTACAGGTCGGAACTGACGCCGACTTTACGATCGTCGACCCCGAGCGGGAGTGGACGCTCGAGGATAGTTCGGAACTGCACTCGAAAAACTGCGTGACGCCGTTCGTCGGCGAGTCCTTCACGGGGAAAGCAATCGCCACCGTGGTTCGTGGCGAAGTGGTGTACGAGGACGGGGAAGTCGTTGGTGAGAGCGGCTACGGGTCTCGAGTCGACGTGGACGGCTAATGGCAGGCCGGTCGGAGACGACAGGAGATCGGGTCGAACCCCCTCGAGTTCCGGACGTTCCCACCGAGTGAAAGGAACACACGATTTATATCGGCGTACCGCTCGTTCGGAGCGATGAGGGATCGACCCATGACTGCGACCGACGCTGACGCCGACGGCGACTCCGAGACGGACAGAACCGAACAACTCCGGTCAGTGTATCTCTCCGTGACCGACGGGAATACGGAGCCGACGGTCGAGACTCAATGCGAAGGGGCCAAAACTCGGGAGTTACGCGAAGCACGCGCCGAAGAGGCGGTCGGTCCAGCAGAACTCCACGGGCTCGACGACGCCATCGACGATCCCGATCCGTCGAACGCGCCGTCGTAACGCTCGATTTTCGTCTCACAGCGTAGACTCCGATTCGTGGCACTGGACCCTCGAGCAACGCTTCTGGTCCCGATCGAGTTCAGCCCCGGCCTCGATGCCTACGCGAGGTCCAGATCCGCCCCGACGGCCTCCTCGACCGACGAGAAGCCGTCGCGCTCGAGCAGCGCCGCCAGGCCCCGGTTGATCCGCTTTGCAGTCGAGGGACCATGGTAGACGAACCCGGTGTACAGCTGGACGAGCGACGCGCCCGCGCGAATCTTCTCGTAGGCGCTTTCGGCCGAGTCGACGCCACCGACGCCGACGATCGGGAGTTCGCCGTCCGTATGATCGGCGATCGTCCGGATCACGGCCGTCGACCGGTCCTCGATCGGCTTCCCGCTCAGGCCGCCCCACTCCTCGCGTGCGGGTGACTCGAGACCCTCGCGACTCGTGGACGTGTTCGTGGCGACGATGCCGTCGACGCCCAGATCACGAACGACATCGACGAGTTCCAGAATTGCATCTTCGGGTGAGTCGGGGCCGATCTTGACGAGAATCGGCAGGTCACGGTCGTTCTCGGCCGCGAGCGTCTCGAAGATTCGTTCGAGGTGCTCGGCGGAGGTCTCGTCGAACTCGTCGGGTGTGTTCGGACAGGAGACGTTGACGACGACGTAATCGGCAAACGGCGACAGTCGATCGAACACGCGCCGATAGTCCTCGATCGCCTCGTCCTCGCTCGAGGTGTTCATCTTGCCGACGTTGACCCCGAGTGGGACGGCGGGCGTCCCGTCGGCCTCGAGTCGGTCCTTGACGCGTTCCATCCCCTGGCCGTTGAACCCCATCCGGTTGATCATCCCGTCATCGTCCTGCAGGCGGAACAGCCGTGGCCGATCGTTGCCCTCCTGTGGATAGGGAGTGACGGTGCCGATCTCGACGAAGCCGAAGCCAAGCGCGGCGAGTGCGTGCGTTATCTCGGCGTTCTTGTCGAAACCAGCGGCGACGCCGACGGGGTTTGGAAAAGTCGAACCGAAGGCGTCGACCTCGAGTGTGGGGTGTTCGTAGCGGTAGGCGTACGACAGCGCCGCTTTCGTGGGTCGCGTCGACTGGGCCGCCCGGAGTGCCCGCTTGCCGAGACCGTGGGCCGCCTCGGGTGGAAGTTTGAACGCGAGGGGCCGAACCCGCGAGTACAGCGTCATTGGCGGGTGATGGGGGCGATGGATGGTAAACGTCCCGAAGTGACGTGGCTCGATCGGACACTCGGGGGGCTGGCAGCGACGGTCAGGCCGTCTCGAGCAGCGCCATGATCGCTCCGCCGCCGCCGACGCTCATGCCGACCATGCCTCTGCTGACATCGTCGTCGCGCTGGAGCTGGTAGGCGAGACTGGTCGCGAGCATCCCACCGGAGCCGCCGATCGGATGGCCGAAAGCGACCGCGCCGCCGAGCGGATTCATCCGCTCGCGCGGGATGCCGACCCGCTCCATTACGTACACCGACTGGGCGGCGAAGGCCTCGTTGATCCAGAAGGCGTCGACATCGTCGGCCCGAAGGTCGTTGCGCTCGAGCAGTCCCTCGACGACATCGCCGACCGCCTCGTTGAACTCGTCGGGGTCGCGGTAGACGAGATCGTAGTCGACCAGTCGGGCCATCGGCTCGAGGCCGTGTTCGTCGGCCGCGTCTTCGTCGGCCAACAGCACCGTCCCAGCGCCGTCGCTGAGTTTCGAGGCGTTACCGGGCGTGATCGTCCCGTCCTCGCGGAACGACGTGGGCAGTTCGGCCAGATCCTCGAGCGTGGAGTCCGGACGGTGTCCTTCGTCTCTCTCGACGACCTCACCACCGGTCTCGACGGGCACGATCTCGTCGTCGAACGTTCCCGATTCGATGGCGTCGGCGGCCAGCTGGTGGCTCTCGAGTGCGTACTCGTCCTGGGCGTCCCGTGGGATTCCCTCGCGGTCGACCAGTTGTTCGGTGATCTCGCCCATGTGAACGTCGAGGTTGACGTCCCACAGCGAGTCGAGGATCATCGAGTCTTTGATCTGTACGTCGCCGTGACGACGCCCCTTCCGATAGTCCGGGAGAATCCAGGGGGCGTTGGTCATCGATTCGAAGCCGCCGGCGATCGCAAACGCCGCGCGACCGGCGTCGATTCTGTCCGCGGCGAGCGTGATCGCCCGCAAGCCGGAGCCGGAAGCCTCGTTGACGGTCGTCACCCGCGTCGCGTTCGGCAGTGAGGATTCGACGACTGCCTGTCGGCCGGGAACCTGGCCGATGCCCGCCTGGATGGCGTTGCCGAGGCTGACCCAGTCGACCGTCGATCCCTCGAGGGCGACGCGCTCGAGCAGGCCGTCGATCGACGTTCGTGCCAACTCGACGGCATCGACATCGGCAAGCGAGCCGAGGAGGGTTCCGTGTGGCGTTCGGGCACCGTCTACCAGGACGACATCGGCGTCTGCACTCCGTGGCATAGGCGGCGCTACTACGTCAACCGAAAAGAACGTTTACGGTGATCAGGCGTCGTCGGTTTCGCCGTCGGCATCGGGTGACTCGTCGACCCGATCGGCATCGGGGCCGAATTCGTCGGTGAGGAGGGCCAGAACGTCGTCGGGGGACACGTCGGAGTACCACTCGTTTCGCGGCTGGATCGTGACTGCAGCACCGCCTTCGCTACAGAGCCCGAGGCAGTCCGTCGTCGAGACGCCGACGGGCGACCAGAACGCGTTACGCTCCCGGAGCCACGATTTCACCGCGTCGACCGTCGCCTCGGCGTCCGCGTCGGCACAACACGCGTGGTCGGACGAGCGATCGTGTGTACAGACGAAGACGTGAGCCGCGAGCCGCCGTCGTTGTTCGTCCGTTCGTCGGTTCATGCGACGTTCGAGTGACCCGCTCGAGTCCGATCGGTTGCGGTTCGTCGTCGGTCGCGTCCACGGAGCCGATCGACGGTAAACGCCAGGCCGAACCAGATGCCGGCCTGAGTCAGGACGGCGAGGGCCTGGTACGCGGCGACGAGGTCACCAGGGAGGTCGGGATGGGTGACAATCGACGGGGCGACAAGCGGGAGGACGATGGCGGTCGCGAGAAGGGGGACCGCACCGACCGTCACACCGAGGAGACGGCTTCGGGATGCCGTCCGCCGGTATCCACCGATCGCCGCGGCGGAGACGACTGCACCGAGTCCGACGAGCGCGACGTAGATACCGAGTCGCGCTTCGATCGTATAGAGTTGCTCGGCACCCGGAGCGGCGGGAGGCAATACGAGCCACGGAACCCCGGAAACGGTGACGAATCCCGCGGCTGCGAGCACGTACGGGCCAACCGCGTCGGTGCCGGGGAGAGCCGGCTCGAGGAAGTACAGCGCGGTAGCAAAGAGGCCGCCGAGCAGGATCGCCCAGAGGACGCCGCTGCCGGCGCTGACGATGGCGGTCGTCGTCTCCGAGACGGCATGGCCGTGGTCGTGGGAGTGTCCGTGACCGTGATCGTGTCCGTGGTCGTGTTGGGCCTCGTGGAGGTATTCGCTGAGCGGATTCCCGACGAACACCAGGTAGAGACCGTACGCGAGCCCCGTCGCGACGCCGGCGACGACGCCGCGGCGGAAGTAGTCTACGATCATCAGTGACAGGTGATTCCCGCGGCGTGGCGGAAGTTGTGCATTGCGTCGTGAGCGAGCGGTTCCTGCAGGAAGACGAGCGTGAACGCGATCGCCGCGCCGAACGCGAGGCCGGCGGCGGCTTCCGGAATCGACAGATCAGCTCGTGCCAGTGCTATGCGATCGGAGACGGTTTCGGTAGCCATGAAATCCAGGTTTCTCTACTGAAAGTCAGGTTGTAAAACTTGTGATCGACGCGTTACGAATTCTCCGCCCTGATCGGGAGAATGCGTTCGGTCCACGTGGTCGATACCTCGAGAATCGAACGAACGGCCATAGTTTTCCAGAATCGATTTCCGGTCGGAAACCATAATCATCGTATTGGCGGATATTCGTCGATCCTCTTGCCGTACCGGCGGATAACGAAATAGTTTTCCTACGGCTGGCGCTTGGTGCGACTAACGAGAAGAGAGCCATGAGTGTCAAACGACGGTCACCAGGAGGGATCTGCGGTGGCGGCTGAACGATTGTGCGTACCGCTGTCGGACACGGTGACCGTCCGACAAGCGGTCTGTCACGGGACCGATGATAGAACGCCCGACTCGGCCAAGCGGCACGAAGGCCCTGTCGACTCGGGACGTGAGAACTGCCGGAGGTGGGCAGTGTGAGCGCCACGAACGGCGTACTCGTTCCGGTGAGCCCGTCTCCGACGCTCGAGGAGACCGTCGAGTACGCCGTCGACGCGGTCGGTCGTCGGGAGGACGACGGTACCGTCCACCTCGTTCTCACGGTTCCGGGCCACCACGTCGGCAAGGAGGGCCTCGAACGCGACGAGAAACTCCTTGCAACGGCCGAGGGGTACGCTACCGAGGCTACCGAGACCGTCGAAGACAGCGTCTCGATCCGAACGAGCCTGCTCGGTGCCGACGAGTATTTTTCCGACCCGCTGAACCACTTCGAGTTGCTCGTCGACTACGTCGCGGAGCACGATCTCGATCGGGTGATCATCGACCCCGACTACTCCGTCGACGCGACCGCACACGTCCTCCAGGACATGGAGACGGTACTCTCCGAGGCCGACATCCGGTACGAGGTCGCGCCGGTCTCGAGTGGCTGGCGGCCGACCGGTCCGGAACTGGTCCGTGGCGGCATCATCGCGGTCATCGCGTTCGCGTTCTACGTCGCGCTGGGCGGTCCGACTTACACGTTTGCGCTCTGGACGGGGGCCGTAACTGCCCTCATCGCGGCCGTCCTCTTGCGAAACGTCGCGTTCGAGCGAACGCCCCACGTCGGCCCCGCACTGGCGACGCTCGGTCGTGCCGTACTGTTCGTCCCCTATCTGCTCTGGGAGATCGCCAAAGCAAACGTGCAGTTCGCCTACGTCGTGCTCCACCCATCGTTGCCGATCGACCCCTGTCTCGACCGGGTCGACGCCGCAGTCGGCGACGGCCTCTCCGTGACGGCTTTCGCCAACAGCATCACGCTAACGCCGGGGACGCTGACGGTCGACACTGTCGGGAACGAGCTGCTTGTCCACTCGCTCGCTCCCTCGGCGCGCGAAGACCTCGTCGAAGGCGTTCACGAGCGAGCCGTTCGATTCCTCTTCTACGGCCGCGAAGGGCTCGAGCTTCCCGGGCCGGCCGCTCGTGACGACGTCGATCCGGTCGTACAGCCCGCCGAGGCGGTCTCGAGAGCCGAATCAGACTCCGAATCCGAAGTCGAAACCGAAGCCGACGCGAACCCCAGAGGTGACACCGATGACTGACATCGCCAACGCGGCCATGATACTGGGTGCGGCGGTCGTCGTAGTACTCGCAATCGCGGTCCTGTACCGCGTCGTCGCCGGCCCGACGACCCACGATCGAGTCGTTGCGATCAACGTGATCGGCACCAGCATCGTCATCATCCTGGCGCTGATCGCGGCCGGGCTCGACCGCCCCGAATACCTCGACATTGCTATCGTCTACGCCATCCTCAACTTCGTCCTGAGTCTGGCAGTCGGTCGGTTCTCCTACCGAACCGAGGAGGTGAACTGGCGATGACGATACTGACGGCCGTTATCGTCCTCTTCGTTGCGCTTGGCGTGTTCTTCACGCTGGTCGCCGCGGTCGGCGTCCTCCGTCTCCCTGATGTCTACACGCGCTCGCACGCGGCAACCAAAGCCGACACCCTCGGAGCCGGATTCGCGATCGTCGCCGTCGGTATCTACTTCGGCACCGCCGGCGAGTTGCTCCGGGCCGGTCTGTTGCTCGTGTTCATCTACATCACGAATCCGACGGCGGCCCACGCGATTACCCGCGCCGCCTACAGCCAGGATATCGAGGTCTGGACGACCGACGGAAACGATTCCACCGCCGAGAGCGGAGGTGACTCGCCATGATGTGGCTCGGACTCGAGTTCGCGCTGATACTGTTCGTCATCGCGGCCGCAGTGTTCGTCGCGTTCGCACGCGATATCGTCGGCGCGATCGTCACGTTCGCGGCCTTCACCCTGGGTATCGCCGTGATCTGGGTGCTGCTGGCTGCGCCCGACGTCGCGTTGATCGAAGCGGCGGTCGGGGCCGGCGTCACGTCGGTGCTGTTCCTGATCACCGTGATGAAAACGACGGGCATGTCCGGCGAGAACGAGGCAACCGGCGCTCGAAGGGCGGAAACGGACGGTGGAAACACCGCCGATGCCGATAGCGACGGCGGCGCGTTCCGCCCGATCAACGTCCCGGCGCTGATGATGGTCGGCGCGCTCGCGATCCCGCTTGGGTACGTCGTCCTCTCGCTCGAGCCCGTCGGTGCCGAGAACGCCCCGGCAGTCGTCGAGACCTACGCCGACGGCGAACTCACGCCGTACGGTCACTACATCGAGAACACGCTCGAGGAGACCGGGTTCCCCAACGCGGTCGTCGCAGTACTCGTCGTCTACCGCGGACTGGACACGCTCGGCGAACTCATCGTCGCGTTCGCCGCAGCAGTGAGTATTCTCATCGTACTCGAACGGGAGGACATTCTATGACTGGTAACGACGACGCGTCCCGAGACGTCGACGATCGGGGCGATGGGATGGACCACGAAGCGGCCTCGCGAACAGACGGTGGGACCGATACCGACGCCGACACCGCCGACGGAGAGGACGTCCACGGCTACGTTCCGGCTGACGATCCCGAAGAGAAAGAAGCCGTCACGGAGGATAATCCGCGGACGGACACGCAGGATACGGCCGAAGACGCCCGCTCCGAGAGAGTCACCGAGGAGCGAGTCACAGGAACCACGCCGACGGTCGTCCAGAGCCCGGTCGTCAAGACGGTCGCCCGGATTCTGACGCCGTTCGTCGTGGCGTTTGGTGTCTATCTGACCCTGTTCGGGACTAGCCTCCCCGGCGGCGCGTTCCAGGGTGGCGTCATGATGGCGTCGGCCATCGTCCTGATCGGATTGGCCTTCGGCTTTGATCCGACCCGCAAGTGGATCGATCCGCGGGGACTGGCCGGACTGTTCGTGCTCGGCGCGTTCCTGTTCGGTGGGATCGCCGTCGCCGCGGTCGTACTCGGGGGCGCGATCCTCGAGTTGTTCGTCTTCCCGCTGTCGGTCGAAAACATGGTCAAGCTGGTCGAGGTCGCGATCGCTGCCCTCGTCAGTGGCGTAATCACTGGGCTGGTGATCTGGCTCGCGGCCGGCTACGAGACGGCCGACCACGGCGAGAAAGCGAACAAGAGTGAAAACGAGAACGGAAACGGAGGTGACGACGCGTGATCGACGGAACCTATCACTACTATCTGACGGCGTTCGCGCTGTTCCTGATCGGGATGTACATGATGATCGACAACCGGAACCTGATCAAGAAGGTAATCGGGCTCAACTTCGCCCAGATTTCGGTCTATCTGATGCTCGTGACGATCGGCTACGTCGAAGACTCGAATCCGCCGATCATCGGGTTCGGTGAGCCTCACTCGAACCCGCTGGTCCACGTGCTCGTACTGACCGCGATTGTCGTCGGCGTCTCGCTGACGGCGCTTGCACTCGCGCTCGTGATCCGGCTCTACTCGGAGTTCGGCACCCTGGACACGCGTGAGATAGAGGCGAAGATCGCTGCCAGCGAGGGTGGCAAGAACAAGAGCAAGAGCAAGAGCAAGGGTACAGGAGGTGAAAGCGATGACTGAGGCGATCGTCGCGAGCGCCGGAACGGAACCCGTCGACTCGTTCCGACCGCTCGCCGTGCTGATCGTCCCGCTGATCACCGTCGGGCTCATCTTCCTCTCGAAGAACCGGCCCAACGTCCGTGAGGCGTGGTCCATCCTCGCCGCCGTGACGATGTTCGGAATCGTCGCCAGCATGGTCCCGGACGTCCTCGAGGGACGGGTCCACGAGACCGATCTCGGGATGTTCGTCGACGGGATCGAGCTCATGCTGCGCGCGGACGAACTCGGGATGCTGTTCGCGCTCGTGGCAAGCGGTCTCTACGTCGTCACCGCCGTCTACAGCATCGGCTACATGCGCGGCCACCACGAGCCGTTCCAGACGCGCTTTTTCGCGATGCTGTGTGCGAGCGTCGGTGCGGCGCTGGGCGTCGCGTTCGCGTCGAACCTGTTCATGCTGCTCGTCTTCTACGAGGTGCTAACGCTTGCGACCTACCCACTGGTCGCCCACGACGAGTCCGAGGAGGCCCGCGTCTCGGGGTACAAGTATCTCGCATACGCGCTCTCGGGCGGACTGGCGATCTTCGGCGGGATGATCGCGGTCTACTGGCTGACCGACCCCAACACGATCGCGTTCACTCGAGGCGGCATCGAGAGTCTCGCCGAAGTCGCCGCAGCCGATCCGTGGGCCGCACGCGGAGCATTCGCCCTGCTCGCGGGCGGCTTCTGTGTGAAGGCGGCCGTAATGCCGCTGCATTCCTGGCTGCCGAGTGCGATGGTCGCGCCGACGCCGGTCTCGGGACTGTTGCACGCGGTCGCGGTCGTCAAGGCCGGCGCGTTCGGCGTCGCCCGGACCGTGATCGACGTCTTCGGACCTGGAACGGTCGGCGACATCGGTATGGGCCTGCCGCTGACGATCGCCGCCGGTGCGACGATCCTCATCGCGAGCCTGTTCGCGCTCAGACAGGACAACCTCAAGGCGCGGCTGGCGTACTCGACGATCGCGCAGCTATCCTACATCGTGCTCGGACTCTCCTTGCTGTCCCAGATGGGACTGATGGGGGGGCTGCTCCACATCCCGGCACACGCGTTCTCGAAGCTGACGCTGTTTCTCTGTGCCGGTGCGCTGTACGTCCAGCTCGATGTCAAGTACATCAGCGAGATGGCCGGCGTCGGCAAGCGGATGCCGCTCACGATGAGCGCGTTCGGGCTCGCCAGTTTCAGCATGGCCGGCATCCCGCTGATGGCCGGCTTCGTCAGCAAGTGGCACCTCATCTGGGGTGGTGCAGAAGCGGGTTACCTGCTCGTCGCCCCACTGCTCGTCCTCTCGGGCGTGTTGAACATCGGGTACTTCTGGCCCATCGTCTACACGGCGTTCTTCGAGTCCGAAGACGCCGCCGACCAGAAGCCGGTACTCGACAACCCCTTCGGCGGCGCGCCCGGTCAGCGAGCGTACCGACCGGACGGCGGAACGGAGCCAACGGAGCCACACGACGAGGACGGACACGAGGGCCACGAAGACCACGACCATCACGGCCATCCCGACCTCCCGCCGGCAGACGGCTGGGACCGTGCCGACTGGCGGGGCGGGGAGACGACGCTGCTGATGCTCGTCCCACTGATGACGACCGCGACGCTGATGCTCCTGTTCGGCACGGCTCCGGACTACGTCGTCTTCTTCGACCTCATCGACGGTATCGTCGAGGGTGCAATGGAGGTGTCTGAGTAATGAACGAACTACTCTCGATTCCGCCGGCGCTTTTCGTCGTTGCCGCGGCCCTGATCGTCCCGTTCGCCTCCCGGCGAATCGCTCACGGCGTCAGCGTCCTCTCGCTGCTGGCCGTCGTCGCCTGGGCACTGCTCGTGCCCGACGGCGTGGGTCCGACGTACACGTTCATGGGTCTCGAGATCGTCACCGTCTCGGTCGACGACTTCTCGAGGCTGATGGCGATCATCTTCGGCGGATTCGGCGCTGCGGCGGTCGCGTGGGCGTACTTCGCCGATACCGACAACCGCCACCTCCTGTGGGGGCTGGCCTACGTCGCGCCGTCGCTGTGGACCGTAATGGTCGGAGACTGGCTCGGACTCGTCATCGGCTGGGAGGTGATGGCGATCACGAGTACCGTCTTCGTCTGGCTCTCGGGCGGCACCGCGGTGCGAGCGGGCTATCGCTACGCACTCGCACACGGTATCGGCGGGAGTCTCTTGCTGGCCGGCGTCGTGCTCTACCTGTTCGCGGCCGACCCGAGCGCGACCGCGCTGCACTTCGACGGGACGGGAATCGGGGGCGTCCCGATCCCGCTCCCGATCGCTGGAACGACGGTCTCGCTTGCTGCCGTCCTCGCCGGCGTGGGGATCGGCGTCAACACGGCGATGATCGGGCTGCATAGCTGGCTGCCCGATACCTACCCACAGCCTCACGTCGCCACGTCGGTCTTCCTCTGTTGTTACACCACGAAGACCGCCGTCTACGCGGCCTACCGCGCGTTCCCCGACGGGAACGCCGTGCTCGCGTTCGTCGGGGCCGCGATGGCGATCTACGGTGCGGGCTTCGCGCTGGCCCAGAAGGATATGCGGCGGCTGCTGTCTTACCACATCCAGTCCCAGGTCGGCATCATGCTCGCCGGGATCGGCGTCGGCTCCGCGCTCGGCATCGCCGGCGCGTTCGCCCACCTGTTCAACCACATCCTCTACAAGGGACTGCTGTTCATGGCCGCCGGCATCCTGATCCTCCAGCTAAAGGAGAACCGACTCGACAACTTCGGCGCGATCGGCACCTCCGCACCGATCGCACTGGTCGTGTTCCTCGTCGGTGCCATGTCGATTAGCGGCGTGCCCGGCTTCAACGGCTTCATCAGCAAGGGGATGGTGATGGACGCCGCCGACTACGACTTCCCCTCCAACGTCGTCCTCTTCGGCGACTTCTCGATCGACATCCTGTTCTGGATGATCGTCGTCGGCAGCATGGGGACGTTCGCGTCGTTCATCAAGTTCGGCTACTACGCCTTCCTCGACGGCGAACCGATCGAAACCACCGACGCGAACCTCGGCCACGCGATCGTCGCCGGCACCGTCGCCGCCGCCTGCGTCGTCTTCGGCGTCTACTACCAGGCGCTGGTCCCGTACCTGCCGATGGCCGGCGGCCTCGAGCTCGATCCCTACTCGGCGTCGCATCTGCTGAAGGCCGGCTACCTCGCCGCCGGCGGGATCGCGATCTTCGTCCTCGGCAGGCCGATCATCGACCGGCTCCACGGCGGGTTCGACGTCGACCAGATTTTCGACCCCACGGCGTTCTACGGGACACGCGGGGTTTCGGGTCGGCTCGGAGGCGTCTACAACCGGGTCGACGATCTGGTCGTCGGCACCGGCTGGCGGCTCGTCGGTGCCATCCACGATCCGAACACGGCCATCCGTGGGAAGGTCCCCGATCGGTGGCGGGACGCCTACGACCGTCGGTACGAGAACACGCCCGGCAAGACCGGCGGCAAACTCGGGATCGGCCTGACGATTTACGTCGCCGCGGGCGTGCTCACGATCGCACTCGCTATCGCACTCTTCATCTAACAATGACGGGGAATCTAACGGAGACGACTGACACGGCTGGACGGGGTAGCGAACGCGAACGCAACTGCGACGGAGACGGCTCGATGGAGGTGAGCTAACATGGAGGCGTACAGCTGGCTGCTTGCCGTCATCGTCCTCCTGCCGCTGATTTCAGCCACGGTACCGATCGCCGCGACCGTTCGCTGGAAAAACGTCGGCTGGGCGTTCGCCAGTGCGATCGTCACTGCGACGTTCGCACTGTCAGTGGCGCTCGCGTGGATGGTTTCACGGACCGAGGACAGACAGCTCAGCCACGCACTCGGCGGCGTCGAGGTACCGGTCGGGATCGAGCTGTTCGCCGACGAGTTCTCGGTCGTCGTCATCCTGCTCGTGTTGCTGGTCTGTCTCGGCGTCCTCGTCTACACGCGCGTGGGCGGCCCGCGGGGGAACGCCTTCTACGGCGGCTTCCTCCTGCTGGTCGGTGGCATGCTCGGTATCCTGCTCACCGGCGACCTGTTCAACATGTACGTCTTCCTCGAGATCATGGCGATTTCCTCGTACGCCCTGGTCTCGGCCTCGAAGTACCGGTGGTCGACCTACGCGGCGTTCAAGTATCTGCTCGTGGGCACCGTCGGTGCCGGCTTCTACCTGCTCGGCGTCGCGCTGGTGCTTGCCTCGACCGGGACCCTGACGATGCGGGAACTGCCGGAACTGCTCGCCGATGTCGGCTACACCGATCCCGTGGTGACCGCCGCGTTCGTCCTGATCGCGGTCGGACTCGCGATCAAGATCGCGCTGTTCCCGGTCCACACGTGGCTGGCAGACGCTCACGCCTCCGCACCGGACGGGATCAGTGCGGTCATCTCGGCGCTGGTGCCCGCCGTCGCGATGTATGCCTTCGCTCGCGTGCTCTTTACCGTCTACACGCTCGACTTCCTGGCGGCCAACCCCGCGGTCGGCAACATGCTGCTCGTCGCCGCGCTCTTTAGCCTCTTTGCCGGGAGCTTCTTCGCACTCCTGCAGGACCACATCAAGCTCGTGTTGGCGTACTCGACGGTCTCGCAGTTTGGCCTGATCTTCGTCGGCATCGCGATCGCGAACGAAACTGCGGTCTTCGGTTCGATCCTGCAAATCTTCGGCCACGGCATCGTCAAGGCCTCGCTGTTCGTGCTGGCCGGGATGTTCGCGCTTCGCTTCGGCGGCATCCGCACGCTCGATGAGTACGCCGGCGTCGCGAAACGTGCGCCGGTCATGGCCGGTGCCTTCGCCATGCTCGGGATCGCGATGATCGGTCTGCCGCCGACGGTCGGGTTCGTCGGCAAGTGGTACATCGCGCTCGGTGCCTTCGAGGAGGGGATGTGGCTCGTCTCCCTGCTCGTCCTGGGCAGCACGCTGCTGTCGGCGGGATACATCCTGCCGTTTATCAACCGAATATACTTCCATCCCTTCGACGGGGAAGACGTGGACCCGGCCGCGATCACGAAGGGGATGTTGCTCGCCATCGTCATCGGTGCCGTGCTCGGTCTGACCCTCGGGTTCGCCTCCGCGGAGATTCAGGGAGCGATCGGCACGTCGGTCGAACGACTGGTCGCCTAGCGGCGAAGACCGATCCGTCTCTTCCCGTTCGTCTTCGGGCTGAACGTGGCCCCACGGCAGCAGGGACTGTAAGACAACTCGAGCGGTCGGATCGCTCTCCGGGTCCGACTGCAGTCCGTTTGGAACGCTGGAAGTACAATCGGTTCACCGCCGAGGATATTTGTCGGGAGAAGACTTGCATCGTGAACTGAGAGAACGCTTAAACCCGCCGCTCCCCACCGGAGAGATAATGGTCTCCCCGAAATGTGTCGAAGAAATACTCCTGGTGGAAGACAATCCGGGGGACATCAGACTCGCCGAAGAGATGTTGACGGGCGGTGACCTGGACCCGACGATTCACGTCGTTACCGATGGGTCGGATGCCATCGACTTTCTCACCAGATCGGACGAGTACACCGACGCACCACGACCGGACGTCATCCTCCTCGATCTCCATCTGCCGCGGATGGACGGCGAAGAAGTGCTGATCGAGCTCGACGAGAAAGCCCGCTGTGCACCCGTAATCGTGCTCTCCGGCTCGCAGCAGGGTGCCGACCTCAAACTCGACGACGTCGAAGTGGAGGTCGATGCCCGCGTCGAGAAGCCGCTCGAGGCGGAGACGTTCAAGCATCTGGTGCGATCGTTCGAGTAGCGGGTGTGATGTGGCGTAGCGTGGGGTAGCGTGAGATGGTGTCGGGTAATACCACATGGTTGTGATATCCACACCGACTCGAGAGCGGCGAGACGTTATGGGCCAGGATCAGATTCGGATTCGGATTCGGATTCGGATTCAGGTTTAGACTCCGACCCGGACTCAGGCCCGGACTCAGGCCCGGACACGGACACAGAATCGTGTCCTGGCCCGGGTGCACCTTCTCCAGCGTGTTCCTCGCTGGGAACCACACGGGCCGGAACGTCGACGATCGATCCGGGACCGTCTCGAGATGCCGAGACGACGATCGCTCGTTCCGTAATCGAGGTCCGCAACGCCGGACTCGAAGGGGTCGCCTCGCGGCGGTAGCGGTCGTCGCCCGCGCCGTCGTCTCTGACGCCACGCGGCGTCAGGTAGTCGCCGTCGACCTCGAGACCCGCGTCGCGACACAGGCGTTTGAGTACCGATCGCGCCCCTTCGGTCGTGATCGCCGGCGGCGCGATCGATCGCTCGCGAGCCAGTTCGGTCGCCGTCGCCTCCTCGAAGAGGGCCTCGATCGTCGCCTCGTCGTGGCCCCGCTCCCGGAGCACCGCCCGGACTCGGCGGGCGACCGACGGCGCGTGGCGGGTCGGAAACAGCGGCCAGTCGTTCGATGGCGGGTCGAGGACGACTCCGTACCGCCGAAGCGGGGTGCGGGCAGGGGCCAACAACGTCACCTCCTCGCGTCGCTGAGTCCGGCCGAGCACGCGAATCGTGCCGGCATAGAAATCGACGTCGTCCCAGGTCGCGCCGGTCCGACGATCGTCCTCCGGCACGCGGAACAGCTCCGCCCCGCGGACCGGCGAGTGGGCAAGCAGTGCCACCATCGCGTACTCGCGCAGCCGGGTTCGACGCTCGTCGGGATCGACATCGGTCTCGAGTGCTCGCTCCCGTACGTATCGCTCGAGTCGTCGCCTCGAGACGGCGGTCCAGTGAGGAGGGTCGTCGTCGACCCCGGACCCGGAGTCCGACTCGGGCAGCGTCGCCGCCGCATCGGCATCCGTCGCCGGATTCTCCTCGAGAATTCCGCCGCGGACACACCAGGAGAGAAACGCCCGGACGACCGCGTAGTACGTGTGTGCGGTCGAGGCCGTGTAGGTTCCCTCCTCGGCCCGCGCTTGCAGTTCCGCGGCGTAGGACCGCATGTGTCGGGCCTCGAGGGCGCGGATCGCCGTGAGCGCGTGTTCGCGCTCGAGCCAGTCGGCGAACCGCCGGAGCACCGACTCGGCGTTCGCCGCGTAGGCACCGACCCCCGTCCCGTCGGAGTCGGCGACGGCCTTGCGCTGCAGGTAGGCGTCGATGGCGTCGCCGATCGCGACGTCGATGGATGCGGCGCGGTCGCTTGCGGGTTCGGGATCGGGATCGGGGTCGGGATCGGAAACTGAATCGGTCACCCGAGTCTCACCCCGTCCGTAGAGACGACTCGAACGCAGCGGTTCGTTCGCATTCGTCCGGTACTTACTGGTACACCGCCGTAAATCTGTGTTTCGCTCGCGACCGCGTCACTCGAGATAGCCCAGATCCGCGAGCCGGTCCTCGACCGTGTCGTCGGCCGTCGCCGCCGAGCGATCGTCCGCGAGCCGCGGGTAGCTACGGCTGCCCGGCGAGTCCACACACGGGAGCGGCGACCCGTCCATGCGGTCGTCGACCGGCACGTCCAGCGTCGCCAGCACGGTCGGCGCGACATCGAACAGGTGGGCGCTCCCGATACCGGCCGTTCCGTCGACGGCCGTGCCTTTCGCGGCGACGATCCCCTCGAGTTTGTGGTTCCAGGGTTCGGCGGGCGGGCCGAACTGCTCGTCACGCAACGTCGCCGAGAGGAAGTGGTCGAACTCGGCGGGGATCGCCACCACGTCGACGGCGTCTTCGGTCTCGGGGCCGTGGAAGAACTCTTCCCGTGGCCGAACGGTTTCGAAGACCCGCTCCCCCGCCGGCGTCTCCACCGACCGGAGCGCGTCGATGATCCGCGTTCGGACGGCTTCGTACTCCGCCTGTGGGACGACGCCGTCGGGTTCTCGACCCTCGAGGTTGATCCGGACGCCGAGTTCGATCCGTGAGCGAACGTACGCCCGCGAGGACGCGAAGTCGACCTGTGTCGCGCCAGCGTTGACGACGCCGGTCGGGGCGTGGCGGGCGACGAAGTTCGCGAGACCGAGTCGCCGCAGAACGGCCCCGATGCGCTGGCTTGTCAGCCCTGCACGGGCGGCCGTCGCCATGGCGCGTTCGCCGAACCCGGGGGCGGCGTCGGTGTCCTCGTCGCCCTCCTTGAGCGAGTCGTCCCGTACCGTCGCCCAGGTCGGCATCCCGCGGCCGCCGCGTTCGGTCTCGACGAGCCCCTCGGCCCGGAGGAACTCGTTGACGCGAAACTCGTGGCCGTCGTACGGCCCCATCCCGTGGTCGCTGGCGAGGACGACGTTGTCCGGATCGTGTACCTCGAGAATCCGGGCCACCTGCCGGTCGACCTCGCGGTAGATCGCCCGGATCGCGTCGTCGTTGCCGGGTTCCTTGTGGAAGATCGAGTCCGTCACCTGAAACTCGAGGAAACCGAAGTCGGGATCGTACCGGTCGGCGAGGTAGCGAAACGCCTCGCCACGCATGCGGGCACAGTCGCTGTAGGTCTCGGCGCGATCGCCGTCCTCGGCGGGGTAGACGCGATACTCGCCGATCTCCTCGCGTACCTCCGCGAGCAGTCCGTCGGGGTGGCAGTCGGGGTCTTCCGGCGCAGTGTAGCCCGGGATCAACGCCCCGTCGAACTCGCGGGGCGGATGTGTCACCGGGACGTTGACGACGACGCTCGTCAGCCCGCGGTCGGAGAGCAGTTCCCACAGCGCACGCTCGCGGACATCCGTCGCGTTGACCACGTCCCAGTCGTAGCCGTCGAACGAGAGGAACCCGTAGACGCCGTGTTTTCCGGGGTTCTTCCCCGTATACATCGAGGGCCACGCGCTCGCCGTCCACGGCGGGATCTGTGACTCGAGGGGACCGCTCGCGGCGTCGGGAGCCTCGATGAGCGACTCGAGGGTCGGCACCTCGCCGTCGGCGACGAGCGGCTCGAGTACCCGTTCGCAGGCTGCGTCGACGCCGACGAGCAGCGTTCGAAGCGAAGAGTCCATTGCCAGGTGTTCCTCGAGGTGTGAACTTGGTTATGGACGCTGTTACGCGCCGAATCCGTTGCTTTCTGCCCGTCGCTTCGGACAGTTTGGGGCTCGATGGGGCGGCCGAGTGGACGCAATCTGGATGGTTCCCGATGGTCGCGGTTACGACACGCAGCCTGGTTCGTCGACGACATCGTCTCGCTCATCGTTCTCCTCGCGGTCCTGCTATCGATGCTACTCCTGTTCTCGGCGGGAGGATCGCCTGCCGCCGGGGACGGAATCGGGAGGCTCGGGAGTCTTTGGTCTAATCGCCTACTACGCGGGTTTCGAAGGGAAGTGGGGACAGACGCCGGGCGAGCTGCTGCTCGGGATTCGCGCCGTCTACACGACGGCCGGGAGTGTTCCGGTTCTGGTGCCGGTGCCGGTGCCGCCATCAGAAACGTCACGACACTCATCGGCGGCGCGGCGGCGTTCCCGGGACTCGTCGCGATCGTGCCCGGTCTTCTGACCGACAACAACCAGCGACTCGGCGACATCCTCGGCGATACGACGGCCGTTCGGACCGCTCGCCGTCACGTGCTCCTGGCCGAACTCGAGTACAACAGCTCTCCGTCCGCAGTGGGTCCACAGGTACCGTCCGATCTGACCGCCGGTAGGACGGCGTTACGACTCACGGGAGTAGACGGGACACTTATACGTTCGGCTCGCAATCGTGTCAAACAGTGACGACGAGCGGCGACGAGGAGACCGTGCCCGGACTCGAAACGCTCGCGACGTTGACGCGGTCGCCCGTTCGACTTTGCGTCCTCGAGTCCCTGCTCGAACGTGGGCCTGCGACCGCGTCCGACCTCGAACCACACGTCGACGCGTCCCGACGAACCGTCTCTCGATCGCTCTCGGCCCTCGACGAGCAACAGTTGGCAATCAGCGAGGGACGAACGTACCGCGCGACGACCTATGCCGAACTGGTCGCCGACGACGTCTTTTCTCTCCTCGAACGCCTGGAACGGGGCCACGAGTTCGCGACCTTCCTCGAGGCGTTTCCGACGGAAGAGATCGGTCTCACTGCGTCCGAAATCGCGAGCGCGGATGGGACGACGACGTGCCGTCGGTCCGCGGACCCACACGCCCCAGTGTCACACGTGATCGACGTCCTCGAGGGGACACGACGGGTCAGGGTACTCGCGCCGATCGCGTCGCCGCTGTACGTTCGACCCCTCGTCGCTTGCGTTCGCGACGGTGCGACGGTCGAGGCCGTCGTCGACGCCGACGCCTACGACTCCTTCTGCTCGAAGCTCCGCGGGGGTGTCCGGGTCGCCGCGACGCTCGGAGACATCTCGCTCGCGGTCCACGACGACGTCTCGTTCGGACTGCTCGAGTGTGACGAACGGGTCGTTCTCGGAGCCTACGAGGACGGAATCCTGCAGGCGACGTTCGAAACCGACGACGAGCGCATTCGGGACGCGGGACAGGACGTTTACGACCGATATCGAACGGCCGCGAATCACGTCGTCGACTGACCGGAAGTCGGACGGCGACAGGGAGTGACCACTCTCGCGAAACGGACGGGCGCTGTCATTACGTTCGTGGCCGCTCGAGTTCCACTATGGTCACCGCTGACAGCCTCGGACCTGCCAGTCCGAGCGTCCTCCTCGGTATCGGTCGGGGCGTCCGACGCATCGTTATCAATCGGCTCGTTCTCGCGGTCGTCGCCGTCTTCTGGACGCTCGCGCTCGGAACGTGGGCCCTCGGATACGTCTTCGCCACCGCCGGGATCGACGGCGGAATCGTCTTCGAGGCCGTCCGGACGAGCTGGTTTGCCGTCGTCTACCTGCCGGCGTCGCTGTTCTCGATTCTCGTCCTCGATCCGCTGTTCGGAATGGCGTTCTACCAGGTAGTAGAACCGCTCGGGATCGTCGGGACGGCCGCCGTGTTCGTCGTCTCGCTTACGACGATGTACTATCTGGTCGCCCTCGTCGCCTCCGTGCTGGCTGTCGCCGGGCACGAACTTCGGCGCGGAATCGCGGCCCGCTGGTAATCACTTCACCGAATCGTACAGCGATGCAGCCTGTCGCATCCCCCAACTGCCGTACTCGAGACTGTAGTAGGTCCGCAACTCCGGGTTGAACTTCGCCTTGTAGCGGTTGATTCGGCGGTTGTCGGCCCCGACAAGGTCGTAGCCCGCGAGCCCGCGCTCGAGGCCGTCTTCCATGATTGCCCAGTCCAGCAGGTCGTTCGTCGGGAGATCGAGCTCGGCGTCGGTCCGGACGCCGCCGAGCCACCGGCCCGTGGTGTCGCCGTACTCGACGGCCAGAATGCCGCCGACGAATTCGCCGTCGACCCGCAACGTATAGGGTCGAATCGCACCGCCTGTCACCCGTTCGTGGAGGTCCAGCACGAACTCGTCGGGGACCCGAAAGTCGATGCCCTGGGATTCGTAGCGGTTGCGGACCTGTGCCATAATCAACTCGATCTCTTCGGGGCCGCCGGCGGTGACCTCGAAGACGTCCTCGTCCGCGTTCCGGACGTTGCTCCGGGCGTCGCTGCTAAAGGACAGCAGGAGGTCTTCCCGATCCCGTGTGAGGTCGACGACGTAGGTGTACTCCGGCGAGGCGTCGTACTCGTTCCACTCGAGGGGCCGGGCGTCCGTGAATCCGGTCGCGGTCCGGACGTGGCCGTACTTCGGGTTCAGTTCCGACCGGACCCACTCCATGCAGTCGTCGACGAACGCCAGCCGCCGTCGTTCGCGTTTGCGCTGTTTCAGCTTCCCCATGTTCAGAAACGCCGGACCGAGGTACGGCACCCGGAGGTGCGGCGGCGGCGAGAAGACGGTGGTAACGAACCGCTTGTCGATCTCGAAGACAGGGAAGAGTCCGACCGCCTCCTGACCCTTGAACCCGATCAACGGGTGCAGGGTCGCGTCGGCGTAATCGGCCTGCGCCTCGAGCGCCTCAAGTTCGTGCCAGAGCCGTCCCTGTGGCGAGCGCTCGACGTAGCGGTTCCAGCGCTCGAGGTCGTCGTCCGTGGCGAGCCGAACGTCGACGCTCATCGGGTCCACCCGTCGTCTACTGCGTCGGCTTCGATGTCGATTCCGTCTCCGAGCGGCCCCACCGTCGTTCCGTTCGCTCGTCGCGCTCGTCGCGCTCGTCGCGCTCGTCGCGCTCGTCGGTTCCGGATCATACCCGGGACCTCGAGACGAACGCACTTTGTAAGCGCCCGGTTTCGGCCCCGAAAAGAGCGTTCGTGGGGGATACTCTTGTGGGGACAGTATCGACATCCGTGTCAGTGTCGGTGTCAGTGCCAGCATCCGTGTCCGTGTCCGTGTCCGTGTCCGTGTCCGTGTCAGTACCGGCGGTAACGCCTCACCGACACCGCGATACCGACCTCATCGGCCACTCGAGTGGACGTATGGCCACCGACGGCACATCGCCGCTACGAACGGTCCTCGATCCCTGACAGTCGGTTATGCGACCAGTAACAATGGTCGAACCACTCGAGGCGTCGATAGATGAAGAAACGTCTGCTTCGAACCGTCCGACCGCTCGGCGTCGGGCGAGAGACCGGACCGCTCACCGGCGTGCCGACGGATCTGGTCGTCACGGCCGGGTTCGTCCTCGCGGCGGCCGCCCTCCTGGCGGTCCTCGAGGTCTCCTCGCCCGTCGTCCGCGCCGCGGTCGGGGTCCCGCTGCTGTTCCTCGCGCCGGGGTACGCCGTCGTCTCGCTGTTGTTTCCGCGCGCTCGAGGAGTCGACTTGGACGAAGAGGCGTCACCCTGGCTCGTCGGCCAGACACAGGCCATCAGCGACGTGGAACGGGCCGCCCTGGCATTCGGCCTAAGTTTCGCGGTCGTGCCGCTGCTCGGGCTCGGACTCACGGCTCTCTCCTGGGAGCTCTCGACGACGACCGTCGTCGGGACTGTCGCGGGGTTCGCGCTGCTGGTAACGCTCCTCGCCGCGGTACGGCGGGTTCGCGTCACCCCCCGAGAACGGTACAGTTTCGGACTCGAGCGAAAGCTCGGTCGTCTCCGTGCGGCCATCTTTGGGACCAGTTCGCCCGTGACGACGGCGGTCAACGTCGTCCTCGTCATCAGCGTCCTCCTCGCGCTCACGACCGTCGCCTACGGGCTCGCGGTCCCGCAAAGCGGCGAGCAGTACACCGATCTGCGGCTGCATACGGACGCCGAAGACGGCGAGTACGTCGTCGGGGACCTTCCCGACGAGGTCGATCCTGGCGACCCGCTCTCGTTCGTCGCCACCGTCGAAAACCAGGAAGGCGAGGCGATGGAGTACACCGCCGTCGTCCAGGAACAGTGGGTCGACGAGAGCGGCACCGTCCTCGAGCGTACTGATCTCCAGCAACTCGAGTACAGCGTCGGCGACGGTG
The DNA here is from genome assembly GCF_000337895.1 of Halobiforma nitratireducens JCM 10879. Taxonomy (GTDB): domain Archaea; phylum Halobacteriota; class Halobacteria; order Halobacteriales; family Natrialbaceae; genus Natronobacterium; species Natronobacterium nitratireducens. The sequence continues at coordinate 29,689 of NZ_AOMA01000089.1, forward strand.
CGACCGCTCACGGCGACCTCGAGGTGACGCCCGAAGCAGACGCCGGCGAGGTCCGGATCGTCGTCATGCTGTTCGACGGCGACGGTGCGGTCCCCGACGAACCAGCTACCGACGACGCCTACCGCTACGCACACTTCTGGACCGAAATCGAGGACACACCGGGAGAGGAGTGATGGGTGAGGCGACGAGCCGGGAAAGGAGCGACGAGTGAGGCGACGAGTGACGAGTACCGGCCGTTGCTACTGTCGTTTGGCACGAACAGGCTTCGGCCCCGCGTTTCGAGTTCTGTGTCGGATCGCATCGAATCGCGTCGACAGTCGCCACGACCGCGCCACGGAGTTTTCCTGACCGAATCCACACGAACGCGAGTCTTCGCTCCGACCCACTCGGGCGGACACCCAACTCGAGCGGTCGTCGGACTTCAATCGGCTCGAGCGCCGTGTCCCGACCCGTTTTCGAGAGGTAGAAACGTTCGACGGCCGATCGTCGAGCCCTGCGGAAACCCGTCGCCGACGGAGACGGTATTCCGCTCCACACTGTCGGAAGGCGGGGAATAACAAGGGCTGGAACGGGAAAACCGGAGAGCAGTTCGAATGTCTCCCCACTCCGCCGCCGACGCAGAACCGTTCAGGAAGTTCGCGCTCGCGATCGGGTTTCTCGTACTCGCCGGCAGTGCCCTCCTGGCTCGCTCGGCTCCCGCGACGGGGTACGAACTCTCTCCGTTCACTGCGACCCCGGCGCTCGTGTGGGCTGGGCTCCTCCTCGCGATGGCGATCGCGCTGACTGTCGCGTTCGTCCCGCCCGCAGGGAGCCGCGGCCCCGACGGGCGTAGTCGAACCAGGCCCGTCGCCCTCCTGCTCGGCGGGCTCTCGATGGCTGTCTTCGCTGGCCTCCCGATCCTCCGGGGGTACCGGTTCTACGGGCACCACGACGCGCTGACCCACCTCGGCTGGGCGCGGGCGATCAGCGACGGGACGATGGCTCCGTTCGAACTCTACTACCCCGGCATCCATACGACGACGGCGCTGGTCGACGCGACGCTCGGGACGCCGGTGACACGATCGTTGCTCTACGTCGTGTTGCTCGCGGTGCTCGTGTACTGTGTGTTCGTGCCGCTGTGTGTCGGTACCGTCGTCTCGGATCGTCGTGGGACCGTCGTCGCCGCGTTCTCCGCGTTCCTCCTGTTGCCGATCACGACGATTTCGATGTACCTGTCGGCCCACGCGATGTCCCAGGCAGTCATGTTTTCGGCGCTGTTTTTCTACCTGCTGACGCGGTACGTCCGGACCGAGGGGACGACTGCAGCCGTGACGGCGACCGGCGCACTCCTCGGACTCGCCGCGACGGCGACGGTCGTCTACCACCCCCAGCTGGTCGCGCACCTGATCGTCGTGCTCGCCGGGATCGGCGTCGTCCAGCATTTCGCCCGCCGGCTCGCCAGCGACGGCCGGGTGGCCGGACAGACGACCGTGTACGGGCACACGGCGTTGCTGATCGGGCTCTTCCTCGTCTGGACGTCGAACCACGGTTTCTTCGGCGGGATGATCCAGTACTTCCTGGGCTCCGCGGTCGAATTCCTTCTCGAGGGCAGAGGCGGCGCGGACGCGATGGCTGCCCAGGGCGCGTCGCTGTCGGCGATCGGCGGCAGCCTGGGCGAGATTTTCGTCAAGCTCTTCCTGGCACAGCTGGTGTTTACTGTACTCGCTGTCGCGCTGGCGGTCGGGATCGTCGCGTCGCGGTCCGACCTCCTTCGGCGCGTTCGACCCGAGACGACGTACTTCACGATCGCGGTGCTCGGCCTGGGGCCGCTGTTTCTGATCTACTTCGTCGCTCCCGGTTCGACGATGCACTTTCGCGTGTTCGGGCTGATGATGGTGTTCGTCACGTTCCTCGGGTCGATCGCCCTGTTCGGCATCTACACCTGGCTCTCCAACTCCAGTAGCCCCCGTTCGAGGGGTCGCCTGCCGGGGGGGCGGCCGCTGTTCGCCGTGGGGTTCGCACTGTTGCTTATCCTCTCGCTCGTTGCGGTCTTCCCCTCGCCGTACACGTACAACGCATCCCCACACGTCAGCGATACGAAAATGAGCGGATACGAAACGGCATTCGACGAACGCCTCGAGGACGTGCCGCTGGTCGGGCTCCGGAACGGGCCGAACCGGTACGACGACGCGATCAACGGCAACGAAGAGCGGATGCGACTCCACGAGGGTCCACCTGAGACCGGCCTCGGCGGCGACCTCGCGAGCCAGTACGACGAGAGTCGATACCTCGTCCTCACCGAGACCGACTACGAGCGGGAGACGGTGGCCTACCAGGAGCTACGGGTTACGGAGAGTGAACTCGACTCGGTCGCGACCCAGCCGGGTGTCGATCGAGTCCAATCGAACGGCGAGTTCGACCTGTACTGGATCGACGGGGAGGACGAGGAAGCCTGACCTCGCTCGACCCTCGCATCTGTCCTATAATCGCCACTGCAAGTCAGTGCGTACCGAAGCGCCAGACGGAGCGGCGGTCAGTGTGCAGATCGTTGCAGTTGTCACTATATGTCACTGATCGGATGAGTCGGATACGACGGTCGAGCGTTCTCCCGGCGTTGTGGAACGACTACCGCCGCGAAACCGCGCGATAACAAAGCCCGCGAGGACGGTTGCTCGAGGTAATGAATCGGTCGAACGACACGGCTCGCAGGCTCCACGGATACGACGATAGCGACGGTGACGGCGATAGCGACGGTGACGTAACCCCCTCGAAACTGGCTCGACTCGTACCGTCGGGCCCAGAACCACCGCTCCAGTCGAGGTGGGACGACCGATGAAGACGGTCGTTATCGGACTCGACGCGCTCGATTTTCGCTATCTGAACGAATTCGCCGACGCGACGCCGAACCTCCAGCGACTACGAGAACGCGGTCACGAGGCGCGTCTCGAGTCGACACACCCCCCGTGGACGGGCAGTGCCTGGCCATCGATGTACACCGGCACCGACCCGAGCCACCACGGCGTCTACGGCTTTTTCGCCTACGACGGCTACCCCGACGACGCACGACTCGTCTCCCGAACCGACGTCGACGCGCCGACGCTCTGGGACTACCTCTCCAGCGACGGCGACCGCTCGGTCGTGCTGAACGTCCCGGTGACTCATCCTGCAGACCGGATCGAGGGGACGCTCGTGCCGGGCTATCTCGCTGTCGAGGACGAGCCGGGTCACCCGGCGGGCATTCGTGACGAGCTCTCGGACGCGATCGGCGAGGAGTACAGTATCTACTCGCGCGCCGAAGTCAGCGACGACAGCGCGGAGAAGTTCGACGGCTACCTCGAGTTGATCGACCAGCGGCGGCGTGCGGCCGTGGAGCTTCTCACCCGAGAAGAGTGGGAACTGGCGGTGGTACAGGTTCAGAAGACCGACGCCGTCTTCCACAATTTCGAGCGCGACGAGCGATTCCGGCGGATTTACCGGGCCGCCGACCGGTTGGTCGGTGACGTCCTCGAGGCGGTCGACGACGAGATCAACGTCGTCGTCTGTTCCGATCACGGGATCGGACCGGTCACCGGCTACAACGTCCACGTCAACGAAGTGCTCCGGGAGCACGGGTTCGTAGAGACGACCGACGAGACGGATCGACCGACCATCGGGACCGAGAAGGCATCGCTCGTAGCGGGCGACGGCAGCGGCGGAGCTGAATCTTCCTCGAGCCCTGCCGACGACACAGCCGACGCCGACGGTACCGCCACCGACCTACTCGAGAACACCGTCCGTATGGGTCAGCGACTCGCCGCCCGCGTCGGCGTCGAACCCGCGGACGTCTACGCGGCCGCGGAACGGGTCGGCCTCGAGTCGACGCTACTCCGGCTCGCACCGGATGCCGTCAAATCCGCCGCCACCGAGAGCGTCGACTGGCGCAACTCTCGGGCCTACTGTGCCGACGGGACCCGAATGGGCGTCCGGATCAACCTCGCCGGCCGGGAACCCAACGGGGTCGTCCCCCAGTCGGCATACGAGTCGACGCGGGACGACCTCGTCGGGATTCTCTCCGACCTCGAGACCCCCGACGGCGAGCCCGTCTTCGAGTACGTCTGCCGGCGAGAGCAGTTGTACGACGGCCCACACGTCGAGCGGGCCCCCGACATCTGTTTCCTGCCGACCGACATGAACCACCTCGTCTCGAGTTCGCTCTACGGACGGCGGTTCGTGAGCGTCGACGCCCACAATCACAAGCTCGACGGCGCGTTCATCGGTGCTGGACCCGGCTTCGCCGACGGCGACGCAGCGCCCGACCGCTTCTCGCTGAGCGATGTCGCCCCGATCACGATGGGACTGCTCGGGCGTCCCGTTCCCGCGACGATGACCGGCACCGTTCCCGGCGGATTGCTCGGGCACGATGTCCGCCGCCGCGACTACGGTGACGTTTCCCACGGTCGTACCGTCGCCGATCCGACCGCCGACGACGGCGAGGTGACCGAACGACTCGAGGACCTCGGCTACCTCTGATGGCCGACCAGGCGCGTGAACTCTCCGCGTTGCTCTCGAGTGCGGCGATCGTGATGGTTGGCGGGATCGTCGGCTCCGCCGCGCAGTTAGCGGAGCGAGTCGTGATCGGCCGGCTGCTCTCGCCGGACGCCTACGGCGAGGTCAGCGTCGGCCTCGCGCTGTTGACCGTCTCGGTGACGGTCGCGCTCGCTGGGTGTACCCAGGGCGTCTCCCGGTTCATTCCGCGGTACGATGCGACCGAGGACAGGCGTGGCGTCTGGATAAGCGGGTTGCTCGTCGCGATGCCGCTTTCGTTCGCGATCGCGACGGGGATGTTCCACTTCGCGGAGTCGATCGCGAGCCACCTGTTCGAGACGGCCGAGGCGGTGACGTTCGTCCGGTTGCTCGCCGTCGCGCTACCGTTCGTCGCCGCCTTCCGGATCGCCGTCGCGGGTATCCGTGGTTACGAGAACACCGTCTACCGGACGATCGCTCGCGATCTGCTCGATCCGGGACTACGGATCGGACTGATCGCCGCCCTGTTGCTCGCCGGCGTCGGCATCGTCGCCGCAGGGATTGCGTACCTCCTGGCGGCCGTTATTACCCTGCTCGTCGCCCACTACTTTCTGGCCCGGCTCATGCCGTTAGTCGGCGAGTTCCGAACGCACGTTCCCGAACTCCTCCGATTTTCCGCGCCGCTCGTCGTTTCGACCGTGGTGAGCATCCTGCTTACCCGCACCGATACGCTGATGCTTGGATACTTCCGGACATCCTACGAAGTCGGTATGTACGACGCGGCGTACCCGCTCGCGGGCGGGTTGCTCGTCGTTCTCTCGGCCTTTGGCTTTCTCTATCTCCCGATCGCGTCGCGTCTCGACGCCGAGGGCGAACGCGATGCCGTCGACGATATCTACGCGACGACGACGAAGTGGGTCTACGTCGTTACGTTCCCCGCGTTCCTGTTACTCGTCGTCTTCCCGGAAGACGTGATCGCGCTCGTCTTCGGCCCCGATTACGCCGAAGCAGCCCGAGTGTTGCCGTTGCTCGCGGTCGGCTTCTTCCTCAGCGCCGCCGCCGGCCGCGACCGAGAGACACTCTCGGCACTCGGTGCGACGACCTGGATCGCCATCGGCAATGCGACCGCACTCGTCCTCAATATCGCGGTCAACCTCGTTCTCATCCCACAGTACGGGTTCGTCGGTGCGAGCATCGCGTCGGTCACCTCGCTCGTAACTCTCCATCTCATCATTTGCGGATTCTTGGCGGCCAAGTACGGCATCACTCCGTTCTCACCGTCGGCCTCGCGCTGTTACGTCTCGCTTCCGGTCGTCTTGCTCCCCCTCGGGGTCGCCGCCTCGAGCGTCGTCACGATCTCTCTCGTCACGCTGGTTCCATTCCTCGTGGTGGCCGGGCTCGCCTCACTGGTCATCGTCGCGGTCGCCGGCGGTCTCGAGGCCAACGACATCGTCGTCCTCGATCTCCTCGAGGATACGACCGGGATCGATGTCCCAGTGGTCCGTCGCTGGATTCCCGAGAGGAAGACGGAGGCGGGCGAGATCGGCGACTCGAAGTCCCCGAACTGATACGGATCGGTGTGACGATTTACCGGTGCAACCGTTTCGAGTCGCGATTGTAGCGGAACTGACGATAGTAAACCGTATGAGGCCGTCTTCGCGTCGGTTCCTGCTGGCCAACCGAACGACCGCCGATGGTCGGTACGGGAAGCCACTTCGAAGCCGGGTTTCGTCTCGGTCCGAACTGCTCGGACGCGCTGGTACTGTCCCTCGATAGCACTATAGTAACAACTGCAACGGTTTGCACACTGATCGCCGCTCCGTCTGGCAAGCACGGACGCTGACTGCAGAGGCTACGATAGGGTGGGACGCTCCAGCTCGGTCGCTGTCGGTGGCCCGTTCTCTCCTTCCTGAAAGTAACTTCGACACTACAGTCACTATTACCTGAACAAACACTCACGAATACAATTATATACGCGAAACACAGACACTCAGGAAGGGAAAACTTATAAAGTTATAATTCAGTAAATCGGACGCATGGCACGCGATCCGACGGAACTGGATGACGACGAACCACACGGAACAGACCCTGGAACGACCGATAACGGGGGTAACGACCCCCTACTCGGCCGACGATCCTACCTGACGATGGCCGGCACGGCCGCGGCGACGACGGTCGCCGCGGTGGGCTCGGCCGCAGCCAGCAGTGATTACGACGTGGTCGAAGTCCCCGCCGGGGGCACCCACAGTATCCGGCTCAACGACGGCGACACGTTAGAGAACGTCCTGATCGATATCTCGGCACGCGGCGCGGAGTACAACATCCACGCCGTCGGCAACGACATTACGATCCGGAACGTCGGTGTTCGTGGCCAGTGGGACAACACGAGCCAGACCTCGCCGCTGATCATGGCCGTCCCCGATCCGAATAGCACGTCTCGTATCGAGAACGTCTACCTGGGCGACGGCGCTCGCGGGAACACCTATCCTAACGGACCGACCGGAATCTTCGTGGCGGCACTGCATGCTGGCACGATCGAGATCGACAGCGTGAACATTCAGGACATGCCCGACAACGCGGTGTACGCTTCTTCCCCAGGCAACCCGCCACGTCACCCGAACACGGGTAACGACGGCGTCGTCCGAATCACGAACTCATACGCGGCCGACTGTAACGCCGGCGGGTTCCGAATCGGGACCGACGGCTCCTCGGTCGAAAACTGCGTGATGGTCAACAACGACCGCAACTTCTGGGGCTACTTCAACGAAACCGATGTCCGCGACTCCGACATGTCCGGCGGTCGCATCCACGACGTTCGCGCCGGCGCTCGAGCCTGGAACACCTCCTCGACCGTCCGACTCGAGAACTGCCGATTCGAGACGACGAACACGGCAACTCGAAACGATCGTATCGTCGGTAGCTCCCAAGGGACCCCGCGAACGGAACCGCCGGAATCCGCGCCTCGGTCGCCCGAAGAGGCCGCGGCCGGTGAGTCGGGAGACGGTGACCCGAACCCGCCGTCGGAACCCGACGAGGGTGACGACGGTGACGACGAACCCGAAGAAGAACCGGACGACGGTGACGACGACCCAACGATCGAAGACGCCTGGGAAGACGACGGCGCTACCCACCTCGTTCTCGAGGGGGGCTCCGGGGGCGTCTCCGAGTACGAGTTCGTCGGTCGCGGCGATGCGGAACCCGGCGACGACGCCAACACGAATTCCGACGATCCGTATCGGGATACAGTAACGCGTGACGGCGACGAGTTCGTCATCGAGGGCTACCTCGGCGGCTACCGCGACGACTTCTACGTCGACGGCCGCATCGACAGCGTGTCGGCCGACTCGGACGTGACGGCGATCGTCAACGGCTACGAGTTCGATCCCGCCGACCTCGAGGGCGTCGGCTCGTGGGACGGTGGCGAGGACGAACCGGAAGACGACGAAGACCAGAACGAAAACGAAGACGGAGACGACGACTCGTCCGGTGACCTCCCGCACGTCCTGCTGTTCGATGGGACCGAAGCCAGCGGCCCGACCACCTACTCGTTCACGATCGACGGGACCGTCGAGCCCGCCGAGTACATGGGCGCGACGATCGACGACGAAACCGAGATCGAGGGGACGACGGTCCGCGGGATCGTCGCCAACTGGCGCGACGCCTACCGCTTCGACGGCGACATCACCGACTTCCGACTGGTCGGTGACGCCGAAGTCCACCTCGAGTACGACGTCGACGACTGACACCGCTGGTTCGGATCACTCTCCGTTGCTCTTTTCGACGGTCTCCGGTCAGAGTTGCCCGTTGTAGTGGTTGTACGCCTCCCGCATATCCCACAGGAACGGACGCACGTCGTCGACGCTCGCACAGTCGAACCGCGGGTGTTCGACCATCGAACGGGCGATCTCGGCGACCGCAGACGTGAACGACGGCTTCTCGGCGAGGTCCACGTCCTCGGACAGGATCGACCGCAGGTAGAGAAGCTCCCCCCGCAGGAGGTGTCCGGCCATCCCCGCCTCGTAGGCGTGTTCGATCCGGTCACGGTCGCCGTTTGCCAGCTGCCAGTAGTAGTACGGGAAGTCCGCGCCCGCCTGTACCGAAAACGGTAGCGACGACCAGAACCGCGGGTTGATCTCCATCAGTTTGAACTCGCCCGTCTCGTCGTCCCGCAGGAACTCGACCATCGCAAGCCCGTGCCACTCGAGGTGATCGAGCAGGTCACGGCCCGCTTCCTCGAGGGCCGGGATGCGAACCGATTCGCGGAACGAACTCGCGCCACCGGCGTAGCTGTACCCCCGTAGCTGTCGGTGCTGGAAGGTCGCGACCGGCTCTCCGTGATCGTACAGCGCGAAGAAGCCGTACTCCTCGGTCGTCGGGACGTACTCCTGGAGCAACGGGACGTGATCCATCTCGCGTCTGAGCCGATCGATGTCGGGCTCGCTCCCCCGTGGGAGATACTCGGTCTTGGGCGGGTCGAGGAACTCGGCAGGGGTGTACCGATCGACGTACTCGTCGACGAGGATCGAGTACCGCGCCTTGACGATCCACTTGCGGTTCCAGTCCCAGTCCGGGCCGCTCGAGTCGAGCAGCGCAGTTTCGGGAACGGGAACCCCGGCCGCCTCTGCTGCGTCGAACAGTCGCACCCGGTCCTGTGTGGCTGCAAGCGTCTCGAGATCGGGCCACGGCGTACTTACGTACTGGTCGAACTCGTCTTTGTACTTCGCGAGGACGTAGACGTCGACGTCTCGGACGGGGATTATCGTTTTCAAGTCGGGTCGCATCGCGACCGACAACAGCGCGTCCTTGTAGGCAAGCAGGTTCTCGTGTGGGGAAGGGACGGGGATAGACTCGTCGCAGTACTTCGAGCGGGTCGCGGGGATGCCGTCGCGATCCGCGAGCGCGATCGTTCGGACGTCGAGCCCCTCTTTCCGGCCGAACGACCGGAAGCACGCCAGCGTACTGGGTGCCGTGATCGCCGGCACCGCGACCGACGTCTCGGCCCACTCGTCGGTGACGGTCACCGACTCCGCGTCCGTCCCTCCCAGGCCGTCGTCGGCCCTAGCCATCGAGACCACCCGCCATCGGGGCCTTCGACTGGCAGAAATCCCCCTCGAGGATCGATCCGAGCCGGCAGTGTCCGATGGCCATCTCGCCGGTCCGCTCGATCAGTCTGTCGCCCCGGCCGTGACGGTCCGGTCCCTCCGCTCGAGGCCGTCGAAATCCCGCATCACCGTCGATCATGCTCACCAGTATCGGATTCTGAACGTTAGTTAACAACCGGATACCGCCTCGTGGCGGCCGGATCGGCGGCCCGGTTCCCGTTCCGGCACTCCGTCACGGTTTCCGGTGTCGCTCGGTAGGAGTCCCATACCTGTTCTCCCGGGCGTAACCGTAGACATATAGCCCGTTGCATGTGCAAAATTAGTTGATGCTTGGTACCCGGATGTGGGCATTAGTAGCCAACCCTGTTCAGAGAAACCTGCAACATCATCTGGTTTTTGGCCCTAATTTCGAAAGCGTGCAACAGGGTAACATACTTAAGAATTCTATTTCGGTAACACGAGATAGCACCCCGCGCCCGACTGGAACGAGCGCACGCAGGAGACACCGATGATTTCGAACACGAACCGAGCCGTGACGGCGGTCCGACGACGACCAGCCGCGGGAGCCGTCCGGTCAGTTCGACGAGAGCGACGAGGGACGCCGAAATGGGTCGGGTAGTGATCTCGATCGACGCCGAGCTCGCCTGGGGGTTCCACGATCTCGAGAACCCGCCTCAACGACGGATAGACGGTGCCCGTCGCGGCTGGCGTCGGCTACTCGAGTGGCTCGACGCGTACGACGTTCCCGCGACCTGGGGAGTCGTCGGCCACCTCTTTCTCGAGGACTGCGACGGCTGCCACCTGAACCATCCCGCGGCCGACTGTGGCTGGTTCGATCGCGATCCGGGCGGTCCGGCGTCCGAGAACGCCCGCTGGTTCGGTCCGGGTCTGATCGACCGGATCGAGGACGCGACAGCCGACCACGAGATCGCCTGCCACTCGTTTTCTCACGTCCTGTTCGACCGCGACGGGACCGACCGCGAGGTCGTCGAAGCGGAGCTCGAGGCCAGTCTCGCGGCCGCACGCGAGCGAGGGGTTTCCCTCGAGTCGTTCGTTTTTCCCCGCAACGTCGTCGGTCACCGAGATGTCCTGGCGGAGTACGACTTCCGCTGTTATCGCGGTACGGAACCGAACCGGTGGTACGACTCGTGGCCGTGGGTCCGCCCCATCGGCAAGTTCGCAAGTTACTCCGCGGGGCGGTCGCCCCCGCCGCTGGTCGAGCCGACCGTCGACGATCGCGGGCTCGTCGACGTACCCGGCTCGCTGGGATTGTTCTCTTTCGAGGGGCCAGCCCGCACGCTCGTCGAACCGATCGCGGGCGATCCGGTTCTCCGAAAGGCGAAACGCGGGATCGACGCAGCAGTCGCGGCCGACGACGATGCGGTCTGTCACCTCTGGTTGCATCCCAACGAACTCACGAGCGCCCGCAACGTCCGTCGCCTCCGGCGCGTCCTCGAGTACCTCGACGAGTGCAGACGCGAAACGGAGCTGCGAGTCGAGACGATGGCAGCGGTCGCACGCGATGCACTCGCGGAGACTGGAGATGCCGCCGCCGAGCGCTCCGTGGCGGACGACCGCCGGCTCGCTGTCGGCTCCGAGCGTGACCTCGACGCCGGCGTGGGACAGTCCGATCCGGGCGGCGACGACGAGCCGGTCGCTGCCGACGCGATCAATCGATAGCCGCGACATCGACCTTGTCCTCGAGTCGCTCGGGACCCTGATCGAGCGCCGACTCCTCGAGTCCCCCTGTCGGAACGCTACCGAACGGCCACACAAACGAGCGTAGCACCCTCGTTCCTGACGGTTACTCCGTTACTGTGGCCGGTAACCTCGGTCATAACAATCAGGGCTCTCGATGGGGTGCCGAACGAATCCACCTCTATGACTCGAGTCAGCGACACAGACCGTGCGTTCGTTCTCGGTATCGACGGCGTCCCCTGGACCCTCCTTCGCGACTGGATCGACGACGGTGAACTCCCCGCGTTCCGGCGGCTCCGCGACGACGGCGTCGCCACACCCCTCGAGAGCACGACGCCGCCGACGACCCCCACGGCCTGGCCGACGATCGCGACCGGTTCTAGGCCGGACAATCACGGTATCTACGGCTTCCAGCGACTCGAGGCCGACTACACACAGGAAATGAACACGAGCGTCGACCGCGAACGGCCGGCCGTGTGGGACCTGTTCTCGCCGGCAGTCGTCGGCAACGTCCCGATGACCTATCCCGCAAGCGAGATCGACGGCCGGATGGTCGCCGGAATGATCTCGCCGTCGCCCAACGAGCGGTTCGCCCACCCCGACGGCTTCGCAGAGGAAATCACTACGGCGATCCCCGACTACCGGATCGGCCTCAACTGGTACGATTACGCCGGCGAAGAGGACCGATTCCAGGTGGACCTGAACTCGCTGGTCGCCGCGCGACGTACCCTCATGGACCGGCTCATGGAAACCGACGACTGGCGGCTGTTCTTCTTCGTGTTCACCGCGCCAGACCGCCTCCAGCATCTCATCTGGAAGGAAGACGTCATCCTCGAACACTACAAACAGCTCGACGATATCCTCGCCGAGGTCCTCGAGTACGTCGACGAACGCGATGCCAACCTCTTTGTCGCCTCGGATCACGGGTTCGGCCCGATCTCGAAGTTCGTCCACCTGAACGCGATTTTGGAGCAGGAGGGCTTTCTCTCCCGGAAAGAGCGCAACGCGGCCGGAAGTTCGCTGGCCCAGCTCGGCGTGACGAAGTCGAACGTCCTCGGAACGTTGAAACGCGTCGGCATCGACGAGAAGCGGTTCATCCAGTCGCTTCCCAAGGGACTGGTCGACGGGGTCGCCGAACAGGTGCCGGGCGACCACGGGCTGTACGATGTCGACTTCGGGGACACGATCGCCTTCGCCCACGATCCGAGCTACGTCTACGTCAACGACATCGACCGGTTCGAGAAGGGGGCAGTAGCACCCGCCAACGTCGACGCAGTCAAGCGAGAACCTGTCTCTTATACACATCTCTGA
>NZ_AOMA01000090.1 GCF_000337895.1 Halobiforma nitratireducens JCM 10879
GCTACGAGGAGAAGACCCGTCTCGCCGACGACGTCTTCGCCCCCGCCGGAACGAAAGCCGCGAGCCACCGCAGCGAAGGCGTCTTCTTCGCTCACGGCCCGACGATCGACGGCTCGCTCGAGGCGGGCGAGCCGGCCGACCTCTCGGTCGTCGACGTCGCGCCGACACTGCTGCACAGCGTGGGCGAGCCGATCCCTGACGGGATGGACGGCGAGGTTCGGACCGAGCTGCTCGAGGGCGATGCGGACCCGAAAGTTCGAGAGCCAGAGCCACAGGCGGCTGCAGGCTCTCGCGGGGCGACGAGTGAGGACGACGTCGACGAGGATTTCGACGACGTGGAGGATCGGCTGAAGGGTCTCGGATACATGGAGTAACTCTGTAATGCGGAGTGTTCTGTCCGTCACGTCCGCTGTTAGTCACGTCCGCTGTCCTCACGTCCGAACTGTTCTACACTCGGTACTCGAGTGTTCGACGCCACGTCAGTTGCTCTGTTGAACGCAAGAAGGCGACAGTATTGAATTTATGATATTCGTCTTAATGCCGCTATATGGCCTGAGAGTCCTGTTTTGAAA
>NZ_AOMA01000091.1 GCF_000337895.1 Halobiforma nitratireducens JCM 10879
AAGACGGCGTCCAATTCCCTACAAGTCTCACGAAGAACAGTGGAGTGAACGCCTGAGAGGAGGATTAGATGACCTCGCAACGGAGCAACGTCAGTTGTGACGGACGGAGAACGGAGGGCCAAAAGCGAGAAGCGAAAGCGAGCGAGTCCTGCTACTTCAGCGACCCACTCACACGCTGGTAGGCCGACTTCGCTAGCTGCATCTCGAGTCCCGACGACTCGACGACGTAGTAGGGCCGCAACTCGCCGTTGAACTTCCCTTTGTACTCACAGAGCCGTTCCGTGTTCGCGCCGACGAGATCGTAGCCCGTGACCGACTCGAGGTCAGGATCGGTTACCAGATCCTCGAGGATGACCCGGTGCAGGAGGTTGTTGACGCTGACGCCCTCGTAGGACGCCGTCACCCCGCCCTGCCAGTAGTAGGCCAGTTCGTCGGAAAACAGCGTGAGGATACCGCTCTCGTACTCGCCGTCGGGCGTCCGGGCGACGTAGGTCCGCCACCGGTCGTCCTCGAGCGTCGCGAGCAGGTCCCGGAGGAACTGCCGAGTCATCGGGGCCTCGTCGTCGTACTCGGCGTACTGGTCGACGACGTCATCGTAGATTCGGAGCGCGGCGTCGATCCCCTCGGTCTCGATCCGGAGATCGAGGTCGTCGTACCGGCGCATCTCGTTTCGCAGGCTCTTGCTGAAACCGGCCATCGCGTCCTCGACGTCCGAACAGCCCTCGAGGTCGACGACGTACGTGAACTCCGGCTCGACCGAGAGCCCGTTCCAGCCGTAGGGTCGCGGATCGCCGTAGCCGACGGGACAGGTCATCCGGAGCAGTGTCGATCGCCGACCGACCTCGAGGTCCTCGAGGACGCCCTCCGCGAGTGCCGCGTTGATCCGCTCCCACTTGCGACGTTTCGGGCTGTTCGGGTCGATGATCGGTCCGAGTCGCGGCACGCCCATCGACAGAGGTGGCGAGAAGACGGTTCGGCCGACGGCTTTGTCCTCGACGAAAACCGGGAGAAGACCTACCGCTTGCTGTCCCTTGAACGCGCCGTACAGCCGCAGTTCGGCGTCGGTGTGGGCGTCGAGCACCGCGAGAGCGTCCGGATCGTGGAACACCTCGACGGTCGCGCCGGACGACGGCAGCGCCGACTCCCACTCCTCGAGATTCAGTCGTTCGATGTCCATGTAGGTCGTAGGACAGTGAGTGTTCGTTTTGTTATCGCGTCGCTACTGGAGATAATTCCAGGCCTGTCTCTCAAACGAGCCGTCAGTCGAGAGAGACGCGCAGCGAGGGGACGTACTCTTAGCGGCCTGCTGCATACAGAGGTTGAGTCTTGCACGGTGGCGTCGAGAATTTTGAATTTACAATCGGTACGAGGCGAGTACCACGGGGCTTAAACCCGAGGCACTTCACTCGTGAAATCTATCGCATCAAGTATCTCGTCGCTCCTATTCCTGATCTCTGCCGCCCGACAGCTCCAGCAAGTGGCGTGACTCCTTCGAATAACTACGTTTATGGAATTTGGCTTCCTCCACCGTGAAGATGATCAAAATCAGACTGCTTGACAGTTATTTTCTGTTTGAGTAATCATCAACTGCTTCAGTTTCTTGAATTGCCACTTGACATTTTTCGTACAATGTATCGCTTTCAGGAGCATTGTTGAAGGTAAGTGAATCTCCTTGTGTTCCCTGTAGCTCGATATCTCCATTTCCAAGGAGTTTATCAATCATCCCTTCGCTGTAGTCTGCATCCCGAACACGAGTAATTGGAACTGATTCATCACTTGTTGACACAACCATGTCTTCCACTTTGATGAACCGTTCATCGGTAATCGCGTACTCAACTGTGCCAAACTTCGCTGCCAGGGCAGACACGATTAACGGGTAAAACCCAACGAGAAGAGCTACCGCGCCAACGATTCCATACGCAACAATGTACGCCGTTGTGCTTCCACCAGACCCAACAGGTCCGGAGCTAAGAACTTCGATAATGGCTGACGCCCCCATTACTCCAAATACTCCTATGAATGGGATAGCAAACACCAAAGTAAGTATTGATGAACCAATCCCGTTTGGAACCAATGTTCGTTTATCCATCTCTGTTGCAACTTGCACTTCTTCATCAGGCCGTAACCGTTTCTCAAGTTCAGGACTTACTTGTTCTCTCTTTGACTTCATACAGTGGCCTTTTTTCCGCGATGTAATTATCTTTCCTGTTACCAAAATAGCGAATCACTGATTCCGTGAGGATGTGACGTGTAAGATGTATCTTCTGTACTGACCGATCACTACTCTTCGGGGTCGGGCTTCAACCCGTGCTGCATTCGCGCCCTGTATTCAGCACGCAATTTCTGACAGCCCCGAGTAGATTTCGCCCTCTCGTGGTCCATCGGTCCCCGATACTGCCTGGCAGAGAGTCGTGGCAAATGGGGTGTGTGCACTGTTCTATGGCTCCCTATAAACGGGCAAACGGAGACGAGTCACCGCCTCGAGTTCCCGCGGTGGCCGTGGCCAGAATCCGTTCCCAGTCCCGTGTGGCCTGCTCGTAGGAGAACGCCGCACGAATCCCCGTCGCGTTCTCGCCGAGCGTTCGACGCCGATCGGGGTCGTCCAGACAGTGAGCCATCGCCACGGCAAAGCTCTCCGGATCGCGGTCCGGAACGACGATTCCGTTTTCGCCGTTCGTGACGACGTCGGGGATCGATCCGACGGGCGGCACGATCGGCGCGAGTCCCGTCGCCATCGCCTCGAGCAACACGAGCGGCAACGCATCGCGCCGGGAGGTGAGGACGACCGTCGGCGACCGGCGGTAGTATGCCAGCGGGTCGCCGACCCAGCCTGGGAGATCGACCCGCTCGCGGAGGCCGTGGGACTCGAGTCGCTTCTCGACCTCGGACCGGAGTGGCCCGTCGCCGACCATGACTGCCCGAAACTCGCGGTCGCCACGGTTCTCGAGGGCGATCAGTGCGTCGACGAACCGGACGGGGGCTTTCTCCTCGCTGAAGCGACCGACCCAGACGAAGTCGTAGTCGTAGTCGTGGTCGTAGTCGTAGTCGTAGTCGTGGTCGTGGTCGTGGTCGATGTCCTCATCGAGCGAATCCGGTCGGAACCGCTCGGCGTCGATCGCGTTCGCCAGGATCTCGATCCGATTGCGGGGGACGCCACAGCCCTCGAGGTCGTCGACGTGCGAGGGGCCAGGGACGGAGACTGCATCGAAGCGCCTGAACGCCCACCGCGGTAGCGGGCCGTACCACTGCTTTGCGTGGTGATCGAGGTCGATCCCGATGATCCCGAGCGAGGCAGGATAGCCGTAGATAGCCTTCAGCGCGAGCGCATAGAGGCCATAGGGAAACAGCGAGATGGCGGCGACCGCGTCGTACTCGTTTCTGTATCCCTCGAGCAGCGCCAGGAAAAAGAGGAGGACGACCCGCAGGGGACGAGGTCCAACGTCGGGTACCTCGAGGTAGGTCGCGTCCGCGATGGCGTAGCGGGGATCGAGACAGACGAGCGTCGTCTCGTCGGCGGCCGCCGCGAGCGGCCCGTAGTGGCGTTCGTTCTTGTGTGCGAGTCCGGAGACGACCAGTACGCGCGTCTCTTCGGGAGACGGCTCGGCGTCGGCCGGCTGCGAGCGATCGGCCTCGATGGGGTCCTGGTCTCGGTCCCAGTCGCAGTCCTGATTCACGGAGTCGGAGCGACCGTCGGCACTCGAGTCCGGTTGCGACTCGAGTGTCGACCCTGTCGGGGCGCTCTCGGGGGTGGTTCGGCTCATGCCTCGGGCGAGGAGTCTCGGTTCCGACGCTCGTGCTCCCGTGACCCCCCGGGTTCGGCTGCCCCGCGTTCGGAACACGAACGCAGGAACGACGAAGTCGCGTACGACATCCACCCCTGACACCACCGCATCAGGGTGACGCGTTTCGTGTGATGGCGGTGCGTCCGGTAGTAGAACCGCCCTTGCTCGCCGTCGACCTGCATGTTCGCCAGCGTCCATCGGAGAATCCGTTCGGCGAACTCGAGGTCGCCCTCGCGGGTAAACACCAGTATGCCCTGCGTGCTGGCGTGGATGTCCCGCGGATAGGCGCTGCCCTCGTCGAAGTTCGGCGCGCCGTCGAGCTGGAAGAGTTCGGACCGATAGAACTCGAGACCGTCCTCGAGGGTCTCGTCGTAGCGGTCGGCGTCGACGACATCGCGGTACCGCTGGAAGGCCTCGACGACGAACCCGTTGTGGTGGTTGTCCATCGAGAGGTGGGAGGCGTCGGCCGGGAGACGGTAGGGCCAGCCGCCGCGGTCGGTCTGACAGGCCGCGACGTGATCGAGGATCGCCGTCGCCCGTTCGCGAAGGTCCTCGTCCCCGAAGTACTCGTAGAGGTCCACGAGCATCGCTGCGCCGAGTGCGGCAGCGTTGATCGTGTAGGAGTCCTCGGGGTGGTTCATGTGGTAGTCGATCTTCGCGCCGTCCTCGACCTCGCGGTAGTTCAGGTCCTCGACGAGAAACTCCGTCGCCGTCCGGGCCAGATCGGCGTAGGCGGCGTACTTTTCGCGGGTCTCCTCCTCGAGATCGGCGTCCTCGCGCTCGGCGAACTGGGCCATCCGCAGCAGTGCCTTGACCGCGAACGCCGTCGACACGATATCCGGATCGCTCGGCACCCCCTTGGTGTGGAGGTGCTGGATCGGATGGCGGTGGCCGCCACAGAAACCGCTGTAGTCAGTGATGCGTTCCTCGACGAGCCAGTCGGCGAGCCGGTCGGCCTCGAGCAGCGGGTCGAACGCGGCGAGCGAGGGGGCGGCCTCGACGCCGTCGCCGACCAGCTCGTGGTACTGCAGGTTGGCCATCGTAAACAGCGCAGCGCCCTTGTAGTTGCGCCGTTCCTCGACGCGAAAGAGCGGCCTGACGTCGATCGGGGCGCGCTTGACCGTTTCCTGTACCGCCAGGTTGAGCCACCGGTTCTCGACGGGCATCGCCTGCAGCAGTCGGCTGCTCAGGCCGTCGCCGTAGTCCGGCCCGACGTAGTCCCGGCGGCGAGCGTACGCGAGCGTGGAATCGAGTACTGGGAGGTACTGCTCGCGCCACTCGCACAATACAGGCCGCTCGCGTCCGAACGATCCCGTCGCCGGTCGCGACTCGTCACCGCCTCTCTCGAGAAGTCCCTGAGACTGCATCTACGGAGACCTGGCAACGGATTCCTATTAGTATCCGTTCGCTACCCCCGAAGCCGGGCCCGGCCCGCCGCCACAGGTGGGGGCTGTCACACCGTCTGCCCGTCGTTATGGGCGGTACGAGCCCGATAACAAACCCCCTCGACCGACCAGATCCGATCAGGAGACGATACCGTCAGTATGAGATACCTGTTCTTTACGAACACGCCGGCCCACGTCCACCTGTACAAGCACGCGATCGGGCGGCTCGCGGATCGCGGGGACGAGGTCCTGGTCCTCGCCCGGGACTACACCTGCACGGTCGACCTGCTCGAGTGGTACGACCTGCCCTACGAGGTCTACGGTGCGTGTGACACCTCCAAGGGATCGCTGTTGAGCCGGTTGCCGGCCCACTACGCCCGGGCGATCCGGCTGGCTCGAGCCTACGATCCCGACCTGATCTTCGGGATGGGGGGGTACGCAGCCCACACCGGAGCCGTCGTCCGGACGCCGACGGTGTTGCTCATCGATTCCGAGCCAGCCTCGTTCGACCACACGATCTCGACGCCGTTCGCACGAGCCGTCCTCACCCCCAACACCTTCCGGAAGAACCTCGGCGAGCACCACTACGTCTTTCCCGGGTTCAAGGAGTGTGCCTACCTCCATCCCGACACCTACGAGCCGAACCCGGACGTTCGTGACGCCCTCGAACTCGAGCGCGACGAGCGATACGCCGTTCTCCGGCTCAACGCCTTCGGATCGCAACACGACGTCGGCAAGCGCGGGCTGACCGGTGCGGATCGCCGCCGGATCGCCAAGCGACTCGCCGAAGACGTGACCGTACTGGTCTCCGACGAGAGCGGCGAGGCCGACCTCGAGGGGCTGCCCGAATCGGTCCGACGGTTCGACCTCCATCCGGCACTGATGCACGACGCGCTGGCTGAAGCGAGCCTCCTCGTGGCCGACACACAGACGATGGTGACCGAGGCCGCCCTGCTGGGGACGCCGGCGATCCGGTCGAACTCCTTCGTCGGCGACGACGACATGGGGAATTTCGTTGCCCTCGAGACTCAGGGGTTGGTCCACAACGTCGCCGCGGCCGACGCCGTCCTCGATCGGATCGACGAGTTGCTCGCGGACGAGACCCTCGAACAGACCTGGCAGCGGCGACGCGACGAGTTCCTCGCGGACAAGGCGAACCTCACGGAGATCATCGTCGACGCGGCGACCGCCCGCGGCCGGATCGCGGACCTCGAGTCGGTGCGTCGGTTCGGCCGGCGGCCGGAGCACGAGCCGGCGCAGTCGGTCGGTGTGGGCGGCGACTGACCGCTCGAGCCCTTAGGTGTCGGGCATTCGCAGCGTCAGCAGAATGACGACCGCCATGATTCCCGCCAGCGCGACGTAGCCCTGGTCGAAAAAGCCGTACTCCGCGATCACGCCGAACAGCACGGGACCGCCGGCCCCGAGCGTTGCCGTGGCCGTTCGAATGACCCCGAGCCCGGTCCCCTGCATCTCCTCGGAGAACGAGTCGGCGAGATACGACTGCGTGATCGCTCCCGAGCCGAGCATCGTGCTGATGAGGGCGGTGACACCTACGAGTAGCCAGACGCTGTCGATCGCGGGGAGCAGGGCAAATCCGGCGACCGGCGGCACCAGGACGCTGACCAGCAAGGCGCGCATCCCGATGCGGTCGTAGGCCGCGCCGGCGACGGGCTTGACGACGACGCCGACGGCGAAGAACAGTCCGAACAGGACACTCGCCGTCGAGGGAGCGATCTCTTTCTCCGCGGCGAGATACGTCGGGTAGAACGCGGTGAACGATTGCCAGATGAAGATATAGAGGAAGAGAATAACGGCCATGAACCCCATCGCCGGGTTCCGCAGTTCGGTCAGGACACCCAGCGCGTCCCGGAGAGATGTCGTGTCTTCGGCTTCGTC
This sequence comes from Halobiforma nitratireducens JCM 10879, assembly GCF_000337895.1. Taxonomy (GTDB): domain Archaea; phylum Halobacteriota; class Halobacteria; order Halobacteriales; family Natrialbaceae; genus Natronobacterium; species Natronobacterium nitratireducens. Next base: position 7,064 of record NZ_AOMA01000091.1, read on the forward strand.
CGCTTCCGACGGAGAGGCCGTCGAGGTCGTCGGGAGCGTAAAGAAGATGGCGAAGCCACCGAGGAACAGCAGCGGCGCGACGAAGCCGAGGCCGGCCTGCCAGGCGACCGCGGCGGCGATGGTTGCTGCGATCGGCGGGAGAATCGTCTGCCCGACGTCCCCGGTCGCCATCGTCACCCCTAGCGCGCTCCCGAGCCGGTCCGTATACTGGTTCGAGAGGAAGGTGATCCGCGCGATCGGGTACAGCGAGTGGCCCAGCCCCCAGACGGCGGTCGCGAGGAACAGGGCGATCGGCGACGCAGCGGTGACGACGACGCCGAGCGCGAGCGCGACGATCACCGTACTCACGGCCATAAGCGTCCGCTCGTTGTACCTGTCGGCGAGCAGGCCGCCGGGGAGTTGCCCCAGCGACCCGAACAGCCACAGAACGGTCACGAGCAGGCCGGCAACCGACAGGCTCAGGCCGTACGTGTCTTGGAGGTACGGCAGGACGACCGGGTAGATCATCCGCGTACCGACCAGCAGCCCCCACGCGCTCGCGACGACGACGAGCGAGATTCCCCTTCCGTCGCTCCACAGCGCGCGCAACTCGTCGCCGACCGCCGTCCGAACGTCCATTATGCGCCCGGGAATCTCGTCTCGCGGTCCTTAGGGGCTGTTTTCTCCCGCCGGGATTTCCTGTTCTTCGCGTCGGCCCGTCGCCGTGAAACCAGCTCTCGGGTGAGTCCCGGTACCCGCCGGCTACGCGGTATGAGACTGCACTCGCGCCGCCCAGCCGACGACGAGCAGCAGAATCGCGCCCGCGGCGACGATCGGCCCGAACCCGGGGATCGAAGAGGCGTACCCTTCGACCGTCGACTCCGCTCCCTGAGTCTCCGCGACGGTCAACGCCTCGAGCGAGGACACCTCCGCGGTGAACCGGTAGGTCGCGCCCGTCTCCTCTATCAGGGCGGTTTCGGCTTCGCTCCAGTCGCCGTCGTCGCTCTCGTAGACCGCGACGCGATCGGGCTCGAGGTTCTCTTCCTCGAGGAGTTGGGCGTCGACGCTGAACGTGACCGTCGCGGTGATCTCCTGGGTCGACGTGCCGGCGAGCGACCCCAGCGACTCGCGATCGTCGGGGGCGGCCGGGAGGTCGTCGGGCTGGTGGCTCGCGAAGACGAACGTCTCCTCGCCCACGAGATCGGTCACGTCGACGCGCTCGAACTGGATGCCGTCGGCAGACCCGTTCGTCGGCTGGAGCCGAACGACATCGTCGTGACTAGCGTCCGTGACCGTCGCGGCGATGCCCTCGTCGGTCCGGTCGTACGTGACCGCAGGATCGGCGCAGTTGCCAGTCCGGATCGTCACCGGCTCCTCGAGCGAGGTGAGTTCCCAGCGGTCGGGGTCGTCGGCGTCGCCGGAGAGGACGTGCCACTCCTCGATCTCGCCGCCGTCGTACCAGTCGGGGTCGTAGAGATCGTCGTTCTCGTAGTGTGTGGCGTCCTCGTTGAACGCGGGATGGACCGTCACTGCGAACGGATCGTTGAGCCCACCCTGGATCGCGCCGCCGCCGGTGCGGCTCTCGATCCAGATCCAGTCGGCGGCCGCCCAGCCGTCGCCGCGGTCGAACTCGTCCATGTTGGTCGGACCGTCGTAGTCGTCGTTCTTGACTTCCCAGTCGGCCTCGTGTGGGAGCCCGACGATGTCGAACGACGCGACGCCGCCGGTCGTCTCGCCGTCGACGCGGTCGTGAACCGCGACGAGGCTGATGCCGTCGGTCCCTTCGTGGAGAAACAGCAAGCTCGCGTTGTTCTCCTGGAAGTGCTCGGTACCGTATGAGCTGTACATCCTGTCGGCGCTTTCGGGGTGGGTCTCGTGGTTCCGGTAGTCGTAGAACGAGTCGACGGATTCGGAAGTCGACAGCGGTTCGATCTCCTGACAGGCGTCACCCTGCTCGATCACGTAGGTGTGGTCCGACGGCGGCATCGAAGCGTTCGCGTTGGGGGCCGGGGCCGGCTCGCCGGCGTCGGCGGTGGCGTCCGCGAGCGCGCTTCCTGCGACGCCACCGACGGTGCCGAGGACGACGAGCGCGACGACGGCAGCGACCGCCAGCCGGTCGCGTCCGGTCATGGGTCACCTCTCGTGGTCGTCGAGTCGGTTCCAGCCGTCCCCACTTGGGACGGATCGACCCGGTCGTCCGGAGCTGGCTCGAGGGTCGCCGAGGACCGGCGATCGGCCGGTGGCTCGACTGGTGGCTCCAGTTCCGGCCCGTCCGAGGGGTCGTCCGCGCCACTCAGGTCGGACCGCGTCTCGAGGGCGTCACGAAGCTCGCGGGGCGTGCCGATCCACGCACCCAGCTCCTGTGCTCGCTCGAGCAGCCAGCGGTAGAGCCGACGGTGGCCAGGGAACTCCCGCTCACTGAAAAACCGCGGATGCCAGAGGGCGGTCAACACCGCGTCGTTGGCCGCCGCCTCCCGCAGGAGTCGGTCACAGGTCAGTCGTGCGGCGTCGAACTCGCTGCCGGGGTCCGGCAGCGCCTGGTCCATGATCGTCAGCGGGAACACGAGGAACTCGTCGCCGAACGGCCGGATCGGGCGGTAGCCGTAGTGAAAGCCACACTCCGTCGTCGATCCGAGGCTCGCGTCGTACGCGAGCCCGATCGATCGGTAGTGACGCCACGTCTCCGGCACCGATAGCCGGAGGTGGTGCTGTCGTCCACCCGAGATCGGGTCGTCGAGAAACCCCTCGAGTGTGCGTTTCTCCTCGGACAACCGGCCACGGTCGTCGCGAGTGTGATAGGAGCCATGGAGGCCGACTTCCCACCCGCCGCGCTCGAGAGCCCGGATCGTCTCGACCAGCTTGTCGGCCGTGACGTCGTACCGGCCGAGATGCTGGACCCAGTTCGACGGCGAGAGCCACTCGTGAACCGGCCGATCGGCGAACAGGTGCTGTTCGTTCAGGAAGTAAACCGCCGAGCGGACGCCGAACTCGTCTTCGAGAGCCATGAGGTCCTCGAACTGCCAGTAGGGGTTCGCATCCCCGAGCAGCGTCCGGAGGTGGTAGCCGGGCCGTTCCTGCGTCGCGTAGTACAGCCCGCGGAGTCCCTTGTAGGGGCGGTCCACGTCGTGGGTGAGACAGAGTGCGAACTCGGCGTCGTCGGGGAGGGCGTCGGCTGCGAGCCGACGATCGAGTTCGGTCGTCATGGTCGTTCCTCGGGGCTGGAGAGCGGTCCGTTCCGTCGGCGTCGCCGCGTCGAAGCTGGGACCGAGGGCTCGGCTCTCCGGTAGCCCAGCGACGCCGTGACTGACCGGCGGAACGTGTTCGCGGTCGGTTCGGTCATCTCGTCCGTACACTCACCCCGATCGACACGATAGTAAATGAGTGCGTACTCACGGACGGGACACACTGCGTCCGAGTTCGGGACGTTACGAGCAACCTACCCCTCGTTTCCGCGGGGACGGGAAGACGACCGCGGGGCGGCTCGTCCGGTTGCGGTCTCGACAGAGCGACAGCGAGAGTGCCTCGGGGTCGTACGGAAGACGGTGTCTTCCGTGATGACGAGACGCGAAGCGTCTCGAACCACGTGACCCCGAGGTACTTCACTCACGTCCATGTCCGCGTTCACGCCCACGCCCTGGGTACCCTGCACTCGAGCGGGACGTTCACCGTCCTCGAGTACGTAGCTCGAACGATGTCCGAGACTCACTCCGTCCCCGTCGTCGACGGCGAGTCGGTCGTCGCCGTTCGCCACCGGCCCGAGCCGACGAGCACGAGCGGCGCGGCCGGGAAACGACCATGGTTCGTCTGCTGTCACGGCTTCGTGAGCGACAAGTCCGGCAGCTACGAGCGGCGCTGTCGCCGCGCCGTCGCGGAGGGGTACGACGCCGTCCGGTTCGACTTCCGTGGGTGTGGCGAGTCGGACGGTCGGTTCGTCGACGCGACGCTCAGCAGCCGTCTCGCCGATCTCGCCGCCGTCCTCGAGTACTTCGATCCGCCGTCGGTCGCCCTCTTCGGCTCGAGTTTCGGGGCCAAAGTCGCCGTTCACGTCGCGGCCGGCGACACAGGCCCGCGGGAACTGGACCGAAAGCGGATCGAGGCGGTCGTCGCTCGAGCGCCCGTAACCTACGCGCGGGCGTTCGACGACTATCGCACCGTCGTGGACCGGAGGGGAGAGTACCTGTTCGACGAGAACGCGAGCGGGGGCGACGAAGGCGGCCAGTCGACAAGTGGGACAGACGGGGACACAGGCAACGGGAGCCGACGAATCGACGCCCGCTTTTTCGACGACCTCGACGCGTACAGCTTCGCGGACGCGGCGACCGACCTCACCGTTCCGGTCCTGATCGTCCACGGCCGCGAAGACGAGTCGGTGTCCGTCGCGGACAGTTTCGAGGCCGCCAGCCGACTCGAGACCGACGTTACTGTCCGGGCGATCCCGGGAGAGGGACACCGGTTCTCGACCGGAGCGGAGGCACGGCTGCTCGATCAGGCGTTCGACTGGCTCGAGCGAGTGCCTTTCGAGTCTTCTGGTCGGTCGTAGCGACCAGATCGGTCGGTATCGGTAGGCGCAGACCCCTCGGAAAGCGACGAAACCGGAACGAACGGCCGGTTGTCCCGAGTATTTTCTCGGTCAGAAAAACCGGACCGTTTTTGATACTACTGCCGGAACGACCCGGTACCAGTGAGTGAGGAGACGGATCTGTCGACGGTGCTCGCCGTCCTCGACGACGAGTACGCCCGGGAGATCCTCACCCATACGAGCGTCGAACCCATGTCTGCCAGTACCCTGAGCGAACGGTGTGACGCGTCCCTGCCGACGATCTATCGTCGCCTCGATCGCCTCGAAGAGTGTCGACTCGTCACCGAAGAAACGGAACTCGCCCCAGACGGTAACCACTACAGCGTCTACAGCGCAAATCTCGAGCGACTCGAGTTGACGCTTGAGGACGGCGCGTTCGACCTCGAACTCTCCTATCACGAGGAAGACGTCGCGGACAAGTTCACCCGCATGTGGGAGGGGATACGATGACCGGGAGCGTACTCGGAGCCGCAGTGACGGTCAGTCCGGCCCTACTCGCGATCGCGGGTGTGGGTTCGGGGACGGCCGCCGAAACCGTCAGAATCGACGAAGCAACGATGTTCGAACTGCTAACCGTCGCGAGTCTCTTTCTGGTCGCGCTGATCGGGACGGTCATCGCGTACCAGGCCTATCGCGGATATCGGCGCAACGACGCGCCCTCGATGCTTTACCTGTCGATCGGGCTTCTCTTGCTCACGCTGTTTCCGTTCCTGGTGAACGTGTCGATCAACACCTTCACGGACGCACAGCAGGTCGCCACCGTCTTCTTCGAGAACGTCAGCCGGTTGCTCGGGCTCGTCGCGATCACGTACTCGCTGTACGGTCACCACTGACGGGTCGGTATCGGGGACTGACCGCAGGGCCGTCTCTTGGGTTCGACGACGACAGTACGAACATCGGCGAGCGAACGCACGGACGGCTACGGTCCGGCTGCGTAAGGGCGTCGGGCCGAAGCAGCGCGGACCACAGGGCGGCGCGGAACAAAGGGGGCGAGGGGACCGAACGACGGACGCGAGGTCACGTAGCGGGATGGCGGGTCCCGCGGGAATGCCGTCGTCCGGCGGTCGGGAAACGGGAGATCACACAGCGTGGGGAACCGGACCTGTGATCTCCCTATCAACCCTTACCGTGGCACCATTATTAGTCGCCGGAGAGTATTTTCTGGGTCGGAAAACGCCTTCGAGGTCGAAGGCCGCCGGGACTGCAAGAATCGATCGAACCCCCACCTTCTTTCCGTGGCGACCGCTCGAGCCCGTATGCACTACCTCGCAGGTACTGACTCGGTCCACGCGACCGCGGCGATCTGTGACTATCTCGAGGCGCAAGTGGGTTCAAAAGCGGCCACGGAAACGGACTCGAGTTCGGCCGTCGGGGATAGCGCGGCCGACAGTGACGACGGCGACGAGAGCGACGAAAGCGACGAGAGCACCGGCAACGAGGAGCCAACAGCCATCACGATCGTCGCTGCCGTTCCGAACGACGGGTCGGCTGGCCGACCCGAACGCGACGCTCGCGAAGCGTTGAACGTCGCCCGCGTGCGCCTGGTGGGTGTCGATGTGCTCGAGACGGAACTGTTCGAGGGAAGCCTCGACGCGGCACTTCGGTCGGCCACAGCAGCCCACGAGATCGACGCGGTGATCGTACCCGAACGACGAAGCGACGCGGTCCCCGACGTGTCGGGATCGGTCACGGCCGTCTCGGTGTCGGACGACGGTCCCGAGGAGTGACGACCGCAGGTCAGTCGTCGCTCGTCGCCGACTCCGGTCGATATCCTCGACTGATCGCCTTCCAGCGGCCGGTGTGGAACCGGTAGTAGTTGATCGCTGCCGGGGCCGCCGTCTCCGCGAGAAACGCGAGGTACAGCCCCAGTAAGCCGATCGCAGGCAGCGAAACCGCCGGCGTCGCGACCTCGAGAACGGGAACCGTCCACGACGGAATCTCGAGGCCGACGGCACCGAGGTACGTGAGCGGAATCGCGAGGCCGAACATGCCCAGGAACTGGCCGTAGAAGGGCCAGCGAGTGTCTCCACTCGCCTTGAGTGCGCCCGCCGTCCCGGTCGAGACTCCTTTCAGAACGACCGCGAGACAGGCGACCTGGACGAGTGCCACCGCGGTTCCGACGGCGAGTTCGGCCGGATCGTCGGTAAACAGGAGAACGATCGGCTCCGCAAAGGCGAAGACGATCACGGCTCCGACGGCATAGACGGCCGTAGCGAAGCGGACGATCTCCGTCCCGTACTGCTCGGCTCGAATCTCGTCGCCGGTACCCAGCTCCTGGCCGACGAGACTCGAGGCAGCCAGTCCGAAGCCCCAGCCGGGTGTGTTCAACAGTCCCCATATCCGACGCGCGATGACGTAGGCGGAGACGGTATCCTGGCCGAAGACGTCGACGATGGCAAGTAGCGGAAACTCCGCGACCGTCCAGACGAGCTTCGAGCCGAGCACTGGGATGCCGATCGTCGCCAGGTCCCGGATCGTCGGCTCGTGGACGTAGCTCCCGAACGGATCGACACGGACCGGGAACTCCCCCACACCGGGGAGTCGCCCGGCCACGAGACCGGCGGCGAAGGTCGCGCTGACGACGACGTTTGCGAGCACCGTCCCCAGCGCCGCCCCGGCGACGTCCATGCCGAGGCCGAAGATCAGCACGGCGTTGAGGACGATGTTGGCGACCGCACCGCCCGCCCGGACCACCATCGGCGTCCAGGCGTCGTCCATCCCGACGAACACCCGGCTGCCGATGAGGTTGAGCCCCGCAAAGGGGACCCCGAGACCGACGATCTGCAGATACGTCGCCCCCAGCTCGATCGACTCCGGATGGGAGCTCAAAAGCGAGATCAGTTCCGTCGGCACGAACCAGAACGTCGCCGTGATCGGCAGGGTAACGACCAGCACCAGCAGGACACTCGAGCGCACCGCCTGGCCGAGCTGGTCGAACGCCTCCGCGCCGTAACGCTGGGAGACGAGTGCGATCGTGCCGCCAGCAACGCCGCCGCCGAAGGCGAAGGCCAGCCCCCAGAACGGCGAGGCGAAGCCGACACCGGCGATCGCTGCCGAGCCGACGCCGACGCCGACCATCGCGACGTCGACGGCGTTTTTCGACATCCGTGCGAGCCCGGTGACGATTCGGGGCCAGGCGAGTTCCGTGGTCCGTCGGGCCCGCTCGGCTTCGATCAGGCCGAGTTTCGCGAGGGCGAGCCCGATCCAGAGGATGGCGAGCCGGAACGGGTTCGGGACGGAACGGACCACGGGAATCGCATCCGCCTAATCAACACCACATAAAAGGCCTTCTCGAGGCGGCAGACGGGACCGGTTTCGAATCGATACACTACGACATGGCTACTGGTGCCAATGAACATGGTCGGTGGTCGTCCGAACACCGCCGCCACTGCGTCGGTACTACAGTAGCCACTGCAAGTCAGTGCGCACCGAAGCGCCGGACGGATCGGCGATCAGTGTGCAAATCGTTGCAGTCAGTACTATACCGACACGTGCAGTGGTCGTGTGGGTTGTCGGTCTCGACTGGAGCACCAGCACCGACATTCTCTTGGACTACCCGTTCCAAACGGTGCTATTCGATGAGACTTCGTCGGATATTCGTCGCCGTACTGGTGATCGTCGCGATCGTTTTCGGGGTCGCGGTCGTTTCGGGGTTTCAACTGTACGCCGATGCCGCCACCACTCAAGAACGAGAATCGCTAGCGGCGACAGCCGATTCGACGGCAGTCCAGTTGGATGCGTCTCTGGACGAACGGACGAGGACGGTAGCACTACAGGCACGCGATCCGGCTGTGATGGGGGCAGACGACGAGCGATCGGAGTCACTCCAGCGATTCGTCGACGTCACGGAGTACCAGGGAATCTCCGTCATCGACGAAAACGCTACGATGCTCGCCCTCGAATCCGAGGGGCTCTCCGAAACGGAACGGACGGAGCTTGTCGGCAGTTCCTTTGCCGACAGAGAGTACGTCCAGGCGGGGTTGGCGGGACAGCGACACGTAAGCGACCCGGTCGAGGCCGAAACCGGAAACCACATCGTAACGGTCGCCGTCCCGGTCGAACGCGATGGAGACGTCGTCGCGACGGTCAACGGCGCACTGCACCTCGAGGACGGGACGGTTTTCGACGGGATCGAAGGCAACGATCAGTCGGACGTCGCCGTCCGTATCGTCGACGGCGACACGGTCCTCTACGAGGACGGGGAGTGGGATCGGACGGCGCTGGTCGTCGAACGAGCGACGGTCGAATCGGCCGGCTGGACCGTCGAGGTCGCACGTCCCGAGGCCGCGGTGACCGAACCAGCACGAACGGCGATGCTCTTTCAGGGCGGAGCTGTGGGGCTCGTCTTGCTGACGCTCGGTGCCGTCGGCGTGTGGGCCCATCGATCGTTGCTCCGACAGATCGCTGCACTCCAGGACGGCTTCGATCGGCTCGCCGACCACGACTACGAAACCGAACTCGAGCTAACCGGGACGACGGAGTGGTCCGAGATCGAACACCAGTTCAACGAGGTCAGTACGGAACTGCAACGTCACGAGCGGGAGCTGGAACGGGCTGTCGACCAACTCGAGCAGTCACGATCGAACCTCGAGATGCTCAACCGAGTCGTCCGACACGACATCCGCAACGATCTCCAGCTCGTCCAGGCGTACTCGGAGATGCTCGACGATCACGTCGATACTGAGGGGCAGCCGTATCTCGAGATCATCGAGGAGAGTACCGAGAACGCGATCGGTTTGACGACGACCGCTCGCGACCTCGCGGAGGTGATGCTCCAACAGGAGATCGAGGCACAGGCGGTCCCCCTCGACGTGACCATCGACAAACAGCTAACGGAGATTCGGACGACACACCCGGATGCAACCGTAACGGTCGAGACTCCAGTTCCCTCCGTGGACGTCGCCGGGAACGACATGCTCGGGGCAGTCTTTCGGAATCTCTTGAAGAACGCGATCCAACATACCGACAGGGACGTTCCCAGGGTAACCGTCGACGTAACGGTCGACGACGAAACCGTCGACGTCTCGGTCACCGACAACGGACCGGGTATCCCCGACGGGCAGAAAGGAGAAATCTTCGGGAAAGGCGAGAAAGGTCTAGAGAGCGATGGCACCGGCGTCGGACTGTATCTCGTTCAGGAACTCGTCGAAAGCTACGGCGGTGAGGTGTGGGTGCAGGATGGCGAGCCGACGGGCGCGGAGTTCGTCGTCCGGTTGCCACTCGCCGAGTGAGGGCGTTCCCTCGCTGCGTTGAGACACCCGTTCCGGCGACCGGCGAATGCTCGGGATCGAGAGCGGCGTTCGGCGAGGACGGGAGCTTCACGGACGAGGGAGATACAGACGCGACACTGGTCCCCCGAAGCGGTAGTCGGACCCATCGCCGACCGGGTCGAGGAGCTGGCGGACCACTCGTCTATTCCCCGCTCTCGTCGCTCGAGGCTCGCGATGGAAACCGGCCGGAGGGCCACGACGATCGTCGTGGCCGGGTCCGTCATAGACGCCAGTAGAATTTTCGACGAGAGAAAACCATTTGAGTCTCTCTCACCCACTCTCGAGCAGTGACGCTCCCTGATCGGTCCGCGCTCTCCCGCCGGGACTACGTTCGGACGCTCGTCGCCGTCGGCGGTGCGAGCGCCCTCGCTGCCTGTCTCGAGACGGTTCGGAACGACGAGGAGCGGACCGTGCCCTCGGGGACCGACGACCCCGAGTCGCTGCCGGAGCGCCAACACGCCTGGAACAGCGTCCTCTCGACCGACGAAGACGGGAACGTGACTCCACCGCAACACCACGTACTGGTGGCGCTCTCGCTCGTGGACGGCGTCGATCCCGCGGCCGAGGAGTCCAGAGCGGCGGTCGAGGAAGCGCTTCGGACGCTCGAGCGCGCCTACGAGTGGAGCAACGAGGGGTTGTTGTTCACGCTGGGCTATACGCCGGCGTACTTCGCACGGTTCGACGAGCCGCTTCCGTCGTCGGTCGACCTGCCGGACCCGGAACCGCTGATCCGCGGCGGCGATCCCGAGTTCGACGAGTACGACGCCGTCTTGCACCTCGCGAGCGACGCACCGGACGCCGTTCTCGAGGCCGAACAGGCGCTGTTCGGCGACCGGGAGAGGAGCAACGGGATCGACCTCGAGGCGGACCTGACCGACGTCTTCGAGTCGCTCGCGGATCGTCGCCGGACGGGGTTCGTCGGCGACGGACTGCCAGCCGAGCACGCAGACGTGCCGGGCGTTCCCGATTCGATCCCGGAAGAAGCCCCGTTTTTTATGGGGTTTCGATCGGGATTCCGCCGGAGCCAGGCCACCGAAGACCGCGTGACGATTGGGACGGGCCCGTTCGCGGGCGGCACGACCCAGCAAATCTCCTCGATGGAACTCCAGCTCGAGGTCTGGTTCGAACAGGACAACCACTTTCAGCGCGTTTCGAAGATGTTCAGCCGGGAACACGCCGAAGACGAACTCGTCGGTGACTACGGTGAGGCGCTCGCGGACTCGAGCGGACTGACCGACGAGCGTATCGCGGCGACCGAAGCCGACGCCCGCGAACACGGGGTCGTCGGCCACGCACAGAAGACAGCCCGGGCGCGGGACGACGGGGAGCCGCCACTGTTGCGACGGGATTTCAACACCGTCGACGGCGACCGGCCGGGACTGCATTTCCTCTCCCTGCAACACGAAATCGGTGATTTCGTCCGCGTTCGAGAGGCGATGAACGGCGAGGACCTGGACGTTCCACGGGCGAACAACGGCATCCTCCACTACGTCTTCGTCGACCGTCGCGGGAACTACCTGCTCCCGCCGCGGTCGCTGCGTGCGTTGCCATCGCCGACTCCGGACGGCGAGGACGAACGGGGTTGAACGTGGATCGAGACCCGAGACGTCCCGCTCGAGTGCCGACCGACGACCGACGACCGACGACCCACGATCCAGATCACGAAAAACGACCTATGCGAGAGACACCCGCACCGAACCGATCCGATAGACCTAGACTCGCCCGACGAACGTTCGTCACCGGCGTCACCGCCGGAGCGCTCGCGCTCGCGGGCTGTACTGGCGATGGAGACGGAGATGGCGACGGAGACGAATCACCAGCAGACGACGAATCCGACGACGACTCCCTCGACGAAGACACACTCGAGGACATCGAGGTCGGCCCGGAGTTCCTCGAGGTCGAAGACCCGCCGGACGCGGTCTATCTGCCGACTCACCGCGAGGCGATGCGGATGCTCGATCCGATCGAGACCGGCGACTACGCCCTCGCGCCGATGCTCTCGTACCCACACCCGTTCTGGATCGTGGCCGGTGGGGCGGGCGAGGAAGACGTCTCCCGCGAAGACCCCGACGACGGCCGGGGCGTCCATATGATGTTCACGCTCTGGGACCCGGAGACGGGCGTCGTGCTCCCGGTCGACGACGGTGCAGAGCTGAGGGTCTATCGGGACGGCGAGCAGGTCGGCTCACCCCGGTCACCCTGGACGATGATCTCCCAGGAGATGGGCTTTCACTTCGGCGACAACGTCCCGCTCCCCGAGGACGGACGCTACACTGTCGAGGTCGACCTCCCCCCGCTCTCGACGCGGACGACCGGTGATCTCGAGGGCCGGTTCGGTGAACGCACGACCGCGCGGTTCGAGTTCGTCTACGACGACGCGTTCCGCCACGAGGTCGGCGGTGGAGTCGACTATCTGGACGAGGCGGAGTGGGGCGCGCGTGACGCGCTCGAGCCGATGGATCACGGCGGACACGGGGATGGGGAGCACGACGATCACGGTGACGACGGTCACGGTGAACACGACGACCACGATGGGGACCACGATTCCGCCGAACACAGCGACGGACACGGTCAGGATCACGACTACGTCCCTTACTCCGCGCTCCCCACCATCGACGACTACCCTGGAACGCTTCTCGTCGCTCCCGACGCTGACACGCCCGAAACCGAAACGCACGAAGACCTGCCCCGGAGCGGCGACGCCGCCGTGCTCGCGACGGTGTTCGAGCCCGGCCACCGACTGGCGGACGGCGACGAGCGGTACTTCCTCGTTTCGCCGCGGACGCCGTACAACCGGGTCCCGCTCCCGGACGCGTCGCTCTCGATCACAATCGAACGCGACGACGACTCCGACCCGGAGCATTTCGATCTCGAGCAGACGATCGACGGGGCGTTCGATCACCACTACGGTACGTCGGTCCCCGAAACGGCCATCCAACCCGGCGACGTCGTGACAGTTACCTTCGATCGGCCGCCCCAGATCGCTCGTCACCAGGGGTACGAGACGGCGTTTCTCGAGATGCCGCCGATCGAACTCGAACTGCCCGTAGACGACAGTGAGGACGAGTAACCATGCGACCCGAATCGAACCGCGGAGCGGCTGCCGTACTCGTCGCGCTCTGCTGTCTCGCGATCGCGACCGGCACGCTAGCCGCGCCCGTCGCTGCAGGGGACAACATCGCCATCTTCGCTCTCGAGCCGGACGAACTCGAGGCGGAGGCAGGCGAGACGGTCGAGATCGACCTCGTCGTCAGTACCCACGGCGATTACGTCGGCGACGGGATCGACGAACTGTCGGCGACGCTCTCCTACGATCCCGAAGTGTTCGCCGTCGCGAACGTCACACACGACGAGATGCTCGCTCACGGCGACCCCGACGCGGAGGTCGTCGGCTCCGCGACCGTCGACGACGGGAACGGCTCGGTGACCATCGACCAGGAGCGTGAGCCGTCCGGTGACGGCGCGACTACGACCGAACGCGCGGCGACGGTCACGCTCGAGGTTGCGCCCGACGCGCCGACGGCAAACGAGACGATCGAGGTCGCCGACGCTTCGGCGATCCTGGTCAGCGACTACCCGCAGGGAACGATCGAACGCGATGGGACGATAAGCGTCGAGGCGGTCGACGGCCTCGAGAGTGGGACCGACGGAGAGTCGAGCAGCGTCACCGATGCGGTGCCCGGATTCGGGCCGCTCGGGGTCGTCCTCGCGGCGCTTCTCTTCGCGGCGGGGCTGGCACGGCAAACGGGAGTCGGAGATAATCGCGAGTGATTGGCCGTCGGGTTGGGGGTCGGGGTCGGGGTCGGAGTTCGACCGTCGACTATCGACTGTCAACTGTCAACTGTCGACCGTCGACCACCGATCATCGTCCCCACGTCTCGGCGTTCGTCCACCGGCCGCAATGCCAACGTTGACACTCTCTCGAGTGGGACACTCCGGTAACGCATGACCGAGGTCGAAACGTCACGACCGAAGGCGTGGCTGATGGCGGCACGCCCCCAGACCTTGCCCGCGGCCGCAGCACCCGTCATCGTGGGCACCGGACTCGCAGTCCACGAGGGGGTTTTCGCGCCGTTGCCGGCCCTGATGGCCTTTATCGGCGCGGCACTGATCCAGATCGGGACCAACTTCGCCAACGACTACTACGACGCGATCAAGGGTGCGGACACCGACGATCGAGAGGGGTTCACCCGGGTCACACAGTCGGGGCTCATCCCACCCGAACGGGTCAAGCTCGCGACGATAGTCACGTTCGCCCTGGCGATCCTGTCGGGAACCTATCTGGTCTACGTCGGCGGCGTCCCGATTCTGGTGATCGGACTGGTCAGCGTGCTCTGTGGCTGGGCGTACACGGGTGGCCCGTACCCGCTGGGCTACCACGGCCTCGGCGATCTCTTCGTCTTCGTCTTCTTCGGCATCGTCGCCGTGATGGGGACGTTCTACGTGCAGGCCGCTTCGGTCGCCCCTGTTGGGCCGCTGATGACGTCCGTTCCGGCGGGAACCGTCACCGTAGAGGCGTTCGTCGCCAGTCTTCCCGTCGCTGGCATCTCGACGGCTATCATCGTCGTGAACAACGTCCGGGACAAGGAAACGGACGCGGAAGCCGGCAAGCGAACGCTGGCTGTGCGTTTTGGCTACCGATGGAGCCGCCTCGAGTACGTCGCCCTGCTCGCACTCGCGTATCTCGTGCCGCTGTGGTTCTGGCCGCTCTCGAGTGCGGACGGGTTCGGTCCTGCCGTCTTGTTACCGCTGGTGACGCTGCCCTACGCCGCCGTCGTCGCCCGGACCGTCTGTACCCGGACCGATGGGGAGGCGCTGAACCCGGCCCTCGAGGGGACGGGGAAACTGCTGGCGATCTACTCGATCCTGTTCGCAGCGGGGCTGATACTATGACCTCCAGCGAAGACGCCGACCCGGGACTCGGCGACGACCTCGCGCTCGAGATCAGGTCGTTCTCGCTGTCGCTCGCTGCAACCCTCGAGACTGCCGGCGGACCGATCGAGTCCCGCGACGGCTTCCTGGTGCGAGTCTACGACCGGGCCGCCACCGACGGCGGGGGAGGTGACAGCGAATCCGGCGTCCCTGCCGACGCCGCCGTCGGCTACGGTGAGGCGACACCTCTCGCCGGCTGGACCGAATCCCACGACGATTGCGAGGCCGCCCTCGAACGCGCCCGGACGGCCATCCGGAACGACGGCCCCGCGGCAGCGCTGGCCGAAGTCGAAGAGCAGGTCGCGGCCCGCCACGCCGTCTCGCTCGCGCTCTCGGATCTCCAGGCCTCGCGGGCGGCGACGCCGTTGTACCGTCACCTCGGTCAGGAATCGATGATCGGCCGCGTGCGTGCGAACGCGACGATCGGCGACGCGGACCCGGCAGAAACCGCACGGCTGACCCGCGAGGCCGTCGAACGGGGCTTCGACTGCTGCAAGCTAAAGGTCGGACTGCGCGACATCGAGGGCGATGTCGAACGCGTCCGCAGTGCACGGGAGGCAGTCGGCGACGGTGTAGAGCTCCGCGTCGACGCCAACGAGGCCTGGACCTACGAGGAAGCCGAACGAGCACTCGAGGCCTTCGACGATCTCGAGGTCTCGATCCTCGAACAACCCCTACCCGCCGGGGCACTCGAGGGTCACGCCGCACTGCGGGACGTGTCCGGAGACGTCGCCGTCGCACTCGACGAAGGGCTGCTGGAGCACGGCGTCGATCGCATCTGCGAGACGGGCGCGGCGGACGTCGTGGTCCTGAAGCCGATGGCACTCGGCGGCGTCGATGTCGCCCGGGAGGTCGCAGCGTGGGTAAGCGAGTTCGGACTGACCCCGCTCGTGACGACGACGATCGACGGCGTCGTGGCCCGCACCGGCGCGGTTCACCTCGCAGCGGCGATTCCCGATGTCCCGGCCTGTGGGCTCGCGACCGCGGATCTGCTGTCCGAGGACCTCGGTCGTGATCCCGTCGTCTTCGAGAAGGGGGCTGCTCTCGTCCCGCAGGCGAAAGGTATCGGCGTCGAGGGGGTGTGGCCCGCGTGATCCCGGGAATCGGGTCGACCGAACGGCCTTCCCGGGACCTCCTCGCCGTCCGCGCAGCGGCGACGCCCGACGACCTCGCACTGATCGACGTCGCGACCGGTGAGGAGTGGACCTACGAAGACTTCGATCGTCGCGTCGACCGCGCCGCGCGAGCGCTCACAGAGCTGGGCGACGACGTGGGTGATGGGACGCAACTCGAGCGACTCGGACTGCTCGTGGACACCCGGCCTGCCTTCACCGTCGTCTTCTTCGCCGCGATGCGGACCGGAACCACGGTCGTTCCGCTGAACGTCCGCGAAACCGTCACGGAACTCGCCGAAAAGGTCGAACGGACGGGTCTCGAAGCAATCGTCTGTGAGCGAGACACGGCGGCGACGGCGCTCGACCTTGCCGACCGAGCCGAGATGGTGGTCGCGTCGATCGACGAGGTCGGCGGGGTCGATGGGGTCGGCGGGGTCGGCGGGGTCGATGGGATCGATGAGGTCAAAAGCGACCGCGTTCGATCGCTGGCTGGCGCGACCGAGGCGAGCGGGCCCGGCTCCGTTGACTCCCTCGAGCGATCCGCCCCTCCCGAGATCGATCCGGAAGCGACCCAGCTACTCATGTTTACGTCCGGGACTTCCGGCGACCCGAAGGCGGTCCGACTGACCGTCTCGAACCTCGTCGCCAGCGCGACGGCCTCGGCGTTCCGGCTCGGCATCGACCGCGAGGACCGCTGGCTGTGCTGTCTCCCGATGTATCACATGGGCGGGCTCGCACCCGTCGTCCGCTCGACGCTGTACGGGACGACCGTCGTCGTCCAACGCGAGTTCGAACCCGACGCGACCGCTCGCGTCCTCGCGACGTACGACATCACTGGCGTCTCGCTCGTCCCCACGATGTGCAAGCGTCTCCTCGAGCGCGAAGGCGGCTGGCGACCGCCCGAGACGCTGCGGTTCGTCCTGCTCGGCGGCGCGCCCGCCACCCAGGAGTTACTCGAGCGTTGTCTCGAGAACGAGATTCCTGTCTACCCGACCTACGGCATGACGGAGACGGCTTCGCAGGTCGCGACGGCAACCCCCGAGGCGGTCCGATCCCACGAGGGAACCGTCGGCCGGCCCCTGGTCGGCTCCGAGGTGACGGTCGTCGACGACGACGGCGAACCCGTCGCGCCCGGGGAACCGGGCGAACTCGTCGTCGCGGGGCCGACGGTGACGCCGGGCTACCTCGAGCCCGAAGTGACCGAAGAGGCGTTTGGCGATCGCGGACTCTACACGGGTGATGTCGGCTACCGGGACACGGGTGGCCGACTCTGGATTCTCAACCGCCGGAGCGATCGCATCGTCACCGGCGGCGAGAACGTCGACCCCGGGGAGGTCGTCGACGCGTTGCGGACACACTCGTCGGTCGCGGAGGCCGCCGTCGTCGGTCTCCCCGACGACGAATGGGGGGAACGGGTCGCCGCCGTGGTGGTGCCGGCGGGCGACGGCATCGAGTACGCGTCGGTACTCGAGAGCTGTGAAGAGCGACTCGCTGGGTTCAAACGGCCGAAAACGCTCGCGGTCGTCGACGAACTGCCACGGACCGCGTCGGGAACGGTCGACCGCGAGGCGGTTCGGAACCTGCTGCTCGAGGACGGCGTCAACGTGAGTGATGCCCATCGATAACTTCGGCCGACGGAAGGTTGCGGAAGACGACATCGGCATCGGCTCATCGAACGCGCTCACCGCACGACCTTCGAGGCTTCTGGCTGGTTGGGGTGAACTCGTGCTCGTTTCGTTCCACTACTATTCAATTATAAATAATTTCCTCGGTTGAAACGAGCGAAGTGTACCGATCCGTGGAGACTGGGACTGCTGTGGCTGGGAGTTTGCGAGTTGCGTTCCTCCGATTACGGAAGTGCAAGGAGAAAGCCCCGCCTTGAAAGGCGGGGAAGATGTCAAGTCCTTTCGATTCGACCGTCGCCCACAGTCAAGTTAAGAGTCTGCTATCCCTACTACGAGTCGTGTGTACGCTCACGCTCGCGTGGCAGGTTTTCGACGACGCGCCGGTCGCGGTCGCGGCCAACCGCGACGAATCCCTCGAACGCGACTCACGTCCGCCATCGGTCTACAGCACGGACCCGCTGATCGTCGCTCCTCGAGACGCCGAGGCCGGCGGTACCTGGATCGGCTACAACGAACGGGGCGTCTTCGCCGGGATCACGAACGGCTGGGTCGGGGCCGATCTGGCCGGCGAGCGGTCGCGGGGCCTGCTGGTCGCGGACATCCTCACAGCCGACTCCGCACGCGAGGCTGTCAGCGTCGTCGAGCAAGCGACTGCCGCCGACGAGTACGACGCGTTCAACCTGGTGATCGCCGACGCGGACGACGCGTACTGCGTTCGATGGGGCGGCGATCTGGAGCGTCTATCCTTCGATCCCGGCGTCCACGTCGTCGTCAACGTCGCCGTCGACGACGACGCGAGGATTCCACCCGAACGCACCGAGGCCGCTCGAGCGCAGGCCGACAACGCTCGAGCGGTCCGACACGCGTTGACGGTCGAGACCGACGGGACGGGCGAGCCGACGGAGACGGTCGACGGCTGGCTCGAGCGCGCCGGGACCGTCCTCGCGGATCACGAGTACGGCGTCTGTGTCCACCGGAACGGGTTCGGCACGCGCTCGTCGTCGCTGATCGCCCTCGCGGACGGCGGAAACGAGGAAGGCGGTCCCGTGGCTGCCAGCTACTCGTTTGCCGCTGGCCCACCGTGTCGGACCGAGTACGAGTCGGTGGCGCTCCCGGTCGAGACGGACAGCGGCCGCGAGCGCGACCGGGGACAGCACTGAGACTGTGGGACGAAACGACGTGAAGCCGATCGTGGTGCTGTCCGACAGTACGAGTCGCGGTCGGACGGCCGTGCGGAGGAAGGGCACATTTAAGCGGCTCCCCGAACCTCATATGGACATGGACGAACTCCTGCCTGTCGCGTCGAGCGTGGAGGGGTGGTCACCGTGAGCGTCTCAGCAGCCGAAGAAGAGCTCACCGAGGACGAGCGTGCCGGGCTCGAGCTCGTTCGCGAGACCGGCGGGATCCACCAGAGCGACTTCTGGAAGGAACTGGACGTCTCCTCGCGCAAGGGGAGCCGAATCGTCGAATCGCTGGTCGAGAAGGAACTGGTCGACCGCGAGGAGACGGTGTACGACGGACACAACACCTACTACATCAGCCCGACGGCCCGCGACCTGGATTTCCGACTCCTGATGGCCGGGGATATGCTCTCGCCGTTTATCGGCGAGGAGGAGATCGATCCACAGAGCGACGCCTTCTCGCAGTGGATTATGAACCTCGCCTACGAAGAGTAGCGAGTTACTTTTCGATGATTTGGGCGGTAGCGACGGAGTACTCGAGTAGACTCGTCTCCAGCAAACCCACCGAATACCTCGATACGGACGTTCCGACAGCCTCGCGGCGTCAACAACCTAACTCCCTTTACATGCAATTGTTTATTAATGCGATGCGCTCGAGGCCGCCAAAACCACACGTTCTCGTCCTGTTCGTCTGTTTTGTTTTCGTGGTTAGTCTGAGTACGATACGTCTCGTAGAACAGAGTACGAACTGGAGTCGTGGCTCTGGGTAGGGTCCGTTTCTATCGGTGTTTCTTATGGGATATTCCACTAGTGGAGACGGGGAGAAAACTCCAATTTGAGTGCGGAGGCCCTATTGAAATCCTCAGGCAGTGACAAGATTTGACTGCTAAATAGAGAGTGGGGATGTAGCGCCAATCAAATGGATAGAAGAATAGGGTGTCATAGAACAGTTCGCACACCCCATTCGCAACGACTCTCCGTCAGGAAGTATCGGGGACCGATGTACCACGAGAGGGCAAAATCTACTCGGGGCTGTCAGAAATTGCGTGCTGAATACAGGGCGTTCTGTACGAACCTCTCTACGACTCCCCTCCTTGATTTCGTATAATAAGTTGGTCCTGGAACGCTGTTCGGTTCGATGGCAACCCGTGCGATCGAAAACGGGTTACTCGAGCGCGCTGGCCGCCCGAATAATCTCTTCCTCACCGAACGCGGGACCGATTAGCTGCAGGCCGACGGGAAGACCGTCGGTTTCACCGGCAGGCACCGAAATCGCGGGCAGGTCCGCGAGGTTGACTGGAACGGTGTTCGCGTCCGCGAGGTACATCTGGAGCGGGTCCTCGAGACTCTCGCCGAGTTCGAACGGCGGTACGGGCATCGTCGGCGACGCGAGGACATCGGCTTCCGAAAGCGCCTCGTCGAAGTCCTGCTTGACCCACGCTCGAGCGTCCTGGGCTTTCTTGTAGTACTTGTCGTGATAGCCCGCCGAGAGGGCGTACGTGCCAAGCAGGATGCGCCGTTTGACCTCGTCGCCGAACCCTTCCTCGCGGGCCCTCGCGAACGCCTCGTTCCAGTTGCCGTCGTAGCCGCCGGAGTTACCGTAGCGGACGCCGTCGAACCGCGCGAGGTTCGAGGACGCCTCGGACATGGCGATCACGTAGTAGGCTTCGACGGCGTGTTCGACCGACGGCAGCGAGACCTCGTGGTACTCCGCACCTTGCTCCTCGAGGTCGGCAATGGCGTCCCAGAAGGCCTCGACGACGCCCTCGTCGGCACCGTCGAGCAGTTCGGTGGGTACGCCGATCCGCAGGCCGTTGACATCACCGGTGGCCGCGTCGGCGTAGCTGTCGCCCTCGAGTTGCGGGTCACGGGTGGTCGCGTCGCGGTCGTCGGGGCCTGCGATCACGTCCAGCAGTTCGGCTGCGTCCTCGACGGTGTTCGCAAAGGGGCCGATCTGCTCTAAGCTGTTGCCGTAGGCGACGAGGCCGTATCGCGAGACCAGCCCGTACGTAGGCTTGAGGCCGACGACGCCACAGAACGCGGCCGGACAGCGGATCGAGCCGCCCGTGTCCGAGCCAAGCGCGAGATCGGCCTCGCCAGCCGCGACGGCCGCGGCGGAGCCTCCGGAGGACCCACCCGGAACGTGGCCCGGTGCGGTGGGGTTGTCCGTCGGTCCGAACGCCGACGTTTCGTTCGTCGTCCCCATCCCGAACTCGTCCATGTTGGCCTTCCCGACGATGGTCGCGCCGGCGTCTTTCAGTCGGGAGACGACCGTCGCGTCGTACGGCGGGACGTACTCCGCGAGCATCTCCGAGCCACACGTCGTCCGGACGCCCTCGGTGGAGATATTGTCCTTGACGGCGACGGTCCTGCCAGCCAGCGGACCGTCCTCGTCGCCCGCGAGCGATTCCTCGGTAATGAAGATGTTTGCGTCCGACATGATCGAATCAGGAGACGTTCGGTCCCTTGAAGTAGCCGTCCTCGGTCTCTGGGGCGTTCCGGAGCGCGTCTTCGCTGTCCAGCGAGTCCCGCGTCTCGTCGGGTCGCATCACGTTGACGAGGTCGGCCTCCCGATCGACCTCCGGTACCTCGTCCAGCGTCTCGAAGTACTCGAGGATGTCCGCGAACTGCCGAGTGAACTGGTCGACCTCGTCGTCCGCGAGGCCGACGCGAGCGAGTTCCGCGACGTGGCGGACCTCCTCGGGATTGACGGCGTCGTCGCTCATGTATACGTGTTCGAACCGGCTTCCGGGGAGTAAGGGTTTCGATACGACCGACCCGCGCCGTCCGGTCACCAGTTGCGAAGCCGCAACCGCGGATGGTTACCCGACACAGCATCGAAGTTTTTAAGTAACCGAACTGCCTTACTAGGCAGCACTACAGAGCGTTTTCAGCACCGTTTCGACCGAGACAATGACTGACTCCAGCATCCGAACTCGCAGCGACCAGCGACGCCAGAGAGAGCGCGCCGGGTCGAGCGAGACGGCCGAGACCGAGGAAGAACAACGCGAAAGCGAGCGAGAGCAGTGTCCCGAGTGCGGTGGTCGTCTCGTTTCCGACGCCGAGCACGCCGAGACCGTCTGTGACGACTGTGGTCTCGTCGTCGACGAAGGCGAGATCGACCGCGGCCCCGAGTGGCGCGCGTTCGACGCCGCCGAGAAAGACGAGAAGAGCCGCGTCGGAGCCCCGACAACGAACATGATGCACGATCAGGGGCTGTCGACGAACATCGGCTGGCAGGACAAAGACGCGTACGGCCGCTCGCTCTCGAGCCGCCAGCGTCAGAAGATGCAGCGGCTTCGCACCTGGAACGAGCGGTTCCGTACCCGCGACTCGAAAGAGCGCAACCTCNGCGTACGGCCGCTCGCTCTCGAGCCGCCAGCGTCAGAAGATGCAGCGGCTTCGCACCTGGAACGAGCGGTTCCGTACCCGCGACTCGAAAGAGCGCAACCTCAAACAGGCGCTGGGCGAGATCGATCGGATGGCCTCTGCTCTGGGGCTCCCCGAGAACGTCCGCGAAACCGCCAGCGTGATCTACCGCCGTGCGCTCGACGAGGACCTCCTCCCGGGTCGCTCGATCGAAGGCGTTGCGACCGCGTCGCTGTACGCCGCCGCCCGCCAGGCCGGGACGCCCCGCAGCCTCGACGAGATTTCGGCGGTCAGCCGCGTCGAAAAAGACGAAATCGCCCGTACTTACCGGTACGTGATCCGGGAGCTCGGCCTCGAGGTCCAGCCGGCCGATCCCGAGAGCTACGTCCCGCGGTTCGCGAGTGACCTCGAGTTGCCGGACGAAACCGAGCGTCGGGCGCGCCAACTCCTCAAGACGGCCAAAGACGAGGGCATCCACAGCGGTAAGTCGCCCGTCGGCCTGGCGGCCGCCGCCGTCTACGCCGCCGCGTTGCTCACGAACGAGAAGGTCACCCAGAACGACGTCAGCGAAGTCGCGAGTATCTCGGAAGTGACTATCCGGAACCGGTACCACGAACTCCTCGAGGCCGAGGAAGGCGCGCCGGTCTGAACGCAGTGGTCGCCGCGTTGAGGACCCGACGAGGGCAGAAAACGCTTGCATCCGGTCGAACGACGACGCTGACAACTCCATGTTTACTCGAATTATCTTGCTGCTAACCGATCCGCGATGCTAGTAGTCACGGTATACTGAATACGGAAAACGGACTCCTCAGCGGTATGGAATGTGCTAACTGTCACTCGGAGACGGTAGCGTACACCCTGACGACCTACCCTGAGGACGAGAGGAGAGACCCCATCGATCTGCACTTCTGTTCGGCGGACTGTCTCGACGTCTGGGCGTGAGCTCGTCTGGGACGGACGGTCGGCACACTGTGACGGTTAGATATGGGGCCGCAAACCGGAGGAGAGACGAATCGCCGGGTGCGAGCGCGGTATCTCACTGCAGGGGGATTCAAACCACAGGCTCTGGTATTCGGCGTATGGCGTCCGGACAGCCCTCGGTCGCGGCGGACTCGGTCGCAACGGACATCGGCTCGTCGACGTTCCGTTCAGTCCGTGGCCTCGAGTTGCACGCACGAGTCGCCGGCGACGAGACCGATCCGCTCGTCGTGTTGTTACACGGGTTCCCCGAGTTCTGGTACGGCTGGCACGAGGCCATCCAACCGCTCGTCGAGAACGGCTATCGGGTTCTCGTCCCCGACCAGCGGGGGTACAACCGAAGCGAGAAACCCAGCGGCGTTGGATCGTATCGGCGGTCGGAACTCGCGGCGGACGTCGCCGAACTGATCGCGACGGAAGGCCGGGACGTGGCTCACGTGGTCGGACACGACTGGGGCGGCATCGTCGCGTGGGATCTGGCGCTTCGATACCCCAACGTCGTCGACCGGCTCGCCGTCGTCAACGCGCCCCACCCGGTCGCGTTCCGCCGCCAGTTGCTCTCGAACCCCGAACAGTTGCGCCGGAGCTGGTACGCCTACGCGTTCCAGCTCCCGTGGCTTCCCGAGCGAATCTGTCGATACGACGACTACCGGCTTCTCGAGCGCGCGCTTACGGACACGGCCGCTCCGGGATCGTTTACCGAGACCGACCTCAAGCGCTACCGGCGGGCATGGGGACGCGAGGGCGCGCTGACGGCGATGCTCGGCTGGTACCGCGCGAGCGCACGCTATCCCGAATCACCGCCTCGAGAGCGGGTGGACGCGCCGACGCTCGTCGCCTGGGGGCGAGACGATGTCGCGCTCGTCCCGGAGCTAGCGATCGACAGTTACGGGTTCTGTCCGGACGGTCGGCTCGAGCTGTTTCCGACAGCAACTCACTGGTTACCACACGAGAACCCGAAGCGACTGATCGAGCTACTGTGTGAACACGTCGACGGAGCGTGAGGCTCACGGAGTCCCCGTCGGAAGCGGCACAGGAGACCCGTGAAGTCGCCAATCGGCGGTAACGGCCAGGTCAGGCCCCGGCGTCGGCATCGGCAGCAGGAACCCAGATGACGGTGACGACCTCGTCCTCGAGTTCGACGGTCTCGTGATCGTAGCCGCGATCGTCGAGCTTCGGGAAGAGGAACTGCGGCACCCGGTCGTTGCGCTGGACGAGCACCGTTTCGTCCTCGAGTTCGACGAGCATCTCGAGGGTGTTCTTGAGCGGCTCCGGTGGGCCCAGAGAGCGCACGTCGATGACCTCGCGCGGTCGCTCGTCGGGCGCGTCGGTTCGGTCGACGACGGAGGCGGACGACTGCATACCGACGTGTACGCGTTCAGTCAGGGTAGCTCTCGCGCCGTACGTGTTCGCCAAACAGTGGAGTGTCCGTGATGAGGTATCGACGGTGACCGAAACCCGAGAGAATCGAGCCGGGGGACAAACGAGGGCGAAGAAAAGTCGGCCCGGCAGGTCACTCCCCGAAAGTCTCGCGGCGGCCGGTCAGGCGTCGCGCTTCGGGAACTTCGCGACGAACTCGTCGGCGGCGACCCGTTCGACCTCGTACCCGTCGGCGTCGAAGCTCTCGACCTCGGCCTGGAACTCGTAGAACAGCGGCTTCGGCTCGTGATCGTTCACGATCGTCAGTGTCTCACCAGGCTCGAGGTCCTGAAACTCGTCGTGAATAGTCGGATGGCGGTTCACGGGCGGAATGTCTCTGACGTCGAGTCGCGTCATGTAGTTCGTGATGAGGGACGGACCGCCCTCCGTGTTCGGCCGAACACGTTCGCCGGCCGAGACTACGCGTGCTCGATGAGTACCTGCCAGAGATCGCCCTCCTGCTGGCGGGCCTCGTGATCGTACCCGCGGTCGTCTAGCACCTCGTAGAGGGGTTTCGGTTCGAAGGGAGCGATCAACTCGAGTCGTTCGTCGTCCTCGAGCGAGCCGAGAGCGGACATGATGTCGTCGAACGGCTCTCCGTCGATCTCGCGTACGTCGATCGTCCGGTCGACTGAGTCTGCTGTCATCGCTTCTGCCTTCGATCCGCGTCGGGTTGGATATTCAGCCGAACCTGTTCGTATCCAGGGCGTTCTCAGTACGTAGGAATTGCGTCGAACATATTCGGAGCCACGGGTATATACCCACGATGGGAACGTATTCGTATGGCTCAAGCGACTCTCACCGTCACATTGCCCGAGCAGGTCTGGATCGAACAGGTGTCGACCGACTATCCGGCAGCGACGTTTCGCGTGCTCGCCGCAGTGCCCGGAGCGGACAGCGGATTCGCGCTGGTTCGGGTGACTGGATCGGACGTGCCGGACGTGGTCGACGCGATGAACGACCATCCACAGATTACCGAACTGACGCTCGCCCAGTGGAGCGAAAACGAGGCGACGATCCACTTCGAGACGACGGCACCGCTACTGCTTTTCTCCTCTCAGGAGTCGGGAATGCCGATCGAACTGCCGGTCGAGATCAGGGATGGCGAAGCGACCATCGAAGTGACCGGCTCGCGGGACCGCCTCGCGGAACTGGCCGAACAACTCGAGCACTTCGGGCTCCAGTACCGCATCGAGAACGTCCGCGAGCGGCTCCACGAGAGCCAGCTACTCTCGGAGCGCCAGCTCGAGGTCGTCGCCGCCGCCGTCGAACAGGGGTACTACGACACGCCCCGGGAGTGCTCGCTGACGGAGTTGGCGGGCCACCTCGACATCGCGAAATCGACGTGTAGCGAGACGCTCCACCGTGCCGAAGAGGCGATCATCAAACGCTTCGTCGAGGACCTGCCGGGCCTCGAGGAGGAAGAGCCACTCGAGCAACAGCTCGCTGCGGACTGACCTTCCTGCCCGACAGCGATCCAGTGTGGCCGCCGGTGATGGCGATACGGACGGTTTCGCCGCCGGAGACCGTCCGGCAGACCGTGGTCGACGCCACCAGTCAAACCATAGACTCGAGCGGCGAGGCGGCCAGAGCGGCCGCCAACTGGCCGTCGGCAGCCTGGTTCCGCGGCGGATCGAGAGTCGCCTGAGCAGTTCGTTCGTCCGATCTGCTTTCTTTCGCTCGCCTCGTCGTAATGTGTTATAGTATCACATTTCCCTTTCGAGAACCAGATATAGTTACTACTGGTCATGAATACCCGAACAAGTTCGGGCCCGTTCTCAGTATTTGGAAATCGAGTGTATACTTGAACGAAGTCTGGTTGTGAGTGCGGGCTAGGGGACCAGAATGAACATATTAAAGTGGGTACCGGCAAGTTACTGCTCTACGAAAACGCCGTGTACAGAGGTGTTCTAGCCAGATGAGTACGGACGATGAATCATTCCATCCACTCGGAAGCGAGTGGGAAGACGAACTCGAGACGATGCTCGACGATACCGAGTACGATACCGAACTCGGTATGCAGATGGCCCAGGACGCGTTCCGCGTCAGCAAGGGCGAGCTTTCCGAAGCCGAATTCCACGAGAAGTATCACGACGACGTGATGGAGGAGTTCGGCGAGGACGAGCGCCCGACCAAGGAAGCCTATCAGAAGATGCAGGCCGAGGCTTCCGAAGAGGGCACCGTCTCCCGGATGCTCTCGAAGTTCGAGGGCGACGGGGAAGAGAGCCGCCGCGACGCCATGAAGAAGATGGGGGCCGGCGCGGCCGCCGTCGGACTCGGCGCGTGGGGTACCGTCGACGACGGTCCGGAGGAGCCCCCTCAGCCAAGCGCCGGCGACACCGCTGCCCAGGCCGACGAGGACGAAGACGACGGCGTCCAGTGGGGGATGGCCATCGACCTCGACCGGTGTGACGGCTGTCTTACCTGCGTTAGCGGTTGTGCATCTGAGAACCAGCTCGACTCCGGCGTCAACTGGATGTACGTCCTCCAGTACGACGATCCGAGCGCGACCGGCGAGGGGTCCGAACTGGCCCGGCCGGCCGGGGCGGCCGCGAACCGTCTCGTTCGTCCGTGTCAGCACTGTACCGACGCTCCCTGTGAGAAGGTCTGTCCGACGACGGCCCGTCACACGCGGGACAAGGACGGCCTCGTCCTGACCGACTACGACGTCTGTATCGGTTGCCGATACTGCCAGGTCGCCTGCCCCTACGGCGTCAACTACTTCCAGTGGGACGAGCCCGACGTTCCTGCCGACGCTATCAAGGAACACTACGAGGAAGAGGGGATGGGCGATCACATGACCGACGACCGCGGGCGCTGGGTCGACAGCCGCGCCCCACGTGGGGTCATGAGTAAGTGTACGATGTGTCCGACCCGACAGGACGGCCAGATGGGCGAAGGTCAGGTCGGAACGACGGCCTGTGAGGAAGCCTGTCCGACAGGTGCCATCCAGTTCGGGGACATGAACGACCCCGAAAGCGATCCCCAGAAATACGAGGACAACCCAGCCCGCGGCCGCACCCTCTGGCGGGTCAACCCACCGAGTGCCGACGAACTCGAGGAGGACCTCGACGGCGTCGACGACGACCTCGAGTCCGTCCTCGAGGCGACGGACCTCGAAGAGGACGAGCTGACGCTGATCAAGGCCGTCGATATCGTCTCCGACGGGTTGTACGACGGCGACGAAGAGCTCCACAGCCACGACCTGGACTACCACGAGCGCAACTTCCGCGAAGCGCTCGATGCGCTCGCCGACCACGGGCTCGACCACGACAGCGAAGAGGTGCTGGTCGGACTCGGCCTCGCCGACGAAACCGACGAGGACGAAGAGTTCGACGGCCCCGACGAGCGGGACGCACAGATGGAACTCGAGGCCTTCACTGGCAGCCCCGACTCGAACTTCCGTCTGCTCGAGGAGTACGACACGAACCCGAACGTCATCTACATGGGTCAACAGCCCGGCCCGAACGCGGAGCAGACTGAGCCGACGGGGACCGGTGCCCGGTACGAACAGCTCAGCTACGATACGGTGACCGACGGAGAGATTCAGATCGTCGACAACCGGAAAGACGTGCTCGACGAGGACACCGTCGGCGGAGGGTTGTTCTCATGAGTACGAAAACGCCGAACGAGCAGGACATCCTGCGTCCGATCGGGATCGACAAGATTTCGAAACCGTATCTCGCCCTGTTCGGCGTCGCGTCGCTTGCCTTCGGTATCTTCCTGATCGGCTGGTTCTACCAGCTCTGGGTCGGGATGAGCGTTACCGGGCTCTCCGACTGGGGTACCGGCGGCGGCGTCACCTGGGGACTGTACATCGGCGCGTTCATCTGGTGGGTCGGGATCGCCCACGGCGGGATCATCCTCTCGGCTGCGGTCCGGCTGCTCGGCATGGATCGCTACATGCCGGTCGCGCGCCTCGCCGAGATGCTGACCCTCGCGGGTCTCTCGGCGGCCGGCTTCTACATTATCGTCCACATGGGCCGTCCGGATCGGATGGTCACCAGCGTCATCGGCCACTACCACATCACGGTGAACAACTCGCCGCTGGTGTGGGACGTGACGGTCATTACGGCCTACTTCGTCCTGACCGCGACCTACCTCGGCCTGACGCTCCGGTACGATGTCACGCGCATGCGCGATCAGCTACCGGACCTCTTCGAGCCGATCTACAAGATTATGACGATCGGCTACTCCGAGAAGGAAGACAAGGTCATCGAACGCATGGTCTGGTGGGTCGCACTCGCGATCATCATCATGGCACCGCTGTTGCTCCACGGCGGCGTCATTCCGTGGCTGTTCGCCCTGCTGCCGACCTACCCCGGCTGGTTCGGCGCGATCCAGGGGCCACAGTTCCTCACTATCGCACTGACTTCGGCGATCAGCGGCGTGATCCTGGTCTCGTATGCCTTCCGACGTGCCTACGACTGGGATCACATCATCACTGACGACATCTTCCGTGGCCTGCTGCTGTGGCTTGGCTTCTTCTGCCTGCTGTTCCTCTGGCTGCAGCTCCAGCAGCTCACGGCCGGGAGCTTCTCCGCGACGATCGACCACCAGGCCGCGACGGCCTCGAAGCTCTCGCATCCGGCCTACATCGTGCCGATGCTGATGGTGGTTGGCGTCCTCGCGTATATCTTCGCGACGACGCTGCGCCCGTCGCTGTTCAACAAGAAGCGTGCGATCGGCGCGGCCGTGCTGGTGCTGATCGCGACGCTCGTCGAGAAGACGTACTTCGTCGTCGCTGGCCTCTGGTATCCCGCGTTCGATATCTACTCGGCCACGCCCGGCGAGTACTTCCCGAGCCTGATCGAACTCTCCTCGGTACTCGGCACGATCGGGATGGTGACGCTGTTCTTCCTCGTCATCTCCAAGCTCGTTCCCGTGGTCGAACTCCACGCGATCGAACACCTGCGTGGCGACCACGGCCACGGCGAACACGAGCACGAAGAACCCGCTGAAAGCGCAACCGATTCGGAGGTGAAAGCATGAGTTCGCTGCTCACGGCACTCACGATGCTGCCACTGTACGCCGGTGTCGGCGGAACCGAAGGCGTAACCGGCTTCCCGAACATCGGGACGTACCTCATCTTCGGGGTCGTGCTGGTGCCGGTCTACGTCATGATCGCCGCGTGGTTCATCGGCAAGCCACGAGATACGCAGACGGGCCTGATGGGCGTCGCCTACCTCGTGGGGATCACCCTCGGGATGTGGGTCCCGATGTTCTTCCTCACCATGATCATCGGAATCATCTTCTTCGGCGGCGTGCCGGAGCCGATCGGCTCCCCCGGGCCGTAACTGCGCGACGCGGTTTCGCCCGCACCGTCCGTTTTTTCCGGCGTACTCACTATAGCAGCCACTGCAAGTCAGTGCGCACCTGCTCGCCAGATGGATCGGCGACCAGTGTGCAGATCGTTGCAGTTGTTACGGAAGTGCAAGGAGAAAGCCCCGCGCTTCAGGGCGGGGAGGATGTCAATATGCCAGCAGCCTGCGACACGTCTACGCCAGCACACTGTCCCGGATAGCTCTCGAGTCGGTTCCTCACTACGATCGACGCGGTACGCTCGAGAGGGCCGTTCTCGTCACCTCGATTTCGACCCAGGCTCCTCAGGTCGTAACTTCCCTGCACGTGCATGCACCACCGAAACCCCCTCGAACGTGGTGTGTCCCCTATGACGACGGTCGTCGACCTCGCCGCCACGCTCTCGATGGTCCTCTATCACGGGTACGAGGGGACCGACGGACTGACCGGGTTCCCGAATACGGGGACCTGGCTGATTTTCGGCGTCGTTCTGGTTCCGATCTATATCATGGTGATCGCGTGGTTTACGGGCTC
The DNA here is from genome assembly GCF_000337895.1 of Halobiforma nitratireducens JCM 10879. Lineage (GTDB taxonomy): Archaea > Halobacteriota > Halobacteria > Halobacteriales > Natrialbaceae > Natronobacterium > Natronobacterium nitratireducens. The sequence continues at coordinate 37,346 of NZ_AOMA01000091.1, forward strand.
GCCGAGGGACACGAAGACCGGGCTGCTCGGCGTGACCTACCTCGTCGGGTTGACGACCTCGATGTGGGTCGGGATGTTCGTGTTGACCGTGATCCTCGGGATCGTCTTCTTCGGCGGCGCGCCGGAACCGATCGGATCGCCGGGTCGGTAAGTCGACAGCGGACCGGTCCGGGAACGACGACACAACGGAGAGATGCGCCGCTAGCGGGGCGAACCATCACACGTATGACCGTCGGGGCCCTCGTTTCGACCAACGATATATGAGTATCACCGAACACGAACTCAAGATCAAACTCGAGGACGTCGAGGACCCGGACCTCGGTCAGGACATCGTCACGCTCGGGCTGGTCAACGACGTGACGATCGACGACGAGACCGCTCGGATCTCGCTCGCGCTCAACGCGCCGTACGCGCCGTCGGAGATGGAGGTCGGAAACCGCGTCCGCGAGGTCTGTGACGAGGTCGGCCTCGAGGCGGACCTGCGGGCCCACGTCGGCGAGGAACACGGGTTCGATGACCAGGTTCTCCCACAGGTTCGTAACGTCATCGCGGTCGCCTCCGGGAAAGGTGGCGTCGGGAAGACGACAGTTGCGGCCAACCTCGCTGCCGGACTCGAGAAACGCGGTGCGATGGTCGGCATTCTCGACGCCGACATCCACGGCCCGAACGTTCCGAAGATCCTCCCGATCGAGGGTGAACCCGGCGTGATGCCAAACGAGGACATCGTCCCGCCCCGTTCCGATGGGGTCCGGGTCATCAGTATGGGCTTTATGACCGAGGAGGACGACGATCCCGCGATCCTCCGGGGACCGATGGTCAACAAGTTCATGATGAAGTTCCTCGAGGGCGTCGAGTGGGGTCGCCTGGACTACCTCATCGTCGACCTCCCGCCGGGGACGGGCGACGCGACGCTGAACCTGCTGCAGTCGATGCCCGTCACCGGTGCGGTCGTCGTGACGACGCCCCAGGAGATGGCTCTCGAGGACACCCGGAAGGGCGTCCAGATGTTCAACAAACACGACACGCCAGTGCTCGGTGTCGTCGAGAACATGAGTTCGTTCGTCTGTCCGTCGTGTGACGACGAACACGGGCTGTTCGGTACCGAAGGGGCGGACGAGATCGTCGACGACTACGACGTTCCACTGTTGGGTCGCGTGCCGATCCACCCCGACTTCGGTGCCGACGGCAGCAAGGGTCCGATCGTCAAAGACGACGACAGCCCGGTTCAGGAACACATCGAGGACCTCGTCGGCAAAACTGCCGACAAGATCGGCGCGGCGAACCGACAGACTGTCTCCGAGCACACGTCCGACGAGCCGGCCGACGCGTTGCCGACAGAGACCGAAGACTGAGCCCCGCGGTTTTTTGTCGTGTTGGTGGTTCTCCTCTCCTCCTCTCCTTCTCTCCCCTCTCCTCGAGCGGTGTTGTTTTCTTTCCGCTCGTCGAACGCACGTGTATGTCGCCGGAACTGGACGAATACGCCGACGCCATCGCCGATCTCGAGCCCGCTGCGGGCGAAGTCGAAACCGCGGAACTGGTCGTCACCGACGATGTCTTGGTCAAAGCGTTCGCCCTCGGGCCGGACGCGGAACTCGAGGCACACGATCATCCCGATAGCACGAACGTGTTCCACGTCCTCGAGGGAACGGTGACGGTGATCCAGGGCGACGAGAGCGAAACTACCGTCGACGAGATCGAGGCACCGGGCGTCGTCCACCACGAACGGGGCGTCGAACACGGAGCGAAAAACGAGACCGACGGGACGGTAGTGTTCACGGCGAGCCTCTGTCCCCTTCCGTCCTGACCTATCCCGAGCCCGAGTCGCCGACCGGCACCGGCGTCTCCACGTCCGGGAGCAGCGACGCGACGTACTTCGTGACGTGATCGTCCATCCGACGTTTGTAACCGGCCTGACGGGCGAGCCTGTCGAGTTCGCGGGCGACGAGACTTCCGTACTGGACGGCTTTCTTGTCCCGCTCGGCCACCTCCTCGGGGAGATACTGTCTGGCCACCCGACGGAAGCCTCGCTTTCGGGTCGCTTCGTCGGCCAGCAGGTCGTCGGGGAGCCGAAGGGCGGCGTCGACCACCGCGTCGTGGAGCAACGGCGCGACCGGCTCGAGGTCCGTCGCCCGGATCGAGAGGACGTCCCGCGGGAGCTGTGCCGGCAGGCTACGGATCTGTTCTCTCACCGCTCCCCGTGTGGTCTCGGCCTCGACGCGGTGGTCGAGCCGGACCACTTTCTCGTAGCCGCCGAACAGCTCGTCGGCTCCCTGCCCGACCGCGAGTGCGTCGAACCCGTCGGCCGCGACCTGCTCGCCGACCAGGTACAGCGGCAACGCGATCTGGATGTCCATCGCGTTCGTTCGTCCGGTCGCACGGGCGATCTCCGGCACTGCACGCTCGAGGTCCGCGGGCTCGAGTTCGACGACGGTGAGCTCCCGACCCATCGCCGCCGCAGCCGTGCGCGCGGCTTCGACGTCGTGGCTGTCGGGGAAGCCGACGACGTACAGCGGCGCGTCGAGCAGTTCGGCGACCAGCGCGGAGTCGACACCTCCGGAGAAGGCGACTGCAGCCTCGAGGCCGTCCGGCACTGCGTCGATCGCCGTCACGAGCGCTTCGTCGAGGGCCTCGAGTGCGGTGTCCGGGTCGGGTTCGGGGGCTGGCGCAGGTAGCGTCCAGCGTTCGCCGATGTCGTCCGCCGCCGTGGTCGCGGCGAGTTCGGGAGTTTCGAGCACGCCGCCAGCCGGGAACGGGACGGGGTCCTCGAGCGCGTCGGGTTCGAACGCCCACGGATCGTCCCGGGACCCTCCATCGGCAGTCTCGAGAAACAGCGGTTCGCGGCCGAGAACGTCTCGGACGAGATATCCGTCGGTCTCGCCGGCGAAGCCGGTCGTTCCCGGAAGTGGATCGGCCGACTCGAGTGCCTGGCGTACCGTCTCACCGTCGGTCCCGCGGAGGGCAGGACGATCCGTCCCGCTCATGGCGACCCCGGACCCATCAGCCCAAGCAAGCCACTTCTGACCCGGCGAGTCACGCCACCCGCGAACTGACGGACGCTGATGTGCCAGGGCGTTCGCTTCCCTTCGACGGAGGTTTTCCCCCGGCGGATCGCCTCGAGGATCGCCTCGGCCGACCGTTCGTCGGCGTCGACGCGGGTGATAGCCTGGCCGACCATCTCGCTGATGTGGGCGTCGCTGCCCGCTGTCATCGGCAAGTTACGGGACTTGGCGAACCGCTCGGCCTGCCGGTTCGCACGGCCGGTCAGCAGCCGGGAGTTGTAGACTTCGATCGCGTCCCCCTTCGCGAGCTCCTCGCGGGAGATGCGTCCCATCACGCCGTGTCGTGACTCCTGGAACGGGTGGGGAATCACCGCCAGCCCGCCCTGGTCCCGAATCCGCTCGATCGTCGTCTCGTAGGAGAGCCCCGGTGGGATCGCCTCATCGACGCCCAGCCCCAGCACGTGGCCCGCCTTGGTCGAGATTTCGATACCCGGAATCCCGACGAGGCCGTACTCGGAAGCACGCTCTGCGGCCTCGAGACTGGCGTCGATCTCGTCGTGGTCGGTCACCGCGATGGCGTCGAGATCGACGGCTTCGGCCTGCTCGAGGATGAGTTCCACCGAGTCTCGGCCGTCGTAGGACAGCGACGAGTGGACGTGGAGTTCGACCGACAGCACGTGTCTACGTTTACCTCGGCTGATGAAAAGCGCCTCGGTCCGTTTCGTCCGCTGGGTCCGGCTCCGAAGGGTTTCGAAGAGGGTCGGCCGCGTCCGTTCCGATGAACGCAACTGTTTCGACGCCCCCACCGGCGTTCAGGGGAGAGAGAAATCGATACGAGAACGCCACGAGTGATACACAAACGTGGATATGGAAACCCCTTTACCCCCCGACTTTCACCACCTAGATGAATGAGTCTTGCCGATTCGGACCGCGAACTCGTCGTCGAGGAGCTGGGCCGGGAGCCGACCCCGGCAGAGGCGGCGCTGTTCGAGAACCTCTGGAGCGAACACTGTGCGTACCGCTCCTCGAGGCCCCTGCTCTCGGCGTTCGAGAGTGAGGGTGAGCACGTCGTCGTCGGGCCGGGTGACGATGCGGCAGTAGTCTCGCTACCCGGGGACGACGACACCTACATTACGATGGGCATCGAGAGCCACAACCATCCTTCCTACGTCGACCCCTTCGACGGCGCTGCAACCGGCGTCGGCGGGATCGTCCGGGACACCCTCTCGATGGGTGCGTACCCGATCGCGCTGGCCGACTCGCTGTACTTCGGCGAGTTCGACCGCGAACACTCGAAGTACCTGTTCGAGGGCGTCGTCGAAGGGATCAGCCACTACGGCAACTGTATCGGCGTTCCAACCGTCGCGGGCAGCGTCGACTTCCACTCCGACTACGAGGGGAACCCGCTTGTCAACGTCGCCTGCGTCGGTCTGACCGACGAGGATCGGCTCGTGACCGCCGAAGCCCAGCAGCCCGGTAACAAGCTCGTGCTCGTCGGCAACGCCACCGGCCGAGACGGGCTGGGTGGGGCCTCCTTCGCGAGCGAAGACCTCTCGGAAGACGCCGAGACCGAAGACCGACCCGCCGTCCAGGTCGGCGACCCCTACGCGGAGAAGTTGCTGATCGAGGCCAACGAGCAACTGATCGAGGAAGACCTGATCGAATCCGCCCGCGACCTCGGCGCAGCGGGGCTGGGCGGGGCCTCGAGCGAGATGGTCGCGAAAGGTAACCTGGGCGCTCACATCGAACTCGAGCGGGTCCACCAGCGCGAACCGAACATGAACGCCCTGGAAATCCTGCTCGCCGAGTCCCAGGAGCGGATGTGCTACGAGGTCGAACCCGACAACGTCGACCGCGTCGAGGAGATCGCCGACCGGTTCGATCTGGGCTGTTCCGTGATCGGCGAGGTCACCGAGGGCAACTACGTCTGCACCTTCGAGGGGAGCGAGGCACAACGCGCCTCGGATGACTCGAGCGGTGAGCAGAGCGAATCGGGAGAGCGCGAGACGGTCGTCGATGTCGACGCCTACTTCCTCGGGGAGGGCGCGCCGATGAACGACCTCGAGAGCGAAGCGCCGGCACAGCCGGAGACCGATCGTCCCGATATCGACCTCGAAGAGGCCTTCGAAGCGGTCGTCTCGAGTCCGAACACGGCCTCGAAACGCTGGGTCTACCGCCAGTACGACCACGAAGTCGGCGTCCGGACGAGCGTCGGGCCGGGTGACGACGCCGCGATTATCGCGATCCGCGAGGCCGAGCAAGGGCTCGCCATCTCCGCGGGTGCCGCGCCGAACTGGACCTCGACGGCACCGTACGACGGTGCTCGTGCGGTTGCACTCGAGAACGCGACCAACGTCGCGGCCAAAGGCGCGACGCCGCTCGCGGCGGTCAACTGTCTCAACGGCGGCAACCCCGAGAAGCCGGACGTCTACGGCGGGTTCGAGGGCATCGTCGACGGACTCGCGGACATGTGTGCCACGCTCGAGACACCCGTCGTCGGCGGCAACGTCTCGCTGTACAACGACTCCGCGGCCGGTCCGATCCCGCCGACGCCGACGCTCGCGCTGGTCGGCACCAAGGACGGGTACGACGCGCCGCCGCTGTCGCTTGTGCCCGACGCGGACACCGATCTGCTGTTGGTCGGCGACCGCGGCCTCGCGGCCGACGAGTTCTCGCTTGGCGGCTCGGAGTATCTCGCCCGGTTCGAGGGGAGCGACGCGTTCCCGGTGGTCCCCGAGGAGCCGGCCACACTCGTCGAGACGATCGCCGAGATCGCGGACGACGAGTCGACGCGTGCCGTCCACGATGTCAGCCACGGCGGCCTCGCGGTCGCGCTCGCCGAGATGGTAACCGACGAGGCCGGTCTCGAGGTCTCGCTTCCGGTCGCCGAAGACGATGTCGCGGGCGCGCTCTTCCACGAACAGCCCGGCCGCGTCCTGATCCAGACCAACGATTCCGAGGCTGTCCGCGAGGCGTTCGACGGCGTCGCCCCGGTCGCTTCGCTCGGCTCGACGACCACAGACGGCACGCTCACGGTCGATATCGGGGATGCAGACGACGGAAGTCCCCTCGAGGAGTACGACGCCGAAACGATCCGCGAGCTGCGTGGGACGATCGAAGACGAACTGGCGTAGAACGGACGGCTCCGGTAGTCGGTATCGGTTTTCATGCCAAAATAGGGCATCTAATCGGCTCTTAGTGCCTTCAGCGTCCAAATTCGTCTCTCTCGAACGAGCCATCACGGTACCGTTCCGCGACGCGTGCCGGTATTTTCATATACCGCGGCTGCGAGTCGACCAACCGGACGACAGGTCCGGAGGATCTCGCTGGATGGGGACAGACACGCCGTCAGTACTGATCGTCGAAGACGAGCCCGACCTCGCGAACCTCTATGCCGCGTGGCTCGAGAGCGAGTACGATGTCGAGACCGCCTACGACGGCGACGAGGCGCTCGCAGCGATCGACGAAACGATCGACGTGGTGTTACTGGACCGTCGGATGCCCGGTCTCTCCGGCGACACCGTTCTCGAGACGATCCGCGAGCGCGACCTCGACTGTTACGTCGCGATGGTGACCGCGGTCGAACCCGACTTCGACATCGTCGGGATGGGGTTCGACGACTACCTCGTCAAACCCGTCTCGAAAGACGAACTGTTCCGTATCGTCGATCAACTGCTGTTGCGCTCCTCGTACGACGAACAACTCCGTGAGTTTTTCGCGCTCGCGTCGAAGAAGGCGCTGCTCGACGCCGAAAAGTCCGAGGCCGAACGCGAGTCGAGCCAGGAGTACGCCGAACTCGAGGATCGACTCGCGGCGCTGCGGGTGCAGGTCACCGAAACGACGACGGAGTTACTCGAAGACGGAAAGTACCGACAGCTCTGCCGGGATATCGGTTCCGAGCCCGTTCTCGAGGAGTAACGGAGAGCTGTTCTCGGATCACTGTTGGGCAGCTACAGCCAGTCTCCGACGCCGGGGAGCTACGTCTCGACTACCGAGTCGCCTGGTGCTGGGCCCTGCCGAGGCGGAGACGGAGACGGCCCGCTACCCGGTGTTGTCGCCGGAGCCTGCGTCGGAGTCGGCGCGGTGAAACACACCTGAACCGTCGGCTCCGTGTCTCGCGTCAGGCTCGCGCTCACGCTCACGCTTACGCTCACGTGTCGCGCTACCTGGGTCGTCTACGACCTCGAGCGTGGTGACCTCCCGAATCTCGATTCGGGTACGGGATTCGGCGTCGGCGTCCGTGTCCGCGTCCGTGTCCGCATCCGTGGAAACGCCGGCGGTCTCGATCGACAGCTCCCAATCGTGGGCCTCGGCGATGGCACGTACCAGCGCGAGTCCCAGGCCCTCGGCGGTACCGGTACCGACTCCGACACCGGGAGACGGACCGATCTCAGTTTCGGCTTCCGACGACTCGTCGTTTGCCGGCGACGACTCGAGGAGTCGTTCGTGGGTCGTCTCGGGCGATTCGTCGGCGTCGTCCTGGAGATAGAATCCGCGGGACTGACCCGGTTCGTCGACTCCGACGAGTCCGACACGAACCGTCACGTCCGGCGTGCCGTTTCCGGTACCAGCCTCGGTACCGGAATCGTCCGACGAGACGCCATCGCGGGCAGCCGCATCGTCGAACGCCGTCTCGAGGAGGTTGACCAGCCGATCCGCGTCGGCCCGAACGGTCGCTGGCCGTTCGACGACGACCTCGTCCTCGTCGAGCCGCGAGGTGGTTGCTGCCGCCTCGACGGCACGATCCAGTCTGACGCGGCTTCGGGTTCCCACGGTCGACGCGCTGCGGGCGAACTCCCGAACGTCGTCGACGAGTCGCTCGGCGCGGTCCAACGTCGTCTCGACGGAGTCTTCCGCGAGCGGGAACTCCCACCCGAGTTCGTCCTGTTTCGCGTCGTCCTCGTCGAGTCGATCGGCAACCGTCTCGAGTTGCTGTTTCAGGTCACTCGAGAGGACGTTTGCGACGCCCTCGAGGCGCTCGGTTTGACGCTCGAGTGCCTCGGTGCGTTCACGGAGGATGCGCTCGCGTTCGGCTCGTTCGAGCGCTGCACGGATGTTCTCGGCCAGCGTCGAGAGCAGTTCCACGTCGGTTTCGTCGAATCGATCCGGCTCGAGCGAGCCGGTCATGAGCACGCCGTGGGTGCCGATCGGCGCGATGATCTCGGAGCGAAGCGGCGTCTCCGGGTTGTAAAGCTCCGCAGCGTCGGAGAGGTCGTCGAACCGCTCGACATCGCCGCCTTCGAAGACCTGCCAGACGAGCCCGTCACCCGGATTGAACCGCGGTAGCCCGCCGAACTCCTCGTAGGCACCGGCAGTCCCGGCGACCGGATCGAGGTAGCCTTGCTCGTCGTCGAGCAGCCAGATCCCGCTGATGGGCAAATCGAGCAGATCGCTGCCCGAGTGAACTGCGATCGCACAGATCTCCTCGGGATCGTCCGACTCGAGCAGCCAGCGGGTCACTTCGTGTAGCGAGGCAGCGACCCGCTCGTACTCGTGCTGGTCGGTGATGTCGCGAACGATCACGGCGATCGTCGCTGCCTCGTCCTCGATCGGGACGAACCGCATTTCGGCCATCCGATCGACGCCGTCAGCACGGGCGATCCGCGTCTCGAGTTGTCGTTTCTCGGCGCTCCCGACGTCGACGTCGGCGATCGCCCGTCCCATCTCGACGGCGTCCTGATCCTCGATGTCGGCGATTTCGGGAACGATTTCGACGTGTTCACCGACCAGTTCCGTCCGATCGCGGCCGAGTAGCCGTTCCATCGCGCCGTTGGCCGAGACGATCTTTCGGTTCCGATCGAGCGTGATCACTCCGTCTTCGATCGCCTCGATGACCGCGGCGTGTTGTGCGATAGTCGTCTCCTGTTCCTTGCGCTCGGTGACGTCGCGCATGTACACCGACAGCCCGGTCTCGGAGGGGTAGGCCCGTGCTTCGAACCAGGTCTCGAGGTGGGCGTGGTAGATTTCGAAAGTAACGGGGACCTGCTCGTCCATCGCCCGGTGAAAACCGTCGGGGAACTGCGTCTCGACGGTCTGGGGGAACTCGTCCCACATGACTCGCCCGATGAGGTCCTCTCGAGACCGTTTCAGCAGCGTCTCGGCTCTGTCGTTGAGATAGGTAAATCGGAAGTCAGTATCGAGCGCGAAGAACGCGTCCGAGACGCGGTCGACGATCGGAACCGATCGAACCGTCACGGCGTATCACCCACCGTCGCGTTGCTCCCCCGCCGGTTCCCACACCTGCACCCGGTACGTACACTGCGGCCGCGGTCGGTCTTCATTGTCTCCATATACAGTCAGCCCACCTGAAAGGTCTACTGACGCTCTCCTACTACCCGGACCGTCTACTTCAGTTCCGTGGCCGTTCACATCTCGAGCAGGTTGCTTTCGAGGCGCGACCACGCCGACGCGATGGATTCACAGCGATACCGTCGTCCCGACGTCTCGATCGAGCGCCCGGTCGAAGACGACCGCTGCGGCTGCGGCGTCTAGCACGGCCGACCCGACGCTCTCGAGGACGACCGTTCCCGTTCCGGTCGCACTTTCGTCTCCGGACCCCTGGTCGTCGCTCTGGACCAACACCTCACCTAGCGGCTCGATGTCGTACTCGGGGTCAGGAGCCTCCCGTAGGTCACCGGTCTCGAGTGCCTCCTCGGGAACGTCCGCGACGATCCGTTCTGCGCGCTCGATCGTCTCCGCGTCGAGTTCGCGCATCTCGGGGGTGTACGCGCCGATTGCGATCACGAGCGTCGGCGGTTCCAAGGCGTCGCCCGGGAACACCGGCTCCGTGCTCGTCGTCGCGGTGACGACGACCGAGGCCTCCTCGACGGCCTCACGGGGGCTCGAGACGGCAGTCACCGACGCCGCGAGTTCGGCGTCGAGATCCTCGGCGCAGTCGAGGCGGGAATCGCTCGGCGAGTACACGCGGACCGACGCGATCTCGCGGTCGACCGCAGCGGCGATCGCACGGGTCTGCCAGCGGGCCTGCGTGCCAGCGCCGATGACGCCCACCTCGAGGGGGTCCGTCCCGGGAGCGAGTTCCCGGGCAGCCAGCCCGCCGATGCAGCCGGTCCGGGCGCTGGTGATTCGGTTGCCCGCGAGGTAGCCGACTGGCTGGCCCGTTTCGGCGTCCGCGAGGGCGATCTGGGCGGTGACGGTCGGGAGCCCCCGCTCGGGGTTGTCCTCGACGACGGTCGCGAGTTTCGTGGCGACGTAGTCGGCTCCGTGGACGTACGCCGGCATACAGAGTCCGGTTCCGTTCGGTTCGCCGATCGTTTCGCCCGCGTTCGTGTCGGTCTCGAGCCCCGCACCGAACGGGTAATGCGGTCGCTCGGGGCGTTCGACCTCACCTGTGGTTTGCTTCCGGAAGGCGTCGGCGACGACCGGCAACAGCGCCTCGAGGTCGAGGACTGTCGCGATGTCGTCGTCCGAGAGGAGCCGTACCATATCGTCCCGTCGTCAGCCGCTCACTTGAGTATCGCCATCCCGGCCCGACACGGTGTCACCTCAAAGCTCCCGCCGGAGTTCGGACCAGAGGCCCACCGATCCGGTCTTCGACCGCTCGAGGTCGACGGCGAACTCGCGGTCGTCCGTGAGGGAGATCGACACCCGCTCGAGGTCCGCGACGTACCGGGATTCCTGCCGGTTACGTGAGTGGACGCCGACGGTTTCGGTCACCAGATCGGCCTCCCGAAGCCGGTCGAGTTTGCGGTAGGTCGTCGACAGCGGGAGGTCGGTCCGATCGGAGAGTTCACGCGCCGTGAGGGGGTCTTCGAGGGTGGCGACGATGGCGCGACAGTCGGCGTCGTCCAGGGCAGCGACTACCGACGCGATATCGGGGGACCCGTCGGGCGACGAGACACCGAGTGACATGGGATACGAACGTGTTAGGAACGGAGCCACATGACACGTTTGGTCGGATTCTCGACCGGACAGTCGCTGGGGTCGGGAGGGCCGTGTCGGTCCGGTGTCTACATGTAGCGTCGGAGCGAGGGACTTCCTATGAGTGACGACGAGCGGCCGTCCACGGTCGAGAACACGCCCGGGCGAGGGAAGACACCCGAGACCGAACGGATCGAGGCCACAGCTCCCGAGGAGTTCGGCCTCGTCCAGGTCTGGTGGGGCGACGGGAAAGGGAAGACCACCGCCACGCTCGGGATGGGCATGCGTGCGGCCGGCCACGGCTACCGCGTTCACATGCTCCAGTTTATGAAAGGCGGTGCCTCGAGCGTCGAGGCCGTCCGCGGCGAGTACAACGCGATCGCCGCTCTTCCAGGCTTCAGCTACGAGAACCTCGGCCACTACGGCTGGCACGGGATGGCCGACGGCAGCGACGAGGAGAAACACCAGGCCCAGGCACAGGCCGGTCTCGAGCGCGCCCGTGAGCTCCTCGAGGCGGCGTCGGCGGCCGATCTCTCGGAGCCGATCGATCTCGACGCGTCGCCCGAAGGAGGCGTCCACATGCTCGTGCTCGACGAGGTACTCTACGCGGCCGACCGCGGCCTGATCGGCGAGGACGACGTGCTCGCCCTGATAGACGACAAGCCCGAGGCCCTCGAACTCGTGTTGTCGGGGAGCCACAAGGAACCGACGTACCTCACGGACCGTGCGGACCTGATCACCAACGTCCGCAAGCAGCGCCACCCGATGGACGACGGCCAGCGGGCCCGTCGCGGGACGGAGTTTTGAGCGGCGCTTGGCTGACCCACGTCCCGAACAGGTTCGTCTTTCCGCTCATCCCGAATCTCCGGTGCCGTCACGGCTATAACTGACCACTGCGAACCTGCCCGATCGGATGGCTGCTATTCGGGTCGAGGGGCTGTGCAAGTCGTACGGGTCCGTCCGCGCCGTGGACGAGATGGGGTTTCGCGTCGACCGCGGGGAGGTGTTCGGCTTTCTCGGACCGAACGGGGCCGGGAAGACGACGACGATCCGGGCACTGACGGGACAGATCGAACCCGACGCGGGGACGGTTCGGGTACTGGGCCGTGATCCCACCACCGAGCCGATCGAAACGAGACGGCACGTTGGCATCTTGCCCGAACAGGGGTCGCCACCGAGCTTTCTCACGCCCCGCGAGTACCTCGAGTTCGTCGGCAGCGTCCGCGACCTCGAGCCGTCGTACGTCGCCGAGCGGATCGACCGCTGGACCGACCGGCTCGGGTTCGGCGGGAAACTCGACACGCTCCACACCGACCTCTCGCGTGGCCAACAGCAGAAGGTGATGATCGCCCAGGCGTTCCTCCACGAACCCGACGCGGTCCTGATCGACGAACCCCTGGCGAACCTCGACCCCCTCGTCCAGGAACAGGTCAAGCGGTTCCTCGTCGCGTACGCGGCCGACGACAACGCCGTCTTCGTCTCGACGCACAATATCGAAGTAGCCGAGTCGATCTGTACCCGTGTCGGAATCGTCGCCGACGGGCGAACGGTCACCGAACGCTCGCTCGAGGACCCGCCGGCCGATGCCGACCCGCTGCTCGAAGTGTTCCTCGAGGAGGTGACCGACGCAGAGGCTCGCGACCTGCCCGCGTCTGCTCGACGGATCGTCGAGGACGGCATCGACGACATCGACGAGCCGAACCGCGAGGCCACCGAGCCATGACCCCGGACGCCGACGGCGGTGGCGATTCGCGAGGAAGTCGAACCTGGAACGACGACTCGAGGACGCGGCTCCTGTTCGCTGCCTTGCTGCGCGAGGAGTGGCGACTCCACGCGGGGCTGTTCGGCGGCTGGCGGTTCGCCGCGTTCCCCCTCGTCGTCGCCGCGCTGGCCGCGACCGGAGCGTACGCCTTGCTCGAGAGCGTCGGCGGAAGTGGGCTCACCGACGAGACGCTCCTGCTTTCCGTCCACCTGCTTACTGCGGGGTTTGGCCTCTACAGCGGGACGGCGGCGTTCGCGGGGTCGGATATGCTCGAGAACGTCTTCGGCGAACTCTCCTTTCTGTTGGGAACCGCGGCGACCCTGCCGCTGTCCCGTCGGCGACTGCTCGGCCTGTTCCTGTTGAAGGACGCGCTCTTCTACGCCGTCGTGTTCGTGTTACCGATGGCCGCCTCGGGGATCGTCCTCGCGCCGACGGCGTCGCCGGGAGCGATCGCAGCGACCGTCGGGGCGTTGTGGCTGTCGCTCTCGCTTGCCTTCGCGGCCGGGATGGCCGTCACCGTGGCCGCTATCGCGGCCCGAACCCGCGGCGTGCCGACCTGGGCGTTTGCGGCGGCCATCGCCGTCGCCGTCGCCGGCGCGTGGCTCGTGGACAGTGTGGGAGCGGCCGTTCGGGCCGTCGTGGTCCCGTTCGAGGCCGGTCTTCCCGTTGCGGCCGGAACGGCAGTCGGGACCCTCCTCCTCGCAGTCGTGGCGGTCGCGGCGTACGACCCGACGTACGGCCGCCCGACGCGGACCGTCGGTGATCGCTTCGTCAGCCTCAGCGACCGCCTGCCGCTCGGGGACGGCTCGGAACCGGGAACGAACGCACTCGTCGCGAAGACGCTGCTCGATCTCTCCCGGTCCTCCGGCGGCGTCTGGAAGCCGCTGGTCTCGGCGACGATCCTCTTTGCCCTCGTCGCGGCGCTGGTCGGCATCGTCGGATCGATTACGGGGATCGAGCCCGCGCCCGGGGTCTTCTTCGGCGGCGTGCTCGGCCTGTCGGCGTTTACGACCTACAACTGGCTGACCCAGTTCGACGACCTCGAGGCCTACCGAATCTATCCGGTCGGGATCGCGGACGTGTTCCGGGCCAAGCGGACGGCGTTCGTCCTCGTCGGCGCGCCGACCGTTCTCGTCCCCTATCTCGCGGCAGTGGGCTGGTTCGGCGCGACGCTGCTCGACGCCGTCGTCGGTGCCGTTCTGCTCGCGGGATACGGCCTCTACTACTACGGGCTCACCGTGTACGTCGCCGGCTTCGACCCGAACGAGTTTCTCTTCGACGCCGTCCGTTTCGGGACGTTCACGCTCGGCGTCGCCGTCGCGCTCGTTCCCGCGTTAGTGGTCGGCTTCGTCGTCGTTCCGCCCTCGATCGCGTCGGGAACTGCACTCGCAGGGGCCGGACTCGGCTTCGGCCTCGTCGGATACGTCCTCTCGAGTCGCGCGGGGCCACGCTGGCAGCGACAGTACAGAGCCGATCGGTAGGACGGCAGCTACAGCCCGGTGTTCTTTGCGACGGGAACTCGTCCGTCCGAGGAGTGCATCGCCGAACCGTTCTCGCCACCGTCGGAGCCGCGTCGGTCGGGTCCCTCGCGGGCTGTCCCGGCGTAGGGAAGCGACTCGCCGGGGTCGGCGGACGCTCGGCCGCGACGACGCCTGGCGCGAGCTCGTCGTCGATCCGCCCGGGGGCGTCTACGTTCCGCCGAACGTCGACGAGATGCGATCGCTCGAAGCGACGACCGTCGACGGTCGCCGGCTGTCCGTCCACGCGTCGCGACCCACTCACGGCCGAACGCGGTAGCCGTCCGCCGAGCGGAGCAGGAGTCCGCCGGCGGCGAGCAGGGCGAGGCTCACCGCGAGCCAGTGGGGGTTCCAGGCCACCGTCCCGTGGACCACGTTATGCAGGTCGAGCACGTAGTGGCTGACGACGCCGTCGACGACGTTGAACGTACCCATGCCGACCACGAGCGCGCCGATGGCGTACCGTGCCGAGAACCGGGTAGCGGAGCCGTTGACGAGCCGCCAGCAGCCGGCGATACCGAGGCCCATCACGCCGAGCATCACCCCGAGAAAGAGCCCGTCGAACATGACGTTCGTCCGCAGTCCCTCGAAACTGTAGGGATCGTACGCCCCCGACAGCAGGTGGTGGGTCTGAAAGACCAGGTGGAAGAGAACGACGTCGACGACCGCGCCCAACCCGAAGCCAACGGTACTCGCCGAAAGCAGGAACCGACGACGCTCGCTAGACGCCTCCCGGCCGCTCGCTCGAGTCCGCTGGCTCGTCATACCGGTGAGACGGGAGTCGCGAGCAAAAGATGGACCCCGACGATTGCCACGGCGAGGGTGGCGAGGGGACGATCGAAGGGAGTCGACCGCGAAAGCGCGCGATCGAAAGGGACGAACGGGCGGACGTATCGCGGCCGGCCTAACGGACTTTCGTCTGCAAGGGCTACCGGGAACAGCCAATCCGTTGATACGACTATCATGCGAGTCGTCTACAAACCCGGAAACTCCTACGAGGAGATCGACTGCTTCGACTTCCGCGAGTACGAACACGGCGTCGTGCTTCACGACGAGCAGGGACACAACGTCGGCTACGTCCCCCACGAGATTCTGAGTCACATCGAACCCCACCCGGGCGAGGAGGTCGACTTCGAAGACGGGCAGCCGCCGGAGCCGGCCCACGACGAGGAGTAGCGGCAAGCTCACCTCGAGTCCGGCGACCGACAGCGACGATGCAGCCGGAACCGACAGGACGATAGGTGCCGCGGTAGCACTCGCGGACGAGCGGATGACCCGAACCCTGCTGGTCGCCGGCACCGCGAGTCACGTCGGCAAGTCGACGGTCGCGGCCGGAGTCTGTCGATTACTCGCCGACCGCGGCGTCTCGGTCGCGCCGTTCAAGGCCCAGAACATGAGTAACAACGCTCGAGTGGTCGCTCGCGCGACGGGCTCTGTGTCGACGGGCTCCGTGTCGACAGGCTCTACGTCGACGGGGGACGACACCACAAGCGACGAGCGGAGAGACGGGACGAGCGAACCCGACTCCGGCCGCTGGGGCGAGATCGGCGTCTCCCAGTTCGTCCAGGCTCGAGCGGCTCGGACGACGCCGACGACCGACTGTAACCCGGTGTTGCTCAAACCCCGCGGCGACGGGGAGAGCCAACTCGTGATCCAGGGTCGAGCAGTGGAACACGTTCCGGCCGGCAGCTACTACGAGGATCACTGGGAGCGAGCGCGGGCCGCGGCCGCAGAGTCGTACCGCCGGCTCGCCGCCGACCACGACGTGATCGTCGCCGAAGGGGCCGGCAGTATCGCCGAGATCAACCTCCACGACCGCGACCTGGCGAACATCGAGACCGCCCGGTTCGCAAACGCCGAGATCCTCCTGCTGGTCGACATCGAGCGTGGCGGCGCGTTCGCCAGCCTCTACGGTACGCTCGAGTTGCTCCCCGAGGACGTTCGCGAACGAGTCGCCGGCGCGATCGTCACCAAGTTCCGTGGCGATCCGTCGCTGCTCGAGCCCGGTATCGCGGAGATCGAGTCCCGGACTGGAGTCCCGATACTGGGGGTCGTCCCCTACGACGACCCAGGGCTCCCCGAGGAGGACAGCGTCGCGCTTCCCGGCGAAGGCGAGCGTGGCGTTCTCGGTGACGACGACGGCGTACCGCCGGAGCAACGCGTCCGGATTGCGGTCCCCCGGCTGCCCCGAATCTCGAACGCGACCGATCTCGAGGCACTGGCCGCCGAGCCCGGCGTCTCGGTGGTTTTCGTCCCGCTCGAGCGCGAACGTGGAAGCGAGGACAGTATGCGAGCGGACTCGAGCGAGCCTCGGGACCCACTCGCTGCCGTCGGGCCGGACGCCGTCGTCCTCCCGGGCACCAAAAACACCGTCGACGACCTGCTCGCGCTCCGCGAAGCGGGCTTCGCCGAGGCGCTGTCGCGTTTCGACGGCCCGATCGTCGGAATCTGCGGTGGCTACCAGCAACTCGGCGAGCGGGTCACGAACGCGACACTCGAGGGAACCGGCACGGCCGACACCGTCGAGGGGCTGGGGCTGCTCCCGGTCGAAACCCGATTCGAAGCCGACAAACACCTCGAGCGTACCACGGTCTCCGTCGACGGGTCGGCGACGCCGTTGCTCGCCGGCGCAACGGGAACGGCCTCGGGTTACGAGATTCACGCGGGCCGTACCCGAACCCTCGAGACCGTTTCGCAGCCCCTCGGGGATGCGAGCGCAGCGTGCGGTCAGGTGCTCGGCACGTACCTCCACGGGCTGTTCGACAACGAAACCGTTCGCCGAGCCTTTCTCGAGTCGGTCGCACGGGAGGCAGGAGTCGAGCTGCCGGGCGCGACGGTGTCCTCGGATCGAACGAACGGAGCAGGGCCGAACGACACGGACTCTCCCTACGATCGCGCAGCCACGCTCGTCGAAGAACACGTCGATCTCGAGGCTCTCGGTGACCCCTTCTGAGCTCTGGGTTATCTGGAACTGTTGCGGTAGGTCCCCAGCAGTTCCTCGAGGATGATACACTCCTGGTCGGTCGAGTCGTAGTGGGTGTCGATGTACCGCTCGGCAGCCTCGTAATCCCCGCGCAGCCCGTGTTTTCGGACCGTGATGACGGCATCGAGGAAGAACGTCCCACCGTCGGTACCCAGGGCCTTGGCGTGGTCCTCCTCGGTGATATCGATCTCGGACTTGATCTCGTCGAAATTGAACGTCTCGACTTCGTGGTCGGGGTTGATCAGCGTGAGCACGTACTCCGCGGAGAACCGATAGAACTCGGATTTGCTCTCGAACATACCGTCTTCGACGAGCGCGTCGATCTCTTCGACGACCTCGTCGGGGTACCTGACGGTATCCTTGGCCATACCCGGACTCTGCGCGCTACTAATGCATTACTGTTACGGAGAAATATTCAGTTGGAGACACGTTCGGGGCCAACGCGAACGACGACGGGCGTTCGGCTAGGCCGTCGATTAAGCTGCGGGGTATCCCCGCCGGTGTCGCGTTGTCGTTCCGAACGCGAATCGTCGCCCTCCATCGCCGTAAACTGGTGTTTGAGAGACACCGATCCCCACCTATCGTCCGACGTATATCCGGATAGCTAAAATATCAGCATGCCACCGGGACCAGTAAACAGATTTATTATTTATGGTGCGCAACTATGAGGTGCAATGGCAGACGAATCCGAAATCCGCGAGCAGATGATCGACGCGTTCGAAGAGGCCGACTACCCGATCTCGAGTCCGATGGACCTCGTACCGGCTCTGCCGAACGGGCCCGGCACGACGTTCGAGTCCGGTGACTTCTCGATGACTGCGATGGAACTGAACACGAAGACCTCCGGCGGGGACTTCCCGTACGACGACGTCGAGACGTTCGTCGACGACGTCGTCGAGGACCTCAAGGACCAAGGCGAACTGTAACGCCGCGTTCGAAGCCGCAGCGACGTTTTCGAGACCTTCGAGTCCCACGTCGGCCGGACGGGCCGGGTGGACCACGTTCCCGTCCGGCTCGATTTCTGCCGTAGCGATCGGAGACGGAGAAACGCCGCTCACGGAATCGACCGAGGAGGGGGTAGACCATCACATTCTTGTTGCGGGACGTGATCGAAAAACGAACGGGAACCGGACAGAAGGCAGGTCGCGAATGACGTGTGAACAAAGGGAGTCCCGAGGCGACGTGATCGCCGTCGTTACGACCGTATCGTACGAAGAGAGTCGGCTGTGTGAACTGCTGCAGGGCGTCGCCGAACTCGCCGTCATCCCGGTCGAGCAGGTGTCGGGCGACGACGGAGTCGAGATACGAATCGATACGACCATCTCGTCGTCCGAGGCCTGCGACGACGCAAAGCACATCTCGAGGGCTGCCGATGACGCGACCGTCGAGCCGGGAGCACCCGACGGGATCGTGGTCGAACTCCGAGGTCCGCAGCCGGAAACGCTCGAGGCGCTGCTCGAGCGGGTCCGCGGTGATCTCGTCGAGGCGGACGTACCGACGGTCGTCGCGCCCTGGACCGGTAGTGAGAAACTGGCGGCGACGGCGGTGCGGGTCGACGCCGACGAGTACGTCCCGGTCGAGGACGTTCGCGATCCGACGGATCGCATTCTCGAGTCCGTGTCCTCGCGATCGACGGAGTCGTCGGCCAACGTCGAGTATCAACACATCATCGCCGACGAACTCCCGGACGAGGCGTTCGTCATCAACGAAGACGGGGTCTACCTCGAGACGAAGATGAGCCGGGATTCCGTCGCGCTGTATACGATGTCGCCCGAAGAGCTGACCGGGAAACACGTCACTGACGCGTTTCCGGACGACGAGGCGAAACGCCTGCTCTCGTGTATCGACCGCGCACTCGAGACGGGCGAAGTCCAGTCGATCGAGTACGATGCACAAACCGTCGATGGCATCCGCAGGTTCGAGGCTCGCGTCGTCCCGGTCGACGACCGGATCGACGGCGAGCGAGCCGTCGTCTGGCTCGCCCGAGACATCACCGAACGGGCCGAACGGGAACAGGAACTTCGGTCCCGCCGGGCCGAACTCGAGACGCTGAACCGGATCAACGCAGTGGTGCGTCGGGTTATCGAAACACTCGTCGAGGCGTCGACGCGCGAAGCCATCGAGGAAGCCGCCTGCGAACAACTGGTCGCGTCGGACCTCTACTCCGGTGCCTGGATCGCCGAGCAGTCCGTCGACGGCGATCTCGCCTATCGGACGGATGCCGGCGAGGCGGAGACCTACCTCGAGCGCGTTCGGGAGATCGACATCGAGGACGAGCGCCCGGTCGAGCGGGTCGCGCGGACGGGTGATGTCGAGACCGTCAATCACGTCCTCGAGAACAACTCGCTCCCACCGGCGCTCGAGGACGCCGCTTGCGAGGACGAGGTTCGGGCTGCGATTGCCGTTCCGATCGTCCACGAGGACGTCACGTACGGAGTGCTTTCCGTGCTCGCGAGCCGTGAAGACGCCTTCAGTGAGAGCGAACAGGCCGGGTTCGAACTCCTCGGCGAGACGATGGGCTTTGCGATCATGGCCGTCCGAAACCGCCAACTGTTGTTTGCCGATTCCGTCATCGAACTCGAGTTTCGCATCGACGGCGGCGACTCCCTGTCGTTCGATCTTTCGGAAAAGTACGACTGTACCTGCTCGCTCGAGTGGGCTGGAACGGGAGCCGACGGCCGGACCTACCAGTTCGTGAACGTCGACGGAATCAGCGGGGAGACGGTACTGGAAGCGGCGAACGCCCACGAGTCGATCGAGGAGAGTCGAGTGATCCACGACGGGTCGGAGCAGTGTACGCTCGAGTTGCGGCTCTCGGAGTCGGGCGTCCGAACGCTCGCGAACCACGGTGCGACGCTCAAAGACGTCACGGTCACCGATGGGATCGGTACTTGTCTGATCGAGGTCCCACAGAACGCAGACGTCAGGGAGATCGCGGAAGCGCTGTCGGTCGTCTACGAGAACACGGAACTGGTCGCCCGTCGAGACGTGGATCGACCGATCAGGACCGCGGCGGAACGTCGCGACCGCATTCTCGACGAACTCACGGAACGCCAGCTCACGACCCTCCGACTCGCCTACTACGGAGGGTTCTTCGACTGGCCCCGCGAGAGCACGGGCGAGGAGATCGCCGAGATGATGGACGTATCGCCACCGACGATGCACCAACATCTCCGGAAAGGGCTCAAGACGGTTCTCGGCGAATTCTTCGAGGAGCACGGTAAATCGCCCGCGGACACCGATTGATATCGCCGGATTCGAGCGATTGGGGCGGCCGGTCAGTACCCTTTGGACGGTTTGTAACGATGTTTGTAACGAGTGACGAACACGCGAACGTGGGGACAGACCGTGCAGAAAGCGGTTCCGGGCTGCGAGGACGGTAGGTGGTGGGGTTCGAATGGGTTTCCTCGCACCCGATGGCCTCCGAGGTTGAAGGCAGCGACGGCTACGGACTCGAGGCGTATAACCTTATCCGAGCACGAGCCGAGGACAGGCCGGACGGCCGTTTACTGGGTCGGACACGGAATCGGCCCTGTACGGTTTACTGTGGCCAATTACCCCGGATCGCCGACCCGTTCGGGCGGTCGGCAGCACGTAGTTACAGCAATTCGTATCAGCTCCGGTCCGACTCCTCGAGTACGCTCTCGAGAACCTCGTCGACGAGCCCGTCGGTGACCAACGCGCTGGCGGTCTCGATATCGGTATGGACCGGTCGGTCGCCGGTTTCGACGAGCGGCGGGACGACTTCGCGGACGAGGTCCCGAACGGCGGCCGTCCCGGTACCAAGCGAGAGCGACTCGTCGCCGTCGAACGCGTCGTCGACGTACGCCGCGACTTCGGTCGCACAGACGAGTTCGGCTGCGAGAATCCAGGTGGCGTTCTCGAGGGCCGTTCGCACGCCCAGGGCCGACCCCGCGCTCATGCTGACGTGATCTTCCTGGCCGCCGCTGACGGGCGTGTTGTCGCTCGAGGCTGGGCCGATCGACCGGATTTCGTTGAGTAACGCGGCGGCGGTGTACTGGGCGATCATGTATCCCGACTCGACGCCGCTGTCAGCCGCGAGGAAGGGCGGGAGGTGGGGTTCCTGCAGGTTCGGATTCAGGAGGCGGTCGATTCGTCGCTCGGCGATGGCGGCGAGGTCGGTCAGTGCGAGCCGGACGTACTCGAGACGAAGGGCAAGCGGCGCGCCGTGGAAGTTACCACCCGAGAGTACGGATGCACGATCGGTGCCGGACGCGCGTTCCGGATCGACGACATCGTCGGGCGCGAACACGAGCGGGTTGTCCGTCGCACTGTTGAGCTCGACCGCGACGGCCTCACGGAGGTGCTCGAGGGCGTCACGAACGGCTCCGTGGACCTGCGGGAGACACCGAAGCGAGTAGGCGTCCTGGACGCGGTCGCAGTTGCGGTGGGCTTCGACGACCTCGCTGCCGGCCGTCAGCTGCCGAACGGCGGAAGCACTCTTCCGTTGCCCGTCGTGCGGTCGCACGTCGTGGATCGCGGGGTCCGAGGTCGCGGTCGTCCCGAGGCTCGTCTCGGTCGTCAGTGCGCCCGCAGCGTCGGCCGCACGGACGAGCCGGTCGCCGTCGACGACCGCGAGCGCGGCCAGGCCGACCGTCAACTGCGTGCCGTTGATCAGCGCGAGTCCCTCCTTCGGCGCGAGAGCGAGCGGCTCGAGACCGATTTCGGCGAGTGCTTGATCGCCGGGGAGACGCTCGCGGTCGCCGCCGTCGCGCTCGACGATCGCTTCGCCTTCGCCGACCAGAACCAGGGCCATGTGGGCAAGCGGTGCGAGATCGCCGCTCGCACCGAGGCTCCCCCGGGACCTGACGACGGGATGAACGCCCTCGTTACAGCACGCAAGGAGGTGGTCGATCACAACCTCGCGGATTCCGGAGTAGCCTTTCGCGAGCGCGTTGATCCGGGCGACCATCATCGCACGGACCTCCTCGCGCTCGAGGTCACGACCCGCACCCGCGGCGTGACTGCGAAGCAGGTTGTGCTGGAGTGTCTCGAGGTCCTCGGGTGGAATCCGCTCGTCGACGAGTTCGCCGAAGCCGGTGTTGAGTCCGTAGACGGCTTCGTCGCCGTCCATCACGTCCTCGACGCGCCGGCGTGACTCCCGAACGCGTTCCCGGGCCGACTCGGGGACGACGGCACGGGCGTCCTCTCGGGCGACGGCGACGACATCTTCGGGCGTCAGCGTCTCGCCGTCGAGTTCGATATCGGAGGTCATGCGGCGGCACCTCCAGAACTCGAGGCGGCGGTCAGTTTCGAGCTCGATCGTGTCAACCGCGCTTGCGACGATTCAGACCGTGTCTCGACCGAGTCGTCGACCGTCCCGACGATCGGTCGTGTGTCCGGCACGCACGCTCGGACAACGTCGGTTACCGTCCGTTTACGAGAGACGGCTGCATGACCGATGCTGCAATCGTCGTTCTCGCCGGTACCGAGTCGCCAGCCGACCTGGGACGCGTCGTCAACGCCTTGCAGACCGCCAAGGAGTTCGACGAGGAAGGCGACGATGTCACCCTCATCTTCGACGGTGCGGGCACCAAGTGGGTCCGTGAACTCGAGGACGAGGATCACGACTACCACGCGCTGTACGCCGCTGTCTCGCATCTCGCCGAAGTCTGTGTCTACTGTGTCGGAGCCTACGGGGTCAACGACGCGGTCGACGACAGCGAAGTCGACCGGATCGACGACTACGAAGGACACCCCAGCATCCGGTTGCTGGTCGCCGATGGAGCCGAGATCATCACGTTCTGATTCGGCAGTCGCCGGCAGTTCCACGGCGGCAATCACGACCGAACCACCTCCCCGCTTTTCACCACTGCGTCGACGGCCGGCGTGTCGAACCGGTAGGCGACGTGGGCGGACGACGGTGCCTCGAGAACGAGAGCGTCGGCCGGCGCACCGGTTCGGAGAGTCCCGGTGCCGTCCTCGAGATCGAGGGCGCGGGCCGCGGCGCTGGTCGCGCCACGCAGGGCCTCCGCGGGCGTCATTTCCATCTCGAGACAGGACAGCGTCTGGACGAAGGCCATACTCCGGGAGTGGCAGTTCGGGTTGAAGTCCGTCGCGATCGCAACGGGCGCGCCGGCCTCGAGGAAGGTCCGGGCGTCGGCGTACTCCTCGCCGAGCCCGAACGCCGTCCCCGGCAGGAGGACGGGGACGACGCCGGCCTCACGCAACGCGGCAGCGTCCTCGGCGGTCGCGTGCAGCAAGTGATCGGCGCTCGCGGCCTCGAGGGTTGCGGCCAACTGCGCGCCGCCGAGCCGCGTGAACTCCTCGGCGTGGACCTTCGGTGTCAGCCCGACGTCGCGGCCGGCCTCGAGTACCCGGCGGGACTGCTCGACGTCGAAGACGCCCGCCTCGCAGAAGACGTCGCAGAACTCGGCGATTCCCTGTGAGGCGACTGCGGGAAGCTGATCGTCGGTCACGTGATCGACGTACTCTTCGGTGCCGGTGTCGTCCGGAACCGCGTGTGCGCCCATAAACGTCGGCACGAGGTCGATCGGATGGGCATCGTCCGCGCGGTCGATGACCTCGAGCAGCCGCAACTCGGTGTCGACGTCGAGCCCGTAGCCGGACTTGACCTCGACGGTCGTCGTTCCGCGCGCGAGCATAGCGTCTAAGTGAGACAGCAGGTTCTCGAGGAGTCGTTCGTCGTCGGCCTCGCGGGTGGCCCTGACGGTCCGCAGGATGCCACCGCCCTCCTCGAGGATGTCCTGGTAGCTCTTGCCCCGGAGTTTGGCCTCGAGCTCGTCGGAGCGGTCACCGGCGAAGACGGCGTGAGTGTGGGGATCGACGAACCCGGGAACGACGGCGTTGCCCGCGGCGTCGATCGCTTCGTCGGCGTTCTCGGGCGGGTACTCGCGTGTGACCTCCTCGGTCGGTCCGACGGCGACGACCGCACCGTCGACCGCGGCGAACGCGGCGTCCTCGATGATCTCGAGGGGGTCGCCGTCCGGGTCCGTACTCGTCTCCGTGTCCGCGTCCCCTGCGTGCTCGGGCGGCCCGACGACGAGTTCGCCGGCGTCGTAGACGACACAGCTGTGGTCCTCTCCGCTCGCGACGCCGTCGGTGCCGGTCATCGTCGTCCCTCCACGTAGCCCGCGAGAAAGTGTGCTATCGCCCGTGCGGCGGCGTCGACGGTCGCGTTCTCGCGGTCGAGCGACGGGGAACACTCGACGACCTCGAACCCGGCGATCCGGTCGTCGCCCGCGAGCACTCGCAACACCCGGAACAGTTCACGGGTCGTGATCCCGCCGGGCGTCGGCGCGCTTACCCCCGGCGCGGCCGCCGCGTCGAGAACGTCACAGTCGACGCTGACGTAGACCCGATCGACGTCGTCCATCGCCTCGAGCGCTCGACGTGCAGCCGCGACTGCGTCCTCACCGACCTCTTCGGCGGTGACGACTTCCCCCCGGCGCTCGCGGACGTAGTCGTGGTAAGCCGTCGAGGTCTCGAAGTGTCGCGCACCGAGACAGGCGTAGCGGTCGAGGCCGTTCTCGAGGAGTTGACGGTACGGCGTGCCACTGGAGGGGCCGTCGACTGGCTCACGAACGTCGAGGTGGGCGTCGAGGTTGATTACGCCGACTTCGGCGTCGAGCAACGGCGCAACGTTCGGGTACGTAAGCGAGTTGTCTCCACCGAGGAAGACGGGAAGCACCTCGAGGTCGAGGTCGTAGACGCGTTCCGTCGTCTCCTCGAGACGCGACTGGACGTCCTCGACGGGCCGTCCGGTATCGTCCTCGCTCTCGAGCCAGTCGACGAGCGTGCGGACGTCGCCCAGGTCGACCACCGATCCGACGGGGCCGCCGTCGAAGTGGTGGGTCTTGACGCGTGCCAGCGAGCGCCTGATCTCGGTCGGCCCCTCACGAGCGCCGGACCGGCCGATCACCGCGCCGTCGTAGGGCTCGCCGACGAGGACTGCGGCAGGCTCGAGATCACTCACGTCGTCGATTTCGACCCGTTCGACGACGTGGCCGAACAGTTCGTCGTTCGGATCGTCGACTGTCGCGACCGATGCCCAGCCGCCGGCCGATTCCCACTCGGGGGTGACGGCGAAGGCGTCCGTCTCGGTCGTCTCGGTCGTTTCCTCCTCGTTCATCGCTCGATATCCTCCATCGGTACGTGGACGTTCGAGTCACGGGCTTCTGAAACTGCCTCCTCGTAGCCGGCGTCGGCGTGTCGGATCACGCCCATTCCGGGGTCGGTGGTGAACACTCGGCGGGCCTTTTCGGCCGCCAGCTCGGTGCCGTCGAGGACGACGTGGTTGTTGGCGTGGAGGGCGTTGCCGATGCCGACGCCGCCGCCGTCGTGGACGCTGACGATGTCCGCGCCCGCCGCACAGTTCAGCAGAGCGTTGAGGATCGGCCAGTCGGCGACCGCGTCGGTCCCGTCGCGCATGTCTTCTGTCTCGCGGTTCGGGCTCGCGACCGACCCCGCATCGAGGTGGTCTCGAGTGACGACGATCGGGGCCGAAATCTCCCCCGCCGCGACCAGGTCGTTGATCCGCAGGGCAAAGCGCGCACGCTCGGTCAGTTCCTCGTCGCCCTCGCCTTCGGTGTTGTAGCCGAGCCAGCAGACCCGGCTCGGGAGCCCCTGGAACTGGATCTCGTCCTGGGCGAGTTCGATCCAGCGCCGGAGGTGGTCTTTCTCGGGGAACAGCTCGAGGACGGCCTCGTCGGTCCGACGGATATCCGCGGGATCGCCCGAGAGCGCGACCCAGCGGAACGGGCCCTTCCCACGACAGAACTGTGGACGGATGTACGCGGGGACGAACCCCGGAAAGTCGAAGGCATCGTCCCGGTCACGGTGTTGCTCGACCTGTCCGCGAATGTTGTTCCCGTACTCGAAGGCGATCGCACCTCGGTCCTGTAACTCGAGGACGGCGTCGACGTGTCGCTCCATCGTCTCGAGGCTCTCCTCCCGGTACGTCTCGGGGTCGCGCTCGCGGAGGTCGTCGGCTTCTTCGACTGTGTACCCCGCCGGGTAGTATCCCTCGAGCGCGTCGTGGGCGCTGGTCTGATCGGTGACGACGTCCGGGACGAACCCGCGCTCTATGAAGCGTTCGTGGAGCTCGGCGGCGTTGACGTGAACGCCGACGCTATAGGCCTCTCCGGCGTCGGCGGCCGCTTTCGCGCGGTCGATCGCCGCGTCGATATCGTCGACTTTCTCCAGACAGTAGCCGGTTTCGATGCGACGGTCGATCCGCTGTTCGTCTACTTCGGCCGCGATGCAGACTCCGTCGTTCATCGTCACCGCGAGCGGTTGAGCGCCACCCATGCCACCCAGACCGGCCGTCGCGACGATCTTCCCGCGCAGATCGCTGTCGAAGTGCTGGCGTGCTAACTCGGCGAGTGTCTCGAACGTGCCCTGGATGATCCCCTGAGTACCGATGTACGCCCACGATCCCGCGGTCATCTGGCCGTACATGATCTTCCCTTCGGCCTCGAGTTCGTGGAAGTGGTCCCAGTCGTCCCAGTTGCCGACGAGATTCGAGTTCGCGATCAGCACGCGGGGCGCACGTTCGTGGGTCTCGAACCGGCCGACGGGCTTGCCAGACTGCACGAGCAGCGTCTCCTCGTCACCGAGCGTCCGGAGCTCCTCGAGGATGGCGTCGTAGGCGTCCCACGAGCGGGCCGCGCGTCCGCTCCCGCCGTAGACGACCAGCTCCTCCGGCTCCTCGGCAACCTCCGGATCGAGGTTGTTGTTCAGCATCCGGAGAGCGGCCTCCTGTCGCCACCCCTCACACTCGAGGTCGGTACCGGTCGGTGCACCCCGGTACTCGTCCCACTGGTCGCTTGGCTCCCCTCGCGATCGATCGCCGTTCTCGGTCGCCGAATCGGGCTTTCCCATGTCTCTCACTATCATACGACGGACCAATACCAGTCCTGTTCCTTACGGAAAGGGATTTATAAGTAGGGCGCGACTCGACGACGCGTGTACGAGGCCACGTTCGTCGTCGGCGACTCGAGCGTCTACACCGAGCCGACGGCAGGGACCGACTGTCGCGTCGAACTCTGGTGTAACGACCACTCGGACCTGCTGTACGTCGTCGGCTCGCAGACTGGGCCACTGTTCGAGCGGATCAGCGACACCGTCGGCGTCGAGGAGCGCGTCGACGACGGCGGCGAAGCCGTCGTCATCACGAGTTCGTGTTTCAAAGCGTACGACGAAACCCACATCGATCGCTACCTCGCTGCCCACAACTGCCTGCTCGTGCCGCCGCTGCGGTACGAGGACGGGCGAAAGCACTGCCGCGTCCTCGCACTCGAGGCGAGCAGCCTGACTGGACTGTACGCCGACCTGCTCGAGGACGGGTTCGAGATCGACATCCACAGCAAACGCGAGATCGCGGTCCCCTCCCACTCCTCGCCGTTGCTGACGCTCGAAGACGTGGTCCCGGAGTTGACGGCCCGCCAGCGCGAGGTGTTGTCGCTTGCCGTCGATCGCGGCTACTACGAGTTGCCACGGGAGACGACGACCGAAGAACTCGCGGCGGGTCTCGAGGTGGGGCGACGGACAGTCGAGGACCACCTTCGGCGCGCGGAGCGGAAGCTGTTGCCGTCGCTGGTGTCGTATCTGTACTAAACTACTGAGACCACTGGACAACAGTCGAGACACACCCGATCGCGTCTCGATGCCTGTCGCGTTTCGCGACGGCGTCTCGAGTACAGTCGGTGTATGCAGTGGTTCGTCCGGTAGTATAAGCTCCCGGGCAGGGGTATTGCTGAACGCGGTATCGGAAGGGTCAGGGCTCGACCAGTTCCGCCTCCTTCGCCGCCGTCTCCGCTCGTTCGAACAGGTCGTCGGGCTCGTTCTCGAGCAGTCGCTCGAGGCGTGCGTTCGTCTCCGTGCGGTCGGGCACGACGCGGTTACACCCGGCGTCGATCGTCGAGTCGGTGAACGTTTCGATCTCGCGGGCCCGGTCGACGACCTCGTGTTTGTCCCAGGAGAGCAGCGGGCGGTGAATCGGCAGCGAGGTCGCGCGGCTGGTGACGCCGAGGTTCTGGACCGTCTGGCTCGATTTCTGCCCCACTGCTTCCCCGGTGACGATCCCGTGAGCGTCGACGCGCTCGGCGAGTACCTCGCCAACTCGGTAGAAGAACCGCCGCAACGAGAGCATCCGCCCCTCTTCCATCTCGGAGACGAGCAACTCGACGGTCTCGCCGGCAGGAACCGTATAGACCGGCACGTCGAAGTTCGGCGCGTACGCCGCGAGCGTCCGAACCGTCTCCATGGCCCGCGCTTCGTGGTCGATCCCGCCGTAAGCACCGAGGTCGACGTACACCGGAACGATCGGGCTGCCGCGTTTCATCATCTCGTAGGCGGCCACCGGCGAGTCGATCCCGCCGCTTACCAGTGCGATCGTCTTCTCCTGGGCACCGAGGGGCAAGCCGCCCGGACCGGGCACCGTCTCGAGGTAGACGAAGGCGACGTCTTCCCGGACCTCGACGCCGAAGGTAACGTCCGGATCGTCCAGGTCGACCTCGGGGTCGAACTCACGCTCGTCCTCGACGACATCCCAGATCGCCGATCCACCGTCCCGCGCGAGATCCTCACTGTCGTAGGGGAGCGTCTTGTCGGCCCGCCGGGCGTCGACTGCGAACGTACCACCGTCGTAACACTCGCGAGCAGTCTCGGCGAGCACCTCGACGATGCGCGCTTTCTCGGTACTAACGACTGTCGCGGGACTGGCCGAGACGACACCGAAGGCGTCCGTCGCCGCTTCGACCGCCGCTTCGACGGCGTCTTCGTCGGTGTGAATCAGCGGACGGTTCCAGCGGCGCTCGACCTCGCCGGGGATCGACCGATCGGCGAGCAACGCCTCGAGGTTCTCGACGAGGAGCCCCTCCATGTACCGTTTGACGGTGTTGCTCTTCGTGTTGAGATCGCCGTGGCGGACGAGGACGGTGTCGGCTCCCGGGGGACGCATGAGCAGGGATAGACGACTCCGGCTATAAGGGGGTTACGAGGCTGTGGCGAGAACCGACGACCGCTCTCGAGGCGCTATCCGACCGACTCGCCGATCGACGGGTTCATCCGGCCCGTATGGGCGTAGATTCCCCCGAGGAGTACGATCCCGGCCAACAGCGGAAGAGCAGCGCTGAGCCCGTAGACGAACTCGAAGCTGACGGTCTCGACCAGCGGCAAGGAAACGAGCGGGCCAAGACCGCCACCCACGTCGCCGAGAACGTTGTTGGTCCCCATCGCGCGACCGACGCGATCGTCGGGCGTGAGATCCGCCAGCAGCGCGGTCAACGGACCACCGACGCCGCCCTGACCCGCGCCGATGAGAATGCAGGCAAGCACCAACACCTCGAAGCTGCGACCCAGCGCCAGGACCACGAACCCCACGAAGGAGGTCAGCAGAAAACCGATCAGGACCGGCACTCGAGCGCCGACGGAGTCGCTGAGGACGCCTCCACCCAGCGTGAACACAGCGCCGGTCAACACCGTCACGGCCATCAGCATGCCCGACGAGCCCTGCGCGTCGAGCCCGAAGATGGAGATGGCTCGGACATCGAGCAGGAGAACGAGCGTCGAGAACAATACCCCGATGTACGCGAAGTAGAGTCCGAAGTTGACGAGGCCGACGGTCACTGCCGGGATCGAGACCTCCAGGTCCCAGGGTTTGACCGACTCCTGTTTCCCCTCCACGTGGGTCTCGGGGACGATGAGGTACGCGATGATACTCGCGAGTCCGGCGAAGGCAGCCGCCAGCACGAACGCGGCCTCGTTGCTCCAGACGTCGCTGACGACGCCCCCGAGGACGAGCCCCGCGGGGAACCCGAACGTGATGCCCGCACGGACGATTCCCATGCTCGTGCCTCGCGAATCGGCCTCACTGACGTCGGCCGTGATCGTGTACGCCGTCGCGAACACCAGGGCGCTGCCCAGCCCCCACAGGATTCGTGCGACCATGAACCAGAACTCCGGCGGAGGGACGAGCATCGCGACGACGTACATCGCAGTCGCGACGCCTTCGATCGCGAGCCCGGCGATGAACGGCTTCCGGGTCCCGATCCGGTCGACCAACACCCCCGCGGGTGCGTTCGCCACCAGCCGCGTGAACCGGTTTGCACTCAGAATGAGCCCCACCATGAACGCTGAGATGCCGAGCACCTCTCCGAGGTTCGGCAGGATAGGAAAGATGACGCCGCCGCCGAATCCGACGAAGAAGGTACTGGCGACGACTGCGAGGACGACGCGGTTGGACTCGAGAGAGGGAACCTTCACTGACGATCGCTCCGTCTTGTTTCGAAACGTAACTAGGTACGAGAGATGCGACCCCGGGTAATCGTTCTGTCGGAAGCGGTCGGCGATGCCGGCCGACGTGGACGTCGACTCGAGGATATCGGACTCGAGAGTCGAGCCCCAGTTGCGACCCAAAAAACGCTTCGGCGGTCGTCGAGGTCGACGAAACCGCGCTCAGAACGTCGACAACTCGCCGTCGATCACGCGGCGGGTGATCTCGGTGACATCACCGAGTTCGCGGTCGACGATCGCTTCGACGTCGGCTTCGACATCTTCGATCGTTACGCCGTCTTCCGTGACGACGTGGACGTCGGCGACGTGTGGCTGGTCGATCGGCCGGCCGATCTGGGAGAGTAGTCGAACACGCAGGTCGCGAATGCCGTCGACTTCCGCGACGACGGATTCGGCGATCTCGGTCGAGAGAAGGTTGTAGATCTTGCCGATGTGATTGACCGGGTTCTTCCCGCTCGTCGCTTCCATCGACATCGATCGGTTGGGGGTGATGAGGCCGTTCGCGCGGTTACCGCGGCCGACGGAGCCGTCGTCGCCCTGCTCGGCTGACGTGCCCGTCACCGTCAGGTAGATCGACCCCTCGTCGTAATCGTCCGCGGTGTTGACGTGGACGGTCACCTCGCGGTCGGTGTGTTCGGCCGCGACATCCGCGACGAACTCGCGGACCGAGTCGACGGCGTCGACGTAGGCCTCCATGTCCGGAACGTACTCGTCGATCATCGCCGCCGCGACGGTGACGTCGATGTGATCTCCCTCTCGTTTCCCCATGATCTTCACGTCGGGACCGAGATAGGGGTTCTCTTCCGCGAACTCCCCGTTCAGGCGGCGTTCGGCCTCGGAGACTATCTGTTCGGTCTCTGTCAAGGGCGCGTGTCCGACGCCGAAGCTCGTGTCGTTGGCCATCGGAACGGAGACCTCGTCCTCGCTGAAGACTTCCTGCAGATCGCCGCTTCCTTCGCCCAACTTGACGTCGACGACGATGTCTTCGCCGTACTCGAGTTGGGGGATGGTCTCCTCTAGGTACTCGCGGGCGGCCGTCAGCGCGATCCGCTCGGTCGGAATCGTCTGTCCCTCGTAGCGTTTGGTCGCCCGGCCGACGATCAGCAGATAGATCGGGTCGACGACTTCGCCACCGCCGAAGGCGGGTGCGGCCTCGCCAGCGACGAGTTGCGTCTCGTCCGTGTTGAAGTGCAGTACTTTGCCGACGCGATCCAGATACTCCTGGGCCAGCGCGCTGGCGACGTTCTCGGCGACGCCGTCACAGATAGAGTCGGGATGACCGATCCCCTTGCGCTCGACGATTTCGACCTCCTGGTCTTCGACTGCCTGTCGGTCGATCGGCTCGACCCGAATGTTCCGCTCGCTCATTGCCGGGCCTTCGAAGAGCGTCGTTCTATAACTTGCGGAAAGGGATTCGACGAGGCTGATGCCTGGTAGTTATCTCGAGCGTGTCGGATCGTCTCCACCCGCTTCCGATCGGTCAGGCGTCAGACGGATTGCTGTAACTGTAGTAGCCACTGCGAGTCAGTGCGCACCTGATCCCCAGACGGATCGTCGATCAGTGTGCAAATCGTTGGTCCCGTCCCAAAGTCGTCTAGAGTTCGCCTCTGGTAGCTACAGTTGACACCTCCATTGTGATGGCTGTTTTGGCTGAGCGCTCGAGCAGNGTTCGTCGGCGAACGCCGCGAACTGCTCGGGATCGGCGTACTGCACCAGATTCAACCAGAGAAGCGACTCTAGCCCCGCTTCTGACCACTGCATCCATTGATTCTTACACCGTTTCGAAACTTCACCCATAGCTCGTTCGACCACGTTCGATGTCCACGGAACCTGCTGTTGGTCAAGCGCGAGTTCCGCGAACGTCACGGTTGCTTCCGCCCATTCCCGGAGGTACGCCGCTGCTTTCGGGGAGTCTTGGCGCTCTAACCTCCAGGCTTCTTTCCGAAGGTTCTCGAGCGTTTGGTCGATCCGCTCGCGGATCGCCAAACGCTCATTCCTCGGTGCATGGAGTGCGACAGAGTTCTTCAGATGGAACAGATCATCCGTAACACCAGAGACGATCGCTTTCCGCTCGGAGAGCGGAAACGCATCGTCTTTCCAGAGCTTGTACCCGAGCGTTCGACCGACGTGAACGAGATCGAGCTGGTGAGAACGGTCACCATTCTCGAACGCATCGGCGAGCGCGTTCTCGGCGTCACTGACGACCGTCGCGTCGTCAGTGATCGCCTCGGTTTCCTCGAGAGTCGCTGCTGTCTCATCCCAAGAGTCGTTGAGATTGACGTCTAAAAGCGTCGTTTCCGAGTCTTTCTCGGTGGTCTGTCCGAGGGTGACGTTGACGTCGTGGTACGTGCAGTGATCGTCCTGGCTATGACACTTCGTTCCGTCAGGAATGACAGTGTCTGCGTTCGTCCCAGGAAGCCGATCACGAACGAAGTCACCGAGTTTGCTGCCGTACTCGCGGACTCGACGGCTGATCGTCGTTTTCGAAGGCATCGGAGTGAAGCCGTCGCCGTGGGCGACGGCATCACGAAAGCTGAGCGACGTAGCGAGGTCGGTACTCTGGAGCGAAACATCCNAAGCCGTCGCCGTGGGCGACGGCATCACGAAAGCTGAGCGACGTAGCGAGGTCGGTACTCTGGAGCGAAACATCCTCTTGATAGATGCGCTGTCCGTCGAATTCGACGAGATCCTCGAGTGGCCGGAAGTAGGTTGGATCGTCCTCAGTAGCAGCGGTATCTTTGACGTGGTGGAGCGTGAATTCGTGTTCTCCAGCAGTTGTCACGGCTGTTCGTGTCGTGGTGCCAGCGCGCTGGAAACGGCGGTCGCCGTTTCCGCGCGCGTGTTTCTCCCCGCAATACGCCTCGACGAGCGCCTCGTCGAGGCTGCTGACGATCTCCTCGAGGATCGTCGCCTCGAGCTGAATCTCGGTAAGAGATTCAGCGAGCGTGGCAAGCGGNTTTTGTCTGGGTCGAGACTAACTGTGAATTGCGCGTCGATTGTGGCGTGCATGGGTCACTTCGGGGTAGGTACCAGAGGTGACCCTGTTTCCACAGGAGTCAGTTACGACTCTAGACGAGTTTGGGACACGACCAAATCGTTGCAGTTGGTACTACATTTATCGCCGATCGCCGACCCTGTTCTGGCGATCGACGGTAATTGACGACAGTAAACCGTATCAGTCCTCTGCTCGTCCCTCGGCGAGCAACAGACCGAGATACGACGTCCGGACTCCGTCCGCCGGATCGAGCCCGAGGCGCTCGAGGAGGTCGTAGGCCGCATCGCGGGCGGGTTCGAGGTGGCCGTCGTCGTCGACTTCCGTCTCGACTTCGACGTACTCGCCGACCCCGTCGACCTCGTCGAGTGTGACGATCAGTTCGTCGACGTTCGCCGCCTCGAGTACCTCGCGGCTCTCGTCGCTACGTCCGTCGGTCACGGCGACTGCGTATCGATCCCTGGACTTTCGAACCGTCGCGGCCGCTTCGAAGCCGAGATTCGTCAGGACGGCGTCCATCGTCGTCTCATCGGCGACGATCGTCTCGAGTTCCTCGCGGGTCTTGGATTCGTCGTCGAGGAGCGGCCCTTTGTACGTGATACGGGTCTCCTCGCTTGCTGTGTCGTCGGCCGTACCGTGGGCCGACTCTCCCGTGTCGTTCGCGTGCGCTTCCGCTGGCCCTTTCGCCTCTTCCGATGCCGATCGCTCCGACCTGATCCGCAGTGCCTCGTCAGTCTCCGGAAACGAGCGGTGGGGTGCGTCGTAGTACGTGTCGGCCTGCACGACACGCCCCAGCGGTCGCGTCTCGGCCTCGAGACTCTCGAGTCGCTTACGGACGCACTCGAGATCTGCAGGCACTTTGACTTCGACCTCGTACATACTCCGTCAGACGGCCAGCGGTCGTAAGTATCGGTCGCTCTCGCGGAAAAACGTCGTACTTAAATGTAGACGGGCGGACGTACAAGATATGACCGAGGAACAAGAGGCCGAGCCAGACGAGCAGGCCGATGACGTCGACGAAGAAGTAGCCGAAGAAACCGACGAAGACGCTGCAGGACTGCAGGAAGGCGATTTCGTCGAACTCGACTACACCGCCTACACCGTCGAGGAAGAACAGCTGGTCGACACGACCGACCCCGACGTCGCCGAAGAAGAAGGCGTCGACGATCAGGGCCAGGAGTTCAAGCCCCGAACGATCGTACTCGGCGAGGGCCACATCTTCGAAGCCGTCGAGGAAGCCGTCATCGGCTCCGAGACCGGCGACGAAGGCACCGTGACCGTCCCCGCCGAAGACGCATTCGGCGAGTACGACCCGGACAACGTCGAGACGGTCAGCGCCGAAAAGATCGACGAGGACGACCGCTACCCCGGCGCGAACGTCCAGGTCGACGGCCGACAGGGCTACATCAGCACGATCATCGGCGGCCGCGCCCGCGTAGACTTCAACCACCCGCTGGCCGGCGAGGACGTCGAGTACGAGTACGAGGTTCTCGACGTCGTCGACGACCGCACGGAACAGGCTGCCGGCCTGTTCGAGATGATGCTCGGTATGGAACCCGAGCTCTGGATCGAAACGGACGAAGTCGAGGAAGAGGTCCCCGTCGAACCGGACGAGGACGACGAGGACGCCGAGCCCGAGTTCGAGACCGAAGTCGTCGAGAAGGAGACGCTCTATCTGGAGGCCACGCCCCAGATGACGATGAACCAGCAGTGGATGATGGGCAAACAGCAGATCGGTCAGCAGATCATCGACCAGATCGGTGTCGATCGCATCATCGTCCAGGAAACCATCGACGGCATGGGCGGCATGGGCATGCCCGGCATGATGGGCGGCATGGGCGGTGCAGGTGGCGGTGACATCGAGGACGCCCTCGAGGACGCCGACGTCGACGCCGACGAAATCGTCGAAGAGCTCGAAGGCGCAGAAGAGTAACGCGGTACCTGTCGGAGATCGTCTTTTCGATCGCGGCTTTCGCCACGAGCGTCGCCTTTCCGATCTGTACCGGCCGCTACTGCGTTCAGCAGCTCGAGGCGACGCGTAATCGTGACCTCCCGTTCGAAGCAGCTCCAGAGACCCGACTGTGCGAGACGGAACGACCGCAACCGGTCACACACTGCTCGCAGGCTGTCGTCAGATTAGCTATCCAGCGAGCCACAGTGGCGACTGGGGACTCTCGAAGTGAACAGTGTGTGACCTTTCCCCGTTAGGCCCTCAGCGGATGCCTGCCGGCAAAACCGAGCCATCGACGACCGTCCGACAGAGGCAAGAAGGGGTAACGTCGAGAACGCCCTGAAAGTCGCGGCTCGACCGGGCTACTGGATAGAGTATCCTGCCGCCACGGTCAGCAGGAAGACCATGAAAACGGCAATGCTCATCATGTAGGTGACTGCACGCGGTTCTTCGATGAGGTGCTGGTAGTATCCGGCGATCAGCAGTGACTTGGCAACTGCCAGAATAATCGTTCCACCCATCGCCATCGAGTAGGTAAAGATGTCGTCGAACGTGAAGAACACGAACTTGCCCGTACCCAACACCAGCAGTACGACGTAGATCAGGACGTACGTTCGAGCGTCAGCCATTGGTAGCCATTGCGGGCGTCGACCACTTATACCTTCCTCATATGAACGGAGAGAAGCGTCAACGCAGGACACTCGAGTCGGTCCGTACCGATCCGACGCCACTCTCCCGGTCCACGCCGCACACCCCCGCGACCAGTCGCAGGCGAGTGGAAGCCGACACAGCGTGCACGAAGCCCGCGTCGGTGGCTGTCGATGCGTTCTGTGTACTGTCGGTTCCAGGGAAATACGACCGACGGGGCTACAGCATCCTGAATCAACCGTCGCCACGAACGTGCGGAGAGAAGAAACGAAACGGAACGGAACGGAACGAATCACCGCGTGGAACCGCCCCCCGTCCTACATCAGGTAGAACAGCGGGAACAGGAAGACCCACACGATGTCGACGAAGTGCCAGTAGAGGCCGAAGAACTCCACTGGCCGGTGGTCCTCGAGATAGGCGTCGATGCTCACGATCCGGTAGATCATGAACATGGCAATCAACACGCCGATGATCACGTGCAGGGCGTGCATCCCGGTCGTAACGAAGTAGACCGAGTACTCCATGCTGGACCACCAGTACGTGCCCTCAGCGAACTTGGAGCCGTACTCGTAGGCCTTGACACCCATGAACGTGAGCGCGAGCAGCAGCGTTGCGCCCATAGCCGCGAGCAGTCCCTTCTTGTTCTTGCGTTCGGCGTAGACGAGCGCCATGATGACCGTGAAACTCGAGGTCAGCAGGACGTAGGTGTTCAACAGTCCGGCCCACTGGATCGTATCGAGCGACCACGCGCCCCAGCCCATGTGGAGCCGGAGGAAGATGTAGCCGCCGATGATGGCCCCGAAGACCATCACGTCGGAGGCCAGGAACACCCAGACCCCGAGTTTCGTGTTGCCGACCCCGTCGAACGGCCACCGTTCGGCGACCGCGGGTTCGGGCACGTTGAACTCCTCGACGCCGAACTTGAACAGCGTGTAGCCCAGAATCACCAGTCCGAGCACAGTGAGGATCGGATAGATGATGTTGGGGTCCGCGGACGTGCCGACGACAGAGTGACCGCGCTCCTCGGCGAACTCGACGACGTACGGTGTCAGCCCCGTCAGCCCGAGGAAGAACACGAAGGTACCGACGCCGATGCCGAACGGCCAGATGCTGGCGTGGTCGGCGTGTTCTTCCTCGTGGGCGACGGTCGCCTCGGCGGCCTTGCCCTCACCGTGGGCGACGCCGCCGTCGGTCGCAGCTGCGGAATCGTCGACGAACTCGAGTCGGCCACTGGCGTAGCTCGGCCGGCCGCCCCAGTTCTCGAGCGGCGGCGGCGAGGGGACCGCCCACTCCGCCGTACGGGAGTACTCCCACGGGTTGTCCGGCGCGTCGGGGCCGGACACCCAGCTCTTGGCGAACGTGTAGAACATGATCAGGAACGAGGCTCCGAAGACGAAGGCCCCGACCGTCGAGAGCTGGTGGTAGAACTGGGCATCCCCTGCGTAGTGGAAGACGCGTCGCGGCGTCTCCCAGGCGAGGAACTGTGGGAAGTAAAGCAGGTTGAAGCCGATGAAGTAGACGGCGAAGTTGAGCTTCCCCAGCGTCTCGGAGTACATCTTCCCGGTGATCTTCGGCCACCAGTAGTAGAGACCTCCGATCAACGCGGTGACTCCCGAGACCATCACGTAGTGGAAGTGCGCGACGACCCAGTAGGTGCCACGGAACTCGTAGTCGAGCACGACGGCCCCGAGGAAGACCCCGGTGATACCGCCGAGGATGAACAACACGAGTGCTCCGAGCGCGAACAGGAACGGCGTGGTAAACCGGACCCGTCCTTTGACCATCGTGTAGATCAACGCAAAGACCATCAGGTCGAACGGTAACGAAATCCCGATGGTCGTCGCCATCATCAGCGTCTTGATCTCTAAGTTGATGGTCGTCAGGAACATGTGGTGCATCCAGACGAGGAACGACTGCAGCGCCACGAGGACCATCGCGATGATGACCCACTTGCGGCCGACCAGCCGCCGGCCGGTAAACGTCTGGAACACCTCGAACATGATCCCCAGCGCGGGGAAGAAGACGATGTACACCTCCGGATGGCCGAAGAACCAGAAGAGGTGCGCCCACAGCAGCCCCGACCCCTGATCGGTCGCGAAGTACTGGGTCAGGAACAGCCGGTCGGACAGCAACAGCAGCGCTGCGGCCAGCAGTGCCGCGAACGCGAACAGCATCATCCAGACGGTCAGCAGCCACGACCAGGTGAACATCGGCATGTTCCAGAGGCCGAGGCCTTCGGCACGCGACCGGTGAATGGTAACGAGGAAGTTCACCGTCCCGACCGTAATCGAGATGACGAGCAGGCCGAGCGCGAGGATCGTCGCGTTTCCGCCTGTCGTCATTTCCATCGCCGGAGTGTACGTCGGCACGTTCAGCGGCGCGTACATCGTCCAGCCGCCGGCGTAGGTTCCACCCTGGAAGAAGGAGAGCCCGATCAGGATTCCCGAGAACAGGTAGAACCAGTAACTGAGGGCGTTCAAACGTGGGAACGCGAGGTCGTCCGCACCGATCTGGAGCGGGATGAAGTAGTTCGCGAACCCGGTTGCGATCGGCGAGAGGAACCAAAACACCATCAGGAGGCCGTGTGCCGTGACCGCCTGGTTGAACTCGCCGTCAGCCAGTAGCCCCGTTCCGCCCGGCACCCAGAGGTGGGCACGGAACGCCAGGGCCATGACGCCACCGAGCAGCAAGAAGAATATCGACGTCCCGAGATAGAGGATACCCACGTCCTTGTGGTTGGTCGTCACCAGCCACCGTTTGATGGACGTTCTCGGTGGGAGCTCACTCATTCGTCGTCACCTCCGTCGTTCGTTTCGTCCGTTTCATTGTCGGTTTCTTCGTCACCCTCGTCGCCGTCGCCTTCGTCTTCGTCTTCGTCCTCGTCCTCACCGGGCGTCTCGAGGGTGTACGTCTCGTCGACGGGTCCGTCGAAGGAGATCGTGTCCTCGACGTTCTCGAACTGGTCGTCCTCGAACGTGATCTCCACGTCGTACGGACCGCCCTGTTCGATATCGTCGATCGTGATCGAACCGTTCTCGAACTCGTCGTCGGCGAAGGTGAAGCTGAGGTCGTCCTCGAACTCCGCGTCGTTCTGGTGTTCGAGCGACAGTTCGAAGCCGTCAGTCACCCGCTGTTCGTCCTCGTCCTCGAGAGTGATCGTCATGGTGAGTTGCTCGTCGACCCACTCCTCGTAGGCGTCGGGTTCCATGACGGTCACCGGCGAGTCCATATCGGAGTGTCCGGGCCCACAGAGTTCGAAACACTCGGCAGTGTAGTTGCCGGGCTCTTCGGCGACGAACCAGGTCTCGTCGTACTCGCCGGGGATGGCGTCAGCCTTCACCCGGAGGTCCGATATGCCGAAGGTGTGCCAGACGTCGTTTGCGGTCACCTCAATTAAGATCGGCGTGTCGGCGGGGATCACCAGCCCGTCGTCGTCGAACGACGTCTGCTCGAGGCCGTTATCGTACTCGTATCCCCAGTCGAACGCCCACCCTTCGACGTCGATTTCGATCGCATCGTCGTCAGGGTTGTCGAAGCCTGGGTCCTCGACGTACAGCAACATCCCGTACGTCCAGACGACCAACGAGATGACGATGATGGCACTCAGGCCGAACGACAGGAACAGTTTCTTTCCGCCCTTTCCACCGGTCGGTAGTTCCCCGACTGAAGGGAGATCCTCGTCTTCAGGTCGGTCCTCGGTATCGCGGTACTTGTACGCGTTGTACAGCGTGTACGCGACAACCACGATACCGACGAGCGTACCCAGTCCGAGGAACACGAGGAAGATGTCCTCGAACACGTCGATACGCGTCCTCGGAACCACCTCCATCGGGTATTGTAGTGCGCTGAAGATTGTATTCACCTCTTTTGAAGACCGTCTATATGTCGGTGGATGGTATCCCGGGCCACTTATCTATTTGGAAACCGCCGCACCGCGACCGTATCGGGTCGTCGTTGATCCCGTGACACGTGTTACCGGTCTGCTATTCTTCACCGATTCGTAGGGACCCGAACACTTCTTTCTGTCGATCTTTCACCCGACAATAGTTTGTATTAAAACAGCAATGGCGAGAGGGACTCTCGTGGGCCGAACCAGTTCGGTTAGGGAAACGAGACCACTCGAGGAAGCGACCGGTTACCGGGGTCGCGAACACCCAGTGATCCTCGCGCGCACGTTGCGGTCAGATCTCGACGACCCAGACCCGAAACGACTCGGGGAGACCGTACACGCGCTGAAACACCGCGTCGATAAACTGCGCGATCCGGTTCCCGTCGGCTTTCGCACTGATTCGTGCGTTCGTTCCGGCCGCCTCTTCGGGTCGGTTCACTTCGTCGATCTTGAACGCCGGAAACTCACCGACCGTGGACTTGAGGGTCTCGAGTTCGTCGGCAGTACAGTCGAGGTTGATCGTTCCGTCCGCGAACTGAATCCAGGGAACGCCGAGTTCCGGATCGACATGGACGCTCGCTTCGGAGCCGTCGGAATCGGCAAGCGGATCGTCACCGCCGTCGGCATCGAACACGCGTTCGTCGACCTCGAATGTCAGAAAGCCCCGTCCCCGCTGTCGATGAGCGGTAATGGCGTCGACATACAGTTTTCGTCGCTCCGCAGGCTCGCTCGCATCGAATCGTGTCATAAGTGGTCGTACACGTACAGACGTGCCCGTTTCTTTAAGCCTTTATGCGCCGGCGCTGAACGGTCGGGTATGGCAGGGCCACGCATCCTGATCCTCGGCGCACCCGGGGCAGGGAAAGGTACCCAGAGCGCAAAGATCACCGAGGAGTTCGACGTCGAACACGTTACCACCGGCGACGCACTCCGCGCGAACAAGGACATGGACATCTCCGATATGGACACGGAGTACGACACGCCCCGGGAGTACATGGACCGCGGCGAGCTCGTCCCGGACGCGGTCG
The DNA here is from genome assembly GCF_000337895.1 of Halobiforma nitratireducens JCM 10879. Classification (GTDB taxonomy): domain Archaea; phylum Halobacteriota; class Halobacteria; order Halobacteriales; family Natrialbaceae; genus Natronobacterium; species Natronobacterium nitratireducens. The sequence continues at coordinate 78,274 of NZ_AOMA01000091.1, forward strand.
TCAACGCCATCGTCGACGAGGCGCTCTCCCAGTCCGACGGCTTCGTACTCGATGGCTATCCGCGCAACCTAGAGCAAGCCGAAGAACTCGAGGGTATGACTAATCTCGACGTGGTACTGTATCTCGATGTCAGCGAAGAGGAACTCGTCCACCGGCTGACTGGCCGCCGTCTGGACCCCGAGACGGACGAGATATATCACGTGGAGTACAACCCGCCGGAAGACCCCGAAGTCGAAGAGCGACTCGTCCAGCGCGACGACGACACCGAAGAGACGGTCAAAGAACGACTGCGGGTCTTCCGGGAGAACACCGAACCAGTGATCGAGTATTACGAAGACGAAGGTGCACTCGAGCGCGTCGACGGCGAGCAAGCGCCGGAAGAAGTCTGGGAGGCGGTCAAGACGACGATCGAGGACGTCGCCTAGTCCTCGCTAACCGAGATTTGGTGTTCGGCTACGTTGAGATACGTGAGCTGGGGTGGAAGTAACTCAGGATCCGGATATATCTCGATGTGTTCCTCCTGAAGCGAGTCGTCGTATTCGAAATCGAGTCCGCCCTGTCCTCCCTGTAGGCTCACCGACGACGCGACGAGCGAACCGTAGAAGTTCGGATTCGAGTGGACACAGACCTGCATCTCACACCCGTTACGCTGGCTCCAGTCTTCGTTGGCCCCGCCAGCGTAAATGATGCCTTCGAACCGCGAGCTACCCCCAGGTCCGAAATCGACCTCGGAGGTGGACGTGGTCACGAGCTGGATGACGGACCCATCCTCGTCTTCGTAGCACCCCTCGTCTACGACACAGGTGTTTCCGCCGTTGCTAGCGTCGTAGTCGCCGGTCAGATAGACGCTCAGTTGGGTCCCATCGGCATAGTCGCGAACAGTTATCGTCTCGCCGTCAGCGATGATGTCTCCATCGACGACCAGCGTCGCGTTTCCGTTCGAGAGGTCGAACGATAGGTGCCCATCTTCCTCGATACCCTCGGCGTAGTAAACGCCATCACTAACGCTGTCGTTGAACTCGTTTACCGTGCCGAGGTCCGTGACTTCCTGTCCATCGTACTCGGCATCGGAGGAGTTCGTTTCGTTTACGACCCTGTTTACCTCTTCAGTCAGAGGTGGATATGCCTCTTTTTCTGCATCGATGTCGACGTTTCCACCGGTCTGAAACTCCGTCGCGTAGATCGCTTCTTTCCTGAACGCATCGGCGATCTCTTGATACCCGAACTCAGCAGTTACCGTCCCAGCTTCCCCGTTTTCGTGTGGGTCGACGTCCTGGACCGTCGTTGGCCCCCCTTGCCGTTCGAAGTACGTCTCCCACCCACGATAATACTCGCTCGTGACTTCGATCGTGACTGTATCGTTTTCGACGATCTCGGCCTCTCGTAGGGGGTCCGTGTAATCGTGATCGAGCTCTAGCTGTCCGGAATCGAGCTGCGCTTCGTCGCTTACCTCTATCACCGGGAACATCAGAGTCTCCGTTTCAGCGTCGTACTCTAGCGGCGGTGAGGAGACGACTCGCGTCTCGTTTCCGGTTTCACGAAAAACGCCGCCAGCCTGATAGGCCAGTTTCGTTCCATCTCTCCCTTGATACTCGATCGCTCCGATCGAGACGTTCGCATCGACATCCCCTCCCTCGATCTCGATGGTCCCCGTTTCAGTCATTACGACCGCTCCGTTTTGGCCTACCTCGAGGTCCATCGAGCGTGAGACATCACTGGTCGTGGATACCGTTTCCATCTGCTGGCTCAACTCGACGAACGCCCCCTCGATCCGTTCTGATTCGGATTGGTGTTGCAAATCCGTCGTCATCTGTCCGGCAACGACGAACATGCCCGTGCTGGTGATCATGACCATCCCGATCAGCAACACGAGTCCGATCAGCGTCGACTGTCCGTGTTCGGTCAGTCTCGACCCCTCGAGACGGCGCGGAAACATAGCTCAACACGAACGTCACAGAGAGAATAATGGGGTTCTTCGATCAGACCATTTAGAATCGTTCACGTTCGTTTTCTAGTGTCAGTACGGGTCCCAAGAGAGCAACGAACGCGGGCGTTTTCCGGGTCAGAAAACTCATTTGGCGTCGTAAACTGTTTGAACAATACTCGCGGGATAGAGTCTGTGGCTGAAGAGACACTTCCGACGCTCGTCGAACCGCGGACCGATGTCGAGATCACAGCCGTTCGCAGGCGTATCCGAGAACCCGGCCTCCGACGAAGATAAACACTTGTATACCGTACGTGCGCTAGTCCACACAGATGACGCGTACAGCCGAGAAGATCAACGCCCTCATCCGCGAAGATGCCTCGATGGACGAGGCCCTCGAGGCCGTCCGCGAAGCGGCCGACGAGAACGGCGGCGAGGTTCAGTGGGGAGACGTCAACGACGAGCTGACGAGCGGCCAGTGGGGTCGACTGATCGAGAAGGGTCTGTTAGTCGACGGCGACGAAGGGTTCGAGATCGCCGATCGGGAGGCCTACGACGAGGCACTCGACGGCGACGCCGACGAGATCGTCGTCCCGGATGTCGACGTCGACCCCGAACAGTCGAAGTGGTCGCAGTGGGACAAGATGGCCGCGGTCGGTTCGGTCCTGCTGATGGTCGGTTACTGGTTCGACTCCGTCCGAAACACCGTCGGCGGTGCGATCGATACGGTGATGGCTCCGCTCGACGCCGCCCTCCCGTTCTATGCAGTAATCCTTTCGGTCGCACTGCTGACCGGTCTCTACTCGACGCTCCTGCAGGCGAACCTGATGAACCCCGAGATCATCGGGAAGTACCAGAAGCGAATGAAGGCCATGCAGGAGAAACAGCAAGACGTCCGCGAGCGCAAGAAAGAGGCCGAAGAGCGTGGGGCAAGCGACGCCGAGATCGAGCGCCTCGAGAACGAACTCGAGGAGGTCCGCGAGGAACAGATGGAAGCCATGGCGGACAATCTCGGGATGTTCAAAGAGCAGTTCCGCCCGATGGTCTGGATCATGCTGTTTACGATCCCACTGTTCCTGTGGATGTACTGGAAAATCCTCGACGGCGGAGTGAGCCAGGCCGAACTGACGATGATCATGCCGATTGCAGGTGAAGTCCGACTCGACGAGGGGCTGCTCGGTCCGATGTGGGCCTGGATCGTCTGGTACTTCCTCTGCTCGATGGGCTTTACCCAGCTGCTGCGGAAGTCGCTGAACATCGACATGACGCCGAGTGGCACCTGATCACGTCTCGTCTCGTCCGAACGGGCACGTACCACGTACCACGTACCACGTTCCTCGACTGCTCTCCCACCGCTTTTCTCGCCGCTTCTCTCACTCGCCGCCGCCCGCTGTTGGCCGACCTACGAGAGTCGAGCCCGAACCGACGGACACGACGCTCGAGCGATTCAAAACCCCTTTTAGCCGCCGCGTCGCAGATCGGATATGTTACTGACAGTCTCCGGCCCGCCGGGAAGCGGGAAGAGCACGACTGCGGAGTTGCTCGCCGACGCCTTCGATCTGGACCACGTCAGCGGCGGCGACATCTTCCGCGAGTTGGCCGAGGAGCGTGGCTACACGCCACTCGAGTTCAACAAGCTCGCGGAGGAAAACGACGAGATCGACCGCGATCTCGATCGGCGGCTCCGCGAGATTGCCATCGAGGAGGACGATCTGGTTCTCGAGTCGCGTCTGGCCGGCTGGCTGGCTGGTGACCAGGCGGACTTCCGGTTCTGGCTCGACGCACCGGCACGGGTCCGTGGCGAACGAATCGCCGACCGCGAGGACAAAGATCCCGACCGTGCGACCGAAGAGACGAAGGCCCGCGAGGCCAGCGAGGCCCAGCGTTACGAGGAGTACTACGGGATCGACATTCGCGACCTGACGATCTACGACCTCTCCGTGAACACGGCTCGCTGGGAACCCGATGCGGTACTGGACATGCTCGTCACGGCCGTCGAGGAGTACGACACGAACGGGGACGAGGGGAAAGCTCGCGTCGGCCTCGAGTACGAGTTCTGAATGCATGACTCGTGACCTCCGTGCTCCGCCCGACGAGCGCTCGCCTGCCGAGTTGCTGACTTTCGGCGTCGTCAACCTCGACAAGCCGCCCGGCCCGTCCTCACACCAGGTGAGCGGCTGGCTCCGTGACGCCGTCGACGAAACGCTCGCGGACCGGGGACCTGAAGCGTCGATCGACCGGGCGGCCCACGCGGGAACGCTCGACCCCAAAGTGACCGGCTGTTTGCCGATCATGCTCGGCGACGCGACCCGCCTCGCACAGGTGTTTCTCGAGGGGCCAAAGGAGTACGTCGCCGTCCTCGAGTGTCACGGTTCGATCCCCTCGGACGCCGCGTCGATCGTCGCGGCGTTCGAGGGACCGATCTACCAGAAGCCGCCCCGAAAGAGCGCGGTGGCCCGTCGTCTTCGCGTCCGCGAAATCTACGATCTCGAGGTGCTCGAGGTCGAGGAGCGACGGCTTCTCCTGCGAATTCGCTGCGAGAGCGGCACGTACGTCCGCAAGCTCTGTCACGACCTCGGACTGGCGCTTGGCACCGGTGGCCACATGGGTGACCTCCGACGAACGGCGACGTCGCCGTTCGACGACACTGATCTTCACTCCGCTCAGGCGTTTCTCGACGCGCTTGGCTTCTGGGTCGAGGACGACGACCCCGAACCGCTGTACGAGGTCGTCGATCCCGCCGAACGCATCCTCGAAGAGTTGCCAGGGGTCGTGATCGCCCCGAGCGCAGCCCGGGAAGTCGCCGAGGGCGCGCCGGTCTACGCACCCGGCGTACTCGAGGTCGACGACCCTACAGAGGGCGATCTGGTCGCCTGTTATACCCCCGACGGCGCGGCGGTCTGTCTCGGCGAGTTCGTCGGGCCAGCCGACGCCGAATCGGGCGTCGTGGTCGACCTCGAGCGAGTGTTGATCTGAACTTGGGTTTACGGCCAGTTCCTCGGGGTTGACACTCGAACGCGGAACTACTTTGGACGGCTGGGTGCAGTACAAGATATGCCAACAGCCACCAGAGACGGAGCCTCGATCGTGTACGAGGGCGACGGCCCCGAAGGCAGCGAGCCAGTTCCCCTCCTCGAAGACCCGGGCTACGGGAAGAGACTGTGGCGCTGGCAGCGTCGCGCCCGCGAGGACGAGTATCGGTCGATTCTCTTCGACAACCGCGTGACCGGGAAGTCCGACGCGCCGCCGTGCCCGTACACGTTCGAAGTAGCCCGACACCCCATCGGTGGCGGTCACACATGAACTGGGGGAGCGATCCCTACGAGTGGGTCGGCGACTGGAGCGGACGGCGGGCGTCGCTCTCGCCAGATCGGACGGCGGTCGTCGACGAGACCCTGGGCGAAGCCTATACGTACGCCGCCCTGGACGATCGGGCCAATGCGACGGCTCGGCTGCTCGAGTCCGTCGGCGTCGACGAGGGCGAACGGGTCGCGCTCGTCGCTCGGAGCCGGGTCGAAGCGTTCGACCTGTTTTTCGCGACGGGCAAACTCGGCGCGATCCTCGCACCGCTGTCGTATCGGCTCGAGCCGCCGGAACTCGGCGAACTACTCGACCTCGTCGAACCGCGGCTGCTGGTCATCGAGTCCCCGTTCGTCGAGCGCGTCGAACACGCCATCGCGCGGGCCGAGGTCGATCCGATCGTCCTCGAGTTGGCGACCGACGATATCGCGGGCGGCTGGGATACGTACGACGAGCGCGTTCCAAGCGACGTTCGGCCAGTCGAGACGGCCGAACGCGCGCTGTCGGACCCACATCTCCTGTTGCATACCGGCGGCTCGACGGGGACCCCCAAGGAGACGACGATCACACACGGCTCGATCTACTGGAACTCGTTCAACACGATCACTGCCTGGGGTCTGCGGCCCGACGATGTCGCACCGATGGTGTTCCCGATCTTCCATACGGGTGGGTGGAACGTGCTTCCGCTCCCGTTTTTCAACATGGGCGGGACGTTGCTCGTCGACCGCGAAGTCGAGCCGGGCCGCGTCCTCGAGCAGATCGACCGCCACGGGGCGACGGTCCTGGTCGCGGTGCCAGCCGTTCTACGGACGATGACCCGCAACGACGACTGGGAACGGACGGACCTCTCGACGCTGCGGTTCGTCAAGAGCGGCGGCGGCCCCTGCCGGGACGCGATCGTCCGCGCCTGGCGCGAGCGAGGGGTCGAATTCTCCCAGGGGTACGGGCTGACCGAGTGCGGTCCGAACAACTTCGCGATGCCCGACGACTGGCCGAAAGAGAAGGTCGCCAGCGTCGGCAAGCCAGTACTGCACACCGACGTACGCGTGGTCGACGACGACGGGCAGCCGCTCGAGGACGGCGACGTAGGTGAACTCGAGATCGCAGGTCCGCACGCGGCCTCGGGCTACTGGGCCGACTCGGGCGCGGGAGAGGACACGTTCGCCGACGGCTGGGTGTCGACTGGCGACCTCGCTCGCCGGGACGAGGACGGGTTCTACCACATCGAGGGTCGCAAGAAGAACATGTTCATCAGTGGCGGTGAGAACGTCTATCCTCCGGAAGTAGAAGACGAAATCGCGGACCACCCGGCCGTCTCGGAGGTGCTCGTGATCGGTGTTCCCGACGACCAGTGGGGGACCGTCGGGAAAGCGGTCGTCGAACCCGCAGAAGACGGTGTGGACGAAGGCGACGAACCGCTGACCACGCGTGAACTCGAGGGCTACCTCGAGGGACGACTCGCGCAGTTCAAGGTTCCGAAGTACCTCACGTTCGTCGACGAGATGCCCACGAGCGGCCCGTCGAAACTCGACAGGGCGGCCGTCAAGGAACGATACGGTGGTGAGCCGGAATGACCGGCACCGGTTCGCGTCGTCGCGCGAGATCGCCCGGTTCCCGGACGGATCGTCCCATGCTATAGTGGCCACTGCAAGTCAGTATACACCTGCTCGCCAGATGGATCGACGATCAGTGTGCAAATCGTTGCAGTTGGTACTATAGACCTCACCCTCGAGCTAAAGCAATACGACTGTCCGTTCATCGACGCGACGGACGATCACGGGTGTCGTTTTCGACGATCGAGTAGAATTCGAGATAGCCGCTGCAGCAACACCTCCTTGCCGCATTCACCGGGCTCGAGCAGCATGCACTGTTGTACTCGAGTGGGCCACTGGGAAACTCGGGTGGGCTTGATGTTGCTCTGTTGAACGCAAGAAGGCGACAGTATTGAATTTATGATATTCGTCTTAATGCCGCTATATGGCCTGAGAGTCCTGTTTTGAAA
>NZ_AOMA01000092.1 GCF_000337895.1 Halobiforma nitratireducens JCM 10879
GCAAGACGGCGTCCAATTCCCTACAAGTCTCACGAAGAACAGTGGAGTGAACGCCTGAGAGGAGGATTAGATGACCTCGCAACGGAGCACTTGATGTGCAACGGAGAAACAGCCCGACATCGAAACGACACGCTTAAACGGCAGACGGCCCTCGGTCAAGACGCGGGACCGTGGGGTAGTGGTATCCTCTGCGGATGGGGTCCGTAGGACCCGAGTTCAATTCTCGGCGGTCCCACTCGAAATCATCTAAGTGTTCATCCGTTGGGATTCTCAGCCCTCTGAACGCTTGAGAATCCAACTCTCGCTTTTGGGATATTACCACGTAGTCAACAGTATCTTCGGGGGTGGTCGGCGTGACGGTCGCGCCTCGGCCGTCGACTGGGAGCGGATCGACGTGTCTTCACTGCGGACGGCACGTTTCGGACAGCTACGGACGACACGGGCTGTAACACGTCGGGTAAAAAGGGTCCGCAAAACCTTGGTGGGGCCTTGGTGATACCTTGGCAAAACCGATAGTCACCAACCATTATACCAAGGTAAGTTCCCCGCCCTCTATGGCACTGAACAAATTGCGACAGTTGGATCAACACTCACTCGGTGTGACGCTGCCGAAAGACGATCTTCGCATCAAGGGACTGCTCGACGAAAACGGAGAGCTTCGGGAGGATCAACACGTACACGTTCGGCGTACTGGTGACGGAGAATGGCAGCTCGAACTTGTCGACGCTCTCGAGTCGTAGTTCACAAAGACACGCCGTATGGCGTGCCTCATGTCGAAATCATATCGGACACGACTTATCTGAAATCGTATCCGCAAATAAGAGATATAAGATATGATTAATAATATTGCTAACTAGCTTGGAGAATACACTCGCAAAGGTGTCCATTAGCCACGTGGTCGAATCCTGAGCGACCGTCCCGCGTCGGCGGAGATCGTCACTATAGGTTCACCCGGTGTAACCCGTTCTCCGGCAACATTTTTGATGAGTGTCGCTAACTCGTGGCGGTATGACTGTGGCCACTCTTCTTGGATTTGGATGGTTCACTTTGGGCTGGTATCGACAATTCCGTGAGATTGTCCTCATGTTCGCTATCTCAAATATAGAACGCTCTGTGAGCCACTCTAACTGTGATTCAGCATCTATCCAACACAATAATTTATTATATGTGCCAATTAGTGTCGCAGGAAGGCCGCACATTATTCATCATCATTCTTTATAAAAGATTTATCGCGCTATACAACCTGCATGTTGATATGGCACTCAGATATAACGACGGAAAAATCGGGTTAGATGACACGGTCGTTGTGGACATCCAATTTGAGGATGACCAGCAGAGTAGCCTTCCGATGGGTGATTTTGGATACTTTTTCTGGGGGTGGAAAGCACTGTATAATGAAATCCAAAACTATGATGGTCGCATGGTCTATAAGGAAGTTGATCTCTATCTTAATGAGGGATGGTATGATTACGAAGTATTCTCTGATGAATTCATTGTGAACCTTGTTCGATCCGGTACTTTACGCCATCTCCGCCAAAATTGGGAGATTATTAGTCACGAGAAGATACCGAACGAACCGCTCATCATCTACCTTAGCACTGAAAGTCCTGTACGGATTCGCGTCGTCTCAAAGGCAGGAGGGACATTACCCCCGATAATATGCCATCCCAAGCGGTCTGCTGAAGACGAATCACCTCTTGAAGAGGATATCACTGAACAACCGTTACACGGGCTTGAGGGAGTTGAAAGCTTAGAATCTGTAGATGAATACTATCTGGAGGAATGGGTTCCACATATCAAGTTCCGACCGGTTCAGTTTCAACCAATGTTCAGGAACTTAGTCAATCTAGTGATGGGTGAAGGGATAGAGGACGAATGAGTGGATCATGATTCTTCAGACGGCAGGAAATGAGTTTGCACTTGTTCCGTATCTTTTAGGGCTTTTCTCGACGCTTCTAACCACGGGATTTGGTGCATACGTTGTATATCGATTTCAAAAGAAAACGAAGAATGAAGAAGTAAAACATCAACGAGAAGAGACAGATAATCAACGGAAGAAACGTGCTCAAGAAGTCCGTAACACCTTGAGAAACGAGATAGATCAAGGTAGGCCGACTGCGTTCGAGATTGAAGAGGACGATGGAACGACCCGAGAAGTTACATTCAAACACTTCGCTGAGGAGATTCAAGAAATAGGATTAAACGAGGCACTGTCATTGCTTCAATTTATCCACATACCGACCGAACTGTATGAACTGCATAGAGACAATCTCGGTTTTTTGGAGGAGGATGAACAGGAGGCAGTGATTGAATATTATACCCGGGTTAGAGCTTACCAAAACCAGTTAGAGCCGCTGGAACTGGGTCACTACGCGCAACTTGTCGATATCTTGGAAAAAACATCGAGAGAAGAAACACCTGATTTTTTGCCCATGTTAGAATCTCGAATAAACGATTGTGCCAGAGGGGCGTACGAACAGTTAGGATCTGTACACGAATCTGGAGATCGAGCAATGGAGGTGTTGGACGGCAATAGAGAAAAGCATGAATCGGATGAAAGGGCAGACCCGGACAAAGAAAAGGTGTGAACGAAGCGTCAAGGGTATCATCTAATCCGGATATGTGAACAGTGGGATCGCCCGCGTGCTTTAACGCTTATTTGGCCAGGAGCTTACACTATCGAACGAAGTAGAGGAGTACGACTTTCATGGCAGGGTTATCTCCTCAGCTTCAGATTCACTAAACCAACGAAGTAGACTCTAAGAGAGGCTTTTCAACAAAGCATTGGAATCCGACCTCGAGCGACTTCGCCACCAGGACGATATCGATCAGGCGGCACTCGAGGCCGTTGAGGTCCCGTTCGTCTACTTTTGACACCGGTCAGAGACACCGCTGAAGAACAAACGTGAGGGGGAACGGCCGGTGGCCCTCGAGCAAGAGGTAGCCGATTGCGCACAGGAGTATATCGATATAAACCGTGTTGAGCGGACTGATTCTACCGAACGAGAGCCGCTGTTCACGACTGAGAAGGGTGCAAACGCCAGAGCCTCGAAGTCGAGTATTCGGCGAGAGGTCTACATCCTGACTCAGCCCTGCCACTGGGGTGTGTGTCCACATGATCGTGACACGATGGACTGCGAAGCAGTGGTCTGCGTAACGGGTTCCCCGTGGCCGTCGGCTGGAACGGATTCCACTTTCAGTTCTCTGTACTGCCTTTCTCTGCCATCATATTCTGTAAGAAAGTGAGGATTGCGCCAAATAGCGTGCCGAGTACGAAAGTGAATGCATCCCCGCTCAATGCATCTACGGAGGTCATATACGCCGAGATTCCGACTACTACCAAGAACGTTCCTGCCGTTGTGTATACGATTCGTCTTTGATGGTGGAAGTGTTGTTCCTTCGCTTCATTCTCGATCTTCTTATTCTCTCGCGATTGTTTAAAGTATTCTTTGACCAGTTCCGTTATTTCGTTTAGGTTCTCGATTAGTGGTGTCCAGTCCGTCTCCTGAGCAGTGCCAGACCGGTTCGAAGTGGTCCGTGACGTGTGACCTCCTGCCGACCCCGCGCCGGTTTCCCCCTCGAATGCGGCCGTATATCCAGATCCGCCATCGTCACTGCTTGCTTCCTGATCCGACGATTCGACTCCATCGAACAACTCCTCGATATCCTCCGCAGAGTCCTCGTTATCTCCCATATCGTACAATTCGTCGTGATTGTAAAGTAAATACGTCATTGCTGAATCTCCCGTCCCGTCGCTCTCAGGATTGTGCGTCGACGAGAGCCGATTCCCCGAGTCTGCACACGGGCCGAGCAGGGTCGGAGATTGCCGAGATATTGCGCGCTCGAGCGGTAACGCCGAGGTCGAGACGATACTCGATGTCGGTATCGCATAGCTGAAACGTTCGATCCGGTATCTCAGATGCATGGCAAACGACGACGGCGGTGTATTCTCTTCCTACTGCGCTACTCGGCCTTCGGCCTGCGTTGCTCCTTGAGGAAGGAGGCTTACCGCCTGCAATTAGCTAACAAACAGTTCGACAGTGACAATGAGTGGTGGTGCTGGAAGAATCGTGCGACTCGTCGCAATTGCATATCTACCCGTAGTGCTGGCAGGTGCTATCGGTAGCTATCTTTCCCAATGTTCTTTGACAGATCATTACTGGCCGGCAGAAAAGCTACGAGGAGGGCTCGACGATTCGATTCTGTTTGATAAAGTGGTTCGACGATTGGAAGCGGTTCGTTCTCTTGGGTGAAAGAGAAATGCCGTGGAAGCCGCAAGTCCACCCGGTGGCGTAGTTTACTCCTCTTCATTTTCTCTGGACGATCTCCCGGTGATCGTTACGCTGTGCTGTCCTATCGGAGCGGACGGAGATCAAACAGTCGTACGTACAGACCTCGATGAGTCCGACCTCGATCGCCAGCAGTGTCAAGACAACATCGACTACGGACCCCTTACATCGGGGCATCCGTTCTAGTTTAGCAGAGTGTAGCGCCGTCTGACTAGATATCGTTGTGACTACCAGTCAGAGAAATCCGGTGGATAGTGTGA
>NZ_AOMA01000093.1 GCF_000337895.1 Halobiforma nitratireducens JCM 10879
GAACCCAGTCTCCTGAGCCAATAGCTTCCCAATTAGGTACAGTTTCCGCTGAGATGCTGCTTCACTCCGCCACTAAACTAGAACAGATGTACATCGGGGAGACGAAAACTGAAAACTGAAAGCGAACACGAACACGAACGCGAAACGTCCGGGAACGCCAGAGCCTATACTTGAACGACCGCTCCGAGGAGACGACTCAGGCATCAGAAGCGTCGGTGAGATCGTCTTCGCTCACTCGAGAGAACGACGTGCCGCCGCACTGACAGCCGTTTCGAGCCCCGAGTGGAAGAACGTCACCGTCGTCGGTGAGCGTCGCTGCGTATGCGCTCCCACAGTCGTCACAGGTAGCGAGAAAATCGTGTGCTCCGTCGTCGTTCATTCGTTTATGTTCCGGCACTACGTCCGGCCATTTGAATCTGACACAATCCGATTCGATTTCCGGGAATGCTCTGCCGGTGGGATCGCGAGGGGCCGTCGTTACCGACGGCTGCGGGTCGGGAATCCGGAGAAACCGGTCTTAGTTCCCGCCGACGTGTTCGGCCTCGACCCCGTCTCGCTTTCGGGGGGCGACCAGTAGCCGGCAGTGATCCCGAGGGCCGTCCGCGTTTCGATTGTCCGCGGGGCCGGCGGATCGACATCGGTTCGAACGCCGCCTGAAACAGTTCAGTACCGAAAAGATTCAAGAGCAGCGGCGGTAATACAGCGATACGGTTGCAACGTTCGACGCGTGGGGGCGGCGTTCGTCCAGTTACGGGACCGAACCCGACACCAAACGAGGGGCTCGAGCGGTCCGTCGAGCCTCGAGACTCGACCGCGCTCGAGCACGAACGAGCTCCACCGGGGGCCGCCTCGGCCGGCGGAATCACCGTTCCGTACTGGGTGTTTACAGCCGCGACGGAGGGGTGTGGACGAGCGGCGGATGGGACGGACGCCGATTCCGCGCCTCGACAACTGGCACGTAACACGGGTGAGCGTGGGAGATGATTCGATCCATCGACGACTACTTCCCGAACCCGGTCACGAAGACCAGAGTCTATCACGCCTTCCGTCTCGGACTGCAGCTATACGTCGTGTTTCTCTTACTGGCCGGGGCGTACAGTCTCCTCTGGCTCGCCGAAATGGGCGGTGTCATCCCCGAGACCCTGCTGTCGACCATCTGGATTTCGATCGCCGTGATGGGGTCGTTGCTGCTACTGTTGCTCGTGCCGCTCTTTTATGCCTCCCGATCGAACGAACGCTGACGATCTGACGGTCTGACGGTCTGACGGTCTGGCGGTCGCCCTGGCGGTCTGACCTAGCGTCCCTTCGTCGAAGAAGTCGTTACGCCTCGGTTCGATCCTGTCCGTCCTCGAGTGTGGGTGTGCCATCGAGGACATCGAAGGAGTCGGAGCCACAGGAACACGTGACACCGGTCCCGATTGGCCGGACGGTACCGTCGGCCCGAACCTGGACCGCGAACACGTTACCGCAGTCGGTACAGATCGCGGCGGCTCGCCGACTGTCGTCGTTCATTGCCGCCCGTAACCTGCCACGAGCTATCAAGTTTTTTCAGGGCTTCGAACCGCTCGAGTTCGAGGACGTTCGGGCGTGGCGATCGATCATCGCCGGCTTTATCGGACCGCTCCGTCGAGAGGGGAGCGACTATGACGGTCGTCCTCGCCGGCATCGGCGCTGATAGCACGAACCTGGGGGCCCTGGGGCCGCTGTACGACGACGGGCGTTTCGAGTACGTTCCCATTCCGGAGAAAACCCGCGAGACGAGCGAGACGGAAACGCTCGGTTCGTGGCAGCTACGGGGGCCACGCAACGACGACCACGGTCGAAACCGTACCGCGGCCGACCTCACGACGCGGATCACGCCCCAGCCAGTCCAGGACGGCAGCGAGACCGTCACGGACGAGGCCCTCGAGTCGTGGCCGTTGCACCGCGATCCCAACTTCGAGGCGCTGACCTACGGCGAACACCGTACGAGCGGCTACGTCTCCCGGCTGCGCACACTCGAGGCCGGCGACGCCGTCGGGTTTTACGCCGGCTTGCGGCGACCCGGCGGTGACCGCGCGCACCGGTATCTGATCGGCTACTTCACGGTCGATCGGGTCGACGTCATCACCCCCGAGACCCCGGCGGCGAAACGGGAGGCAATTCTCGAGGCACACCCCGAGAACGCCCACGCGAAACGGGCACGAGACGGGGTCCCCTACCTGTCGGGGAAGACGATCGTTCTGATCGACGGGTGCGAACCCGGCGGTCTCTTCGACCGAGACCCGATCCGACTCAGTGACTACTACGTGAAACCGGGGAACGAACGGGCCCAGTACTATCTCCGGGAGGAGATCGGCGACAAGTGGCAGGTGGTTGCGGGTGGGAAGAACATGATGTACAAACCGGCCTACCGGTGTGAGCTGCCGGGATCGGCGTTCGTCGACCGGGTCGGGCGACCGGGCAGTCGATCGGCCGACTCGAAGGAGGTCGTGGCCGACGGGTCTGAGAACGACTGATCCTGTTTCTCACACTGACCCGGACGCCAACCGAAAATCGATTACGAACGCTCACAACTACCCGTTTCGACCGTCACGCCCGTAGCTGGCTCGTCACGAACCGGCTGCTCTCGAACCGCATCGTCCGTCCGATCGAGCAGTTTCTTGTGGTGACAGGTCCAACGGCCGGTAGTGACCGACGACCACGAAACCGATCGAAGCGACGGTTCGCCCGCCGAGTCTGTGCCGGACTCGAGTCCGAGCCAGGGGGCCGACCCCGATTGCGGTTCCGACACCTCCGCCGGCACCAGACACGGCCGCGTCGACCGCCACCCAACCCCCGGACGGCGAAATTCGCTTGCGTTCTGGACGGACGCGAAACACCCCTTGCGGGTCGCGTTCAATTACGTCTTCGTCTGGCTCGCCCGCATCGCCCCGAGCCTGCGGCTCCGGCGCTGGTTCCTGCGTCGGATCGGCGTCACCGTCGCTCCGGGCGTCTCCTGGGGACTCGAGGCGACGCCGGACGTGTTCTGGCCCGAGTTGATCTCCCTGGAGGAGGACGCGATCGTCGGCTACGACGCGACGCTGCTATGTCACGAGTTCCTCCAGGACGAGTACCGTACCGGAGCGGTCGTGGTTGGAAAGCGAGCAATGATCGGCGCGGGAGCGATCGTCCTTCCCGGGGTCGAGATCGGCGCGGACGCACGGGTCGCGGCGAACTCGCTCGTGACGCGGGACGTACCGCCGGGGACCACCGTCGCGGGTGTACCGGCTCGCCCGATGGGTGGCGACGACGCGAGTGACTCGAGCAACGAGGAAAACACTGACGACCAGTAACGAGGCGGTGTCGGACCGGCGAGTGACGAAACCGCTTACAGCGAGGACCAGGACTTCCGGGCTTCGTTGACCGACGTAACGTCTTTGATCCAGCGGGCCGCGATCATCTTTTTCAGGGTCTCTGCCGGGAGACCGCCGAACGTGTCGACAGGCAGAGAGATGCCGAAGGCCGGCTTGACGTCGTGGGCGACTGCCTTGTCGCCGACCGAGACGACGGTTCCCTTGTCGTCGTACTCCCAGGTCTTGAGCGGGCGGTTCTCGATCGCGCGGGCGATGTTCTCGCCGACGACCTCCGCAGCCTGCCAGGCGGCCTGTGCGGTCGGGGGTGCAGGTTGATCGCCCTGATCGACGATCGCCGAGTCACCGACCGCGAACACGCGTTCGTCGGAGGTCTGGAAGTTCGCCTCCGTGGTGACGCGGTTGTGCTCGTTCTCGAGGTCCGCCTCGTCGAGCGCGTCCTGGCCGGTGATGCCGCCGGTCCAGACGAGCACGTCGTACTCGAGCGGGTCGCCCTCGTCGAACTCGATCTGTTCGTCGGTGGCTTCGGTGATCGGATCGTCGGTGTGGATATGGACGCCGGCGTCCTCGAGCAGGTCGCGAAGGGCCTGCTGGATCTCCGGGTCGTTACCGGGGAATATCTCTTCGAGAGCCTCGACGAGGTGGATTTCGATCGGGGCGCGGTGCTCGTCGCGGAACTCCGCGATTTCGCCGGCGGTCTGGATTCCCGAGAGGCCGGCACCGCCGATGACGATCTGTGCGGGGTCGCCGCGGGTGGCTTCCTGGCTCGCTTCTTTGACCGCCTCGTGGATCTCGAGGGCGTCGTCGAGGCTCTTGAGCGTCAGGGAGTGTTCCTCGAGCCCGGGGATGCCGTAGAACGCGGTCTGGCTGCCGAGCGCGACGAGCACGTAATCGTACTCGACGTTTTCCGCGTCCTCGAGTTCGACGACCCGCTCGTCGACGTCGAGCCCCGTGACTTCGGCCTGGATGAACCGGGTCGAGGGCGACGCGACGTCGTCGACCGGGAACGTAACGTCGGACCGGACATCCGGATCGCGGATCACGCGGTGGGATTCGTGGAGAACGAGGTGGTAGTCCACGTCTGCGATCCAGGTTAGACGAACGTTGTCACCGAGCTCCGACTCGAGCTTTTTGATCGCGCCGGTTCCGGCGTACCCGGCACCGAGCACGACGACGTTCTCAGTCATACCCCACACTCCGAAACCCTCTGATACAAAGGTGTTGGAACCGTTATCTGCGTGCCGATTGTTTTCACGCCACACGATACTGTTCCGGTAGAACCGCCGACGCGGGACCGAAATCGGACGGCCAGTTAGAGGATGCGCTTCCCGAACGCACTCGCCGTAAGTTCGGCAGCCAGTTCCGCGGTTTCGTTGGCCTCGTCGAGAATCGGGTTGACCTCCACCACGTCCATCGACCGGAGCACGCCGTCGCGTTCGTGCCGTTCTGAAACGGTCTCGAGTGCCGCGTGGGCTTCCCGATAGGTAATTCCGCCACGGACCGGCGTGCCGACACCCGGCGCGGACTTGGGTTCGACCACGTCGAGGTCGAAGCTGACGTGAACCCCATCCGTTCCGTCGGTCGCGATCTCGAGGGCTTCCTCGACGACGCTCGTCATCCCGCGCTCGTCGACGTCGGCCATCGTGAACGCGGTCATCTCGCTGTCACGAACCAGTTCCCGCTCGCGATCGTCGATACTACGCAGGCCGACGTACACGATCGAGTCTTCCTGGACGCGGGGGGCGTGGGCCCACCCCATCTCGCCGAAGGAACCGCGACCGAGGGTCGCGGCCAGGGGCATCCCGTGAACGTTGCCGCTGGGAGACGTTTCGGGCGTGTTGAGGTCCGCGTGGGCGTCGAACCAGACCACGCCGAGGTCGGCCTCGCGGGCGGCACCGTGTAACGAGCCGATCGCGACCGAGTGGTCACCTCCCAGCACCAACGGGAACTCGCCGTCCGCGATCGTCTCGTCGACGCGGTCGGCGAGCCGACTACTGACGTCCGCGATCTCGGGCAGGTACTTCGCGTTGTCGACGCCCCAGATATCGGCGTCCTCCTCGACGTTGCGGTCCAGGTCTATCTCCTCTGCTCGCGGGACGGCCAGATCACCTGCGTCGACGCTCTCGACGCCAGCCTGCTCGAGTTCGTCGGCCAGTCCGGCATAGCGGATAGCGGAGGGGCCCATGTCTACCCCCCGGCGGTTCGCCCCGTAGTCCATCGGTGTACCGAGTATACGAACGGTCGAAACCATAGCTCCAGATACGACCCGGGGTGTTTAGGAGGTAGTGATATTACGTGGCGAGTTCGAACGACAACAGATTTAGGGTTAGATGGCCCTAAACCGAGTGTATGATGCTGAGCGACGTGATGGAAGACTATCTCAAGGCGATCTACCAGCTCCAGCGGGGGACCGACGACCGGATCAAGACCTCCGAAATCGCCGAGGAGCTGGAGGTCACGTCGCCGACGGTCACCAGCATGCTCGACAAACTCGAGGACCGTGGGCTGGTCGACCGCGAGAAGTATCGCGGGGTCACGTTGACCGACGAGGGTGAGACGGTAGCCCTCGAGGTCGTCCGCCACCACCGGCTGCTCGAGGCCTACCTCACCGAGCACCTCGACTACGACTGGTCCGAGGTCCACGACGAGGCCGACCGCCTCGAACACCACATCAGCGAGGACTTCGAGGCCCGTGTCGCCGACGCGCTCGGCGAGCCCGAAGTCGATCCCCACGGCTCCCCCATCCCGAGTGCCGACCTCGAGCCGCCCGACCGACCCGAAGGCGAGTCCATCGCCGAGTTCACCGAAGGCGACACCGTCGTCGTCGAAGAAGTCGCCGACCGCGACGCCGAAATTCTCTCGTATCTGGCCGAACACGGCGTCGAACCCGGTGTCGAACTCGAAATCCTCGAGGTCGCCCCCTTCGGTATGGTGACCGCTCGCTCGAGCGACGCCGACGAACCGGTTTCGCTGCCCGACCGCGTCGCCCATCACGTTCGCGTCGCTCAGCCCACCGAACTCGAGCAGTAGCCCCCGTTTCCGTCGTTTCAGTAGTCATCCGATTTAGGAGTTTAGACCGACTCTAACGGCAGATATAGTGGAAAGGCATAAGTTTAGCCTCGTCTAATCCAGGAGTAATGGAGACACTATCTCTCTCGCCAGGGGGTGACGAGACGCGATGAAAGACCGATCACTCTACGATCTGCCGCGGTGGCTACTCGCGATCGGACCAATCGTCATTCTCGCGGTGGTGTTTGGATTCCTCTATTTCACGTCGCCGTTCGGAGACCTCTCCGGCGTCGAGGAAGCGGGCACACTCGAGGTGCTCTGGGTCGTGACGATCATCGGCGCGATCGCGGGAATCATCCCGGTCGCGATCGGGATGCTCTGGTTCCCGTTCATCCGGGAGCTGGACCTGAGATACATTCACGGCTTCATGGCGCTCGCAGCCGGGGTGCTCGCGTTTATTGCCGTCGAGATGACTGAAGATGTCGTCGAGCACGCCGGTAACACTGCTACTCCCGCATTCGCACTCGGGGTGGCTCTCGTCGGAGCCGTCGGGACGTTCGTCGTGATGTACGTCCTCAGTCAGTGGCGTCAGCGAACGATGGTTGCAAGCGAAAAGACCGGCATCGAGATAGCGTACCTCATCGCGATCGCGCTCGGCTTACACAGCATCGGTGAAGGATTGGGGATCGGCGTCTCCTACGTTCAAGGCGATGCAGCGACGCTTACACTGCTGGTCCTGGCGTTCGTGATGCACAACGTCATGGAGGGACCCACCGTCGTTGCCGCGATCGCGCGCGATACGTCGACACCGCCGCTCCGACACTTCGCTGCGATCGGCGTCATCGCCGGCGGTCCGG
>NZ_AOMA01000094.1 GCF_000337895.1 Halobiforma nitratireducens JCM 10879
CCGGCCGATGATCGGGCTTCCGTTCGACCCCGCGTTGACGGTGTTGCTCGTCGCGATCGCGTTCCTCTCGGGCATCGGTATCACGACGATCGGACCGGGCGGCATCTTCGTGACCATCGCCCTCTACTCCCTGACGCCGCTGGCCTCGAACCAGATCGCCGGGACGGCCCACGCGACGTTCGTCCTCACCGGTCTCGTCGGCAGCGCGGCCTACCTTCGGTCCGGTGAGATTCGAACCGGTGAGGGGCGGACGCTTGCGATCGTCCTCAGCCTCTCGAGCGTGCTGGGTGCACTCGCCGGGGCAGCGACAAACGCCGTCGTTTCCCGAGCGGTCTTCGGCGCGCTGCTTGGCTCCGTCGCGAACCTCGTCGGCGCGGTCATCCTCTATCGGGTTCGCCGCGGGTTCGGACCGGGTTACGCCCTCGAGGTGGACGCGGCAACTGGCCGGCTCGCGCTGGGGACGCTCGGCTTCGGACTCGGCGTGGCTAGCGGACTGCTCGGTATCGGGGGGCCCGTACTGGCGGTGCCGGCGCTGGTGCTCGTCGGCGTATCCATGCTGCGTGCGGTCGCGGTCGCACAGATGCAGTCGATCTTCATCGCGGCGTTCGCGACGGCGGGCTACGCGTTCCAGGCGTGCTCCTTCCACTGGCAGTCGTCGTCGGCACCCCGCTGTTGCTCGGCGTCGTCCTTCTGGCGGTCGGGCCGTACCTGGCGCTGTGACTGGGAGAGCGGCCGACGGTGATACTCGAGTCGAGTCGGTCACGGAGCAGACAGCGAAACGGAAGAGGCGTTCGTCAGGTCCTCGAGCCTGCAACGGCGAGCACCAGACTCACACACGCGGGGGCGCGAGCCTCGCTCGAGACCCTATGCCACGACCCAACTGGGACGCGGACGAGCACGATCCGGACGCGAAACACGACGAGCGAGGACACGCCGACGATGACCGGGCGGACCGGGACAGCATCGAGTACGAGCCCAACCGCGACGGGCGAGGCAGGGCGGTGTCGGGACTGGTCGTCCTGCTCGGTGTCGTCGCGATCGCGGGGGCGCTCGGGCTCGATTTCGCGGCGAGTCACGCCTGGAACGCCGGACTGATCGGTGCTGCGTTGGTCGTGTTCGGCGCGTACAACTACTACAGACGGACGGCGGCCGAACTCGGGAGCGCCGGCGTCGCGGCGCTGGCCGCGGCGGCGGGACTGTGGCTGCTCGCGTCGCCGTTCCTGTTCGGTCCCGAAACGGGGACCGCGGGGCCGACTGCCGCCGGAACCGCAGTCGGGACCTGGGTCCTACTGGTCGTCGGCTTCCTCGCGTTCTGTGGCGGTGCGTACGACGCCGCAACGATACGGAAACGCCGGCGGGAGGCGGACGCTCGACCGACGGCCGTCTACGACCGCCGCGGGCAGTAACCGCGCGGTCTCACACGCGAGCGGCCCGTTCTCGGTTACTCGGCTTCGAGCAACAGCGACTCACACAGCGTGTTCGGGCCCGCTTCCTCGAGCAATCGCCGCTGTCGTTGCGCACCGCTCTCGCGTTCGTACACGTCTTTGATCCCGTCGACGCCGAGCCGTTCGCACTCGCGGTCGACGAGTTCGCCCAGTTCGACGGTTCCCTCGAGGTCCCGATCGATCAGCGACGCCTCGTGTCCGTGACGGATCGCCCGCCACTTGTTCTCGTCGAGCAGTTCCCGGCGGTGACGGCTCGCGCTCGTACCGTCCTCGTACTCCTCGGCGAGGGCCTCGACGAGCGCGTGGGAGTACTCGACGAACGCCATCACGGCGTCCGGGTCGGCCTGGCCGTCCGGCGTCCGGATTTCGACGGTACCGTGGGCGGTGTGGGGCCGAACGTCGTACCAGAGTTCGCCCCGGTCGTTGATCGATTCGGTCTCGAGCATCCGGCGTTCGAACCGGTCGAACGCCTCGTAGTCCTCGAAGTAGGTCGGCATTCCCGTGTTCGGTAGCCCCTCGAAAATCTTCCCGCGGGCGGACTGGAGCCCAGTGTCGAACCCGTTCCAGAACGGTGAGTTGGCCGACAGCGCGAGCATGATCGGGACGTACCACCGCAACTCGTTTGCGATCCAGACGGCCTTGTCGGCGTCGTCGACGCCGACGTGGACGTGGAGACCGGCGGTCGTGTTCCGGTGTTGCGGGTACTGTATGCGGTCGAGTTGCGAGCGATAGCGGGGTTTCTCGGCGTGCTCGAGTTCGCGCCACCGTGCGAACGGGTGGAGGCCGGCGGCGGCGACGTCGTAGCCGTGTTCGTGGGCGTGATCGAGCAGCGCCCGTCTGATCTCGCGCAGCGTCTCGCGGGCGTCGCCGGGGTCTTCGATCAGGGGCGTCTGGGTCTCGATGACGAACTTGAACAGTTCGTGATCGAGCCGATCCGCGAGAATCTCGGGGGGATCACGCTCGTAGACGAGTTCGTCGGTGCCGCTCGTCGGTCGACCGCGCTCGTCGACGACGAAACACTCCTCTTCGATCCCCAGCGTGCCCATGCGCGTGAACGAATCCGGCGACCCGCGTTCCATCGTGTCCCCGTTTTGAGTCCGATAGTAAATACGGTTTGGAGTCGGAAGTATCGACCTGGGTCACCGATTTTCGTTCTCGTGTCGGAGACGATCGTCGATCGAAGCCATTTCGGAGTCGATACGAGACCGTATGGCGATTCCCTCGGACACCTCGGGCGGTCTCGAGCGGTGGAGGACCCTTCGTCCTCGAGCGCGTAGACCGAGCCGTCGTCGGCCAGCGGAGCGCTAGTCGTCCTCGAGCGCGTAGACCGAGCCGTCGCCGCTGCCGACGTAGACGACCCCGTCGACGACGGCGGGCGAACCGGCGACCCAGTTTTCGGCCGTAAACTCCCAGCGAACGTCGCCGGTCTCGGCCGCGAGCGCCGAGAGGGTTCCGTCCTCGTTACCGACGTAGAGGGTATCGCGGGCGAGTGCGGGACTGCTCCGGACCTCGAAAAAGCCCGTGTGGTACCAGTAGAACGTCTCCGGGCTGGGGGTACCACCCTCCGGGGCGTCACCGGGGGCCGCCGAGACGGCGTACACTCTGGTGTCGTAACTGCCGAAAAAGACCACGTCGTCGACGACCGCCGGGGAGCCGGTTACCGACCCCTCGGTGAGAAACTCCCATCGGAGGTCGCCCGAGTCGGCCTCGAGGGCGTAGCAACTGTCGTCGTTGCTACCGACGTAGACGACCCCGTCGACGACTGTGGGCCGGCTCTGGACCCAGTCGTCGGTTTCGAACGCCCACTCCTGGTCGCCCGAGTCGGCCTCGATCGCATACAGGTGGTTGTCCGTGCTTCCGGCGTAGACGGTGCCGTCGGCGACTGCGGGCGCTCGCTGGACGGACCCGCCGGTCTCGAACGCCCACTCCCGGTCGCCCGAATCGGCGTCGATCGCGTACACCGAACCGTCGTTGCTACCGACGTAGACGACCCCGTCGACGACTGCTGGACTGCTCGCGACCCCGCCCTCGGTCTCGAACGTCCACTCCCGGTCGCCCGAGTCGGCCTCGATCGCGTACACCGAACCGTCGGTGCTGCCGACGTAGACGACCCCGTCGACGACTGCCGGACTGCTCGAGACCTGGTCGCCGGTCGTGAACGCCCACTCCCGGTCGCCCGAATCGGCATCGATCGCGTACAGCGAGCCGTCGTTGCTACCGACGTAGACGACCCCGTCGACGACTGCCGGACTACTGTAGACCGGGCCGTCGGTTTCGAACTCCCAGCGCGCACCGACGGGGGAGTCTGCCGCCCCGTCTTCGGCCTCGTCTTCGTCTTCGTCTTCGTCGCCGTTGCCACCGCTACCACCCACGTCGGGCCCCGAGGCGGTCGTGTACCCCGTGTTTTCGGCGTCGAACTGGAACGTCGGCCAGGCGTCGGCTTCGCCTTCGTCTTCGTCCGGCTCCTCGAGCGAGATGTCGGGCGTCTCGTCGTCGGGGTTCGGCCCCTCCTGGGAATCACTGGCACAGCCGGCCAGCCCGACGGCCCCGACTACCGCGGCCGTCTGCAGGAACCCGCGCCGAGAGCGTACGTCTCTCATTGGCGGGTACCACTCGGTCCGTCCACATAGGTTTCTTGCATCGCGTTCCCCACGCACATTCGGTTCGGTGGGAATCAAAAACGACGAAAAAACGACGAAATAACGACGAAATAACGGCGATCACGTCGGTCACGTCGATTCAACCGGGTTCGGGACGGACGGGCTCATTCCTCGAGCGGTCGTGCGACGATCCCCAGGTGGTCCTCGTGGTAGGGCTCGAGTCGCTCCGTCTCGAGGAGGTCGTACCCCTCGGCGAGTTCCTCGCGAACGTCCGCGAAGACGTCTGCGGGGTCGCGAGTCACGTCCTCGCTGCGGGCCTTCACGGCCAGTAGGAGCCGACCGTCGTCGGCGAGGAACCGCCGGTTCTCGAGAGCGACGCGGGCCTGTCCGCGGGTCGCGACGTCCTGAACGATGGCATCGACGTCGGCCTCGACGACGTGGGCGTAGCTCCCGGGTTTTCGCGCGTCAGCCAGCAGCGGGAACAGGCGTGGTCGCGACTCGGCGGCGGAGAGCAGGTCTCGAGTCGGCCGCGGCGCGAACTCGACGGCGTAGGTCGGCCCCGCGAAGTCGGCGACGTGGCTCACCGTCGTTCCGCTCGCGGCACCCAGGTACAGCACCGTCTCGTCGGCCCCACCCGCGAGCCCGGTGTCCATCCCCGACTCGAGCATCGCGCCGAGTTTCGAGCGGTCGGGGTTCCAGGCGCGCCACTCCCCGTCGGTCGGCTCGCCGTAGACCGGCTCGCCCCAGGTGGCGAGCCGGTCCGTTCCCTGGATGTCGCGTCGCTCGACGCCGGTCGGCAGATCGTCACTCATCGGCCTCACCACCATCACTGCCGTCGCCGTCGGTCCGCGCCCGAATTGTCTCGAGTCGCTCCGCGAGTTCGGCGTCGAGTTCCGGCTTGCGCTCGCCCGAGTAGTGGTCGACGCGGGCCGCGATGGCGAGCTTGCCGGCAAGGGCTCGTGCCGCGGAGCCGCGCTCGCCAGGGTGAGTCCCCTGTACGGCGTCGTGGACGTAGATGACCCCGTGTTTCGGCGAGGGGGCGTGTCCCTGGAGGTGGGCGAACAGGGCGTCTTCGGCCCCTAGAACCTGGATCGTTCCGCTCGGTTTCTTCGCGAGTGCCTCGAGGCCGCCGGCAAGCGAGATCAGCCGTGCTGCGAGGACGGGGCCTGCAAGCGCCGCGAGGTTGGGCGCGACGGACGGGGTCTGTCGCTCGACGAACTCCCGGAGATCCGCCGCCTCGTCGGCGAGGGCGGCGACACGCTCGGCAAGCGAGAGGATGCGATCCGGGACGTCCTCGTGGTCGTCTTCGGCGGCCAGTTCCCGGGCGTACTCGACTCCCGTTCCGGCTTCGGGGTCGACGGTGCCGCCCCACTCGGACAGCCGCTCGGCGAGTTCGTTGGCCGTCCGCTCGCAGTCGTCCATCGCCCGCACGGCGTGGACGAGCTGGCGGTCGTCGGCCGCCTCGCGGTCGGTCACCTCGGCGCGAGCGGCCGCCGTCGTCGCCGCCTTCAGCAGCTCGTAGTAGTCCTCGGCGTCGTCGGCAACGCCCGACTCGACGGCAAGCGTCGGCCACTCCCGTGGCTCGTCGGCCGATCCGGTCCGGACGGCGTCGGCCGCCGCCTCAGGGTCCGTCGGATCGACGTCGGCGAACCAGCCCGATCTCTCGGGGTCAGTTGCGGTCATTACCCGTCAGTACTCGCCGGGCTTGTAAATGCGTTCTCGAAACGAGCGACGATCACGCCCTCGAATCGACCGGAGTCTCGCACAGTCGTTCGCGGGTAACCGAGTCCGAACCGACGCTATACGTCTTCTCTGACGGTGCTTCCGATCACGAGCGCAGCGCCGATGATCACGAGGTTCTTGACGATGTACTGTCCCTCGACGGTCAGCCCGTAGGGGAAAATCGTAAAGACGACACCGGGCAGGAACACGATCGGGAGGAACGTTCCCGGCAACTGGAGGAAAAGGAGGAAGATTCCCACGCGAATGAGCGGCCGATAGAGCAGACAGAGACCGATGAGAACCTCCCAGACACCGAGAACGGGGACGAACAGCTCCGGCGGAACCAGGTACACGGTTGCCGCGACGAGCTCCGCGGCGGGGCTGACGCCGAAGACCTTCAGCGCGCCGAACCAGACGAAGACGACGGCGACGGCGGCGCGCAACACTCCCATTCCCCATCGATTCATCCAGGCCGCGATCCTCGCGTCGAGTCGATCGAACCGCCGTCGGTACGCGCGGGCCCGTTCCGAGACCGTTTCTGCGGACATGATCCCGACGAATCTACGAGAGCGGGACCGAAAACGGTTCAGCCGGCACCGACGACGAATTCGAACTCGAACTCAAACTCGAACTCAAACTCGAGCCAGTCCGTGACCGACCGAAAGCCGTTGGCACGGCAATCGACTCGTCGAAGAGGCAGCCGCCTACGAGACGGTGTGTCCCGAGGCGAGGGAACGATTCCGGAACGGATCGTCGACGCCAGCGCCGGGACCGTCCTGCTGGCCCGCGGCAAACAGCGGTCCCCGCGGACGCTCCGCCAGGCGATCGTGCAGCGGTTAGAACGGAAACCAGCGGAGAAAACATACCGCTTACAAGGTGACGAATGAATACGTCAGTCAGATGCGAATCGTAATCGTCGGCGCTGGCGAGGTCGGCCGCGCTATCGCCAGCAACCTCGAAGACTCCCACGACATAGTCGTGATCGACCGCGATCCCGAGGTCGTCGAGGAGTTGACCTACGCTCTGGACGTTCTCGCGCTTCAGGGCGACGGTACGGAACTCGGAACGCTCGAGGAGGCCGACGTCAGTGCGGCCGATCTGGCCATCGCCTGTACGGACGACGACGAGGCGAACGTCGTCATCTGCGGTGCAGTCAAAACCGCAAGCGACGCGTTCACCATCGCTCGCGTACGCAGGCGGAGCCTGCTCGAGACCTGGGAGGGGTCCCAGGGGGCCTTCGGCGTCGATTTCATGGTGTGTACGGATCTGCTGACTGCGCGGACGATCGTCCGTATCTCCGATCTGCCGGCGACCCAGGACGTCGACGCGTTCGTCGGTGGCCTCGTCAGGATGGCGGAGTTCGAGATCGGTTCCGAGAGTCCCATCGCGGGGCTGACAGTCGAGGACGCCGACTGCTACGAGTCGTTGACGTTCGCCGGCGTCTTCCGTGGCGAGGAGATGATCGTCGCCACCGGCGAGACGGAGATCCGGCCCGGCGATCGGATCGTCGTCATCGGCAGTTCGGCGTCGGTCTCGGACTTCGCGACGGACGTCGTACCGGCGATGACCGACGACGGCAACGAGGTCGTCGTCGTG
>NZ_AOMA01000095.1 GCF_000337895.1 Halobiforma nitratireducens JCM 10879
AACCTGCTCGTCTCACTGCTCTCCAAGCGGATCGGCGTCGACCGTACCGTCGCAGTCATCGAGAACCTCGAGTACGCGGAGCTGTTCGAAACCGTCGGCGTCGACGTGGCGATCAACCCCCGGGAGGAAACCGCCGAAGAGATCGTCCGTTTCACCCGGGCTAACCACACCGAGAAGGTCGCCATGCTCGAGCACGACCGTGCCGAGGTTATCGAGATCGAGGTAAACGCCGACAGCCCGCTTGCCGGCCGGGAGATCGTCGAGGCGACCGGAACCTTCCCCGACGGCGTGGTCGTCGGCGCGATCTCCCGTCAGGGCGAACACATCACACCGCGGGGTGAAACCGTGATCGAGCCGGGGGATCACGTCGTCCTCTTCGTCGACGCCCGCGTTCTCGAGGCGGTCGTCGATTTGATCTGATTCGAGGGGTCGTTCGTCTTCGTCTTCGTCTCCGTCTCTGTTCCTCCCCCTCCACTCTCGCCCTGTACGTCTCCCCATCGTCGACTTACACTACTGGCCAACAGTCAGGACACACCCGATCGCGTCTCGGTGCCCGTCGGTTCCGCGACGGCGTCTCGACGCGATCGGGTGTGCAGTGTGTTGTCCGCAGTATCAGCCACCGGGACGACGTTCCGGACCGTTTTTGACGCGCTCTCGAGAACGTCCGCTATGCTCTCCGACGTCTGGCTTTTCGTCCTACTCTTGCTCGCCGGCGTCGTCGCCCTCTACGCCGGCGCGGAGCTGCTCGTGGCAGGAGCCGGGCAGCTCGCGCTCGGAATCGGGCTCCGGGCGGCGACCGTCGGCGTCACGGTCATCGCGTTCGCGACAACCGCCCCCGAGTTGTTCGTCTCGACGATCGGCGCGCTCGAGGTTTCGACCGACGTGGGTCTCGGGGCGATTCTGGGATCGAACGTCGCGAACATCGGGCTCGTGTTGGGTGTCGCGGCGCTCATCAGGCCGCTCTCGGTCGACGAGGCGGTTATGCGTCGGCACGTTCCGTTCATGGTGCTGGCCGCGTTTCTCCTGCTCGCTGTCGGCGCGAACGGCCGTATCGGTCGTCTCGAGGGTGCGATCTTTCTGCTGGTGTTGACAGC
The DNA here is from genome assembly GCF_000337895.1 of Halobiforma nitratireducens JCM 10879. Lineage (GTDB taxonomy): Archaea > Halobacteriota > Halobacteria > Halobacteriales > Natrialbaceae > Natronobacterium > Natronobacterium nitratireducens. The sequence goes on from NZ_AOMA01000095.1 coordinate 1,095, forward strand.
GTTTACCGGCTACCTGATTCATTGGGCGAACGTCGACCCAGCACCCGAGGTCGACGATCCCGACGCGGGCCAGGGGATCGTGGTCAAAGACGTCGCACTCGTCATCGGCGGTCTGATCGCGCTCGTCGTCGGCTCCCGCTGGCTCGTCTCCGGGGGGACGGGACTGCTATCGGCGCTTGGATTCTCGGACCTGTTCATCGGTCTGACGGTTCTCGCGCTCGGGACCTCGTTACCGGAACTGGCTGCATCGGTCATCGGTGCCGTCCGCGACGAGACGGGGTTCGCGATCGGGAACGTCGTCGGCTCGAACATCTACAACATCCTCGCGGTGCTGGGGATCGTCGCCCTGATCACGCCGATCGAAATCGCCCCGAGCACGCTCCGATTCGAACTCCCCGCGCTCGTCGTGTTCACGCTCGTCCTCGTGGCGATGATGTGGTACGGACGGCGACTCTCGCGACTCGACGGGGCCGTGCTGGTGCTCGGCTACGGCGCGTTCATCTACCTGCTCGTTCCGTAAGCGGCAGCGACCATCGAGAGTCGACGCCGGCCCGAAATAGAGGAGACACCCGTGGCGATCCCGGGCCGGATGGGCTGGCAACAGAACACGGAAAACCGGAAACGGGCGACTTAACGGGCACCGGCCCCCGACGACGAGTATGAGCGAGCTGGCGATCGTCGAGAGCCGCGCCGACCGCGCGTCGGTCCACATCTGCGACCACCTCAGGGAGATCGTCGACTGGGAGGTCCACGACGACGGGAGCAGACCCGACGCCGACGGCGGCGGCACCTACTACCGAGCCGACGGGCTGGAACTCCGGACGTTCGAGGACGTTCACCTCGAGCTCGAGCGGCCGGTCGAGGCTTTCGACTGTGACCCGGAGCTGCTGGTCTTCGCCTCGCGTCACTCCGGGGACACCGGGCCGTTGCTGACCGGCCACTTCACCGGGAACTTCGGCCCAGCGGAGTTCGGCGGCCAGGACAACGCCCTCGCCGACGCCGCACCCGCGGCACTCGCCGAACTGCTCGCGGCGTTCGACGAACACGCACCGGAGGGGTACGACGTTGGAATGGAGTGTACCCACCACGGACCGACGGACGTGGGCTGTCCCTCGCTGTTCGCGGAACTGGGCAGCGACGACGAACAGTGGGACGATCCCGACGGTGCCGGTGCCGTCGCCCGCGCGATCCTCGCATTGTGCGACGTCTCGCCCCACCGCGAGCGAACCGTCGTCGGCTTCGGCGGGAACCACTACGCTCCCCGGTTCGAGCGGATCGTCCGCGAGACGCCGTGGGCGGTCGGTCACGTCGCCTCCGAGTGGGCTCTCGAGGCGATGGGACACCCCGACGCCGATGCCAACCGCGACGCGCTCGCGGCTGCCTTCGAGGCCAGCGACGCCGACCTCGCGCTGGTCGACGGCGAGTGGCCCGTCCTCGAGGACGCGATCGACGATCTCGGTTATCGGCTCGTCAGCGAGACCTGGCTGCGCGAGGTNCGACCTCGCGCTGGTCGACGGCGAGTGGCCCGTCCTCGAGGACGCGATCGACGATCTCGGTTATCGGCTCGTCAGCGAGACCTGGCTGCGCGAGGTCGGCGATCGTCCGCTCGCGCTCGCCGAGGTCGTCGAGTCCTGCCTGGGTCGGCTCGACGACGGGGTCCGGTTCGGGGAGCTGTCGGCCGAGACCGTCGAGGCAGTCGATCTCCCGACTGCTCTCGTCGACGCCGCCGAGGGGGTCGATCCAGACCGAGTACGCGAGGTCGTCGCTGCCAACGCGGTCGCCTTCGAGACCGAAAACGGCGGGAGCCGCGTGGGGTCGCGGGCAGCCATCCCGGCGACGACCGACGCGACCGACCGTGACCCTCGAGGGACGATCGTCGAGGAACTGGCCGGCGTCCTCGAGGGGAAGTACGACGCCGTCACGGTGACCGACGAGGCGGTCGTCGCCGAGCGAACCGCGTTCGATCCCGCGCTGGCGAGCGAGGCCGGCGTCCCGGAGGGACCGAAGTTCGGCACGTTGGCCGACGGAGAGGCTGTCACGGTCGACGGCGAACGTGTCACTCCCGAGAGCGTTCGGAGCCGGCGAACGGATCGTTTCTCGATCAAATAGATACTGAATCCACCAGTAAGGTCGTATTATCCCGTCCTGAAGTACGACTCACAACTCTCTATAACTGATAGATAATCTGGCCGTAAATTGTCTGACGCTTGTCCGACGTGTAGGGGAAAGGTAATTATGCTCCATCGTTTAGAAGGGCCCAAGAATGGACTCACTCATCGACGACGCCATCGACGAGGCCGAAGAGGGGGAGGCCGAACGGACCGATCCCCCCACCGACGCACCCCAAGAGGGCGACGCGTCGGCCGAGGACACCGGCCGGGAGACCGGAACGATGACCGACGACGAACTGCAGGACGTTCTCAAGGACCTCCAGACCGACATCACCGTCGTCGGCTGTGGCGGTGCCGGCGGCAACACCATCAACCGGATGCACGAGGAGGGCATCCACGGTGCGAAACTCGTCGCCGCCAACACGGACGTCCAGCACCTCGTGGAGATCGAAGCCGACACCAAGATCCTGATGGGCGAGGAGAAAACCGGCGGTCGTGGTGCCGGCTCGCTCCCGCAGGTCGGTGAAGAGGCTGCCCTCGAGAGCCAGGGCGACATCTACGAGGCCATCGACGGCTCGGATATGGTTTTCGTCACCGCCGGGCTCGGCGGCGGCACCGGGACCGGCTCCGCGCCCGTCGTCGCGAAAGCGGCCCGCGAAGCCGGCGCGCTGACGATCGCGATCGTCACGACGCCGTTTACCGCCGAAGGTGAGGTCCGGCGGACCAACGCCGAGGCCGGTCTCGAGCGGCTGCGTGACGTCTCCGACACCGTCATCGTCGTGCCCAACGACCGCCTGCTCGACTCCGTCGGCAAACTTCCCGTCCGCCAGGCGTTCAAGGTCTCTGACGAGGTGCTGATGCGCTCGGTCAAGGGCATCACGGAACTGATCACCAAGCCCGGCCTCGTCAACCTCGACTTCGCCGACGTTCGCACCGTCATGGAACGGGGCGGCGTCGCGATGATCGGACTGGGCGAAGCGGACTCGGAGGCCAAGGCCGAAGACTCGGTCAAGACCGCGCTTCGCTCGCCACTGCTCGACGTCGACATCTCCGGGGCCAGCTCCGCGCTGGTCAACGTCACCGGTGGCAACGACATGGCCATCGAGGAGGCCGAAGGTGTCGTCGAGGAGATATACGACCGGATCGACCCCGACGCCCGCATCATCTGGGGGACCTCGATCGACGAGAACCTCGAGGGCAGCATGCGTACGATGATCGTCGTCACCGGGGTCCAGTCGCCCCAGATCTACGGTCAGCCCGACGGCGAGTCGGTCCAGCCCGAGATGGGTGGTGCCGGCGGCGCTGGCGGTGCCGGCGGCGACGACATCGACTTCGTCGACTGATCCCCTTCGCGGCGGCGTCGACGCCGTCGCGCCCGATCGGTCCGACGCGTGGCGTCACCGATGACCCTCGAGTCCCATCGCTCCCGCAGTTGTGTTTCCGTCTTCGTTTCCCGCATCGACGTCGATTTTCCCTGCGACGTAACTGAGAGTACCGACCAGCAGGACTACGCCGACCGGCAACAGCCACGGCAGCGTCGCCAGCAACGCACCGCTGACCTGAACGCCCAGCGCCAGCGCGATCGCGGGTGCACAGCAGACAGTTCCGGAGAGTAACGCGGGAACGGCGGCCGCGACTCCGGTGGCGGCTCCGCGTCCCGCATCGTCTCCCCCTCGTCCGGCGTCGATCCCACAAGCCGCTGGCCGGACCACCGCGAGGGTCGCGAGCGCGAGATTGAGTCCGACTAACGCCGACAGCGCCACGCCGATCGCCGCGTCGATCGGGGAGAGCAGGAACGTCCCGTAGCCGAACTCGAGGAGGGCGACCGGCTCGAACGATATCGGGCCCCGACGCTCGAGGGCGCGGGCCAGCGGCTCGTCGACGAGTAGCCAGCCGGTGCCGGCGTCCGCCCGGATCGTCAGCAGATCGGTGACCCACAGGTACGCCAGGAGGTAGCCGATTCCGACGACGGCCGCGAGGGTACGAGCGTCGCGGCGTGCGAGCGCGAACCGGCAGGCGGCGACGGTAGCGGCCGCCCGCGAGCGAAACTCACTCATGGACGCTCGTCGAGGGGTAGAATCCCGCCCAAGCGAACCACATCGCATCGTAGGCCGACAGCGACTCGAGCGGGAGATCGGCGGGATCGTGCCGCTCGCCGTCGGGCCCGGTCACCGCACTCGCGTCGGCGTCGAACTCGTACCCCGACGCGTCGTCGACCCGGTAGAGGTGGCCGACGTCGAGCGTCGCATCGTAGGCTGCGAGGTAATCGTCCTCGCGATCGTCGCCGGAGATCCCGTAGACGCCGTGCTCCCGCAGTCCCTCGAGCGAGATCGCCAGCGGGCGGTCGTCGGGCCGACTGCAGCGGAAGGGTTGCTTCGGCGGGTGGCGATCGTCGGCCGTCAGCGGCTCGAACAGCACGTCGCTGTCTTCGGCGTAGTAGCCGCTCGGTGGGTTGTACGACCTGTATGGGTCGTTTTCGTAGTCCCGAACGTAATCACGGTCACGGACCACCACGACCGAATCCGGGTGAGCCTCGACCCAGGTTTCCCAGGTCGTCCAGTAGACGGGAACCTCGCGAAGCGACGCCGCCTCGAGCGGGCCTTCTATCGCCGTGGCAAGCATCTGTGGCCAGTAGCTCTCCTCCGCACGGTCGTACATGACGAGGTTGCTGTTGAGCAGGTGACCGGAGACGCCGAACTCGACGTCACCGCGCTCGAATCCCATCGCGGTGCCGGTCAGCGGGCAGTATGTGACCGCGATCGGCTCGCCGCCGATCTCGTCGTTGACGATCTCGTGGTGGACGAGAATCGATCGCGGGTAGGCTTTGGCCTCGCCGTTCCTGACGACACCGAAAACGGGGTCGTCGGGTCGGGGCTCGGCCCCTTCCCCGACGTCTGCAACCGGCTCGAATATCGGCTCGTCGACCGACGGAATCCCGTCACGAGGGACGACGTTCTCGACGGTCGCCTCCCGAAGCGACTCGAGTGCGTACTCGACGGGCAACTGGCTCTTGGCCGTCGGCACGGGAGACGTTTCGACTGCACTCTCGTCAGGCGTAGCTGCCATCTCCTCGGGAGTGACTCCGTTCGCACCACCCCCCTCGTCGTAGCTACTGGACGAAGAATCGGCGTTCGGTCCGGAGTCGCCGAGACAGCCGGTGAGACCGATCGCCGCGAGTGTTCCCGACGCGAGGACGCTTCGCCGCGAACGACGTGTCATGTACAAACAGTAGCTGGCCGGAGATAACGCGGTGTCGCGGTCGTGTGCCGAAAAGACACAACCCCTCGCCGAACGGATCGCGACAGCAGTCAGAGAGACGATAGCGGTCGAGAGACCAAACGAGCCGTGGGATCGACGGCTCTCGTAGCTGCTGAGAGTCGTTACCGGCGCAACCGCCACCTCGAGCGGTTGCATCGGTGGCCGTTACATTTAGCCGCCTCATACGGATTGCTGTAACTATTTACCGTCGATCACCGGTCCCGTCCGGCGATCGGCGGTAATTGACTACAGTAAACCGCCTCAGTCGTCGGCCGCCGTCGCCCCGTCTGCAACTTCCGCGTCGATCTCGCTCTCGATGCTCGGCGGGTACTTGCCACGCTCGAGTTTCAGGTCCGACTGGGGACGAGCCATACAGGTCAGTGCGTAGTTCTCGGCCTCCGCTTCGGTCAAACCGCGGGCTGCGGGCTGGGTAACCTCGCCTTCGACGATCTCCGCCGAACAGGCCAGACACATCCCGACGCGACAGGAGTATTCCTGGGCGATACCCTCCTCGAGACAGCGATTGAGGATCGTCTCCTTGTCCGAGCAGGTAATCGTCTCGCCCGTCCCGACGAATTCGATAGTATACTCCGCCATGGCCGTCGCTACGGTCGACCCCACTAAAATTCTTTATTACGAATCTGTTGTTGCGAGAACGACGAAACAGTGACCGACGAACTGATGGTATTGTTTACTCTTGATTGCCGATCGCTAGTAAACTTTGGGCTACGTTGTTCCGGTTCCATATACTTTAATTACAATTGTTAATAACCTCCAACGGGATGGATACCAGTAGAAAACAAATCGCGGTCGTCGTTGTCGTCGCGCTCCTGCTCGTGTTCGGGGGTAGTGCGTTAGCGTACTGGGGGCAGACGGCCGGCGGCGACGTCGACGTACAACAGGTCGACGTCGAAACCGCGGACGGGGGAACGATCGATGGCTACCTCTACGTGCCTGATGGGGTAACTGCGGACGATCCGGCACCGGGGGTCCTCGCCGTTCACGGCTACATCAACTCCAAGGAGACCCAATCGAGCTTCGCGATCGAGTACGCTCGGGCGGGCCACGTCGTGCTAGCGATCGACCAGCCGGGCCACGGCTACTCCGACCCACCGGCCCACGCCCACGGCTGGGGTGGCCCACCGGCGCTCGAGTACCTCGCCGACCACGACCTGGTCGACGAGGACAACATCGGCCTCGAGGGTCACTCGATGGGCGGATGGGCGTCAGTCGCCGCTGCCGCGGAACATCCGGATAGGTACGAATCCGTCGTCCTCGTCGGCTCCGCGACCGGCAGCGCCGGCGCACCCGAGGGCGACGAGACCTTCCCGCGGAACCTCGGCGTCGTCTTCACCGAGTACGACGAGTTCCACTGGCTGATGTGGGAGACCGAGACCGCGCCGGCGACACCGGAAAGCGAGAAGCTCCAGTCGGTCTTTGGCACCGACGAACCCGTCGAAGAAGGCCAGGTCTACGGCGACATCGAGGACGGAACGGCGCGATACCTCTCGATGCCGGCCACCACGCATCCGGGCGCACACCACTCGCCGACGGCAGTCGGAGAGACCGTCGACTGGACCCTCGAGACGCTCGAGGGCAACGAGGACACCGAGGGACAGCTCTGGTACTGGAAGGAACTCGGCACGGCACTCGCGTTGCTCGGCGGTGTGCTCTTCCTGTTCCCTGCGGTCGGCGCGCTCTCGCGTGCCGGTCCGCTCGAGGGGGCGAGCCGGGCACTGCCGGAGCCGGTCGCCGAACGGGACCGGGGCTGGTACGTCGCAGCCGTGCTCACCGCCATCGTGCCGGTACTGCTTTACTACCCGACGATGCTGCTGGGGAGCGAGTCGATGCCGGTGACTGCGGTGACGCCCCAGGGTGAGACGAACGGCATCGTCCTCTGGGCGCTCGCGAACGTCGTCGTGATCGCAGCCCTACTGGGGCTGTGGCACCGCAACAGCGGGCGGTCGCTGACCGACGAGCGCTACGGCCTCGACGTCGGCGACGGCCTCGGGACGATCGGCCGCTCGCTCGCGGTCGCCGTCGGTGCCGTCGGCGGCCTCTACGTCCTGCTGTGGATCGTCGACGCCGCGTTCATGACCGACTTCCGGGCCTGGGTACTCGGCGTGAAGCTCATGTCCGACCTTCACGTCCGCATCTTCCTCACGTACCTGCCCGCGTTGTTCGTGTTCTTCCTCGCACTCGAGGTGTTGCTCCACGGCCGCCTGCGAACGCGTGAGACGACCGATTCGCTCCGGCGGGCGATAGCCACGAACGCGGTCGTACTGACGGGCGGGTTCGTCCTCCTGCTTGCGGTCCAGTACGGCGTCCTGTTCGCGACGGGTGCGCTTGCGCTACCGATGACCGCGTTGCAGACGATTATCGCGTTCCAGTTCGTCGGCCTGCTGCCGATCGTCGCGGCGGTGTCGACGTACTGTTTCCACCGGACCGGCCGGGTTTGGGCGGGAGCCCTTCTCAACAGCCTGCTGCTCACCTGGATCATCGTCGCCTCGCAGGCGATCCACTACCCGTTCTAAACGGGTAGCGTCCCGAGTCCCCGTCCGGACGTTCCGACGGCCGACGGGGCACGGAGACCGGAACCGGGGACGAGGACGGAGACGATTACGACGGAACAGCGCCGACACAACGACTATAAAACGTTTTCTTCCCGGGATATCAACGCCCTTGATATGAGTACGCAGGACGAGTCTGCCGCCGGCGCAGCACCGCGGACCTATACGCCCGATGTCGTCGTCGTCGGGGCCGGCACGGCAGGCTGTTACGCCGCAGCGACCGTCGCTCGGGAGGGGTACGACGTCGTCGTCCTCGAGCGCAAAAACGAGGACGAGGCGGGCCACATCGCCTGTGGCGACGCCTTGAAGGGGGCGAGTGACTTCCCCGATGCGATTCCGAGGTCCCAACTCGAGCCCGCGATCACCAACACCGAGGTCGACCACGGCCGGTTCGAGATTCCACAGGAGGACACCGTCCTCGAGATTCCGGTGCCCGGGGAGCTCGCCGTTATCGACCGCTGGGAGTACGGCAAGCGGATCATCGAGGGGGCCGAAAACGCAGGTGCGGAGATTCACTACGACACCGTCGTCCAGACCGTCACCCAGGAAGCCGAGTCCGGTCGCGTCACCGGCGTCGAGGGGATGCGAGCCGGCGACCCGGTCAGCTACGAGGCCGATGTCGTCATCGACGCGGCCGGCGCACTCTCCGTCCTGCAAGACGAGGTCGACTTTTCGGAATCGACGTTCGACACCAACGTCGACTACAGCCACTTCTGTTCGGCCTACCGCGAAATCGTCCACGTCGAGGAGCCGGTCGAGTGGTCCGACGCCCTCGTCTTCAAGCCGACCGAGCGCGCAGCGGGCTATCTCTGGTACTTCCCGCGAACCGAGACCGAGATCAACGCCGGGCTCGGCTTCCAGATGACCGAAGAGCCGATGCAACTCGTCGACGACCTCAAGCGTGACCTCGAGAACCGTACGGAGTTCGACGGGGCCGACGTCGCGGACAAGCTCGGTGCTGCCTTACCCACGCGCCGGCCGTACGATTCGGCGGTCCATCCGGGCTATATGGCCGTCGGCGACGCGGCGGGTCACGTCAACCCCACTACGGGCGGCGGGATCGCCGGCGCAGCCTACGCCGGCAAGTACGCCGCCGAACAGGCGATCGAGGCCCTCGAGACAGGCGACTTCAGCGAGGAGACCTTCTGGGAGTACAACGAACTGGTGATGGACCACTTCGGTGCCCGGTACGCCACGCTGGACGTCTACAACATCCTCTCGACCGCGGTCGATGTCGACGACCTGATGAGCCTGCTCGCCGCGATGCCCGGCGACAAACTCGCCGAAGCCCTCTACTCGGGGAGTACGGACATCGGCCTGAAGCTCAAGCTCGAGGCCCTGCTCAAGAGCCGCGGCCACTGGGGAACCATCTGGACCCTCTATCGGACGAAACGGCGGGCCGACGACCTGCTCGAGCACTACGAGGCGTACCCCTCGAGTCCCGACGACCTCGCGGCCTGGCAACAGCGCCGCGACGAGTTACTGGAAGCAGTCTATGAGACGACGGGAGCCGATCCGAAGTACTAAAGACGAAATTTTACTCTGCGGTCTGTTGCGAGCGAGATGGTTTCGTCTCGCTCGCAACGTCTCTCGGTGAAATTTCGATCAAAATCAGTCGTCGGCCCGCTCGCTCCCCGACTCAGGGCCTTCGGCCGTTCGTCTTTCCGCGTCGCGTCGCGCTTTCGCTCGCGGTCTGTATCGGGTGACCGCCTGCCCTCCCCCGAGTCGCGACGGCCGCCGCGAATTGCGGCGACCGCCCCTCCTGGCCACACGTTTCTGGTGGATTACAATCTCGGATAGATCAAACGCGAGCACGAAGCCGTTCGACCCGCTTCTCGGTCGACGGATGCGTCCCGAACAGTCTGCGCGCGACGAATCGTCGTGTGCGGTCGAAAAACCGGTGTTCCTCCCACGGCGGCGGGACGATCGAGAACGCCGCCGTGGATCGATGCTCCCGGAGGTCACTCGAGGGACGAAACTCGAGATCGTGATCCAGCGTCTCGAGAGCACTCGCCAGCGCCGCAGGGTCGCCAGTGATCGCGACGGCACCCCGATCCGCAACGTACTCGCGGTACCTGGCGACGACCGTGCAGGCCCACCGACTCAGGCCGGCGACGACGAATATTGGAATCGAGACGACCGGATGGTGGTACGGGCTCTTCTGTCCCTCCAGTTCGGTCTCGAGCATGGCGTGTGCCTTCACTCGCGGAATCGACAGGAACGTCAGTATCGCCGCGTCGCGGTTGAGTACGTGGGCGAGTTCGTGGGCCAACACGGCCTCGAGTTCGCGGTCCGAAAGTTCCTCGTAGAGTCCACGCGAGACGACGATCGTCGACGTCTGCGGACGGATGCCGACAGTAGCCGCGATCGGCGTCCGGTCGCGACCGAGGCGAACGGTCGGGGCCGGAACGCCCGCCTGGTTCGCGAGTCGATCGACGCGGGCCTGCAGGTCCTCGAGGCGCTCGGTATCGTCGGCGTCGAGTTCGGTAGCTTCGAGGACGCGGACTTCCTCCTCGAGTCGTCGCTGGACGCTGCCGCCTTCACCCAGTTCGTCCGCGATAGTGCGGCTGGTGAGAAAGAGCGACCCGACGATTCCGGCGACGACAGCGATCGGAACCACGACCTGAAACGGCGTCAGCGAACTGGTCTCGACGAAAACGAACCCGACGATCCAGGCGACGAGCAGCCCGAATGCGACGCCACTCCAGCGAAGCCACGTACGGGTATCGGGGGCTGTAATACTGCGTGCCAGCGGTTCGAACGCCTCGGCCGTGGCGTCGTTGTCGATACGACCGACCACGAGCGGCCGTGGCATCACCCGCCGGTAGACGGCCGTGACGACGAGCCAGGGAACGACGAGGAGCAAAGAGATGGTGATCACCCACGGAACGAACGTCAGGAACAACACCGTGACGACAGCGATCACCGCGAACTCGAGAACGAGCAGCGTCGCGATCCCGAGCGTCGCGATCAGACCGGCGACCAGCATCCGACTCCAGAGCCCGAACTGGAGCCGTGTCGACTGAGTCACGGGCCGACCACCTCGACCGAGACCGGTCGTGCTGGAAGTCGTCGCACGGAGGCAGGTGTAGCGGGCAACACTGTCAGATATCCGTACTGACAGAATGTTCAAGAAGGTTTCGAGGAGGACTCGTTACGGTCGTTCGTCGGCTATCTGCTCGATCGCACCGGCGAGCGTCTCGATGCCGTGGCCGATACTTGGCTCGTCGACATCGAAGGTCGCGGTGTGGTGGCCGCCCGGATGGTCCGTGCCGACGCCGACGTAACACGCCAGCCCGCCGTTCTGTTGAACTTCGCGCATCAGGAAAGTCGCGTCCTCGCTACCGCCGAGTTCGTCACGCTCGAGGATAGTCTCGACGCCCGGGACCTCCGCGGCCGCGTCGGCGACCAGCGTCGCGAGTTCCCCGTCGCTGGTGGCGCTCGGTGCCTGCGCGCCGAGTTCGACTTCGACCTCACAGTCGTGCATCTCGGCGGCGGACTCGATGACGCGCTCGGCGTTCTCGACCATGTACTCCATCAGTTCGGTCGTCTCACCACGAACCTCGGCGACGATCGAGGCGGACTCCGGGATGACGTTCGCGGCGCTACCACCCTCGACGATCCCCGCGTTGATCCGCGTCGGGCCGTCGCTGTTGCGCGGAATGGCATAGAGGTTCTGGACGGCCGTCGCCATCGCCTGAACCGCGTTGCGCCCCTGTTCGGGATGGCCACCGGCGTGGGCCGGTTCGCCCGTAAACTCCGCCTCGAGGTGCGAGACCGCGAGGAAACCGTCGACGGCCGTGACGACCTCCCCGGTCGGGTGATCGAGCCCGATATGGGTTGCCAGCAGGTAGTCGACGTCTTCGATATGTTCGCTTTTGGCCATCGACTTACCGCCGCCGATGACCTCCTCTGCGGGCTGGAAGAACACCTTCAACGTTCCCTCGAAGTCGCTGTCGACGATCTCCTCGAGGACGCCGACGCCGATCGTCGCGTGGGCGTCGTGGCCGCAGGCGTGCATCGCACCCTCGTGTTCCGAACGAAAGCCCTCGGCTACGGGCTCGTGGTCCGGGTCGTCGCTCTCCGCGCGGGGTAGGCCGTCGATGTCGACCCGCAGGCCGACGGTCGGCCCCTCTCCCTTCTCGAGGACGGCGACTGCACCTGTGTAGCCTCCCTCGAGGGACTCGAGAACGTCCTCGTCGACGCCGGTCTCCCGCGCCCGCTCGAAGGCGTGGGTAAGCTCGGCATCGTCGGGGACTGCGAGGCGGTTGTCGACGTCGATCGCCTCGGGGCCGACGTGGAGTTCGGCGAGCTCGTCGCCGAACCTGGACTCGAGTTCGTCGACGATGCGTGCGGTCGTGTAGAACTCCCGCCAGGCGGGTTCGGGTCGACGGTGCAGCTCGCGTCGCAGCTCGACGAGGTCGTCTGCGGTCATGGCCCGTACTGGGTAGCGGTGCTTAAAAGTGCTATCGGAGGCGGAACCTCGTGGTACGCTGGTCGTCGTTCCCCGGTACGAGCCACAAAACGACCGGCAGTGAACCGTATCAGTTCCCGCGGCCGGCACCGTGGATCTGTTCGATCTCGGCTTCGACGTGGATCGAATCCGGGAAATCGCGGACCGCCACTTCGCGCGCGAACTCGTCGTGGCCGTGGATTTCGAGTTCGCGGGTGAAGACCGTATACTCCCAGGAAGAGAAGTGGCGCTCGTCGTCGGCGTGGAGGCGACAGCGCTGAGGGACGGACATATCCATCGGCGGGTTCGAGTGGGGGCCTTTCAGCGCTGCCCCCTTTCGTTCGGCGGTCGATTTGATGTCGTCGACGATCCCCTCGAGGGCGGCTCTGTCGCCGCTCTGAAGCGTGAGACGAGTAACGAAGGTCATAGCTGGTCGGGTACGATATGATCGATGGTCGGCGCGTAAAAACTTGCTGAGACGGGTCGAGCATGCGAGAAGACGCAGTGGATTTGAATCGGGAAGGCAGCGAGCCGTCGGGGGCCGTGGGGATCGAGTGCACCCCGTTTGGCGTTCGACCGACGATTCGGGACCCCCGAGACGCTCGAGGGTGTTCGTTTAACGAACAGTCCGATATTCTCTTAACGTCGCGCCTAGTACTCCAGTTAATGGCAGTCGAAGCTACGAGCGCAGGCGCAATCCTCTTCCGCGACACGCGGGGCCGGCGCGAGTATCTTCTACTCAAGAGCCGCCCAGGCGACTGGGAGTTTCCCAAGGGCGGTGTCGAAGGAGATGAAGAGCTACAACAGACGGCGATCCGCGAAGTAAAGGAAGAGGCAGGTATCGAGGAGTTCCGACTGATCGACGGCTTTCGTGAGGACTACGACTACGTCTTCGAGGCAAACGGCAAGACGATCCACAAGACCGTTCACCTCTTTATCGCGAAGTCGTTCGAGGCCAGTGCGGAACTCTCGAACGAACATCGCGACCTGCAGTGGCGCGATTACGAACAGGCGGTAAACACCGTCACGCAGGACGGTCCGCGCGAGATTCTCGAACAGGCACACGAGTTCCTCGACGAGCGTGAGGAAGACGAGGAGTAGCCGTCAACGTCGACATCGACGTCGGCGTTGGCGTTGCGTTCGACGGTAACTGACACGGAGTCGACCTCTGATCGGACGCCCGAGCCTCGCCCCTTCCCCCCTCCCTGGGGCGTCGCGGTGGGACCGACCGCGCGCCGGTCTGCGATACGCGGCTCACGGCACACGGCTCACGGTCGGTTCGCAGTCCCTACCCTACCGATTGTGTCTTCACATCTCGCCCGCCTCGACGGCGAACACCTTTTTGCGAATTCGTCGGCATGGCACACTCGAGACGACCCGTCCATGCTCGAGGATCGCGATCCGCCCGTCCACCGCTACCCGGTTTACAGCCCGTGGCTCGAGCGGACGATCCGTGGGTCCCTGCTCGTGCTCGGATCGATCCTGTTTCTCCCCGCTCTCTTGCTCGGGGGTTACTGCGTTCGCGTCCTCGAGACGACGCTCGCCGGTCGCGACGAGCCGCCACGACTCGCGCCGCTTTCGGACTGGCGTGGCCTCTCGAGGCGGGGGCTCGGTGTCGTTACGATCGCGTCGGCGTACGTTCTCGCTCCGCTCGCGGCCGGGGTAGCCGTCGGCGTCGTCGTCGGTGCGGTCGGTTACTACGCGCTCGCGGCCCTGGCCCCGGTGGTCGCTGGCAACGCGGTGGCACGCTGGGGGATCAGCGCGCTCGCGGCCGCCCTGGCCGCACTGTTCGCGCTGCTCGTCGTCGGGGCGACGCTGCTGGTCTACTACGCCCTGCCCGCTGCGATCGTCCGGTACGCCGAAACCGGTTCCGTCCGAGCAGCGTTCGACCGCCGGGCAGTCGTCACGCTCGCCTTCCATCGTGAGTACGCCTTCGCGGTCGCGATTCTGCAGGTCGTCCCGCTTCTGGTTCCCGTCGCCGCGGTCGCCGCGCTCGCGACGGTCGTGGGTGTAGTCGCCGTCCCCGCCGTCCCGTTTCTCGCCGCTGTCGGCTGCTCCAGACTGCTCGGAGTCGCGGCTGTCTCGATCGACTCTCGCAACGACTCCGAGTCGTCCCGGTCGGCAACACCTCGAGAAACCTCGATTCGAGCGGATCGAACGGGACGGTAAGGGCGGGCCACCGCCGAGCCCCGCTCCGATCGGATCAGACTGGACCGGGCAGGATCGGGCAGGATCGGGCAGCGTTTTCACTCGTCGGCCGAAAGGGATCGCCGTGGACTCCGACGCGTACAGCACCGAGTTCGGGTTCGAACTGCGAACCTGCGAATGGGTCGAGCGCGAGTGGCCGCCCGGCTCCGGAGGGAACGACCGTAAGGGAGACGGCGAGAGTGAAAACGAAATCGAAAACACCGCCACCCTCGTCGCCCGACAACTGGGCACCGAACGGCGACGCTGGGACACCATCGTTCTCGAGTGCGATCCCGACGCGCTCGGCGAGCGCGCCCGCTTCGGACCGACGCGACTCGACAGTGATCTCCGTCACGTCGTTCGGAACGCGCCTGCGGAGTGGACCTACTACCGCGAGGCCCTTCCCCATCCGGGCTATCCGTGGCGCTACGTCCGCGAGGCGATTCACCGGGCCGACGACCGGGCCATCCTCGAGACCCGCAAGGACGGCAACCGGATTCAGATCCGACGGAAGTGGCCTTATCCCGACTGGTGCGAGCGGATCGTCGCCATCGAGAACAAACCCGACCTCGACCGGTCGGCGGCCCGACGGCTCCGCCCCCAACTCGAGTTCGACGTTGCGCTCGGGCTAGCCGACGAGGTCTGGGTCGCTACGCGCCGAACCGGCGATCGGGTGGAGCCGATCCTCCTCGAGGACCTGCCCGTCGAGGCGGGCGTACTCGCGTTCGATCCCGACGATCTGTCGGCCGAGGTCGCCTGGCACCCACGGTCGCTGGCGATCGGAGAACCTGGGACGCGTATCCTCGAGCGTCCCGGTGGCAATACTCACGACGGTTCGGCGGCACGATTCGAGTACGTCGATCCCGAGTGGAAACGCGAGCGTCGCCTCGGGATCGCCGAACGGGCGTACGAACGCGGATGGCGCTCGTTCGTCGAGACGATGCGGCCCGACTGTCGTCACTTCCTGCTTCGCGAACGGGACGGCCAGTTGCTCCCGTACTGCGGCGCGAAAGGCTACCAGCCCACGGCCCGCGAGTGTTCCGGGGACTGTCCCGACTACGTGCCCGAGCCACCGGCGTGGCGAACGAAAGGCTGGCCGATCGAAGGGGGTCCCGGCAAACGGTCCCAGCAGTTGCTCTCGGACCGACGGCGACGCCAGCGGCCGGGGCTCGAGCCGTCGAGCGAGTGACGCTCATCTCTGCTCGTCTCTCGCGTCCAAAAACGCCGTCCGCGTGACGGTAGACCGGTGATGGTCCGCAACTTCGTCCCCGATCGGCGTCCAGTTTCGTAGACACCCCTCGTACTGTCCCCCGACGTCCCCGACGAACGTCTTTATTGCCCGTTTCGAGCGGTCGTTTCCCGCCTCGTGGCCGATCGCGACGACCTCGAGGTCGAGGTGATCGAACGCGAGTTCGGTCAGCGCCGTCGCACACTCGCCCGCGTAGCCGTTCCCCCAGTAAGGTCTGCCGAGAATGAAGCCGATCCGTCCCGTCTGTCGGTCCCACTCGAGGAACAGCCCGGTGTAGCCCGCGAGTTTCCCGTCGGCCGTGTAGACGGCGTACTGTGCGGCCTCGCGGTCGTTCCACGTCGACTCCGCTTCGAGCAACTGCTCGTGGGCCTCTTTCACCGTCGCGTACGGTTCCTGTGGAACGTACTCGAAGGCGTCCGCGACGTCCTCGCGTGTCTCCGCGAAGAGATGGTACAGTTCGTAGACATCTACGTGATCGGGACCGAACTGCTCCAGGACGAGCGAGTCGGTCTCGAGTGTTTCGGGGAACATACGACGCGGTGTTGAGCAGTCTACATAAATGGATGAGGACTCAGTCGGAGACCTCGACCTCGAGGTCCGCACGCTCGACCGCCAGCCGGAACGTGGGGACGGTGCGGTACTCGACCTCGACGACGTCCTTGCGACGGAGCCGCTGGAGTGCGGACCGGACGTCTTCGGCGTCGGGCTCGTCGTCCCCGTACTCGTACGCGTCCCGCAACGAGTGAAGCACCGACACGACACTTTCGGACTCCTCGCCGGGACCGGCAAGAACCGCAACGACTCGCGCCTGGAGCTCCGGCACGCGGATTCGCGAGGGGGCACCCGCTTCGTCGGGATCGGTTTCGATCCCTGGCTCGACGTCGACGAGGTCGGCCGCCTCGGCGGTCGCCCGGATCAGGCTGTTGTCGTCGCGAAAGTAGTAGTCGCCGAGTTCGTTCTCGAGGTACTGGTGGACCTCGCTGCCGCTTTCCATCCCCCAGCGGTCCTGCAACTCGGCGTTTTTCGTCGGCTGTAGTTCCACCACGTCGGCCAGCCGTTCCGTGGCCTCGTCCGAAAGCGTCATCGTCGAATCGTATGGGGATACGGTACTTTTGCGTTGCGTCCCGTCGTCTGGTCGGAGTGCGTGCCAGAAGGCCCGGTTGCTGGATCGCAGTGAATTCAGTAGATCGTGAAATCTGAGCGGTCTGCGAAGCGACCGGGTCTCGGTTGTCGACGGCCCGTTCTGTTGAAATTCCGTCCCAGAGACACGTCTCAACAGTCGACGTGAATACAGGGCGTGGCTGTCCCACGGGGGGTCGGTTCGATTTACTGCTCGTACCCCGAGTCTGCGTCTTCGACGTACCGGACGACAAAGTACGCGATTACGAGTCCAATGAGCAGAATTCCGAACCCGGCAGCAGCGGTGAGTGCATCAGTAGCCGTCTCGAACTCGTCAATGCGAAAACTAATTATTTCACGGGAAATTGCAATTATCGCGGCACCGATCACGATCTGAATGACCGGTTCATTACGAGCATACGCGATCAGCGTCCGATGGACCTCGACATTGACATCCTCCTCCGCGTTCACGCGGAGGAATCCCGAGCGGTGGGAGTTTCAGGTCTGCAACCATGGACGCCGCCACTTCACGGGAG
>NZ_AOMA01000096.1 GCF_000337895.1 Halobiforma nitratireducens JCM 10879
GTTCGGAATCCGCTTCGTTCCGACCTGACCCTACCGTTGTATAGCGGTTCTTGACAGTTCAAAGTACGTATTGGAAACTCGAACTGGAGTGTCGAACGTGGGCTGATTCCAAGTTGTCGGATTCATCCTGCGGCTATAGTGCCTAGCGTAACTTCTGAAGGTATCCACCAAGGTGCTCGTCAATCCATGAGGCTGCGAAACTCAGTTGAGTCGTAAGTTGCTCAAAGAGCCCAGTGAGGAGAGCGCGGTATTCTGCCGCGCTCTCCACGATCAACGGCGATGCTTCCCATTTGAGGCTCTTCCAGACCTGCTCGATTGGGTTGAGATCAGGTGAACCAACTGGGAGAAACACGAGATCAATGCCCAGTTGGTGGGCTCGTCTACGTGTATACTCACACACGTGTGACGAGAAGTTGTCCAAGACGAGCAGAATCCGCTGGCCCGGATTCTGCTCGCGGATCCCTTCGAGACAGCCACAGATCCGTTCTTTCTCTTGATTGGCCGGAAACTGAATGACACTCTCACCGGAGAGTGCGTAGAACCCGACCGCTGGTTCGTCTAACTTCACCAGCGGTCGGGTGATATGTGGATCATCCACGGTGTAGAGCCGCTGTGAGTTGTCCCATGGTTGGGGATGCGATCTATCGAGAAACCCAAGGACGGTTCCGCCATCCGTGCGGATTTCCTCGTCAACGACCCACCCTTCTTCGTCATCTCCCTCGCGTTGGTTGTGCGGCTCATCAGCCTCCTCGTCGAACGCGTCGCCGACGCGTTCGTCGAGAATCTCTTCGGCGTTTTCTGGGCGTGATGGACGCTTCGTCCGTGGAATTGCGTAGGAAAGACCGAGATCTTCGAGGAACGTACTCAGGTATACCGGATGAAATTCTACGTCGAATTCTTCATTGATGAGATGCTGAATCTCCTGTTTCTTCCACGGTTGCCCGTCACGAAGTAGTTCCAAGAGGCGGTCTCGTTGGTCCTCGCCGAGCTTCGGGGGCCTACCGCCCCCGAAGTCCGGCATCAGTAGTCCGAGACCGCCCTTGTTCCACCGTCGAGCCCAGCGCGTTCCTGTCGCGGAGGACCTGCCGACGTCATCGGCAGCGTCCTCCAGCGTTGCTCCCTTGTAGACTCGTTTGATGAAGATCAGCCGCTCAGTGAGTTTCTCATCAGTAGACTCCGCAAGAAGTCGATCGAGATCGTCCTCACTGAGGTGACGGACGATCTCTTTGCGGCGATCTCCAGGCATACTCACATATCAGATGCCACCTTCATAACTTCTCCTGACCACTAAAGCCGCAGGTATTCTCCTTGATTTCGTATAAATTCTATACATCTCTGATAGTTGGCTGCTGTACTACATACCCGCGCCGATCAAGCAGACACCGGCTTATTCTACGTCGCGACGCATCGCGATTTCGAACCAGGGACAGAGCCGAAGCTGCCGGTACCAGTCGGGGTTGGAGTGGAGTCGCTCGTAGGGGGCCCACATCAGCCCGGCCACCTCCTCCTCGTTCGGATCGAGGCTGCGGTCGGAGAGGGTCAGTTGCAACACGGCACAGACCTCGTGTTCGACGCCCGCGTTCTCGAAGTACCGTTTGTACTCGAACCGATCCGTCAGGCGCAGCTCGTCGTACTGATCGGGGGTGATCCCGAGTTCCTCCTCGAGTCGCTGTCGGGTCGCCTCTTTCTGGCTCTGGCCCTGAACGGGGTGGGAAGCGACCGTCCCATCCCAGTAGGTCCCCCAGAGACGCTTTTCGGGGGCCCGCTGGGCGAGCAGAATGTTCCCCTCACCGTCGAACACCAGGGAAGTAAACGCCCGATGGCGGATTCCATCGCCAGTGTGGGCCTCGAGTCGGTTGACGGGTTCGAGCTCG
This sequence comes from Halobiforma nitratireducens JCM 10879, assembly GCF_000337895.1. Lineage (GTDB taxonomy): Archaea > Halobacteriota > Halobacteria > Halobacteriales > Natrialbaceae > Natronobacterium > Natronobacterium nitratireducens. The sequence goes on from NZ_AOMA01000096.1 coordinate 1,875, forward strand.
TTGTCGTCCTCGTCGACGGCGATGACATCCTGTTCGGCGTTTTCGTGCTGTAGGTCCGGTTCGTGGGAGTCCTCGCTCGTACTCATATCACCACAATCGGAGAGGTGCCTAAAACCAGTATCGCCTCCATTCGTTGCGCTTCGCGTCCCGTCTCGGGCCAGGGCACACAGTTCCCTCTCGCCGAGGGCGGTCGTCACCGAAAAATACCGTCCTCCCGTACCACCGTGTATGCTCGCGGTCGACCTGCACGCCCACACGCGGTTCTTCCACGGTCGTCGTCGGCTCGGCGATCGATTCGATCCCTACGGCTATCGAGCGCTCGCCAGCGTCATCGACCGACGTGGGCTCGACGGCGTCGCGACGACGAACCACGATTACGCGACGCAGTTCTCCGAAACGACCGGAAGCACGGTGACGACGATTCCCGGCATCGAAGTCTCGACCACGCACGGACACGTGCTCGTGGTAGGTCCTGATCCACCGACCGAAACGGTCCCACTCGAGTACACCCCCGCCGAAGTGGTCGAACTGGCCCACGAACGCGACTGTGCGGCGATCGTCGCCCACCCCTACCGCTCGAGTTCGGTGCTCGAGGCGTTCCCCGACGTCCCGTTCGATGCGGTCGAGATCAACGGTAAACATCCGCGGACACGCCCACTGGTAGAATCGCTCGCAAGCGAACACGACCTGCCGATCGTCGCCGGCAGCGACGCACACTTCCCGATCGAAGCGGGTACGGCGTACACACTGATCGATGCGGACGTGTTGACGCCGACGACGCTGGTCGAGGCGATCCGGGATGGACGGGTCGAACCTCACGTCGCGAGCGGGCCGTTCGAACGGCTGTTGCGTCGCGGCTATCGTCGGGTCCACGAACGGAAGTATCCGGAGGGCGTCCTCGGCCAGTCGCGGCCAAGAGAGCGAGAGATCGGGGACACCGTCGCCGACTCGAGGAACGAAACCTGAATCGAAGGCGGTGACGGCAGTGGTAACGGGAGCCTATCGTCAACAGTACCGTCCTCGGCTCCGGCGTTACCGACTCGATACAAGAACCGATTACTCGCACAGGTCTTCGTACGAGAAAATAACTAACGGCTGGTAGGAGTGAGTTACCGCTCGATGAGCCAGCAACTGACACGGGGTAAAAGAGTGGATCGGACGGACCCTGACGACGTCGATCCCGTTCGCGTCGAATCGGACAGTGAGTCGGGACTCACCGCGACAGTCTTCGATACGATCCACGGAATAGAGCCAAACCGGTGGAACGGAGTGGTCGACGGGTCGGACCTCGGGACCGTCTTCCATCGCTACGAGTGGCTCGAGGCGATCGAGACCGGCATCGGCTACCCTGCCCGCCACGTCGTCGTCGAGAAGGATTCGAACCCGATCGGGCTCTTTCCGAACTTCGTCGTCGACATTCCGAAGACGCCGTTCGAACGCTTGACTTCTGTGTATCCGGGGTTCGGCGGTCCGCTGCTGACCACGGACGTCTCCGAATCGCTGTCGCTTCTGCTCGATCTCGTTCCCGAACTCTGTTCGGGGCGGACGGTCGTCCACGAGGTCAGGGCCTGTAACACGAACTTTCTCCGGTACGACGAGCACATGTCCGCGAGGGGCTACGACTCCGAACGCCTCGAAGGACGGTTTCTCCTAAACCTGGAGAAAGGGTACGACGACCTCCGCGCCGAGATGGATAGTTCGAAACGGCGGGCGATCCGCCGAGGACGGGAGACCGACCACGAGATCGTCGAAGAAGAATTGACGCGGTCGAATCTGCGGCGGTTCTATCAAAAGTACTGCGAACACATGACCAATGTCGGCGGGACGATCTACCCGGTTGCCTTTTTCGAGCAGTTGGCAGCGATGGACGACCGCGTTCTGCTCTTGACGCTCCGTCTCGAGGGCGAGTACGCGGGCGGCTTTCTCGAACTGCTCGATGACGAACAGTCGTCGGTCCATGGCTTCTTTTCGGGACTTCCGGCCGAGTACTTCGAGTACCACGCCTCCGAATTACTCTACGACTATCTGTTCCGGTGGGCCATCGAGAACGGGTACGAGACCTACGACTTCGGCGGCGCGGGAGCGAACTTCGAGGACGGCGCTTTTCGGTTCAAAGAGGAGTTCGGTGGCGACCTAGTTCCGAACGTCTACTGGGAGCGGGGGACGAGTCCGTTCTGGCGGCTGATCGACGTAGGACGGTCGCTGTACGGTCGGTACGACAAGTAACGCAGGCTACCGCGACAGTCGAATCGGCCCGTCAACCCAGTTGTTCCTCGAGTATCAGTCTGGTTTTCGTGCTTACGACTTCCTCCTGGTTGCGGGCTTTGGTGATGAGGTCGTTCACCCCGCGCGTGTCCGCGGCGTCGACGACCAACACGATGTCCTGCTCGCCGGAGACCATCCAGACGAGGTCGACCTCCGCCCACTCGGCCATCCGCTCGGCGACACCGTTCGTGTCGACGTCGACGGCGACGCCGATCTCGAGCATCGCCTGTACGTTTCCGGTTCGGGTCGAGATCGTGAACCGTTCGATGACCCCGTCGTCCATCATCCGTTCGACGCGGTTACGGACGGTTCCTTCGCTGGTGCCGATCTCGTCGGCGATCTCGGTGTAGGGCGTGCGGGCGTCTCGCCGGAGAATATCGAGTATCTGTCGGTCCAGGTCGTCCATGGAGATACGAGGCTACGACGACACGGCACTTACCGATTACGAATTTCGTAACTGAGTTTCGAAGACAACACTTATTGTGGTGGGATCGGTACGTAGTTCGTAATGACAGAGGCCTACGTTGCGCTGGAGGGTGGCCACGTAATCGAGGGACGTGGTCGTGCTCCGGGAACTGCTCGCGGCGAACTGGTTTTCACGACGGCGTACACTGGTTACGAGGAGAGTCTGACCGATCCCTCCTACGAGGAGCAGGTCCTGACTTTCTCGTATCCGCTGATCGGCAACTACGGAGTCCGCGAGGAACGGTTCGAAGACGATCGCGTCCACCCACGTGCGGTGCTCGCGAAGGAACTGACCGAAGACGTTGCCGACTGGCTCGCAACCGAGGACGTGCCCGCAATCGACCATCTCGACACCCGTCAGGTCGTCACCGACATCCGCGACGGTGGAGCCATGAAATGCGGCATCGCTGTCGGCGAGGATGTCACCGAGGAAGACGCCCTGGCCGAACTCGAGCAGTGCAAGGCGATGAGCGAACACACCGACATCGGTACACAGGTCAGCGTCGACGAGCCGGTCGTCCACGGCGCGGACAACGACGGCGAGACCGTCGCGCTGGTCGACTGTGGCGCGAAGGGTTCGATCGTCGACTCGCTGATCGCCCGCGACGCGGAAGTCCACGTCCTCCCTTACGACGCCGCCGTCGAAGACGTCGAAGACGTCGATCCAGACGTGTTGTTTATTTCGAACGGCCCCGGCGACCCGGCCAACTACGAACAGGCTATCGAACTCGTCCGGGAGTTCGTCGAGGACACGCCCGTCGCCGGCATCTGTCTCGGCCAGCAGATCGTCGCCGAGGCGCTTGGTGGCACCACCGAGAAGATGAACTTCGGCCACCGTGGCGTCAACCAGCCCGTCCTCGACCTCGAGTCGGGCCAGGTCGTTATGACGACCCAGAACCACGGCTACACCGTCGACGAGCCCGGTGACCACCTCGAGGTCACCCAGATCAACGTCAACGACGACACCCCCGAAGGCCTGGACGGAATCGAGTACGACGTCCTCACCCGCCAGTACCACCCCGAGGCCAACCCCGGCCCCGAGGACACCCTCGAGTTTTTCGACGACGTCCTCGAGATGGCCGACCAGCGAGCAAAGCGGGCAGTTCCTGCGGACGACTGACTCTCGCCGTTCTCTCCGTTGCCAGCCGTTCTCTTCTGTTCCCTATCCAAGACCCTCTTTCAGTAGCTATCGCTCGGTATCCGTGACTGCCGATCGAAAGAACTCGAGGGACGCGGAAGCTTCGAACGTCGAATCGCAAAACGGAGACGACGAAACGAGCCCGATTACGGGTCTGTTACGTTACTCCTCGGCGAAACCGTACGTCACCGTCGTCGACGCGGAGACGCTGACCGGATCGGCGTCGATATCGGTCGAGGCACCCGCATCGTCCGCCTCGGCGACAGTATCGTACGCAGTCCGGTGACTGACCGAGTGGACTTGCACGTCGCTCGTGGCGACCGACTCCGTTCCGGTGAGCGCTACCCCCCGGTTGGCGGCGATGTGTTCGGCTTCCTCGTCGGCATTCGCGAGTGCCTCGTCGATTGCGTCCTTCCGGAGTTCGTCCCGCGTTTCCTCCTGGAGGGTAAAGTTCACCCGACCGATATCGTCGGCACCGGCCTCGACGGACGCGTCGATGACCTCGCCGACGCGGTCGACATCGTCTATCGTCACCTCGAAGGAGTGAGAGCCGCGAATCTCCTCGATTTCGTCGTCGGGTCCCGGGATGGGCCTGACGCGGTAACGTCCCTCTTCGACGTTGTCCGCTGGAATTCCCAGGTCGTCGAACGTCTCACGCAGGTCGTCGGCACCTGCGGCCAGTTCGTCGGTGACGGTCTCGGCGGATTCGCCGCGCGCTTCTACGCCGATGCTGACCGTCGCCTTGTCGGGTTCGGTCTCGACTTCGCCGCTCGTGCTGACGGTGATCTCGTTGTCGGCGTCGCTCCCGCCTTCGCTCGAGTCTGCGGGATCGTCGTCGGTTGCGCTTCCGATACAGCCTGCCAGGGCGGCCACAGCGCCGACGCCCGACGCCGCGAGGAACTGTCGTCGATCCATATTCGGACTCTCGAACGGGACCTAAAAAGCATCTGTCCAAGGTGAAAGGGGTCTTTGACCGTGGACGATCCCGAGTGAGCGGTGTTTCTCGGCCGTGGTTCGTCCGTCGTCTGTCCCCGATCGTCCTCGATCGTCCTCGATCGTCCTCGGTCGTCCTCGAGAGGCTACAGAGCAGCGATCAGAGTCTCTAGATTGGTGGAGGCTGTGCTGGAAGACCCGGCCCGGTCAGTCTTCGACGACGTGTGCGACAGCAAACCAGGATTCCACGTAGGATTCGATCGCGAGGAAGATCACGAGGAGGTTCCCGAGCGCTGCAAGCAACAGACTCACGAGCCCGAGCCAAAGCGGAGGGTTCCGGATGGCAACCGGCAGCGCCAACGTAACGCCCGTAACGGCACCACAGCCCAGAAACGTGTACAGCACGTACGTCCCAACGGAGGGGCGATCGCTCGGCAAGACCTCGATGCGGGGCGTCGCCATAGACGGTCGCACGACCGGTCCGGATGTAAATGTCTCGGTCGGAACGTGAAGGGAAGAAACAACTCGAGAGCGGACAGCTGTTCTCACTCCGAACCGTGGAGTCATCGCGTCCGAACGACCGCTGGCCAGTGAACACCATCGCGACATCGACCGTTTTCTCGTCGGGTTCGCTCGCGCCGCTCGCTCACCACGCCTCCAAAATCTCGACAAAAACCGCTCATTCACTCCGTTCGTTCGCGGTGTACAGCACCCGTATCGGTTCTCGTCGTTCTCTCGGCTTCCGAACCGCGGACCGCTCGCCGTGTCAGTCGTGTCTGAACGACCGCTGGCCAGTGAACACCATCGTCATCCCGTGCTCGTCCGCGGCCTCGATCACGTCCTCGTCGTTGACCGAACCGCCCGGCTGGATCACCGCTTCGATGCCCGCGTCCGCGGCCTCTTCGATACCGTCCGGGAACGGGAAGAAGGCGTCCGAGGCCATCACGGCTCCCTCGGCGTCTTTGCCGTCTGCGTGCTCGTCGGCTTTCATCGCCGCGAGTCGGACCGCGTCGACGCGGGACACCTGTCCCATGCCGATACCGACCGTCTCCGTGCCGTCGGCAAAGAGGATGCCGTTGGACTTGACGTGCTTGAGCGTCTGCCAGGCAAAGACCATCGACTCGAGTTCCTCGTCGCTCGGTTCCCGTTCGGTAACGACTTCGAGATCGTCGACCGAGATCGACTGAAGGTCCCGCTCCTGGACGAGTCGACCGCCGACGAGCGGCTTTTCGGTAAAGCGTTCCGTCCGCTCGTCGTCCAGTTCACCCACGTCCAGCACCCGCAGGTTCTCCGTCTCGCAGAGTATCTCGAGTGCGTCGTCGGTGTAGCCGGGGGCGACGACGATTTCTTTGAACGAATCGACGACGTTCTCGGCAGTCGCGGCGTCACACTCGCGGTTCAGCGCAACAATCCCGCCGAACGCGCTCTGGGGGTCCGTCGCGAGGGCCTTCTCGTAGGCCGCTGCGAGCGAATCGGCGGTCGCACAGCCCGCCGGGTTGGTGTGTTTGATGACCGCGGCCGCGGGTTCGTCGAACTCCTTGATCAGGTTCAGGGCTCCGTCGGCGTCGTTGTAGTTGTTGTACGAAAGGTCCTTCGCGCCCTCGTTGAGCTGGTCGGCGTGGACGACGCTTGCTTCGTCACAGGTGTAATCGGCGTAGACCGCGGCGTCCTGGTGTGGGTTCTCGCCGTACCGAAGGGTATCGGCGCGATCGCTCGAGACGAGTCGGCGAGCCGCCAGCCCGTTGTGCTCGCCTTCGTCGGTCGTTGCGACGTCGGTATCGACCGTCACCTCGGCCGATTCGAAATCCACGTCTACGGCACCCTCTGCGAACCATTTCACCGCACGCGGGTATGCACGGAACTCACCCTCGTAGAGGACTCGCTTCTTGAGACTGTCCTCGTCGTCGCCCTCGTAGACCGGGATCGGCTCCTGGGTGACGATCGGGCCGCCGTCGACCTCGCCCTCGAGGACCGTCCCGTCCTCGTCGGTCGCGTCGGTGACGACGTGGACCGTACAGCCCGTCACCGAAACGTCGGCCTCGAGCGCGTCGCCCCAGGCGTCCATGCCGGGGAACGACGGCAACAGGGAGGGGTGGACGTTCAGCGTCGTCGGCTGGGACTCGAGGAACGTTTCCGAGAGAATCCGCATGTAGCCGTCGAGACAGACCAGCTCGTACTCGTAGTCGGCCAGCGCCTCGTTGACGGCCTCCTCGTGCTCTTGGCGGCTCATTCCCTCGGCGAGCGGAACGACCTCGGTCGGGATTCCGCGCTCGGCTGCAGCCTCGAGGACCGGTGCATCGTCGTCGGTAGTGAGGACGACGGCGAGTTCGGCCCCGCCCGGCCGTCGATCGGCGATGTTCAACAGGTTGCGCCCTCGGTTGCCGGCCATCCCGGCGATTCGCGTCATGGGCGTATGCCCAGTCGCGAAGGGGAAAGCCGTTGCGGTCTCTCTCCCACTTGTATCCACCATCTTGTATAGATTAGCTGCGACACGTCCGTCGTGTCCTCGAGGTATACACGCTCGTGGCACTTTCGGGGTCACGTTTCGACACTCTTTTGCACCGCGCTGGAAAGACTCGCACCATGACGGAGACCGACGCTCTGTACGCCGTTTCGCCGCTGGACGGCCGGTACAGCGGCCGGACCGCACCGCTGTCGCCGTACGCGAGCGAGGCCGCGTTGATGCGGGCCCGCGTCCGCGTCGAAGTCGAGTATCTGATCGCGCTGGCCGACCTCGAGGCGACGCCGCTGGCGATCGATCTCGAGGAACGAGAACTCCTGCGGGGGCTGTACAAGCACTTCGCCGAGGAAGACGCGCGACTGATCAAGAAACTCGAGACGGAGGGCCACGCCGACTTCGAGGCGACGAACCACGACGTGAAAGCGGTGGAGTATTTCGTTCGCCACCAGCTCCCCGCCGACAGCGACGCCGGCCCCTGGATTCACTTCGGGTTGACTAGCGAAGACGTGAACAACCTGGCCCACCGGCTGCTGGTCCGAGACGCCGTTTCGGAGGTTCTGCTTCCGGAGTTGTACGAGGTCCGCGACGCTCTCGCGGAGATGGCCCGGGAGTACCGGGATCTGCCGATGCTCGCCCGTACCCACGGCCAGCCCGCGACACCGACTACGTTCGGCAAGGAGATGGCCGTCTACGCCTCCCGCCTCGGCCACACGACGGGCCGAGTCCACGCGGCGGCTGACGAACTCAGCGGCAAGCTCGGCGGCGCGTCGGGCACCTACGCCGCCCACGAAGCGGCCTATCCGGACGTGGACTGGCAGGCTTTCGCCGAGACGTTCGTCACTGACCTCGGCCTCGAGTTCGAGCCACTCACGACGCAGGTCAACCCCTGTGACGACCTCGCGGCGCTCTTCGACGCGTTCCGTGGGACCAACGACGTCCTGCTGGATCTGGACCTGGACATGTGGCTCTACGTCTCCGACCGGTACCTCGGACAGGAGGCCGTCGAGGGTGAGACCGGGTCGTCGACGATGCCTCACAAGGTCAACCCGATCGACTTCGAGAACAGCGAAGGCAACCTCTCGAAGGCGAATTCGGACCTCACCTTCCTCGCCGACTACGTCACCACCTCGCGACTCCAGCGTGACCTCTCCGATTCGACCGTCAAGCGCAACGTCGGCGCGGCCTTCGCCCACTGCCTGATCGGCTACACGAAGACGGCTGCGGGCCTCGAGAAGGTGGTCCCCAACGAGCAAGTTATGCGCGAAGACCTCGAATCCACTCCGGAGATCATCGGCGAAGCCGTTCAGACGATTCTGCGCCGTGAGGGACAGGAAGACGCCTACGAGCAGGTCAAAGAGTTGACCCGCGGCAAGCAGGTCACGCTTTCGGACTTCCGAGAGCTGTTCGACGACCTCGAGGTCGACGAGGAGGTTCGCGAAGAACTGGCCGACCTGACGCCGACGGACTACGTCGGTGTCGCGAGCGACCTCGTCGACGATCTGGAGTAGGGTCGCCGCTGACGCTGGTTCCAGCGAGAACAGCGAGAACAGCGAGAACGCCAACGTCTGGACCAACGCGCGTACGCTCGAGTGGCAGGCCCCCGAGGGTGGCCTGCCGAGGACGGGACAAGACAACGTGTCCCGCCCGGGAGCCACACTGACTTCAGAAGGCCGGCAGCCGACCGGCGACCGTCCACGCGGGGATGTCCGTCCGTGACGGGCGCTGGTCTGTGGCTAGCACGACCCCACGACTGAACTCGTGGGAGAAGTCAGTCTCAGTTACACTCACTTCATTTCCTCACACTCACTTCATTTCCCCTCATTCACACTCGAGACCATCCACTCCCGTAACTTCGAATCGTGCGCCGCCCCACCCTTCCGTCGGCTCCACAGCCTCGATCCGCCACCCGTGTGCGCCGACCGCCTGCTCGACGATGCTCAGCCCGAGTCCGGTGCCGTCTTCGGCGTCCGTATAGCCAGTCTCGAACACCTGATCGCGCTCGTCCGCCGGAATCCCCGAGCCGTCGTCCTCGAGCGCGAAGCCCTCCGGGAGGTCGACGACGGCGACGGTGTCGGCGTCGCCGTGTTCGATCGCGTTCCGAAAGAGGTTCTCGAGGAGTTGTCGCAATCGCGTCGGATCGGCGCGAACCGTCCGATCGGTGTCGACGGTAAGAGCGGCATCTCCGGTATCGACCTGGTCCCAGCACCGCCGACAGCTCTCCGCGAGCGGGATCGGTTCCGGATCGATCGCGTCGTCGCCTTCGCGGGCGAGCGTGAGCAGGTCCTCGACCAACGTCTCGATGCGCTCGAGTGAGTGCTCGACCTCCGCGAGGTGATCGCTGTCGGACTCCGCGCGAGCGAGTTCGAGGTGGCCGGACGCGACGTTCAGGGGATTTCGGAGGTCGTGGGAGACGACGCTTGCGAACGCCTCGAGGCGCTCGTTCGTCTGCTCGAGTTCCAGCCGCGCCCGGTGTCGCTCGAGTTCGTAACTCACCCACTGGTTCATCAGCCGGACGATCGTCCGCTCGGCGTCCGTGAACGAAGTCTCATCCGGATCGGTGCCGGCAAAGCACAGCGTCCCGTACAGTTCGCCGTCAGTCGTGACGCGGGAGCCGATGTACCGGCCGAGATCGAACCGACCGTGCGCCGCTCCGCCTTCGAGGGCCGAGTCGGTAACGTCGGGAATCGCCGTCAGTCCGTCCGTCTCGAGCGTCCGTCGGCAGTAGGTCTCGGAGAGGGGACAGCAGGTCCCCGTCTGGAGTAACTCGTGGGTCCCGTGGGCCTCGATGATCGTCTGAGTTCCGTCGACTGGACTGCCATCGACCGTGGCCGACTCGCCCGCGCTCACCTCCATCTGTGGATCACCACCGCTCTCGAGGTCGATCCGGGCCAGGAAACCGTACGGAAGGTCGAGCCGGTCACAGCCCAACTCGAGCATCCGAGCGACCTTCTCCTCGAGTTCGAGTCCGGGGTCCGTCGTGACATCGTACAGCTGCTGGAGGAAGTCGACCGTCGCCTGGCGTTCTCGTTCCTCTCGCTTTCGGTCGGTGATGTCGGTCAAGGTTCCGGGGAACCGGATAGGATCTCCATCTTCGTCGGACTCGATGTGTCCACGAGCGAGCACCCATCGGACCTCGCCGTCGGCGTCCCGGACGCGATACTCTTCCTCGTACTCGCCGGAGCCAGGGTCAGAGCCGGAGCCGGAGATTGCCTCTTCGACCGCCGCTTCGACGCGTTCGCGATCCGCCTCGTGTATCGACGAGATGAATCGCTCGAGGGAGACGCCCTCCCGGGCGGCGTCGGGATCGACGCCGAATGTCCGTGCGAACTCCGGTCCGGCCACCAGCCGATCCTCGGGGACGTGCCACTCCCAGGTGCCGATCGCACCGGCCTGGATCGCCGCCTCGAGTTGGCGTTTTGTCTCGCGAAGCTCCTGTTCCCGTCGCTTTTCCCCGGTGATCTCGGTGACGAATCCGGCGATCCGAACGACGGCTCCGGTGCCGTCTCGAATCGGCTCTCCTCGAACCCGGACCCATCGCTCGAACTCCGTTCGCGGATCGACCCGGTAGTCGATCTCGAGGGACTCGCCACTGGACAGGGCGTCCATCGCTTCCCTGACGTGCTCGCGGTCGTCCGGATGGATTCCCTCGAGAAAGTCGGTCGGATCGTCCCGTAACGCCTCGACGGACCGGCCCCAGAGTTCCTCGTAGGCGGAGTTGACGAAGTGCAGTTCCTCCCAGTCGCCCGAAAAGACGTACAGGACCCGACCCGTGTTCTCGGCCAGTTCGGTCAGCAGCCGCTCCGATCGTGTCACGGATGGGGTGTCGACGCCCTCCTCGATTCGCTCGGCGAGCGTGCCCAGCCGGTCGTCGCTCGACTGCCGACCGACGTACCCCGATGCCCCGCGAGCGACGGCCTCGCCCGCGAGTTCTTCGGAGCCGTTCGCGGGGTAAAAGACGATCGGGAGCGACGGATTTCGATCCCGGGCGGGTCCGACGAAGTCGATGCCCTCACGATCTGCGAGCGTATCGCCGACGACGAGGCAGTCGTGCTCGCCCGCGGCGAGTCGTTCCAGTGCATCCGCGCCGCTGGCGGCGCGTTCGACGGTGATCGGCACCGCCTCGGACTCGAGTCGGGCCGCGATCGAGTTGGCATCCGGGGCGTCGTCGACGTACAGTACCGACGGATGGTCTGTCATGGAACGATGAGTCGGGGAACTTCCCAGATGCGTTTCGAGCGGGGCCTATAGGATTCTTCGGCTAGTGTCTGCCAGAGAACACGTCGTCGATCGATCTCCCGACAGGAACAGCCGAAACGCCTCACACTCCGATCACCCAGTTTCCCGGCCGTTCCCCATCGGTCGGCCACGGTTCCCGCGTTTCCCGACCCCTGTTTCTGTCGGGCGATCGGCCGTGCAGCGAGTTCAGTGACCACAGCAAAGCGAGACGAGGACCTCCTCGAGCGTATCCGCCGCAGCCTCGAGGTCCGCGAGTCGTACGTACTCACGTTCGGCGTGAGCGACGCCGCCTTCATCGTCGGCGAGTACGCCCGGCCCGAAGACGACCGTCGGCGCGTCGGACGCGAAGAAGCCGGCCTCGGTCGCCGCGCCGAACGGGCGGACCTCACCGCCGCTTGCGTCCTTCATCGTCTTCACGAGTCGGTCGGCGGCGTCGGTCACGAACGCCCGCGGGAACGGCGTGTCCGGGCGGACGAGATCGACGGACACCTCGAGAGCAGTCCCGTCTGCCACCTCGCGCTCGAGAACGGCCTGCAGGTCCGCGCGAAACGAGTCCGCGGTCTCCGGTGGAACCGAGCGGCGATCGAACGTCACCTGACACGTCCTGGGGACGCGGTTGGGTGCTTCGCCCCCCTCGAGCATCGTCGCCGTCAGTTTCGGCGCGCCGAGCACCTCGTCCTCACCCGGCCCGGCCGCGTCGTCGTACTCGCGGAGCGCTTCGAGAACGTGCTCGAGGCCGAAGACTGGGTTTCGTTCGGCGGGGACGCTGGCGGCGTGGCCGCTCTCGCCTTCGATCGTGACTGTTCCTTCGCACTGGCCGCGGGCGGCGATGCAGACATCGCGATCGGTCGGTTCGCCGACGATGTAGCCGTCGGCCGAGAGCCGGTCCTGTAGTCCTGCCGCGCCGGTCATCAGCGTCTCCTCGTCGGGCGTAATCGCCAGCGTTAGTTTCCCTGCTGTCGGTTCGACCCGTAGAAATGCCGCGAGCAGGGCTGCGAGCGGCCCCTTCGCGTCGCAAGCGCCGCGCCCGCGGACGACATCGCCGTCGCGTTCGTAGGGGACGTGTGGCGCGACGGTGTCGATGTGGGTGTTCAGGACGAGATGGGGTTCGCCGTCACCCTTGCTCGCGAGAACGTTCCCCAGGTCGTCGATTTCGGGCTCGAGGCCGGCGTCCTCGAGCGTCTCCACCAGCAGTTCGCGCATCTCGCCGACATCCTCGTGGGAGGGGGTCGATACGGCATCGGCGTGGAAAGCAGCAATATCGAAGCACATTGTGGGTTTTCGTCGATCTCGTCGACGAATCGTGGCTACCCGTCGTTCCCATTGGCGGGTGATAAGCACAGCCTTTCGTTCGATAGTGCGGCTCTGCCGTCGTCCTGTCCGGTCCGGTATCTGTCGAACGAACGTTATTTCCTGTTGTGCTTTCAATCGTGTGTCATGCCCCCCGACAGACGAACGGTTCTCGCAATCTGCGGGACGGGCGCAGCAACGGCGCTCGCTGGGTGTGCCGACGCTCGTGCGTCGACTAGAGACGTCGTCTCTCCACACGACCCGATCGAGGCGTCGCTGAATACCAAACGGGTGTTCGGCGTCCGGAACGACCACGCCTACGAACTGTTCAACGCACACCCGTTCGCGGACGAGGACCTTCCGCTCGAGGAGAACGACGCGCCGGCAGTCTTCCCGCAGCGTATCGAACCCGAAACGTATCCGGGAATTCCTGACGGAGCACACGTCGCACCGATGGTCCCCGACGAAGTCGTCGTCTATCCTGCGTACGAGGATACGCTCGAGGACGAGGCCGCGTATTCGATCCCCGAGCCACCGCTCACCGTCGAATCACTCGTGACCGATCGACTGCGGGAGTCGTTCGACGAGTTCATCTTCGACGGTCGGATAACGGTCGCCGAGCGCGACGACGCCGACTCGGTAAACGAAAGAACGGAGACGGGCTACAGATTGAGCCGCGATACCTTCGACACCCTCCGTATCGGTGATCGGTTCCGGTTTCGGCCCTCCTACAGCGAACCGGGATACGTTGGCGACGTTCTCGAACGGTGGACGGAGTACTGATTACTCCTCAAGTCGCGTCACGTCCTCGAGCGTCTCGCGCCGTCGCGCGACGCGGGCCTCGCCGTCCTCGAGTGCGATTTCGGCGGGACGGGGCTGGGAGTGGAACTGATTTGCCAGTTCGTAGCCGTACGATCCCGCGTTGCCGATTGCCAGCACGTCCTCGCGTTCGGGTTCGGCGATCGGCCGGTCGTGGGCGAAGACGTCCGCGCTGGTACAGACGGGGCCGCCGACGGTTGCCTCGATCGGCTCGCGGTCGGGCGCGGAGACGTTCAGCATCGGGTGGTAAGAGCCGAACATCGCCGGCCGGATCAGCGTCGAGAGGCTGGCGTCGACGCCGACGACGGTCGTGTCGGGTGCCTCCTTGATCGTGTTCACGGTCGTCAGGATCAGCCCCGCGTCCGCGACGATATAGCGGCCGGGCTCGAGTTTGAGCTGTGCCTCGAGGTCGCCGACAGCGTCGCGAACCATGTCCGAGGTCTTCTCGAGGTCCAGTGGCTGTTCGTCCTCGCGGTACGGAACGCCGTAGCCGCCCCCGACGTCGACGAACTCGAGTTCGTCGTCGCCGACGCGACGGGCCATCTCGCCGACGCGTTCGATGGCGCGGCAGTGGTCCTCGAGGTCGTCGGTCAGGACGCCGCTGCCGGCGTGGGCGTGGATGCCGACCAGGTCGAACTCCTCGCGGACGCGGTCGGCGACCTCGGGAACGCGCTCGTAGGGGATGCCGAACTTCGCGTCCGCGCCGGTCGCGACTTTCTCGTGGTGGCCAGTCCCGATGCCGGGGTTGATGCGGATGGCAATCCGGCCGTCGTAGTCCCGTTCTTTCAGGCGCTCGAGCGTGTCGAGCGCGCCGATCGTAATCGTCAGTCCCGGGTTGTCGGCCCCGAGCTCGGCGGCGTAGTCGAGGTCGTGAGCCGGCGGGTTGACCGCGGTGTACTGCAGGTTGTTCGGGTCTGCACCGGCGTCGATCGACCGCTGGAGTTCACCCCAGGCCGCACACTCGATCGTCCCGCCGGCCTCGAGGACGGCCTCGAGCACTGCCTTGCCCGTGTGGGCCTTCGCGGCGTACATCACGTCGGCGTCGGGAAACGCCTCGGAGAAGCGGGTGTAGTTCTCTTTCACCCGATCGAGACCCATCACGTACAGCGGTGTCTCGTACTCCGCCGCGAGGGACTCGAGACGCTCGACATCCCAGTCGTCCAGCCGGCGAACTGCCGGCGAGTCCGCGAGGTCGGTCATTACCCGCTTCAAGTGACCGCGAGGATTCAAGGGTTTGGGTTTGGGTGCCGCGTTGCGCTTCGAGTCGGCCTCGAGTTGCTCGAGGCGGTCGTGGAGCTGCTCGAGGGAGGGGTGGAGCTGCTGGTGGTTGGCCTGGGATTGCTGGTGGTTGGCTGATGACTGCTGGTGGTTGGCTGGCGAGGCATCCGTCTCAGTGGGGTGGTCTGCTGGCATCGATTGGAAAGTGGGGAGGCGCGGCTGGCGAGCGATACGCTGGGGCCGGTCGTGGCCGTCGGAGACCGCCTGCTGGCAGACTGGCCAGCGTGGCAGTGGGCAGAGACAGTCGTGGGCAGCGACAGGAACGGGTCCCTCCAGGTGACTATCAGCACAGTCGTCGGACTCGAGGCGGCTGCCCCGACAGTCGTCGGGGGTCCCCGGGGTTGCCACTACGACCCGGCGAAGTAGCCGCCGGATCGACCGGCGGGGCCGTGCAGGCGGACGGCGAGATTCGAGATGAGGAGCCGGCTGGTTTCTCGCCACTCGCCGTCGCGACGTTCGTGGGTGATCCGACGTGCGTCCTCGGTGTCGTCGCTCTCGCCGGCATCGTCATCGGTACCGTCCGCCCCGGTCACGCGGTAGGTCACGCGCTGGCGACGGCCGTCCATCGTCGTGTACTCGACCGTGAGTTCGAACGTGGCCGGGGAAGTCGTCTCGCGGCCCCCGTCGGTCGCTAGCCGCGGCTCGAGCTCGTCCAGCAGGCGTCTGCCGTCGCCGTCGTGGGTGTCGGTTCCGTCAGCCGTGTCGATCCCGTGGTTGGTGTTGCTCTCGTGGTCGGTGTTGTACCCGTCAGCTGTGTCATCCCCGTCGTCACCCTCGAGAGCGACACCGCACTCGAGGCGGGCGGCACACGTTCGGCAGTGAGAGCCGTCGGGCGTGACGACCCCTTTCCAGTCCGTACAGCCCGGCGCGTCGCAGGAATAGGGTTCGTGGTTCGCGGGCTCGGCCGGTCGGCTCGAGCGGGCGCGTCGATCGCGATCGGACGCGTCTCGAGTGCCTGGTGTCGTGTATTGGGGTGGGTTATCGGCTCGAGTCGTCGCACACGAGCGGCAGGCGGGCTCGTTGCGCCGGTCGTCGTACCCGTGCGGGGTCGCGCCGCAAGCGCAGCGAGCGTCAGATCTTTTGGGTGGTGATGCCTCTTGCCGTGTGTGGGGCGTAGACCCCACGTTAACTCCTGAGTTCATACTGACTCCGAGGAGTTACCTTCTGGGCGGCGTGCCAGCGCCGCCCGATCTCACAGACCGACAAGAGCCATCTTCAGCCGAGTTGATAACTCCTCACAGATCACTAATGACCTAACGTTGCATAAATGTACTGCTGTGTCTAAAAGGCACTATCCGGGTCAAATAGGGGTGAATACGGCGTAAAGGGTACGCGAATGCGAAAATCTGGGTCATGGATGACGATCTGGGACGATCGTATACTCGAGTACATACGAGAAGAGGAGTCAGGGTCGCCTAAGGAACTCGATGAGAGTGGATACGTACGAGTCTCTAAATCGCATATCTCTCGTCGTCTTCGGAAGCTTGCAGAGCATGGGTTGTTACGACACCTCGGAAACGGAGTCTATGTAATCACAGATCAAGGTGAGGCCTATCTTGATGGCAAATTAGACACGAGCACTGATGCATCCGAATTCTCACTCGATACGTCAGAAAGCACTAATAGTGGGTCGGAAAGATCGGATCACGCTGAGTGAGTCAATGGCGACGAGGAAACGCAACGTAGACGCACTCAATGACCCGTACTCGAGACTTCAACGAGTGACGAGTTGGCCGGCGCGTCGCGATAGTCGTCGATCGTGCGGATGGTCGTCGCAAGATCTTGCGGGACCGGCGTCTCTCGGAACTGGTCGCCTTTCCTGTGCAAAATCTGGAGCATCGTTCCAGCGTCAGTATCGACGATGTCCTCGGGAACAACGTCGAGCACTTCGTGTGATCGGAGCCCGCAGCGCGCCCCGAGCGCGAAGGCGATCCGCTGCTGGGTTCCATCGGCAGCCTCGAGAAGTGCCGTCACTTCGTCCTGACTGAGCCACACCTTCATGTCGTCGCGCTTCTCGTGCTGTTGGGGATTCATGTGTCCGTGATGCCTGTATTCCGGACAAAAACCGCCAGCAATCTAGTTTTTTCGGTGGTGCTCGAGGGCCGAATCGGGGTGATTCTGTCCGAGAGCTACGGAGCTCTCAGACAAGCCGCTGCATCGTGACCTATGCGTATTTAGCGGGCTGGGTTAGCGAGTGCTAAGAACTCTAACGTGATGAGCGCTATCAAACAAACGACAATGAACTGCCCTACGACTTCTATATTTCCAGCAGCCCTCTCGTTCAGAGCAATCTGAAGCGCATCAACAAGGATCAGCACGATAATTAGAGCAGTCTCTGCACCAGCGATTCCAAAAACCGCCATAATTTGTTTCATATATAGATATATTCAATTCACTAACTAATAAAGTCTGATGTGGGTTCATGAACCCACCAAATAACTAAAGGAGGATCTCCGATTATGTCGTACTTCTCGGACATGTTGTGCTCAACGTTACGTACTTCTTGGGCGATCTGTGACCGTAATCTGCTATTGGAAGTAGTCAGTCGCGTTTCTCCCCTTTGTTTCTGATTTCGTTGAACAACCACTCGGAGAATGTATCGGCGACCAGTTCCGGTTCGGTATCTTCCATGTAGAGATAAACCGGCGGATCGTCGCCGTCTTCGGTGTTGAAAAACCAGAACGAGGACCCCTGTAGCCCACGAAAGACGAAATCGGTTTCCTTCAGTGAGAATTCGAGATCGTCCCACCGTTCGATGCTGTCTTCGGCAAATTCCCGCTGATACTTCGGAGCGGGATAGGTGAACTCACTGCCCCGAAGAAACCCGTTGGTGCTCTTTCCGATGTGGAGCATACAGGATCTGTACGCCGCTGGGAGTTCAACGCCGAATTCAGCTTCCAGTTGCGCGAGCTCCTCGGTGGTACAGCCTTCGATCTCGTTTGTCGGTCCATAGCCGTGCTCGGCCAGCAATTCCAGGGCTCTTTCACCGACTGTGTTTGATTCTTCTGGCATGTTAGTTTGACCTCATATCTGGGTCGTGACTCACCTTCACGTCTACACCAGTGTAGTCAGACTCGAATAGGTCGACGAGTTCGTCACAGCCTGCATCACAGGGAGGACGTTCGGTAAAGAGAAGGACCTCTCCTTCGGTTGTTTCAGGATCATATTCTTGAGCCACGTGTTCGAGGAGTTTGGGTTCGGTACACCACATAGCAGCAGGATCCATATTATTCTCGTCACTCCGATGGTCGTAGTGACGTTCGTCTTTGTAGGGTCCTGGTAATAACGGATTTTTCTCTTCGTCTTCGTTCGACCGGCGTTTCCCGCTCGCAACGGCTACTGTCAACGTTGATTCGTTCAGACGGAGGATAGCAAATGAGACGTTTTGCTTGACTGAATGCGGTGGGTCTGTATTGTCCCGTTCTGGCAACCCGTCGATCTGTTTTCGCATATTTTCGGTCACTGTTCGTCCGACTTCGGAATTGATGGTCCCATCGCCATCAACGATGTCAGCGTTGCCGTCGATATAGTCCCGAATATCGAACAGTTCGGCGAGTTCATTGAGCGATTTGTTTGCTTTTGGAGTCCGTTGTATGTGGACATCGATACTAGCGATACTTTCCAGCCCGATTTCAGCCCCTTTCATCACCCGCTGGGCTTCTTTATCGGCCTCCCGTTCCAGTTGCGGATCGGGATCAACCTCGAGGTTGTTCCCTTCCTGGGGCATCATACTGACCGCCGCGCCGGTCTGCTGTTTGACGTGGGCGAGTTCGTGCGCTAACAGATGCTGCCCATCCGGACTCTCAGGATCGAACTCGCCAGAATTAAAGACGATGTCGTTGCCGCAGGTGAACGCTTTCGCGTCGATCGCCTCTGCTGCTTCCGCTGCCTTCGTACCCGTATGGATGCGAACGCTCGAGAAATCTGCATCCATTCGCTCCTCGAAGGTGCGCTGAAGCGGCTGGTTCAACTGTTTTCCGCCATCGCCGAGCACGTCGAGAACCGTCTCAGGGACCTCGTCCCGGGTGGTGTCAGTTCCCTCAAGCGCCCGTTGAATCTGATGTTCGCGTTTCGTCTCGAGATTAGCGACACCGCCTAGAGCCGTCTCGTGATCGTTGACAACTGGCTCGGGAGCCGCCGTGGCGTCCCCGACCAGTGGATCCGTGACTGCTCCTGGTGGATTCTTGACGACCGGATCCGTTAGAACCCCAGCCTGACTCTTCGGCGACCGCTGGGCCCCCCGTCCGCTTCTTGAGTCCGTCGTAGAGTCGGTCTTCGAGTCCGATTCGGATTTGGAACTGTCCGAATTGGTACTTGAGCATCGTTTTTTCTTCTTTTTCATCTATCGTCCCTCCTGTAGCGTTCTCCCGAACCGAGTCCAGTTCAGCTGGGGCCCACGAGTCATTTGCTTCTGGTTCATTCTATCGTAATATAATATTTTCCTATCGGACTATGTGTACTCCAGTTTAAACGTATAGGCCCCACCGGTGGTTCGACCGTTCTCGAGCGCGTTCGAGGGTAGTCGCCCCGTTTATGCTACACTTTTCGGGTAGTCGTTCGGATCGATCACAGATACTTCCCACGTCCCTGCATCTGTCTGCGTCACCCGTACCGGCTGATCTTTTACGTTCCCGTCCTCGTCAACCAATCCAAGCGCCCGAAGCTCGCTCTTCGGGAGCACGACACCGCCCGACGTACGACCAACTTGTGTCAACTGGTGGATCGGCATGGTACATCCTACCTGGTGCTGAAACCGTTTAAACATTAGTCTCACCAGTACGAGACTATGATATTCCGGACTGCTATCAACTTCCTCGAGTCCGTTCAGATATGGGTTCGACTGACCCTCCACCCGAGAGTAGCAAAGAGATCGACGAGGTGTACCACGACCGGAACCTGCTCGCAATCGCTTTCGCGAGGGCGATCCGGATCACCTGGGGTTCGAACACCGCCGGCTGGTACTGGCACGACGGCTGGCCGGTGGTCTGGGTCGACACGCCCGCCGGGCAGAAGTCCTGGCACGTCACCCCCGACCTCGAGGACATCTTCGACCGATCGTCCTTGAGTCCACCAGAGCCATGGATTGGGCAGCCGGCACCTGGCGGACTCGAAGGGCGAGCGTCGCTTCGGGAAGCACGACGACGGAAGCACCGCAGCGCAAGCGAGGAGCGCAGCGAGGCGCGCGACTGAAGCGACGCGAGGGCTTCGGAGGTAGGTTCACTGCGGTAGTCTGCTACTGCCAGGCCGATATCGTGGGCAACCTATGGTTGTGCATTTTATACGCTAAATGGTTGCACATAAACAAAGTTTCTGTCAGAATTATAGTCTATTTAACCAATAATCTGCCTTCTTCTCAAACAGATTTATTTCTCATACGGAATATGCTGTGAGTCATGACTCGAGTGACCGCTGAACGATTTTTCGGCGGGACGGACCAGCGGATTGAATATCTCCACTCCACTCTCCGATTCGTCTCGAGCCAGACCCCAACTGAACACGACCTAACCAACTGGATACTCGAGAACACGCCCGCAAACTCCAAATTAACCATCGAGAGAAACATCTCCTTTCTCGAGTCGATCGATCTCCTTGACCAGACCCCCGACGGCTACCAGCCCACGAACAAGGGCGAGGCCTTCTGGCGACACGACGAGCCCCTGGTAATGTACGAGGGGCTCGCAACGGCTGTCGACGGCTTCCGAGAAATCGCTCGAGCGATTCCGAACGGTCATCGAACGATCGACGCCATCCAGGACCACCTCCAGCAATCCTATCCCGATCACGAACTTCCGACAGGAGTCGTCTCGCGCCATCTCGAGTGGCTCGAGGCCCTCAACGTAGTCACCAACCGAGACGGAACCTATGCCATCCCGATCGAGGACGGCACGTTCGAGGTCGGTGAGACGTACAGCCGGTGGTTCATCCACGATGTCCTCGGGGGCGAACGATACAGAGGAATCTCGAGAACGAACGACCAGCCACTACTGTTCGTTTTCACTGGTGACGCCGGAGACGACCACGGCTACGAGGACGAGTTCCTCGAGGACGATACCTTCCTCTACACGGGTGAGGGAACCGTCGGCGATATGACGATGGACGACGGGAACGAAGCGATCCGGACCCACAAACAGAACGACGACACACTCCATCTCTTCGAGAACACGGCCCTCCCCTGGATCGTCACCTACCTCGGCCAGTACGAGTACGTCGGCCACCGCAGGACGGAGTTACCCGACGAGAACGGCGACTTGCGAGCGGCGTTTCGATTCCAATTAGCTCCCGTCGGCGGCACGGAGGTCGAACTCGAGACCACCCCAAACTCACTCTCGGAGCAGGAGCTCTTCGAAAAAGCAACGCAGAGCGCACCGACGCCAGCAGAACACGAACCCACGGCGACGTCCTCGAGCACCCGATCCTACCCCCGATCCGATATCGTCCGCAAATTCGCGCTGCGAGTCGCGGACGGCGTCTGCCAGGGCTGTGAGGAGGACGCCCCCTTCCTGAACGACCACAACGAGCCCTTCCTCGAGGTGCACCACCTCACGCGGCGGAGCGATGGCGGCCCGGACGCCCCGGCGAACGTGATCGCGCTGTGTCCGAACTGTCACCGACGGGTCCACGAGGGTCGTGACGGGGACGCGTTCAACCGCCGGCTGAAAGCGAAGGCCGCAGCGAGAACCGAAACCTACCGCTAACGGACGGTCTCGAGCGACAGCCCGTCCAGTTGATCGGCCCCCGAGAATTACGATCACTGTCGGCGGAGAGACGCCACACCGGTTCTCGATGACGGGGCACTTCGTCCTGTGTCGTATGGGTTCCCTGGAGCGTCAGTACGAACGCACTGTGAGGCCGTCGATCCGCTCGAAGTGATCGACGTTTCTCGTCACGACCGGATAGTCGTGGACGAGTGCCGTCGCCGCGACCATGACGTCGGTCTCGTCGATCGGTTCGCCCGACGAAACGAGGTCCGCGTTGATTCGCCCCGCACGAATCGCACACTCCCGATCGAACGGGAGTTCGTTGACATCCGTGAGCAACTGCCGGACGCTCGACCGCTCGTCGTCCGTCGCGTCGGCGAGGTGAATCCCTTCGGAGAGCTCCATCACGGTGACGGCACTCACGAACGGTGTCCCCGTCGTATCGACGTCTTCGATCAGGTCCGCAACGTCGCTCGAGCCCCGCAACACGTCGATGAGAAACGTCGAATCGAGGATCATCCGTCCAGTTCGTCGGCGAACTCCGCGACGCGTTCCCGATGTGTCTCGGTGCGTTCCTCGCGGCGACGGTCCACGATCGCCGCTAACTCGTCGGCGGTATCCTCCTCGAGCGCACCGTGGTACTCTGCGAGTGTGACGCCACCCGCCAACCGCCGGACGACATCGCTGAAGCTCTCTCCTTCTCGCTTGTGCGCTTTGAGCTTCTCGTACGCGTCGTCCGCCAGGGAGATCGTTTTCGTCCCCATATCCCTGTGTACGTGCATACACAGGTAAAAACTGTCGCCGGGTCGATTTCACCGTCGTGATCGGTTACTCCCGCAGCGCGTCCTCGCGTTCGGTCGCCTCGAGCGTCTCGGTCTCCAGATCCGTCGCGACGACCGCGGGTTTGTACGCGCCCCCCTCGAAGAGGTCGTGGTCGCTGACCGAGGACTCGACGAACCGGGTGAACGCGCGGCGGTTCGGGGGCAGTTCGCCGTAGACGACCTCCTCCTCGACGAGGTCGTAGACCGGGATACGCGGCGTCAGGAGCGTGTTCTCGCCGACGACGCTGTTCTCGCCGACGACGAACTCGCTCGTGACGCGACAGCCCGCGCCCAGGGAGACGCCGTCTTCGATAATCACCGGGGCGTTCTCGACTGGCTCGAGCACGCCGCCGATGAGGGTGTTCGCGCCGAGTTTGACGTCCGCGCCGATCTGGGCGCAAGAGCCCACCGTGTCGCAGGAGTCGACGAGCGTCCCGTCGCCGACGTAGGCTCCGATGTTGACGAAGCTAGGGCTCATCATAATGCAGTCCGAGCCGAGGTACGCGCCGCGACGGATCGTCGTCCCGTCGGGGGTGTTTCTGGTACCGCGATCGCCGAGATCGTCGGTATCGCGCAGCGGCAGCACGTCGTAGTGGTCGACGCTGCCGTACTCGTAGGCACGGTTCTCCCGCAGCCCGAAGTTCAGCAGGATACCCTGCTTGACCCACTCGTTGGCCTCCCACTTGCCGTTGTTCTTCTCGGCAGCGCGGACCTCGCCGTCCTCGAGGGCCTCGAGGAACGCCTCGAGCGTGTCGAAAGCGTCCTCGTCGGCCGTCTCGGCCGTCACCTCGCCGCTGTCGTATCGTGACCACAGCTGCACGATGTCGTTCTCGAGTGAACTCATTCGTCGATCACGTCCGCAAACTCGTACCGCCCGGCCTTTCGTCCTGCGATCCAGGTCGCCGCGTCGACCGCACCCGCCGCGAAGACGCCGCGGTCCTCGGCGCGGTGGGTCAGCCGCAGTTCCTCGTCGTTGCCGGCGAGGACGACCTCGTGTTCGCCGGTGATGGTGCCGGCCCGCAGGGCGTGAACTCCGATCTCGCGTTCCTCGCGTGGCTCCTCGCCCTCACGGCCGTGGTTTCGGCCCGTGAACTCGCCGTTTGCCTCGATCTCGGAGAGCAAGCGATTCGCGGTGCCGCTGGGGGCGTCGCGTTTCCCGTTGTGGTGGGTCTCGACCAGTTCCACGTCGTAGCCCGGCAGGTTTCGGACCGCCTGGCCGACGACGTTGACGAGCGCCTGCACGCCGCGTGCGAAGTTCGGCGCGTGCAACAGCGGGATCGACTCGCTTGCAGCCTCGAGGTCGGCGAACGCCTCGTCGCTGAAGCCGGTCGTGCCGGTCACGAAGCCGACGGGCGCGTCGGTCTCGGCCTCGGCGCAGGCACGGGCGTACTCGAGTGCCGACGCCGGGCCGGTGAAATCGACGACGGCATCGGGCTCGCGTTCTTCGAGGAGAGTGTCGATCTTTCCGGCGGGTTCGACTGTCGTCCCGTCGACGGTCACCCCGTCTGGCTCGCGGTTGATCGCGAACGCGACCTCACAGCCCTCACGGTCGCGAACGGCGGCGACGACCTCCCGTCCCATCCGGCCGGTCGCGCCGGTGACGCCGATCTCGACGGTCATCGGCCCGCCTCCGGCCCGCCGTCGGCGGACGTGGTCGACTCCGCGTCGCTCCTCTCGAGGTCGGCGAGAACGGCCTCGAGGTCGTCGCGGTACTCCTCGGACAGACGGGACAGCGGCGAGCGCAGCCGTGCGGGACCGTAGCCACGGATCGCCATCGCTTCCTTGACCGGAATGGGGTTGGTCTCGACGAACAGGTGCCGGAACAGTGGTCCGAGTTCGTGGTGGAGTTCGCGAGCGCGGGCGTAGTCGCCGTCGAGCGCGGCACCGACCATCGCACACGTGCGTTCGGGCTCGATGTTGGCTGCGACGCTGATCGCGCCCGTCCCGCCGACCGAGATGGTCGGCAGCGTGAGCGCGTCGTCGCCCGAGAGGACGGCGAACTCCTCGCTACGCGTGCCCTCGGCGATCTCGCCGATCTGTCCGAGGTCGCCGCTTGCAGCTTTGTACCCCACCACGTTCTCGTGACTGGCGAGTTCGATTGCCGTGTCGGGCTCGATAGATCGGCCCGTTCGCGACGGGACGTTGTAGACGATCTGTGGCAGGTCGACTGCGTCCGCGATCGTCTCGTAGTGGTCGATCAGCCCGCGCTGTTCGGGCTTGTTGTAGTACGGCGAGATCAACAGGAGGCCGTCCGCACCCGCCTCGGCGGAGCGCTCCGAGAGTTCGAGTGCCTCGCGGGTGTTGTTCGACCCCGAACCCGCGATGACCGGCACGTCGTCGACGGCGTCGATGACTGCCTCGACGACCTCGACGTGTTCGTCGTGGGACAGCGTCGCCGACTCGCCGGTCGAGCCGACGGGGACCAGGCCGTCGACGCCGGCGGACTCGAGTCGTTGTGCGTCCTCGCGAAGGGTTTCGAAGTCGATGCGTTCGTTCTCGTCGAAGGGCGTACACATTGCCGGATAGACGCCCGAAAGGTCGATATCGTGTGTCATGGGTCTGTCGTGTCGGTTGGTCGGTCGTGTGAACGTCGGGCCGGGGTCGCGCCCGAGACGAGGTCGCCACGCTCGCCTCGAGCACTATCGGGCGCGTTTTTTATCGACCGGTTTCAGAAAAGGAACGGAAACCGCACACGCTTCGCTCCCCGCGGCACGATCCGAGCGGCGAGCGGAGCGGAGCATACGCGATACCGCGAGCGGAACGGACTTATGGATTACGCTCTCCGCCGATTTGGCCTCGATCGGTCGAGCGGCAGTGGTGGTGGCGGTAGTGGTGGTGGCAGTAGTGGTGGTGGCGGTAGTGGTGGTGGCGGTAGTGGTGGTGGCGGTAGTGGTGGTGGCGGTAGTGGTGGTGGTCTCACACACCGCCAGTCTCGAACTCGAGGATCGAATCGATTCGCTCGCGTGACCTGACTCGCTGGGAGACGGTTCGTATTCGAAACGGGACCAGTAGCGAAAGGAGAGTACGCCACGCCGTCCGGCGGTCAGCCGTCGGTCCGTCCCACGAAATTTATACCTCCTGATTGCTTACGGACGCCTATGACAGACTTCGGATTGAAAGTACGAATGTTCATCGTCGGCTCGATGCTGGCGGCGCTGTACCTGTTCGTCGGCGCTGTCGGGCTGGCGTTTCTCGGCGAGCAAGCCTGGCCGATCGTCCTCCTGCTTCTGATTACGTTCCCGTTTATCCAGTACAAGATCGGGACCTGGTCGGCGACCAGAAAGGCCGAAGAGATGCCCGAAGAGGGACAGTACGCCGACATCCATCGCATGACCGAGTCGCTCTCGCGCGACATGGGGGTCGACAAGCCCAAGCTGATGGTCCAGCAGATGGGCGTCCCCAACGCCTTCGCGACCGGCCGCAAGGGCAACGGCGTCGTGGTCGTCAGCGAGGAACTCATCCGGCTGCTGGATCGTGACGAACTCGAGGGCGTCATCGCCCACGAGATCGCTCACATCAAGAACCGTGACGTGTTGATGATGACGGTCGGCAGCTCCATCGGGATGATGGTCGGCTACGCCGTTTACTTCGTCTACGTGTTCGCAGGTGAGGACAACCCCGGCGGCTTCATCGTCGGAATGATCCTCTCGATGTTCGCCCAGATGCTCGTCACGATGCTGGTGATGGCGATCTCGCGGTACCGCGAGTACGTCGCCGACGACGACGCCCGCCAGTACATCGGCAGCGGCGACCCGCTCGCTCGAGCGCTCGAGAAGATATCGAAGGGAGCCGAGAACCGCGAGTCGACGATCGACGAGGGGCAGGCCGCGCTCTGTATCTTCAACTCCGAGCGCGGGCTGTTCGAGTCGCTGCTCGCGACCCACCCGCCGACGGAGAAGCGCATCGAGAAGCTCCGGAGCTAAACCGGCTCGAAGTTCCGACCCCAACGCGACCCCGTTCGTCTCGTTTTCGGCGCTCGTTGCCGTCGGAGCCGCTCTCGCGTCGCGATCGGCGAAATCGTCACGATCGACGTGATTTTTACGGTACCACGTCACACTCCTAGCTGTGACCGAAATCCATCCGGACCAGCGCGTCGCGGTACTCGTCGACGCGCAAAACCTCTATCACACGGCACAGAGCCTCCACAGCCGAAATATCGACTACTCCGCGTTGCTCGAGAAAGCCGTCCAGGATCGGCAACTGACGCGTGCGATCGCGTACGTCATCCGAGCCGACGCCCCGGAAGAGGAGAGCTTCTTCGACGCGCTGGTCGATATCGGCTTCGAGACAAAGATCAAGGACATCAAGACGTTCTCGGACGGCTCGAAGAAGGCGGACTGGGACGTCGGGATGAGTCTCGACGCGGTGACCCTCGCGAACCACGTCGACACGATCGTCCTCTGTACCGGCGACGGCGACTTTTCGCGGCTCTGTTCGCACCTGCGCCACGAGGGGATTCGCGTCGAAGTGATGGCCTTCGAGTCCTCGACAGCCGAGGAACTGATCGAAGCGTCCGACACCTTCCTCGACCTCGGAGAACGCCACGAAACGTTTTTACTTTGAGCCACTCGTCGACGCCGTCCCGACCACGCCTTGCGGACGCGCCGGTCGGGACGGGCAGTCGGCCCGGGAGAGGCGATCGGTAGGACGAACTCCGATCGCTCGAGCGACCCGTTCGCGAACGATCGAAAGCGAGTCCGGCAACTCGTCGAGAACGGACCGGTAGAACGAGACGGTACGGACGATACTGACTGTGCCCGTTACCGTTACCGTCACCGCCCACCGAACCGGAGACGCCCCCTGGCTTGACTGACCTGACTCCCACTCAGGCAGACGCGGCCACGCTTGCCTCCCGTGCCAGCGTGACCAGCAACGCGCCGGCACCGATCACCAGCGCGACCGCAGTGAGGACGTAACGCAAACTCGAGTCGATCCGCTGCCGGTTCGACGAACGTCAGGAAACCGACCGCGAGCAACCCCGCCCCGATTGCGACCTGCGTGTGATCCATTCGTCCGACGATAGAGAGCCGACCCATATAACGTTCCTGGTCCGACGGCGCGAAACGAACCACCCCACATCGATGGTCGACGGTGACACGCCAGCGAAGACGAAGGGTTTTCGCCTTCGAGAGAGCAATAGAGCCCGATGAGCGAACCAGCAGACGGGGAGACGGGACTGGCAACGCTCCGAACGATCGCCGACTACCAGTTCGGCGCTGGGGCGGGCGAGGCGATGTTTCCAACGGAGTCCGACTCGTTGACGATCAAGCGAACCTCCTCGGGCCGTCCACAGCAGGTCCACGCCGACGACGGGCGGATCGCGTCGTTCGGCACCGACGGCCGGTTTACACTCGGGCTCGAGGGCGGCCGGCGACTCGCGGCGGCGCTCGAGGCACCTGCCTATCGGGTCGTCGTCGACGACGAGAGCGAGCCGTTCGTCCGCGAGGAGAAGAACGTCTTCGCGAAGTTCGTCCTCGAGGTGGGGCCGGCGATCCGACCGGGTGACGAGGTGCTGGTCGTCCACGAGCGCGGCGAGTTGCTCGCGGTCGGGCGCGCGGAGTTGTCCGCCGAGGGGATCGCGGAGTTCGAGACGGGGATGGCGGTCAACGTTCGCGAGGGTGCACCGGCCGACGGGTCCTGATCACGATCGTCGCCGTTTCGGTCGACGACGGAATCGTCGACCACGGTCAGAACTGGACTGGGCTCGGGTCGGCGGCAGTTTCGTCCCGCTCGTCCGCGGGGCGGATGCCGAGCCGCGGCCCGTAGCGGTACACGAGAACGACGACACCGAGTGCGGCAAGCAGGATTGCGGCGTCCGTCGGACGACCGGACGGAACGCCGCCGATGGCGAACAGGCCGGCAAGCAAGAGCGTGGCCCGTACCGGCCTCGGCGACAGTTCCCGCAACCCGACGGCCAAAGCGAGGTACGCGAGTCCGATCACCGCCCCGCCGACGACGTCGGCCGGATAGTGAACGCCGAGTGCGATCCGAGAGAAGCAGACGAGCGCGACGACGGCTCCGCAGACGACCGCCCGTGTTCGTCGCGTTCCGTACGGCGCATCTAGCACGACCAGCCCCCAGAACACCGTCGCCGCGACGGCGTGCCCGCTCGGGAAACTCGCCGACCCGAAGCCGACGCCGAGATCGTACAGCGGGCCGAGACCCACCGGCAGCGCCTCTCGAGCGAGCGGCGGGTCGACAGGAGGTCGATCGATCGAGAACAGCGGCTTGAGCGAGACGAAAACGCCGTAGCCGCCGATTACGATGCCTGGCCACGTGTCGATCGCCCGCGTCCGCCATCGACCGGTGTGCAGAAACGCAGCCGTGACGGCGGGTGCGATCACGTAGATGCTCCCCAGAAACGAGACGAGCAAAACGGCGATCGCTACCCGACCCGACACGGCGTTCCGAACGACTTCGACTGTCGTCGCGTCGAACCACATCGGCGAACGCTGCGACGGGAGACACAAAGACGGTCCCGGGGGGTTTTCCCGCACGGAAACTCCGACCGAGTCTTTATATTGTCAATCGTCGAACCATCGGCCCAGCGATCCGTCCGCGATCAGTCCAGTGTCGTCCCCGGTCGATAGCGACAGCCGCTCGGCCCCTCCACTCGTGCTGTCACGGAAACCGTTTACCATCGAGATGTGTGTATGAGCGCGTTCGCCTCCGCCCTGGAATTCGTCGTCGAGTTCGTCCACGTCGTCGGGCTGCCGGCACTGTTCGTCGTCTTCGTCCTCAAGGGTGCGCTCGTCGGCAAGATACTGCCGACAAGCGTCGTACTCTCCGGGTACGTTGCCGCGGTCGGCCCGACCTATCCGACCGCGGCGGGAATCGTCGTCCTCGTCTCGGTTGCCCACGTGATCGGCCAGGTCGCTGTCTACGCTGGCAGCAGGCGGTACGGAACGGATGTCGTGTCGATCGTTCCGTACGTCGATATCGATCCCGAGTCAGCACAGTTCCGGCGGGTCGAGCGCTGGTTCCACCGGTACGGCGGGATCGCCGTCTTCGCAACGAACGTCGTTCCGTGGAGTCGCGGGCTGATCGCCATCCCGGCGGGCGTCAGCGGCTACCCGAGCGGTCGGTACGTCGTCCACGTCGGAGGGTCGGCACTCGTCTACCACGCGGTCTACGTCGCCGTCCCGCTGGTAGGACTGGCACTGCTGGCGTAGTGGCTGGGCCATCTCCCGTATCCGTCGGGGTCCGACGGCGGTGGCGGTGACGGTGGAACGACAAACTAAAAGGTCGCGCGCGGCGACGTGTCGGGTATGTTCGGAGGAGGCGGCGGCGGACTCAATCCGCGCAAGATGGAACAGATGATGGAACAGATGGGGATCGACGTCGACGATATCGACGCCGAAGAGGTCATCATCCGCACGGGCGAGCACGACCTCGTGTTCAGCGATCCCGAGGTCACGAAGATGGACGCCCGCGGCCAGGAGACCTACCAGATCATCGGCTCGCCGGAAGAGGTCGAAGCCGGCAGCGCCGGCGGCGACACAGGGACCACCGAGGACGACAGTTCCGGCATCCCGGACGACGACGTCGAACTCGTCGCGACCCGTGCCGGCGTCAGCGAGGACGAGGCCCGCGACGCCCTGAAAGCCAACGACGGCGACCTCGCCGCGGCCGTCGAGGACCTCGAGTAATACGTGAGCGAACCCGAGCGCGAGCACGACGCGGACACGGAGAGCGAAGCCGGCGACACAACCGACCGCAACCCCGTCTTGCTCGTCCGTGGCGACCGCGAGTTCCTCGTCCAGCCCGGCGAGGAAATGGGCACCGATCTCGGCGTTCTCGAGGTTCCCGACGACGTCGAGCCCGGGCAGACTCTCGAGACTCACCTCGAGGAGGAGTTTCACGTCCGACGGCTCCGTGGCCCGGACCTGTTTCACCACTTCGAGCGGACGGGCGCGCCGATGGTCCCGCGGGACGTGGGGCTGGTAATCGGCGAGACCGGCATCTCGCGAGGCGACCACGTGCTCGACGCCGGCACCGGAACCGGCGTCCTCGCGGCCTCGATGGGCCGCGCGGGGGCCGAGGTCGTCACCTACGAGCGTGACGCCGACTTCGCGGACGTCGCCCGAGAGAACATGGAACTGGGCGGGGTCGCCGACGACGTCGACGTCCGGACGGGTGACGTCGTCGACGAACTCGAGAACCTCGAGTCCTCGTCGTTCGACGTGCTCACGCTCGATACGGGCGACGCAGCCGACGTCGTGGCCCACGCGCCCGACCTGCTGGTCGACGGCGGCTTCGTCGCGGTCTACAGCCCCTTCATCGAGTCGACCCGTGAAGTCGTCGAGACCGCCCACGAGGCCGACCTCGCGAACGTCCGCACGCGAGAGACCATCCAGCGCGAGATGCAGTTCGACGACCGCGGCTCGCGGCCGTCGACGGCTCCCGTGGGTCACACGGGGTATCTGACGATCGCGCGTAACGAGTAACGACTTCTGTCGAGAGGGTTTTGGAACCCACTCGGTCGAGAGCAGTTACTCGGAGTCGAGCTCTCGAGCGTCCAGTTCTCCCTGTAGATACTGTTCTCCTTCGCGCGTGATGTCGTAGACGCCGTTTCCGAGATGAAGCGCCAGTCCGTACGAAACGAGCGTCTTACAGCGCTGATTGATTCAGATATGAGTGAGGACGCGATACGCGAATCGAATGCATCCAACGATCTTCTCGTCGAGCTCATCGAAACTGTCGACGAATACGGTGGTGACAGAAACGAGTTCCAGCTATACGACGTCGTCGATGTCGTCGATGTCGATGCACTCGAGCGCGTCGTCACATCACCATCGCAATCATCGGAGCCAGTTGAAGTTCGACTACCCGTTCAGGGTATCCGACTTGCGGTAACTGGCGAGGGTGTCGACGTACTGATGACTGATGAGACGAAACCGAAGTAAGCCGTCGTGTTGCTCGGACTGACTACGACGTTAGACGAAATGTATCGGCTCAATTATCGTCTTCGCGCCACTTGTGTTCGCACTCCGAGCAGATGAAAAAGCGCGTCTCGGACTCGTCGGCCGCGCGGATCTGTTGCATGTACCAGTAGGCGCGGTCGTGACCACACTCGGGACAGTTCGCGTCGGTCTCGGGCAGGGAGGTCTCCTCAGAGGACTCGATGATCTCACTTGCTTCCTGACTGTCCGTGACGACGTACTGGTCGGCGTCGCCTTTCGGTTCCGTATAGCCACAGCTACCGCACTCCCAGAGGCCGTCGTCGGCTTTCATCATCGAACCGCATTCGTCGCAAAATTCCATGGTTGTGCTGGCTACGTCGGTCGAGGGTCTTAAGCCACCCGTTTGCCGTCTCACTGCTCGGACCCGTCTCGAAGCCGCCGTCCGACTCGAACCGGCGCTGGACACCGAACAACGAGTGAACGGGACGTTCCGGCTGTACAACTACAACGATTTGCACACTGATCGCCGATCCGTCTGGCGAGCAGGTACGCACTGACCTGCAGTGACTACTGTAGCAAGCAAGACGACGCGTCCTCGAGTTCGTCCTGGCGGCTCTTCTCGGCGTCGGGTAGTCTGGTGTTTCGGAGGGCTCCGAGGGTGCTTCCGGAGTACTTCGATTCGAAACTATAACGGCGTCGCCGACACTGGCTTCTCACGAGTGCCAGTACGAACCCTCCTCGAGAGAGTTCTCGCGTTGTTCGCCGTCGACCGACGAGTGCTCGCGCTCGCGTTCGCGCGGATGGCCGACGGGATCGGTAACTCGTTTCTGATCGTCGTCATCCCGCTGTACGTCGGCAGCGACATCATCGGCGGCGCGACGTTCGGACTCGAGGAGGCGATGATCATCGGGATCATTCTCTCGCTGTTTGGCTTTCTCAACAGCAGCTTCCAGCCGCTGACGGGCCGGCTCTCGGACCGGAAGGGAAAACGGAAGCTGTTCATCCTGATCGGACTGGCCGGGCTCGCGGTGACGAACCTGACCTACGTCTTCGCGCAGACCTACGCCCAGCTCGTGCTCATTCGCGGATTACAGGGAATCAGCGTCGCCTTCATCATCCCCGCGTCGGTCGCGCTGGTCAACGAACTCGCGACGACCGGCGATCGCGGCGGAAACATGGGAGTCTACAACACGTTCCGGCTGATCGGGTTCGGAGCCGGTCCCGTCGCTGCCGGCACAGTCGTCAACCTCGGCCCCTATACGCTGCCGGGTGGCGCGACCGTTACGGGTTACGACGCGGCGTTCTACGTCGCGACTGCGGCGGCCATACTCAGCTACCTGCTGGTGACCGTGTTGATCACCGACCCCGAGTCGACGAACGCCAACGCGGGTGCGGACCTCTCGATCGACGTGTTCGATCGATCGGGATCGAAGCTGTTCGATCCGATCTTCACGCTCGGTGTCGCGTCGCTTTTCATGGCGACCGCGATCGCGCTGTTTGCGACGATCCAGCCCCAGATCAACGATCGGCTCGGACAGGGCGCGACCTGGTTCGGTCTACAGTTCGCGGGGTTTGTCATCGCCCAAATCCTGTTACAGACGCCGATCGGCCGGGCCTGTGACCGGTACGGCCGCCGTCCGTTCATCGTCGGGGGAATGATACTGTTAATTCCGTCGACGCTCGTCCAGGGGTTCGTCCCCACTTCCGAGACGATGTTTCTCGCCCGGCTCGTCCAGGGAATCGCCGGCGCGATGGTGTTCGCACCGGCGCTCGCACTGGCCGGGGATCTCGCGGGCGAGGGCGAATCCGGCTCGAAGCTCTCCGTGCTGACGATGGCGTTTGGCTTCGGGATCGCCATCGGCCCGCTGTCTTCGGGCGCGTTGGTAGGGTATGGCTTCGCAGCCCCGTTCGTCTTCGGCACCGTGCTCGCGACGCTGGGTGCGATCCTCGTCTACACGCAAGTCGAGGAAACCCTCGAGGCGACGGCTCCCGTCCCGGTCGTCGGTGACGACTGACGCCAGGACTGATACGAACTGCCGTAATTGAATACCGCAGTCTGTCTCGGAAGACGACGAGAGTTACCTGTGCGTACAGACTGCAGTCACCAGCGACGCACACGTAAGTTCGGGGAAGAGTTGACCGACAACCAATACTGTTTATACGAAATCAAGGAGAATACCTGCGGCTTTAGCCGCAGGATGAATCCGACAACTTGGAATCAGCCCACCTTCGACACTCCAGTTCG
>NZ_AOMA01000097.1 GCF_000337895.1 Halobiforma nitratireducens JCM 10879
TAGATGCGGACTCCCGTGAAGTGGCGGCGTCCATGGTTGCAGACCTGAAACTCCCACCGCTCGGGATTCCTCCGCGTGAACGCGGAGGAGGATGTCAATCGTACTACCCAAAAGAGGGTGCTGCCATAGCGAGGAATGACAAAACATAAACTGGGTACGTTGGCCAAACAATTCATTATAATGTAGAAGACAAGAGCTTGTTATGCCGTCGCAAGGAGTGGGTCGAGAGATGGAGGCACCGACATGGGTTTAGAAGAACGGCTTCCGGACACGATTCGACAAAGCTATACGCGAAAGTTCTTCGCCATCTCAATTGTTATAATAATAACCGTACTTGCGTTGGGATTGGTGACACAGTCGGCAGTAACGTCTCAAATTACCGACCAACAGCGAGACAACTTGCTGACAAATGCCAATCAAGAAGCGGAATCCCTCAACCAGTGGCTCGCAGCACAGCAGTCGACGACTCGGACACTTTCTGCACACCAAGCGCTACAGACGGAACAGCAGGATACGGTTCAATCGGCGCTGACAGGCGAACTCGACCATCTCCCACCGGAAGTAGCGCACTTACATTATCTTGACTACGAACAGGAAACGATCACCGCGAGCACAGATGCCGGGATCGAAGGCCAAGGAGTTCAAGCGACGAATATCGTTTGGCCACAGGCACAGGAGTTCGGAGAGGTTTCGTTCGACGATCCGGACGCCGTTATACAGACGTGGATGTACTCGGATGACGGAGCCCCATCAGTCGCATTCGTTTCGCCAGTACCCGAAACTGAGCACGCACTCGTGATGGTCATTCGGACGAGTACCCGAGCCGAGCAGTTCGAAAGTCCGATCAACGGGACGACCACGACAGTTGTCGGTGACACAACTGGTGACATTCTCTTTGACGAAAACGAATCAGCGTTTTTGACCGAGTTTGACTCCGCTGATGGCGAAATTATGGACACTCTCGACGCAGAAAACGAGGGAACGCTACTGACATCGGATTCGGTTGTCGCGTTCACACCGGTTGATCAGGCAGAGTCGAACTGGGTCGTCGTCAAAGAGGCACCACAATCCGAGGCACTGTTGATCGCCCAGCAGGTCAGATCGAACTTGTGGATTCTTCTCGGTGCTAGCTTCCTCGGACTGGTGTCGCTTGGTGTGATGGTAGAACGGGGACCGATGCGGTCGCTCAGATCTGTATCGAAGCAAGCGACTGCACTCGCCGCTGGGGACCTTGATCAGGAGATTACGGACGAAAACCGACTCGACGAGATCGGACAGGTACGAGCTGCCTTCCGAGACATCGAGGACTATCTCAACGTCGTCGCTGCACAAGCTGATGCGCTTTCGCGCCAAGAGTTCGACGATGCCGTTCTCGAGGAGTCAGTACCTGGCCGCCTCGGAAATAGGCTGGATGAGATGCAAATAGACCTTCAGGAGTTCATTGCTGACCTCGAACAGGCCCGCACGGAAGCAGAGAACTCACGCGAGGAGGCCGAACAATCACGCAAGGAAGCTGAACAGCTCGCGACGTCGCTGGAACGCCAGGCCGACGAGTTCAGCGCTCACTTGACAAAAGCCGCCGACGGTGATCTCACACAGCGACTCGAGACGGATGTCGACAACGACGCCCTCAGACGGATTGCGATTTCGTTCAACGACATGATCGAGGACCTCGAATCGCTAGTCGTCGAAATTCAGGCCCTCGTTAAAGATGTCGACGAGATCAGTTCAGATATGACCGCTTCGACCGAAGAGATCAAGAACTCGAGCGTTGCTGTGGCCGACAGTATCGAAGAGATTTCTGCCGGTGCAGAGCGGCAAAGCGAGAAGCTTGCAACTGCCGCGGGCGAGATGAGCGACCTTTCGGCTACTGTCGAAGAGATCGCTTCGTCCTCGGGCAACGTCGCCGACCAGTCTCGAAAAGCAGCTGAGATGGGACAACAGGGGCAGCAGGCGGCGGAACGGACGACGGAAGTGGTCGACGAGGTCGAAACCAAAGCGACGGAAGCCATCGAAGAGATGCGTACACTGCAGGACGAAGTCGAGGAGATCAGCGAGATCGTCGAGTTGATCGACGATATTGCGTCGGAGACGAATCTCCTCGCGATGAATGCGTTGATCGAAGCGGCAAACGCCACTGAGGACGGAAATGGGTTTGCCGTCGTTGCTGACGAGGTGAAGGCGCTTGCTGAGGAGACAGACGAGGCGACGAGCGAGGTAGAACAATTAGTTGCTGGGATTGAGAAGTCGGCCGATGCGCTGGCAGCCGACATGTTCGAAATGCAATCGAACATCGAAACCAGCCAGGAGACGATCGACGAAACCGTCGGGACCTTCGAAACGATTGTCGATCGAGTCGAAGCCGCTAACAGCGGTATTCAGTCGATCAACGACGCAACGGATGATCAAGCCGAATCATCTCAAGAAGTCGCACAGATGGTCGATGACGTTGCAAGTGTGAGTGATCGCACGGCAGACGAGGCACAGAACGTCTCGGCAGCGGCCGAAGAACAAACAAGTACGATCCAGCGGATCGCAACGACTGCGGACACGTTATCGGACCGTGCAGACGAATTGCAGTCACAGACTGAGCGGTTCGAAACGACGGCTGACGGAGATTGACCACCCTTCGCTTTCGGAGCGGCCGTACTGCACGGGATTGAGTTAAATCCCGCCGATGTACGATGTCGTTTTTGTTGGCTTGGTATTTCTGCCCACTTTGCCCTAGTGTGAGGGAACAATTGGTGTGGGGCTCTGAGTGGCTTGCGATGAGGTAACAACGAGGGATTCCGGCTGGTTCTAAGATCAATTCCACACGAGTCAGTGCAGGGCATATCCGATCACATCCTGTCTCGGATACTGATAGCTCTGGATTGTGTGGCGACTTCTGAATAGTGGTAACTAGTGACAAACCTTATGACCCCCTCGTTCGTAGCAACGGGTGAGGACCGACAGACACGGTCCAACTGACGAAATGAGCTCTCCCCCACAGGAAACCGAGACGCACGAAGTGACGCTCTCCAGAGAAGAACGGTGGGTCGTCCACCAACTCCTGGCCAGTCGCATCGACGACGCGGTCGACGACTCCGAGACGCCAGCGGAGTGGGCGGTCGAAGCGCTCGGCACCGTCGAGAACGATGGGCCGAATGCGTTCACAGAGCGCCAGCTCCGACGACTCCGGGACGACGTCGACGACTATCTCGACGACGCCGAGACGCCGGATCGGGACATCGATCCCGGAGCGGCGGTCCTCGAGCGCCTCGAGTCAGTACTCGGCTCCTAACCGTTCGGTTTCGTTGCCGCCTTCGTTTTCGAATCCAACCGTTACCGGACTCGAGTCGCGAGTGTGAATCAGGGACGGGTCGTCGCCCAGACGGCCGTCGCAGCCAGCGCGATCGCCGGCGCGAGCGGTAGGATCAGCAGCGCGAACCTGTAGTGATCGCTGCTGGGCGGAAAGAGCAGTATCGCGACCGGTGCGATGACGAACGCGAACAACATCACGCCGACCAGTATCCAGCCGCGCCGGCCGAACTCCCTGTTGGTCGCCGCGGGGTGTGGCGGATCGTCCGACAACTCCTCGTCTCCCCCGCGGTCGTCGTCGTGGTGCGTTCCGTCCTCGTCGAACGCGGACGGGTCGTGGACGTAGCCGCCGTCGTCGCTCGAGGTCACGTCGGGACCTTTCGACCGGGACGGCAAAGCCCTCACGGTTCCGGAGAACGTAAACGTGGTTCGCCCTCGAGTCGGGTCGTGCTCACAGCTCGCTGTCGGGTCTGACGACGACCTTGCCGAACCCTTCGCGACCCTCGACGATCTCGTGAGCGCGAGCCATCTCGCTCATCGGAAGCACTTCGCGCACGGCGGGTTCGAAGGTGCCGTCCCAGACCAGTTCCATCACGTCGTCGACCTGGCCCGGCGTCCCCATGGTCGAACCGATGATCTGCAGCTGGTTCCAGAAGATACGGGGCAAATCCGTCTCGGGGTTCGGTCCCGCAGTCCCGCCGCAGGTGACGAGCCGACCGTTCTTCGCGAGGCTCTTGATCGAGTCGCGCCAGGTGCCCGCGCCGATGTAGTCGACGACGACGTCGACGCCGCGACCGCCGGTCTCCGCACGGACCCAGTCGGCGAAGCTCTCCTCCTCGTAGTTGACGACGTGATCCGCACCGTGGTCGCGTGCGTACTGGAGTTTTTCTTCCGTACTGCCGGTCGCGTACACCTCCGCACCGGTGTAGTCGGCGATCTGGAGAGCGGCGTGACCGACGCCGCCGCTCGCACCGAGCACGAGGATCTTCTCGCCCGGCTCGAGTTCCGCGCGGTCGACCAGCATGCGCCAGGCGGTCTGGAAGACCAGCGACGTCGAGCCCGCGGTGATCCAGTCGACGCCGTTGGGTACGGGAATCAGGTTGTCCTCGGGGACCGCGGCGTACTCGGAGTGAACGCCGGTGACGTGTTCGCCAAGCAGGTGGAAGTTGACACAGAGCGTCGGGTCGCCGTCCCGGCAGAATTCGCAGTTCCCACAGTTGACGCCCGCAGAGACCGCCACTCGGTCTCCCTCGTCGAACCGGGTGACGTCCGGGCCGGTCTCTACGACGATTCCTGCGGCGTCGCTGCCGGGGACGTGAGGCATCTCGAGGTCCAGGGTGGGCAGTCCGCGGCGGACCCACACGTCGAGGTGGTTGAGCGCGCCGGCTTTCACGTCGATCAGTACGTCGTCGCGCCCGACTTCCGGGTCGGGGTAATCGCCGTACTCGATGACGTCCGTGCCGCCGTGCTCGGTTATCTTGACTGCCTGCATGTACCCGAACAGATGGAAACGGTCGTCATAAAGTTGGGCAATATTGATGGGGATCGGTTCGGTTTCTCTACCCCACAGTCCACCGCAGTGACAGCGTTTTACACGGCGGCTCTCGAAGGCGGAGTATGGACGAGACGGACGGAGACGCCGACGGAGCTGCGAACACGGACGGTGACGGTGACGGTGACGGTGACACGGCGTCGCCCCTCCAAGCAGAGAGCGAACGCGAACCGGCCTCGAGCCCGACAGCCAACCCGGACAGCCCGCTCGGATTCGCCGTCGTAACCGTCGCCACGAGTCGGTCGTTGGACTCCGACGCCGCTGGCGAGGCGGTCGAGACCGTGCTCGAGGATGCCGGACACGAGCTCGCGACCCGCGAACACGTCGGCTCGGACCACGACCGCGTCCAGTCGATCGTGCTCCGGATCATCGAACGCGACGACGTCGACGTGGTGGTTACCGCGGGGGCGACCAGCGTCGAACCCGACGATGTCGTCATCGAAGCCGTCGAACCGCTGCTGGACAAGGAGCTGGCTGCGTTCCAGGAGCTGTTCACGATGCTCGCCTACGAGGAGGTCGGCACTCGCGTCGTCGCGTCGCGGACGCTCGCGGGCGTCGCGGAGGGGAAACCGGTGTTTTGCCTGCCGGGGAACGCCGATGCGGCCTGCCTGGGCACCGAGTCGATCGTCCTTCCGGAGGCACGACACCTGGTGACGATCGCGAACGGACACGAAGACGGAACCGAGGGTGACGACGGTGTCAGAGACGAGTCCGAAGAGTCCTGACCGATCGTCGTCCCTTTCGACTGGTGCTCGATCGGTCGAAAGCGAGGATATTCCGTTCCGGAGCGCACACGGTCTCGCATGGACAAAGAGACGCTACGCGAGCGGGTCTGGGACGAGCTCGAGGAATCCGGCGTCGCGCGGTTTCCGTTCCCGCCTCACGGGCGCATTCCGAACTTCGCGGGTGCAAAGGACGCCGCCGACCGGCTGACCGACCAGCCCGAGTGGGAGAAAGCGGAGACGATCAAAGCGAACCCCGACGCACCGCAACTGCCCGTCCGTCGAGCCGCGTTACGAGCGGGGAAGACGGTCTACATGGCAGTGCCACGGCTCGCGGACGAGCAGTGTTTTCTGGTGCTCGATCCCGACGAACTCGAGGATTACGACGCAGCGACGACGGTTTCCGGATCGTCCGAGTACGGGACGCAAGTCGGTCCCGAAGCGGTCGGGAAGCTCGACCTGATCGTCTCCGGAAGCGTCGCCGTGACCGACGATGGCGGACGGGTCGGCAAGGGCGAAGGGTACAGCGACCTCGAGTACGCGATGCTGTACGAACTGGGGCTCGTCGACGAGGAGACGCCGGTCGCGACGACGGTTCACGAGCGGCAGGTGTTCGAGCGTGGCGGCGATGGGGACCGCAGCCAGGACAGCGTCGATCTCACCTTCGACGCCCACGACGTTTCGATGGACCTGATCGTCACCCCCGAGCGAGTTCTCCGACCCGACGCGGGGACGACGGAACCCGCCGGGATAGACTGGGATCGACTCGAGGACGAGCGACTCGAAGAGATGCCGGTATTAAAACGGCTCTCGCCGTGAGACCGGTCAGTGTCGGTGAGCGGTTGGGTTCGGCGACTCATCGCTCGGCGGGCGTCGCTACTCGGGAGAATGGTCCGATCCGAGGCGCGGACAGCGCCTCGGGTGCCAGAACCGCAGAGTGACGCAGGCCGGTGCAGTAGCCCACGTCGGAACGGTGTGGCAATGGTGGGGGGAAGGGTGCTGTGGTGGGATTGCTGGAAGCCACGGGAACAGGCGTGGGTGCCTCGGTGGAGTTAACCCGTCGACCTCCATTCATCTCTATGGGCGGGGACTACTTCAACGGGGGCGATGGTATAGGACTCTTACACTGATTCTATCGAATTTAACTCGGATTTAATCTGCTGTTTTGACTTTTCTCAGGGCCCAGAAACCGAATTCCCTCACTCCTAAATGATTTTAACTGTAAAATCAGTTCAGCGAGTTGCTGACGGAATTTATCCCCGGTCGAACGCGCGGTTCGTGAAGACCGACTGTGAACTTTCGGCGAGGCGACGCGATCTCGAGTGTTCGAGACGACAGTTTCTGGACCGAGGCGTGGAACAAAACCGAGACAGGAGACGCCACAACTACTCGAGGCCGGTCACCGGCACGGTCGGTCACGAATCGGGTTGTACGGCGCGACCATCGAGCGGTGACCGTCTCAGGCGAGCAGTTCTTCGGCGAGCACGGTGGGATCGATCAACTGCGGGTCGACCGCGAGGTCGAGTTGTGCCTTGACGAACTCCGGAATCGTCCGGTCGGCGTAGACGACCGTCCGGAGGTCGTCGTTGAGATCACAGACGATCGGGATAGTCGTCGCCTGATCGACATCGGTCAGGACATAGAGGTCGGCGTCGACGATGCCCGCTTCCTCGAGCTGTGGCCGCGAGACGACCCCCTCGAGTCGCCGCACCTCGACGCCCTCAGCTTCGAGGGCGGGCGAGATGTCCTCATTGTCGGGGCCGGCAACGATCGCACACGTGCCGTTTTCTCGGTCCGTCATTCGTACTCGATCGTCGCTGGCGGTTTGTGGGTCACGTCGTAGACGACTCGGGCGACGTTTTCGTTCTGTCCCGTGATCCGTGACTGGATGCGTTGGAGCGTGTCCCAGTCGATCTCCTGGGCTTTCGCGGTCATTCCGTCACGGGAGTCGACCGAGCGCACGGAGACGACCCACCCGTGGACGCGGTTGTCGCCCTTGACGCCGGTCGCCTTGCCGATGACGGCCGCCAGGGCTTGCCAGGGCTCGTACTCCTCGAGTTCGTCCTCGACGACGTGACAGGCGTGGCGTGCGACCTCGAGTTTCTCCTCGGTGACCTCGCCGATTACGCGTACCGCCAGGCCCGGGCCGGGGAACGGCATCCGTTCGGCGACGATCTCGTCGAGTCCGAGGTGACGTGCGACCTCCCGTACTTCGTCCTTGTAGAGGTCGCGGACGGGTTCGACGATGCCGTCGAAGTCGACGACATCGGGCAGTCCGCCGACGTTGTGGTGGGACTTGATGCCACCCTCGCTCTCGATGCGGTCGGGGTAGATCGTCCCCTGGACGAGGTAGTCCGCATCGGCGTCTTTCGCTTCCCGCTCGAACTCCCGGATGAACTGCTCGCCGATGACCGAGCGCTTCTCTTCGGGGTCGGTGACGCCCGCAAGCGCCTCGAGGAACCGATCCTTGGCGTCGACGATCCGCAGCGACTCCATGTAATCGAACGTCTCTTCGATCTGTGCGGTCTCGCCTTTCCGCATCAGGCCGGTGTCGACGTAGACCGGGGTGAGTTGGTCGCCGATGGCCTCGTAGGCCAGTGCGGCGGCGACCGAGGAGTCGACCCCGCCGGAAAGGGCGATGACGGCGTTTGCATCGCCGATTTCGTCTTCGATCTCTTCGACTGCGTCGGGTACGAACGTCTCAGTATCGACCATCAGTGGGTTACCTCCGTTTCGGTGTCGTCGCTCGTGTCGCTGTCGGTTGTAGACGCCGCGTCGCCGGCGTCTACCTGCTCGAGTGCGGCTTCGACCAGCCCCAGGAACGGCGGGCTCGGCTCGCCCGGGCGGGACGTGTACTCGGGATGGAACTGCGTTCCGAGGAAGTAGGGGTGGGTCTCGAGTTCGAGGATCTCCATGCGGTTGCCCGCGGTCCCGGAGAAGACGAGTGGTTCGTCCTCGAACTGCTCGAAGTACTCGGGGTTGACCTCGTAACGGTGGCGGTGCCGTTCCGAGCAAGACGTATCGCCGTACAGCTCGTAGGCCAGCGTCTCGGGCTCGATCA
The DNA here is from genome assembly GCF_000337895.1 of Halobiforma nitratireducens JCM 10879. Lineage (GTDB taxonomy): Archaea > Halobacteriota > Halobacteria > Halobacteriales > Natrialbaceae > Natronobacterium > Natronobacterium nitratireducens. The sequence continues at coordinate 8,636 of NZ_AOMA01000097.1, forward strand.
CGGTCGTGTGCTCGCCGAGCCGCATGGTGCCGCCCATGTCCTCGACCTCGTACTGTTCGGGCAGGATGTCGATGACCGGATGTGGCGTGTCCTCGTCCATCTCCGCGGAGTGTGCCCCCTCGAGGCCGAGCACGTTACGCGCGTACTCGACGACGGCCATCTGGAAGCCCAGACAGAGTCCGAGGAAGGGAACGTCGTTCTCGCGGGCGTACTGGACCGCGCGGACCTTCCCTTCCGAGCCACGCATCCCGAACCCACCGGGGACGATGATCCCGTCGACGTCCGCGAGCTGGTCGTCGTAGTCGTCTGCCATCTCGTCGGCCGGCACCCAGTGAACGTTGACGTCGACACCGACCTCGAAGCCAGCATGTTTCAGCGACTCGTGGATCGACATGTAGGCGTCCTCGAGGTCGTACTTGCCGACGAGCGCGACGTCGACCTCGCCGGATTTCTCGGTGGTGACGATCTCGCGCCACTCGTTCGATCGCTCGCCTGCCGGGAGCGCGTCGTCATCGAGGCCGAAGTGCTCTAAGACGTACTGATCGAGCCCTTCCTCTTCGACCATCAGCGGGACGTGATAGACATCCTCGACGTCGGGGTTCGAGAAGACGGCTTCCGTGGGGATGTCACAGAACAGCGCGATCTTTTCTTTGGTCTCGGGGTCGAGTCGGTCCTCGCAGCGACCGACGATCACGTCGGGCTGGAGCCCGATCGAACGGACCTCCTTGACCGAGTGCTGGGTGGGCTTGGTCTTCTGCTCGCCGTTCTTCGAGTAGGGAACGAGCGTGACGTGGACGAACAGGACGTCGTCTTCGTCTTCCTCGTGGGCGAACTGCCGCAGCGCCTCGAGATAGGGCATGCCCTCGATGTCGCCAACCGTGCCACCGACTTCGACGATACAGACGTCGGTCCCTTCGGCCGCTTCGCGGATGCGACGCTTGATGTCGTCGGTAACGTGGGGGATGATCTGGACCGTCTTGCCCAGATAGTCGCCGGCGCGTTCCTTCTCGATGACGTGCTGGTAGGTCTTGCCCGTCGTAATGTTGTGGTCCGAGGTCATGTCGACGTCGAGGAACCGCTCGTAGTTCCCCAGGTCGAGGTCGACCTCACCACCGTCTTCGAGGACGTACACCTCCCCGTGCTGGTAGGGGTTCATCGTCCCGGCGTCGACGTTCAGATACGGGTCGACTTTTACTGCGGTGACGTCGAACCCGGCGTTCTTGAGGAGCCGGCCGGTGCTCGCGGCCGTGATCCCCTTACCGAGTCCCGACATGACGCCGCCGGTGACGAAGATGAACTTGTTCCCCAGCGAGGGGTCATAATGAGTGTCCGATTCCGTCGGCATACCGAGTGTGCGCGCGAGCAGTTGAAAACGATTTCGGGACCGTTTCGCCCCGGTATGGACTATCATTCCGGATCGTGATACGTCCTGCCCTCGACTACCGAGTCCAATACGCGGTGTGAGACGCGACAGTCGAGAGCCCGCCGTCGAGTTTCGGCTTGGGACGGCCCCCGTCGCCCCTACGGCTCGTCGTCCATCGTTGCCGTTCCTTGCGGGCTATCTTCTTTCGACACCTTCCCTCCGCCCTCGGGCTCTTGGGGGTTCCCGTCCTGGGCCTCGACCAGTTGGGCGTTCGCGAGAAACTCCATACCACCGCCGAGTCGAAGCTGAAGCGTCCGACCGGGCAGGCCGGGATCGTCCGCGTCGGTCGGCTCGTTGGGGATGGACAACGCCGTGACACCGTCGACCGACACTTCCCGGCGCTGGATCGGGTCGTTCTCGTATTCGATCGTCTCCCAGGTCTCGAGGTCGAAGTCGTCGATGTTCTTGCCGAAGTACGCCTCCGGCCCTTTGTCTACCGAATCCTCCGTCTGGGACTCGCCAGTCGTCCTATTGTCGTCGAACTGGACTTCCTCGTGTTTGTACTGGCGGAGATGAACGAGCATACGGAACCCCCCAACGGGGAGCGGTTAATGCGTACGCGGGTCGCGAGCAAGCCGTTTACGTGCCGTCGCCTGTCGCTCGTCGACTCGTCACTTGTCCACCCGTCTCCCGTCGCGTGTGACTCGCGGCCCCCGCCTCGTCCTCTCGACGGCAGTTCGGAGGTCGTGCCCGGCTCGATGCGTTCCAGGACGGTGGCTGCCATGAGGTCGGTCGTCTGCAAGCTACTTTATATTGCGACGACGAATACGAACACGAACTGTGTCTTTCCAAGCTGGACGGCCGGCTCCCGATCCGCCCACCGACTCGCCGGACCTCGCCTTCAAAGCCGGATTCGGCTTCTACCTGGGTTGCTCTGTTGAACGCAAGAAGGCGACAGTATTGAATTTATGATATTCGTCTTAATGCCGCTATATGGCCTGAGAGTCCTGTTTTG
>NZ_AOMA01000098.1 GCF_000337895.1 Halobiforma nitratireducens JCM 10879
ACGGCGTCCAATTCCCTACAAGTCTCACGAAGAACAGTGGAGTGAACGCCTGAGAGGAGGATTAGATGACCTCGCAACGGAGCAACCTGGGTACCGTCGTCGCCGCCGTCCTGGCAGTGGCCGCCGTCGCGGCCGGCATTTCGTCGGCGACCGTGCTGGCGACCGTTCCGAGTGCGGTGGTGGCCGGACTCGTCTTCGGTCTCGCCGTGGGAAATCGGCTCGCCGGCCTCCCGGAACGGCTCGGCCGAACCCGCGGCCGGCGACTCCTCCCGTACGTCCCGGCGCTCGGGCTCGCCGCCGTTCTCCCGGTGACCACGGTCACACCGCTGGTATCGTCGACACGGCTGGCCGTCGTCACGCTCGCGTTCGTCGTGCTCGTCGGTGCGGCCGGCGTGGGTGTCGCACAGATGAGCCGGAGCCGGTACATCGCGGCGGTAACTGACGAGCCGATCGTCGCCTGGACGTGGCACCGAACGGCCTTCGACGACGGGCTCTGGGGGACGTTCGCTCTCGGCGGCGGCGTTCTGTTGTTCGTCTGGGGGCTCGCGTCGATTACGTTCGATAGCCGCTCGGGCGTCTGGTTCGCCGGCTACGGGGGCGTTATTCTGCTGCTGTGGGTCGGCGACCGGCTCGGCTGGGAAACCTGGAGCTGGACCGCCCACGACGTCGAGAACCGTTGGGGCGGGATCGACCTCGAGGCCCACGAGATCGGCGTCGTCGTCGACCGCTTCGAACGAAAACTGCTCCCCTGGGACCGGATCGCCGACGTGCGTCTCACCGACGACGCGCTCGTTCTCGAGCGGCGAGGCTGGTTCGACATTCGGTGTGATCAGGACGCGATCGACGACCCGGAAGCGGTGTACGAGACGGTCGTCGAAACCCGATCACGTGCGCGCTCTTTCGAAGGGAGCGAGTAAGGGGCTGTTTCGGCCAGTCTGCCTGCCGCAGAATAGGGAAAGAGAGAGCGAAGGATGCCGCTCACGCAGTCAGTCAGCGTCTCGGTTCTCGAGGTAGTTGTTCACGGCCATCGGTGCGAGGACACCGACGAAAAGCAGTACTCCCATCAGGAGTGCATCCGGCAGCTCGGTCACCAACCGTCCGCCGAACGTGAGGGCCATCGCGACCACGACGAAGCCGCCCACGACTTTGTTTTCACGGGAAACCATACCGGCTGCTCACGTCCGACACGTAAAATAACAGTGGCTCGAACTTACTTGCCCCAGAACGGGTCCCGATTGCGCTGCTTGTCGAGGTACATGTTCAACGACTCGAGTTCGTCACCGGGAATCTCGTCGGTCAGTTCCTGCTCGAGGATCTTCGCGTGTTTCTCCGGGATTTCGGTCCAGAGTCGGTCGCCTTCTTCGATGCCGCGTCCGACCGTCGGACCGTCGATCGCGACGGAGACGCGGTCGCCGTTGCGGGCTTCGTCGACGTCTTCGCCCTGTTCCTGAATGCCTTTGACCTGGCCGATACGTTCGGGTTCGTTCCCGTCGAATTTCACGACGTTCGTGTTGTTCTGGAGGGTGCCGGCGTCGACCTCGACGCCGACGACCGCGGGATCGTTCTGACGGAAGGTGTGGTCCGGCAGAATGCGAAACCGGGCGGGTCGGGTGATGTTCTCGAGGATCGTGTCCTGCTGGGCCTGTTCGATCTCCTCGACGAACTCGTCGTACTCCTCGACGAGCTGGTAGATGACCTCGTCGGTGAAGATCGTCACGTCGTCGGTCTCGGCGCGGTGTTCGGCCTCCGGAAGCACCTCGACGTTGAACCCGAGGATGACCTGTTGTTTCGGATCGTCCGCCGTCGAAGCGACCGAGATGTCACGCGGGGCAACGTCACCGACTTCGGCACGGACGATCGGAACCTCTGCGTCCTCTAACGCGTCTGCCATCGCTTCGAGGCTGCCGAGCGTGTCGGCCTTGACGACGACGCCCTGTTCTTCGGTGTCGACCGCGATGTCCGCGAGTTCGGCCTGGACCTCGTGAACGACATCCTCGAGGTCGCGGTTGCGGACGACCCGGACCGGTGCGCCGGCCATCGCGTCGTCGAGTTCGGGCGCGGCGACCTTGATACCGGCTGCAGCGCCGACCTCGTCGACTTTCTCGAACCGGCTCTCGGTGCGGATCTCGGCGAGTGGTCGCGGCTGGAGCAGGGCACGCACGTCGGTGACGATTGGATCGTTCTGGCCGCCGACGACGATCTGATCGTCGGCCTTGATCGTCCCGTCGTAGAGAACGATGTCGACCGTCTTTCCGAAGCCTTTCTCATCTTTGACCTCGAGAACGGTGCCGACGCCGGGGCCGGCGACGTCGATCTCCATCTCCTCTTTCATGTACCGCTGGGAGAGGCCCATCATGACGGCAAGCAGGTCCGGCACGCCCTCGCCGGTCATCGCGGAGACGGGAACGACGCCGACGTTACGCTGGAAGTTCTGTACCCGCCAGTAGAGATCCGCGGAGAACCCTTCGTCCGAGAGGTTACCGATAATCTCGTAGAGCTGTTCGTCGAGCCGGCCCTGGACGCGGTCGGACTGGGACTCGTAGGTCGCGTTGATCGGCGAGTCCTCGTTTTCGTTCCAGCCGGGGACGGTGTCAATCTTGTTCGCCGCGACGATAAACGGCGTCTCCGATCGTCGGAGGATGTCGAGCGCCTCGAGCGTCTGTGGCTGGAAGCCGTCGTTGACGTCGACGACGAGGATCGCGATGTCCGCGAGCGCGCCGCCCCGGGAGCGAAGCGTGGTAAAGGAGTGGTGGCCCGGCGTATCGATAAAGAGGAGGCCGGGAAGATCGAAGTCCTCCGGGTCGACGAGGTCGCCCGCGATCGACGAGACGATGTCAAGCGGGACGGCGGTCGCTCCGATGTGCTGGGTGATCGCGCCCGCCTCACCCTCGATGACCGCGGAACCACGAATCTTGTCTAGCAGGCTGGTCTTCCCGTGATCGACGTGACCGAGGACGGCGACGATCGGCGTTCTGAGAGATGTCGGATCTCTCGAGTCAGCGTCCGAATTCGTATCCGTCTCCGCATCTGTGTCCGTATCCGACATGATGAACCACCCGAGAAGGTCTTGTCTATAGGGTCCGTAGGACGGTAGTTAAACCCATCGTCACGCCGCGCGGTTCGGCACCGGCGGAGGTGGGTCTCGGGAGTTCGTCCTCCCACGACGAGAGCGGCCGCTCAGGTCACTCGATGTTGGAGGCGTTCTCGGGGGTTCTCGGGAGCTCTCGGCGTCGCAGACGGCCTGTCACTCAGAAACCACGGGACAGCATCGGCCCGGCCGTCGACCCCATGGATTTTAATACCGATTAGTAAATACGGGTATGCATGAGCGATATACTCGCTGAAAATCTCTCGGGGAAGGCCGTCATGGGATCCGACGGCACTGAACTGGGATTGCTCTACAACATCACGATGGACCTCAAATCCGGTAAACTGCACGATCTCGTCATCGACCCCGACGAAGAACTCCCGACGCGGTCCGTCGACTTCGACGTCGACGAACACGGTCGGTTTCTCGTCCCTGTCAGCCGCGTTCAGGCGGTGAAAGACTACATCGTCGTCAAGCGCTAACCGTATGTACGTTCTCGACTCCTCGGCTTTTATCCACGACTTCCACACGTCAGAACAGACTGCAACTATTCCGCTCGTCCGGGAAGAACTCGAAGACGAGAGCGCCTATCGCTACGACGCGATGGAGGGCTCGGGGATGCACATCCACATTCCGAACGAGGACACGACGGAGAAGGTCCGTCGTGCCGCCCGCGAATCGGGCGACCTCGAGGTGCTCTCGGACACCGACGTTCGGCTCGTCGCAGCGAGTTTC
>NZ_AOMA01000099.1 GCF_000337895.1 Halobiforma nitratireducens JCM 10879
GTGAAATCGTCCTCATGTTCGCCATCATCAACATAGAAAAGCTCTGTGAGCCACTCTAACCCTCATTCAGCAGCTATTCAACAAAGCACCTGATTGTACGTTGGAATCAGTCGGGAAACGGCACGACCGACTCGAGAGCGGAGTCGCTCGGAAGCCGAGAAACGGGGCAGGGATCGTCGTCCGAAGCGGCGGCGTCTCTCGAGTTAGCGGCGTCCTGGTCGACTGAAACGGGTACGCACTGGGGGAGTGCCAAGAATGGAACCGGAAAGCGTGCTCGAGCGTGCTACGAGAGCTGGTCGCCGACGAGTTCGTCGGCGCGTTCGACGAACTCGGACTCGCGGCCTTTGGGGACGGTCGCTCCGGCCGCGACGTCGTGGCCGCCGCCGTCGCCGTCGACGGCCTGCGAGGCGTCGGTCATCACTGTCGAGAGGTCCAGCCCGCTGCGAACGAGTCCGTGGGTGCCACGGGCCGAGACCTTGATTTCCTCGTCGTTTTTCTCGGCGAACGCGACGATCGGTTTCGAGCGACTGATCCCGTCGTTGCCCATCGCCATCCCCGCGACGATACCGACGATGGTCTCTCGGATTCGGTCGTCCGCGTGGAACCACTGGAGGTTGTCCTCGTGGGTGACCCCTTCCCGGGTGACCAGATCGATCCCCTCCGAGAGGTTTCGCCGGTGGTTCCGAAGGAGTTTGCGGGCCCGCTCGAGTGCACCCTCCCTGTTCCCGAGACAGACCCCGAGACCGACGTCGGCGCGTTCGTACCGGGCGGTAGCGTTCAGAAGCGTCGAGAACTCGCTTGCATCCCGGAGTTCGGTGCCGACCGGCTCCTCGCTGAGGACGTAACTCGTGCCGACGAGTTGATCGATCTTTTTCGCGGGAACCCCCCGCGAGACGGCTCGTTTGACGAGCGCGCTGGCGACGGTCTGTTTCTCCTCGTTCGTCAGTCCGGACCACCGTCGCCACTCGCCGTCCTCGCGTCGCAACTCGAGGTCGAGGTCTTCGAGGAATCGCAGGGAGCCGGCTTCGTCGCCCGAGATTCCGGGGATCTGTACGTCCGTGGCGTACTCGAGCAGTTTCGGCAGCGGACGGGTCTGTTTGCCATAGAGTGCGAGGTCTTTGCCGGTCTCGAGGACGCCGGCCGCGACGCCTTCTTCGACGATCCGCTCGTTCGCGCCGTGGAGTTCGCCACCCGACGCTTGCATGTCCCCGACCGCACCGACGACGGCGAGGGCGGCGAGGTCGCGGTTGTCGCGTGTCGCGGTGGCCTCGCCGGCAGCCGTCGGCGTCCCGCCGTCGGCCGAGACGCCCTCTCTGATTTCGGCTTCGGCTACGTCGGCGAGCGCTCGCGCGAGGACGTAACTCGCGCCGGCACCCGACAGTTCCGAGGCCCCATCGATCCCGAACAGGAGGGGATTCAGGTGGTACTCGGTATCGCGATCGGCGGGCTGGTGGTGATCCGCGATGACTGGTGTGAACGCGCCCGCGTCCTCGTACTCGCCGATGACGTCGAGCTGGCCGCTCCCGAAGTCGGTAAAGAGGACGGTCTCGTAGTCGGTCGCCGCGATGCCGGCGATCGCCTCCTCGTCGAGTTGCTTCTCGAAGACCGTCTCGAAGGGGATGCCCGCACGCTCGAGTGCTTGTGAGGCGATCGCGGCGCTGGTCAGCCCGTCGGCGTCGATGTGGGAGGCAAGCAACACGCGATCGGCCTCACACAGTCGCCGCGCACAGCGGGTCGCCCGCTCCTCGAGGTCGGGAATCGGCCCTGCCATCGGTCGATTGTGAGGCGGCTTCCGGCATAAACTTGCGGAACCGGTCGCCCGGCAGAGATCGGTCAGTGTCGCGACTCGTCGGGCGGTGGTTTTTGCTGTGGGCCGTCGTCCGACCCAGTATGCGGATCGTTCGATCGCTCCTACTCGCGACCCCTAACCGGGAGCCGACGGTCGGCGAGCCGTTCCGTGTCCGCGTCACCGACGAACTCGGGCGGCCGATCGCGGATGCAGTCGTCGAAAGCGGATCGATCGTCGCTCGAACCGGTGGGAACGGGTGGTGTCGGCTGCGGTTTCGATCGCCGGGCTATCGCACGGTGTGTGCGTCTCGAGAGGCGACCGAGCGCGTCGCGTTCGAGCCTGTCCGGGCGACGCTACGAGTCGTTCCGGCGGGACGGCCGACGCTGTCCCGGCGGCTCGGCTGACGGATCGTCGCTTACCGGTCGCCGCCGGTCTCGGTCGCTGCCTCGACGGTCTCCTGGGCCAGCGTCTCGAACGTCGCTTCGCTCGCGACGAGGTCGACCGGCAGACCGCAGTCGGCGGCCGCCTCCGCGGTCGGATCACCGATGACGCCGACGACTGCGTTCTCGAGTCCCGCGCGCGTCTCCGATTCCAGTCCGCGGGCCGTTGCCGCTTCGAGGAAGTGCTCGACGGTCAGCGGTGACGTAAAACAGAGGCCGTCGAGATCGCCGGCGGCAGCCAGCTCGGCCGACTGGCCGCTGCCGTCAGGACGGACGAGTCGATAGAGAACGGTTTCGTGAACGGACGCACCAGCGTCCGCGAGGCCATCGGGGAGAACGTCGCTCCCGTGGTCGCTGCGGGCGATTTCGATCCGAGCGTCGTCGATACCGCGATCCGCGAGCGCGGCGACGATCCCGCTCGAGGTGTACTCCTCGGGAACGATGTCGACCTCGTAGCCCGCGTCCCGGAGCACGCCAGCAGTCGAGGGGCCGATCGCGACGAGCGTCGCGTCCCCGGGCTCCCAGCCGGTGTCGGCGACGAGTTCGACGCCGGTCTTGCTCGTCAACACGACGTAGTCGGCGTCGGTACGGGGCGTCTCGCCGGTCGGTTCGATGGCGAGCATCGGGTCCGGTACCGGTTTGGCTCCGAGCGACTCGAGACGGTCGACGGCGTCCTCGATGCGCTCGTCGTCGGGGCGAAACGCGGCTACCGTCGGTGTGTCGGCGTCAGCGTGCGCTACCATTACGAGTCGGATACGTCCGGGGTGACGGCGTCGGTTTCGGATTCCGATCGATCTTCGCGGTCGGCGACGGATTCGTTCTCGAGGAACTCGACGACGGACTCGCGGGTAGCGGCGACGCCGCCGATCACCGTCACGGCTGGCGGTTCGATGCCGACCTCGTCGCGAGCCTCGACGATCGTCTCGAGGGTGCCGGTCGCGACCCGCTGTCCGGTCCAGGTACCGCGTTCGACGAGTGCGGCCGGCGTCTCGCGGTCCAGTCCGCCGTCACGCAGCGCCGAGACGTACTGGGGAAGTCGGGTGACGCCCATCAGCACGACGATCGTCCCGCCTGCGTCCGCGAGCGCGTCCCAGTCGACCGCGGAGTCGTCCTTGGTCGGGTCCTCGTGACCGGTCACGAACGAGACCGACGAGGCGTGGTCCCGGTGGGTCACGGGGATGCCGGCGACGGCCGGCGCGGCGACCGCGGAGGTGACTGCCGGGACGACCTCGAAGGGGATACCGTGCTCGGCCAGATACTCGGCCTCCTCGCCGCCGCGGCCGAAGACGAACGAGTCGCCGCCCTTGAGCCGGACGACGCTTTTCCCCTCTCGGGCGAGTTCGACCAGTCGCTCGTTGATCTCCGATTGTGGGGTCCGGTCGCCGTGTGCTCGTTTCCCTACGTCGATACGGCGCTCCTCCGGGAGGTCCTCGATGATCTGGGGGCCGGGGAGTTTGTCGTGTAAGACGATGTCGGCCCGCTCGAGGAGTCGTTTCGCTTTGACCGTCAGTAGCCCGGGGTCGCCGGGACCGCTCCCGACGAGGTAGACGGTTCCGGGGTTCGGTTCGCCTCCGTGGTAGTTAATTCCCATCTCATTTCCCCTCCGGTTCGGGTGGATCGGTGTCGCTGTCGTCGTCGCTCTCTGCTTCTTTCCGTGCGTCCGCGATGAGCTTCGCCGCGCCGCGGTCGGCGAGATCGGCGGCGAACTCCCGTGCGGCGTCCGCGTGGCGTTCGACCGGTAGGTCACGGCTCGCCACGACCGACTCCTCGCCGTCGCGGTCAAAGACGGTGACCGACGCGTGGACGTATTCGCCCTGGACGATCGCGTAGATGCCGATCGGGGCGATGCAGCCGCCGCCAAGCTCCGCCAGCAGCGTCCGCTCGACCGTCGTCTCGACGCGACTGCGCGGATGATCGATCGCCTCGCGAATGTTCCGGGCCGTCTCGCCGTCGGTCGCGGTCACCGCGAGGGCACCCTGGCCGGGTGCCGGGACGAACGTCTCTGTCGGCAGCTCACGGTAGTCGACGTAGTGAGCCAGCCCGCTGCGCTCGAGGCCCGCGCCCGCGAGGACGATCGCGTCGTACTCGGTTTCGACTTCCCGGCCGAGCGCCTGGCGCTCGAGTTCCGAGAGATCGTCGAACCACTCGTCGACGGTGCGGTCGTACTCGGGCTCGAAGTCGTCGTCACCGGTGTTCGCTTTCCGCTCTTTGTCCGCTTCCGAGCGCTGCTGGTGTTGTTCCTGCAGTGTGGGTGCAAGCAACTTCTCGAGTCGCGTGTCGACGTTGCCCCGTAGCGGCTCCACCTCGAGGTCGGGCCGCTGTGAGAGCAGTTGTGCGCGCCGGCGCAGGCTCGAAGTGCCGACGGTCGCTCCATCCGGGAGTTCGTCGAGCGTCGCGCCGTCGGGCGTGACGAGCACGTCGCCGGGGGTCCCACGTTCGGGGACGGCCGCCGTGACGAGTTCGTCGGGCTGTTCGGTCGGCATGTCCTTCATCGAGTGGATCGCGCCGTCGAGCTCGCCCTCGAGGACGCGCTGGTCGAGTTCGCGGACGAACGCCCCCGTCTTCCCCAGCCGGTGGATGAGTTCGTCTCTGATCTGGTCGCCAGTCGTTTCGACGGTGACGAGTTCGACCTCGTACCGTCGGTCTTCGAGGGCCTCTTTGACGAGCCCGGCCTGTCGTCGGGCGAGCGTCGACCCCCGTGTCGCCAGTCGCAGCGTCCCGCGCGTTCTCATGGGCTGTAGTCGTCCCCTCGGGTATGAAAAGCGCACGCTTACCTGCCGCCGTTCGCGTCGCGACCGACGCGTCGTCGAACGGCGGTATCGCGGCCGTCGGTTCCGGCCCGCGAGTGCCGGACGTGGCTTTTCGTCTCGGTTTCTGGTTTTTGACCGGTCGATACGCGCGCTCTCGGGCGTTTGTCGCTCATCGCTCCGCCCATCGTTCGTCGTTTCGTTTGGCTTCCTCTCGAGTCGTGGGCCTACAGCCGGAAGTGAAACGCCATCCCACAGGTACCTTTTCACCAACACGTTCGGCCGTGGATTCGGCTGACTCGAAGGTCGCACGCGTGAAGTGACCCGGTCTATTTACCGGCGACCGCCGATCCCGCTCTGGTGATCGCCGGTAAGTCACTACAGTAACCCGTCTCAGCCCTTTCGTTCGACCACGCGTTCGACCTCGATCTCGTGGTGACACTCGCGCTCGTCCCCGTCGACGACGGCCGTTACGGTCACCGACCGTGGGGTCGCCGCGACGACCTCCTCGAACTCGTGGACCGGGCGACTCACGACGGTTCCGTCGCTGTCGATCGCGGTCCGCAGTTTGACTGTCAACTCGAACCGTCCGGAGGCATAGCGGAGGTCCGGCCGTACCCCCTCGAGCGAGGAGTCCAATTCGTTCTCGAGGGCGTCTTCGAGGGCCATGAGCCCCTCGAGATGACAGACTTCGACCGCTTCCTCGACGGCGATGCCAAACACCGACCGCCCGTCACGGGACGTTTCGACGTGTTTTTCGAGCGGTTCGCCGGTCGCTGGCTCCCGTCGGCCGTCCGACCCAGGGTCTCGGGGCGGCTGTCGGCGGGAGGGAGTGGAGCCGTCGTCTTCGGCCATCGAGCGTGACCTCGTTCGGGTCCAACATGTGCTTTCCGGACAGGGGGAGTCGAGTCTCGACGTCGAACACTTCAGGGGACCCCGATGGCGACTCGACGCCTGTAGAGGTAGTACCCTGCAAGCAGCGGCTGTGCGGGCGGAACCGACAGCGACACGAAAGCGAGCGCGAGGTAGACGCCGGGGTTGGGTCGCCACGACTCGCCTGCGAGACAGACGTAGGCAGCGTCCCGGTGGATCGCGACGGGGAACGCGCCGAACGCGACCGCGCCCGCGACCCCGACTCCGGTAGTCAAGAGACCGGGAATCGACAGGACGACCCCAACGGTCGCCGCGGCGAAGCCGAAAAGCGTCGTCGCGAACGAGAGCGCGACGACGGCCCACCAGCCCGACCGGCCGGCCGGCGTGCCGAACCGGCGGTGTCGCCTCGCCAGGTAGACGACGCCAGCAGCAGGTGCCCAGACCAGTGCGAACGCGGTGTTGAGCCACGGTCGTGGCTGCCAGTTGGCTCCTGCACCCGGTTGCCGTCGAATCCGACGGGCGTCGAAAAACAGCGTCGTCGCGACTCCGAACGTCAGAACGGTGTAGCCGAGGGTACCCACAAGAAGCAGACCGGTTCGGAGCCCGGGCACGCCGGGCTCTAGGTCCTGCAACACGCCGACGATGCCGACTCCGACGACCGGTGGAAAGAGATAACACAGACGCTCTGCGAGCCGCGCCCAGCCGATCTCGTCGACGTGTGTTCGCATCTGGGACCTTTCAGTCGTCGGTCCGTCGCCATCGAGCGACGTGTCGTTGCTCGGCGAGTCGTCTCGAGTCCGTCCCCTTGTCCCGTGGGCTGGGAGGATAGCCGATGCGGGCGAGAAGAGACGTTACAGCGCCTCTTTGTACGCCTCGAGCGTTTTCTCGACGTCCTCGTCGGTGTGGCTGTAGCTCACGAACTGACACTCGAACTGGTTCTGGGAGAGGAACACGCCCTGCTCTTTCATCTGCCCCCAGAAGATTCGCCGCCAGCGGTCCGTGTCGGCGTTTTTGACATCGCTTGCGTCCTTCGGACAGTGATCGTACCGCGAGCAGGTCGGGTCCTGCCGGCAGCCGCCCTCGCACTGCTCCTCGAGGGCGTTCGTTCCGGGCCCGTTACGGGTGAAGATCACCTTGAACATGCTGTCGGTGCCGGTAACGGTGTACTCGGGGGCCTGGTCGGCGACGATCTCGGTCAGACCGCGACGGAGCCGGTCACCCAGTTCGTTGACGTGGTCGTAGACGTCGTTTGCGGCCGCGAATTTGAGCGTCTCGAGACCGGCGGCCATCGTGACGGGATGGCCGGAGAAGGTGCCGGCCTGGAAGACCGGACCGGAGGGGGCAAACTGCTCGATGAGTTCGGCGCGGCCGCCGATCGCGCCGACGGGGAAGCCGCCGCCGACGATCTTGCCGAAGGTGGTGATGTCGGGGGTGACGCCGAACTCGCTTTGGGCACAGCCGAGCCCACCCACGCGGAAGCCGGTGATAACCTCGTCGAAGATCAGCAGGGAGCCGTGCTCCTCAGTGATCTCCCGGAGGAACTCGTGGTAGCCGTCCTCGGGATGGACGATGCCGTAGTTGCCGAGGATGGGTTCGGTCATAACGGCTGCGATGTCGTCGCCGTGTTCTTCGAAGACCTCGCGGACTGCCTCTTGGTCGTTGAACGGGACGGGAAGGGTGTGTTCGGCGAATGACTGCGGGACGCCGGCCGAGGAGGGTGCCGGGTTCTCGTGGTCGCCCTCGACGAGCGTCGACTCCTGGGCACCGTGATAGCCGCCCTGGTTGACGACGATCTTGTTCCGGCCGGTGTAGCCGCGAGCGAGCCGGACGGCGGAGGTCGTCGCCTCCGTCCCCGAGTTGACAAAGCGGATCTTCTCGACGCTCGGGACGTGTCGAACGACGAACTCCGCGAGATCGACTTCGATCTCCGTCGGGGTACCGTACATCGGACCTTCGCTTGCCTTCCGCTGGATGCCGGCCCGGACGGGTTCGGGGAGGTCGTGGCCAAGCAGCAGCGGCCCGAGTCCCATCACCCAGTCGACGTAGCGGTTGCCGTCGGCGTCGATGACGTGTCCCCCGTTACCTTTCTGGACGAAAAACGGATAAGGTTCGATCGCCGCGCGAACCGCCGAGTTGACGCCGCCGGGCATGACCGACAGCGCCCTGTCGTACAACTCCCGGGAGTTGTCGTCGTGCATACGCGACCTTTGGGGAGCGGACGGCAAAGTAGTACCGAGGTTCTCCTGTGTCGCTCCGGTGATGTGGCGAACGTGTTCGCCGCCGGACCGTCGCTTGCCCCTTCGCCGTTTGCGGGTCGTCGCTGGTCGTCGGGCATCACGATCGTCCCCTCACCGCCACCCACGCGCGCAGTGGTCTACTGTCCGCTCTACTTCCGGCGTGACTGCTGTCGTCGGATCGCCGCTGCGACCGACTCGAACTCGGGAACCCCGCGGAGTCGAAGCCCGTTCCCCCAGCCGAAACTCCCCGACGAGATGGCGTGAGAGACCGAGATCGTCCCGTACCCCTGGTTGCGACTGAAGGCGGTCGTTTTCGTTCGAAGGCCCCGTACGTCTTCCACCCACGTTTCGCTCGTCGTTTTCGTCGAAAAGCCGGCGATCACCACGATCCGGCGATCGGTCACGAGATACCGGACGCGGTTGCGCCGGTACCACGCGTACCCCCCGACGGCGGCGGCGAGGACGAGAACGAAGAACCCGACAGCCAGGTCCTGTGTGGCGATCGCGACGCCGAGTAGCGCGAACAGTCCCGCGATCGCGAGGTGGACAGCCCAGGCCCACCACGTCGGCCGCGTGTCGACGATCACCTCCTCGTCCTCGAGCAACGGCAGCTCCACACTCGAGGCCGAACGCGATCCCGAGCCTGGACTTCCACCGGGGCTCGACCGGCCGTCCGCTGAATCACGCTCGTCCCCACTCGATGGGTCTTCCTCGTATGCTACCGTCGACGGTCCGTCCCGTTCGCTCATTCGTCCCGATATCACAGCAAAAATTGATAACAGTACTGGTATTCTCGGTCCGAATTCGTTCCGGTCGCGTTCGCGTCGGTCCCGAGTATCGACCTCGTTGGGCAGGGACAGCGAGCTCAGACGGCCTCCCGTCCGCGCTTGCCGGTCCGTATCTGACAGGCGTCTTCGATCGTCTGGACGAAGATTTTCCCGTCACCCGGCTCGCCCGTGTTCGCCGCTTCGCGGACGGCCGTGATGACGTCCGCTGCCGGCACGTCGGCGACGACGCACTCGATTTTGGCTTTCTGGTGGAGATCGACGGTGTACTCTTCTCCGCGCCACTGGCCTTTCTTCGCGGGCTGGGAGCCCCGTCCGGAGACGTTCGTGACCGTCAACGATGGCGCGCCGATCTGGGCAAGCTCTGTCTTGACGGCGCTCAGACGGTCCGGGCGAACGATCGCCGTGACCATTTTGATCTCGCCGTCGTTCGGTTCGCCTCCATCGGCACGGAGGACGCTCGAGTCCCCGTCACTGCCGTGACCGGCGGTTCCACCGTCGGTCGCGACGTCCGGTTTGCCGAACTCGGGGTACGTGTCGACGCCGTGTTCAGCGAGGTCCAGCCCGTCGCGTTCGTGTTCGGGCGTGACGCGGGCCTGTCCGGCCGCTTTGAACGCGCCCCAGATGGCTGCCGTCGTGACGACCGTCCAGACCGTGAGGACGGCGACGCCGACGATCTGTGGGACGAACGCGCCCGCTTCGATCGAGAGGAGCCCGCCCGCGACGAGCCCGCCGCCGATCGCGGTTCCCTCGATCGACCACAGCGGGTAGAGAATCAGTCCGAGCATCCCCGCGCTACCGTGGACGGGAAACACCGCACAGACGTCGTCGATCTTCAGGTACTGCTCGACGAACCGGAAGACGAGCGGGAGCTGTGCACCGGCGAGGAAGCCGATCGCGATCGCCCCCATCGGCGTGATGAGATCGGTCGGTCCGGTGACGCCGACCAGCCCGGCGAGCATACCGTTGGCGACGTACAGGGTATCCACCTTCCCGATCGTGACGATCGAGACTGCCGACGCGCCGACCGCACCCAGTCCCATCCCGAGTGCGGTGACCATCGCGACGCTGCCGACGTAGTCGAAGTCGGCCAACTCGAAGGAGCCGGGGTCGACGACCGTCGCTGCGGTGCCGACGTTGAAGCCGAACCAGCCGAAACAGAGGATCAACGTCCCCAGCACGGCAAAGGTCAGCGAGTGTCCGGGAAGGACGTTGACGCTGCCATCGTCGGCGTACTTGTCGATGCGCGCTCCGAGTATCCAGGCCGCAGTAAGGCCAGCGACGCCGCCCACGCCGTGGACGACCATCCCGCCTGCGAAGTCGGCGAAGCCGAACGCATCCAGCAACGGCGCGTCAGCGCCCGGTGCGTACCAGACGAGTCCGGCGACGACAGGGTAGATGACCGCCGCCAGCAGAAACGTGTAGGCCACGTACGCACGGAGCTTGGCCCGTCCGGCGACGGCCCCGGAGACGATCGTCGCGGCCGTCATCGCGAAGACCGCACTGAACAGCCACATCACCCAGTCGAACGATCCCTCGCCGAACATCGTCAGCGGCGTCGATTCGCCGCCAGCCAGGGCCGCGCCGACGTTGTTCGAGATTCCCATTCCGATCACGAAGAACACGCCGATCCCGACCGCCCAGGTCAGCATGTTCTTGGTCAACTGGTTCGCCACGTTCTTCGAGCGAACCTGGCCCGCCTCGAGCATCGCGAACCCGGCGTGCATGAAGAAAATCAGGAACGTCACGGTCAGCGCCCACATCAGGTTCATCCCCGTCGCGAGCGACTCGAGGTCGCTCGAACTCACCTCGAGAAGGGGCGGCTCGATCATTCGGTCACCTCCGTCGCTGCGGTCGAAGTCGGAGTCAGATCTAGATCGGAAAACTCGTCGTCAGAGTTCGGTCTTTTGTTCGCTAACATCGGGATCAGTGCAACGCTTGTTGCTCGAGTCACGTTCCTACGGGACGACTGGGTATAATATAAGGGTAAGCGTTGATGTTCGTCGATAATGTGGTGGTAATAGGTTGATCCGTTCGAATTTAAAGGAGGTTTAATCTATATAATGGCTTCTCCGTGAGGATCGGTAGCTTCCGTCCGTTGGGAACTGGTCGTCTGTCAACACCACGATCGTCTCGTGAGGACGATCGAGCACGTTCGTGCGCGGACGGAACCGGTTTCCCGACCGATTCGGCCTGTGCGCGGCGACCGCTGGGCTTCGATCACCGCTCTTCTCGGCTAACTGGGCAAACGTGCGGATCGCCGTCCACACAGTGGGGTCGTTCGGTTCCGATCCCATCGACCGGCGGCTCTGTGGGTGATTCGTTCGGTTACACGTCGTGACGCCGTTGACGCGGCGTCGATTCATGTGATCTAGTGACTTTCACAGTACTAGAACATAATCTATAACTGATCTTTGTCTGACGATAGTATCGAGGTGTTCGATCTGAAACGAACGTACGCGTTCACGGTCACAGGAGTCGTCGTCCTCGGGTTCGTCCTTCTCGTGGTCGGTACGTCGGCGGCCGCGGCGACCGACCTCGAGTGTACGAACAGCGGTGCTCCGGGTGAAACCTGTATCTACGAACCGAGCGACCCGGTCGTCGACGACGGGATGGACACGGAAGCGGACGCGGACGCGGTGATGACGGCCCCCGAGGTCCAGGAGTGCCGGGAAGATGTCGACTGTGAGGAGATCATCCGTTCCATGCCGGACCTGCAGAACTTCGCCGGCCAGTACGAGTTCCACTACGCCAACCAGTACCAGTACTGCGTCGAGCAACAGTCGCCCTGACCGTCTCCCACGGCTACACAGTAGTTGGCCGTGGTTTTCTCCTGTATTTCGTAAACTCGGCCGTTCGTTTTCGATGAATTCCGGCGATGACCTGTCTCTGTCTCCCACACGCTACGCGAGTTCGCTCGCTACGTCCTCCGCGAAATAGGTCAGGATCAGATCCGCACCAGCCCGCTTGATCGACAGCAGCGACTCGAGCGCGACCGCCTCGAGGTCGAGCCATCCCTTTTCCGCGGCGGCGTGTAACATCGCGTACTCGCCGGAAACGTTGTAGGCAGCAACGGGGTGGTCGAACTCCCGGCGGACGTCGGCGACGATATCGAGGTACGGGAGCGCGGGTTTGACCATCAACACGTCGGCACCCTGCTCGACGTCGTGGCTCACCTCACGGACTGCCTCCCGTCGGTTCGCCGGGTCCATCTGGTAGTGCCGGCGATCGCCGAAGGCGGGTGCACCGTCGGCAGCGTCGCGGAACGGGCCGTAGAAGGCGCTCTCGTACTTTGCGGCGTAGCTCATGATCGGGACGTGTTCGTGGTCCGCATCGTCCAGCGCCTCGCGAATCGCGCCGACCATCCCGTCTATCATCCCGCTCGGGGCGACCATGTCCGCGCCCGCGTCGGCGTGTGAGACCGCGATCTTTCGGAGCGACTCGAGGGTGGCGTCGTTGTCGACGGTGATCGAGGGTTCGTCCGGCAGCGAGTGTCCGTTGCCCGGTAAGTGACCGTCCCCGTTGCCATCGCCGTCGTCGCTTCCCTCGCCCGTCTCTTGCAAGCCCGACTCGAGGGTCCCGCAGTGGCCGTGGTCGGTGTACTCACAGAGACAGACGTCGGTGACGACGTAGGCGTCTGTCTCCCGGCTGATCCGACGCGTCGCTTCCTGGACGACTCCGTCCTCGGCCCACGCGCGGGTTCCGTCGACGTCTTTCGTTTCGGGGACACCGAACAGCATGACCGCCTCGACGCCGGTCTCGCGAACTTCCTCGACGCGAGCGACGGCATCCTCGAGCGGGACGCGCTCGTGACCGGGCATCGACTCGATCGGTACCCGCTCGTCGGTCGTCGCGTCGACGAACACCGGTGCGATGAGGTCGGTGGGCTCGAGGCTGGTTTCGCTGACGAGCCCGCGAACCCGGTCCTGCCGGAGTCGTCGGGGACGGTGGGTAAGGTCCATACGGGGGTCTACTGAGGACACACGCAAAAACGGTGCGTTCGCGGAGCGCGATCCTCGAAGCCGTTGTCGACCGACGGGAGACGTATAACTCTCCTGAAGACTTATGAGGACTCCTCGAGCAGTCTCGACTATGGAACGCCGCCCGTTCCTCACAGCCCTCTCGGGAAGTGCGCCCCTCCTCGCCGGTTGTACCGCGCTGGTCGACGACGACCCGGCGAACGAAACGGACGACGATGGAACCAACACTGAACCGTCTACCGACGACGACCTGGACCGACCGGACGAGTTCGACCCGCTGTCCCCCGAGTCGGACCCATCCGTCGTCGACTTCGAGACCGCGCCGCTGTCGGCCGCGGTCGTCGATGGCCGTCTCTCGACGGCGGATCGGCTCTCGGTCGTACTGGACTTCGTGGCACCGGCAACGGCCGAGTCGCCCGCACGGCTGGGGGCCGTCCTCGAGAATCGAAAGCCCTTCGCCCAGACGTTCAGACCACGGCGACTTCTCGTCCTCGACGATCCGGCCAGCGGTCGCGACGACGACCGAAACACGATCTATCTCGTGCCGACCGCCGACAACGAACTCGCGGAGACGGTTCCGGCCCTCGAGCGCGACGCGGACGGGCGCTGGCGCGTCGAGAGCGTTCGCGATGACTGGTACCCGAAGTCGATCACTCTCGGGGCTGAAGAGAGGGTCGTCCTCGAGTTCGCCGTCGTCGGTCATCACGACCGCAGCGAACCGCCGATCGACGCGGGCACGTATCGGTTCTCGTGGCGGGACAACGGGTTCTCGATCGCCGTCTGGCCGACCGAGACGCCGGGACCGACCGACGAATCGCGCTTTGCCGGCGCGGACGTGCCGTCGATCCCCGATACGAAGACCGAGTGGTATCACGACGCCGGCCAGCGGACGGAGACGTTCCTGCGTGCGGATGCCGAAACGGTCGATACACCGGGTCGAATCGAGTTCGAACTGGTCAACCGTGCCCGGGAATCGATGAGCGGGAACCCGTACCGCTGGCGGCTCTACAAACTGGTCGACGACGCGTGGATTCCCGTCTATCCGTGGGAGTTTCCGCTACCGCTCGCCGCTGTGACACCGGGTGAGAGCGACGAGACCGAACTGGTCCTCTATCACGGCGAGCCAGTCGGCCGACAGGGCCGTACCGTCGGTCACCTCGGCGGCGGTCGCTACGCCTACACCGTCGGCTACAGCCTCGAGGACGAAACGCACGCGGCGATGTTCGAGGTCGACGCGCCGACCCTCTCGATCGGTCCCGAGCCGGACGCCGAGATCGATCGCGACGGCGACACCGTCGTCGTTCGGCTCCCGAACTACGAGGACGCCCGTCGGCCATCGACGGTCACAGTGACGCGTACGTCTAGCGCCGAAGAACGACTCATCGAAGAACAGCTTCCGCGGCGGCCGTTCCGGGCGTTCCGGAACACGCTTTCGCTTTTCGAAGAAGGTGTCGAGGAGGTTCGTCTCGAGACGGACCGAAGCACGGCGCTTCGCTCGCTGGACTTCGACGAGGGGGAAACGCGGACAATCGAGTACGACGGGGACGCCTTCGAAGCGACCGGTCGGGTACTCGAGGAGCCTTAACGCCGAATCGGTCCCGTGAACCGTCGCGGGAACGCGGCGTCGTCTCGCGGAACGAATTTCTCTCGAGACCTACCGTCCGTGAGTGTCGTCCGTTCGCAAGTCCCACTGAGCGTCCTCTGCCGGGATCAATACCCTCATACGCCGGGGCTGTCGACGGGAAAGTGAACTGCTACGGTAATGATATCGACGAACTCGCCGACTTCAGTACGACTCGAGGGTGACGACGATCGACGATGAACTGGCGCTACCGGGAGACCGTCCTCGCACTGTGTACGCTCGCGTTCTTCGCGACGATGGTCGGCCGGCTGGTGATCAGCCCGGTCGTGCCGATGGTCACCGACGAGTTCGGCGTCTCGAACTCGGTGATCGGGATCGCGCTGACGGGAATGTGGATGGCCTACTTCCTCTCGCAGTTCCCCAGTGGGTTGCTCGCGGATCGGTACGGCGAACGGATCGTGATCCTCGTCGCCGTCGGCGGCACTGCGGCGGCGAGCGTCTTCCTCGCGATCGCTCCGCTGTTCTGGGTGTTCCTGCTCGGTACGATCCTGCTGGGCGGGGTCGCCGGCCTCCACTACAGCGTCGCAACTACCCTCCTCACCCGTACCTACGACGAGATCGGGACCGCGATCGGCGTCCACAATGGTGGCGGCCCCCTCGCCGGGCTGATCGCGCCGCCGATCGCCGCCTGGATCGCAGTCCAGTACGGCTGGCGTCCCGCCATCGCCGTCGGCGCTGCTGTCGCCGTTCCCGTCTTCCTGCTGTTTGGCTGGCGTGTCCAGCCCACCGAACCACAGCGTCCCGACGAGCGGGTCCGCGATCGCCTCGAGCTCGAGCCCGTCCTCGAGTTGCTCTCCAGACCGAAGATCGCGTTCCCGATCGTGCTCTCGATCCTCGCGGCGTTCGTCTGGCAGGCGACGGCGTCGTTCCTGCCGACGTTTCTCATGGAACACCGCGAGCAGTCGCCGGAGCTTGCGTCTCTCGTCTTCGGCGGCTACTTCGTCGTCCAGGCAGTCACGCAGGTCGGCGTGGGCGCGGTGTCGGACCGGTACGGGCGGGACCTGGCGACGGGTGGCTGTATGATCCTCGGGTCCATCGGGTTCGGCTTGCTCGTGGCGGTGCCCGGTTCCATCGCGCTCGGTGCCGCGGTGCTTCTGATCGGGACCGGTCTCGGCTGGGGCGCGGCGCTGCTCCCCCGGTTCATGGACGTGTTGGGCGATGCAGAGCGTGGAGCCGGCTTCGGCCTCGTTCGCACGGTCTACGGCTTCATCGGCGCGCTCGGCTCGGTTTGCACTGGCCTCCTGGCCGACGTGTTCGGCTGGGGCGTCGCATTCGCCGTGCTCGGCGGGCTGCTCGCGCTCGTCCTCGTGGCCTTGTTCGTCAACTGGGTGTTCTCCCTTGGATACTGACTGGTCGCCTGCTGCGTCGTCACGCTCGTAGGTCGTCCCTGCCGATGGACTCCGTTCGTGCAATAATGACGGACCTTCCCTGTCGACGGACTCCGTTCGTGCAATAATGACGGACCTTCCCTGTCGACGGACTCCGTTCGTGCGATAATGACGGTCCTGACGGTTCCTCGTACAGTTTCCCCTCGGCCAGTTCCCGTGGAACCACGACTCGAAGCGACTGCACCGGTCCATCGCGACGACAGCCCGTCTCACTCTCTCTCGGTCCCATCCTCTGCTCCGTCTTCCTCCCGTGTGGGCGGGTTCCGACTGGCGAACGAACCGAACAGGGCTCTCCGATCCGCGACTTCGCGGTAGAGTGGCTCCCGAACCGTTTCGCGACCTGGGAGCTGTCGGAACGCGACCGCCAGGAGCCGCGACGGAGTGTCGACACGGGCAAGCGTCTCCTCGATCGCTGCGCCACAGGAGTAGGTTCCCTCGTCGGTCAACAGGTGTGCACAGTCCTCGTACTCGTCGGGCAGCCGGGATAGCTGGTCACCCTCGAGTTCGGAGAACCCGACGAGGTCGAACGTCCCGCGCTCGGCGGCGAACTCGGCACACCAGGTGCAGAACCCACAGTCGTCGTCGTAGACCAGCATCGGCCGCGAGGCGGACTGCCTGCTCGAGTCAGGCTGGGCCATACGGCAAGTACGTGCTCGAACCCGAAAAGCACCGCGCGAAACGAGTCGTGTCGGTCCGGCTCAGAGGGCCACAGCGGGCCCGAAATCGGTCGCGAGTCCGTACATTTAAGTTATCGTCCACCGTTTCCACCTGTTAGCAATGGCCATAGACCCGCAGTTCACCGAAAACCGAGAGCAAGTCGACGAACACAACGGCCACGCCGTCTGGGGCCCGGTCGACGAACCCGAGGACCTGGGCATCCACGGCACCCACGTCGCCGTCGACTTCGATCTCTGTATCGCGGACGGCGCGTGTCTCGAGGACTGTCCGGTCGACGTCTTCGAGTGGGTAGACACGCCGGACCACCCGGAGAGCGAACGGAAGGCGGACCCGGCTAACGAGGCCCAGTGCATCGACTGTATGCTCTGTGTCGACGTCTGTCCGGTCGACGCGATCGACGTCGACGCGGGACGGACGGCCTGATCTGTCCATCTCCGAGTTCCGGTCCTGGTTCCAGTCTCGGTCCCGGGACGGCGTATCGTCTTTCCGACCCGACCCGCTGGGGATGTACTGTGTCTCGGTAGGGAACGGTCGCCGACACGACAAGCGCGACCGATCCGCATCGTGCCTGGAACCTGTCACGACATCCGACGATTCGGACGGTTTACTGTACCTCAGTGCCGGTACACCCGCGACCCGAAGCGATCGCACTGGGACATCGGTACAGCGACCCGTCTCACTCGGCCCGATCGACGTCGACCTGTTCTTTGAGCTTCTCGAGGCCGTCTGCCTCGGCGAGTTCCTGTAACCGCTCGCGGAAGTGTTCCTCACAGAGGCCGACCTTCAGACCGTCGGATTCCGCTGCGAAGGCGGCGTCGCGGTCACAGTAGTGGCAGTTCATAGACGCCGGTAGGGCGTCGGAGACATTTAAGGCTCCGCTATCGGCCGGTGTTCCCGCTACCGCCACTTGTCGTCTTCTTTACTGGCTCGGTGAAACTGTGTTCGGCTATCGTAGCCACTGCAAGTCGTTGCGTACCTGATCGACGGACGGATCGGCGATCAGTGTACGAACCGTTGCAGTTGGTTCTACAGGCGGAACAGGCCGAATGCCTCGGGGTCGTACGGAAGACGCAGTCTTCCGTGATGACGAGACGCCGAAGGCGTCTCGAACCACGTGACCCCGAGGCGGCTCATAACGATCGAGGTCGTCAGTGCACCGATTGCACGACAGCTGTGCGACCGGATGCAGGACGGTTGTACGATCGGACGACCGACCGTGTTAGGTCGTTGTTCGGTCCTCGCGCTCGTCGTCCGCAGGTGTCGGCAACCCCAGGCGCTCGTACTCCTCTCGGGAGAGTCCTGCTACGCCGAGTCGGTCTTCGTGGGCGTCGCTGCCGCCCGTCGGAAGCAGATCGTAGCGCTCGAGCGTCCGCTCGACTGGCTCGAGGTCGACGTCCTCGCGGCCGTACGGGTACCACAGTTCGACGGCGTCCAGCGCCGCCGCTCGCTCGAGAACGCTCGCGGGATCGGGATACCGCAACGGGTGAGCGAGCGCGACCAGCGACGCTGCCTCCTCGAGTATCTTCAGTCCCCGCTCGAACGAGGGGACGTTTCGTGGGACGTAACAGGGGTCCCCGCCGCCGATGAGTCCGTCGAACGCGCCCTCGTAGTCGCAGTCGACATCCGGATGATCGTCGATCGCACGGGCGACGTGTGGGCGGCCGAAGCCGTCGGTGACGGTGACGCCGAGATCGACGCCGAGCCGATCCTCGACGCGGTCGACGATCGCCTGTCCGCGTTCGATCCGATCCTGCTGGATACGGTCTGTCAGGGCCTCGAGTTCCGTCGTACGCTCGACCGCGTACCCCAGCAGGTCGACACGCTGGCCCGGTTCGGGCCGGTCGTCCGGCCCTCGAACCTCGTCATGGCCGTCGATCTCGACGCGGAGTTCGATTCCGTTGACGATCGTCACCCCGTCGCGCTCGAGTACAGGGGCATCGGTCGGCTGCAACCGGTCGTGGTCGGTGAGTGCGACGACGTCCACACCGTGGCGTCGCGCCGCGGCCGGCACCGCCTCGCGATCGAGGCTCCCGTCCGAGCGGGTCGTGTGAACGTGTAGATCGGCGTATGGCATACTCGATCCGAGCCCGGCCGGGGCTAAAGGCGTTTTCAGTGGCGTCGATGGTCGCTCTCCAAGGTCCCTCTAGCAGTACTAGGTGTAGGGGTGACCTAGAGATCGTTTATGGACAATGTTTATAATCATCGTTCACACAGATGGTAGTGTAATGCTGCTCAACGGCACCGGCGAACTCATCGACGACTACGAGTACCCCGCGACCACCGAGGAACTGATCGAGGCACACGGCGACCGTACCCTCGAGCTCGCGAACGGAACCGAACGGGTCGAGGAGGTACTCACGCGCCTCGAGTCCGAGACGTTCGAGACTTCCGAGGACGCCCGCTTCGCCATCTACGCCGCCGTGAGCGACAAGGCGGTCGGCCGAGTCGGCTACAGCGACCGTGACCCGACGCCGGTCGGGAGCCCGTACAGCCCCGACGCGCTGTCGTTCTAGCGGCTCGGCTCTTCGTCCCGCCGTTACGACGACAGGTTCGCGTCTCCACCCTCCTTCCCCCTCAGCCGCCGCTTCTTTCGCGTCGATTCGTCTCTGGCCGTCCTCGAGTCGATACCGACACCTCTCGAAGCGTCTGCCCCGTCCAGTTTCGCTTCTGCTCGTGTTTTCCTCCCTGAATTCGAGCCCGTCGTCACCGACGGCTCCGGAACGGCACACTGCGTCGGTGGCCGGAAATACTACTATCGAGAAGCCACGAGTTGGCGTCGTCGCGTTCCCGGTCGCCGTCCAGTCCCGGAAGCCGAACCCGGGTCCGGCGCGATTCCGAAACGAGACAGCACCGAATGGCCGAAACAACCCCAATCCGCGTCGGTATCGCCGAGTACGGACTCTCCACGGATGGCCGTCCGCTAGTGACGAATGGCGTCGGCTCCTGTGGCGTGATCGTCCTCCACGACGATGTCGCCGAGGTAAGCGGCATGCTTCACTTCATGCTTCCCGCCCGGGAGTCGCCGTCGCCGGACGACCCAGACGAGAAGTTCGCCGACAGCGGGCTCGAGGCCCTGCTATCCGCCTTCGAGTCCCACGGTGGGCGTCGACGACGAGCGTGGGCGAAACTCGCCGGCGGCGCTCGAATGTTCGAGTTCGACAGTTTCGACGCACCGATCGGGGAGCAAAACGTCGAGGCCGCACGGACCGGCCTCGAGGAGCGGAGCGTCCCGATCCGGGGATCGGACGTCGGCGGTTCCGAGGGACGACAGGTCACGCTCCGGCCGGACTCGGGGGAGATGATCGTCAACACGGCTGCTGGGGAGACGCGCCGACTGTAGTATCCCGTCGTGTGGGACGGTCCGGCCGTACTAGAAGAGATCGTCGGGATCGACGTCCGTCTCGTCGGCCCGCTCGACGAGTAGATCGTCCAGCGCCGACTCGAGTTCCGCGGGTCGCGGGACAGCGAACAACTGACACTGTAACGTGTCGGTGTCGCCGATTCGAATCGCGGAGTCGAGCAGGAACGCGTAGTTCTCCTCGCGGCCGACGTCGGCGATGATCGGGCTCACGATCGACGACCCCATGTCGTCGACGAACGCCGGAGGGGAGTGTTCGATCGATGTCTCGAGGACGTTCGCCCAGCCGTCGATGAATCCGCTCGCGATCACGTTTCCGAGTTCCTCGAGTGCTTCGCGCCGGCGGCCGGCCCACTCGATTTCGCCCTCGCCTGCTTCGTCCCCATCCGGCTCGAGATCGATAAACGGCAATGCCCCGACGGCGGTTCGGGCCGCACCGGGATCGAACAGGATCGCCAGGTGGCCACTCGGCGTCCCGTCGAACTGCACCACGGTCCCGATTCGACGCCGGTCGCTGACGTGGGTCGGTACGTCGACGAGCGGGACGAACCGCAGACGATTGACCTCGACAGCGGTCGAGAGCTGGGTCATGTTCGCGACGTTGTCCGCGGCTTTCGCCGATCCCCGCTCGGTCATCTCGGAGAAGACCTCGAGTTTCTCCAGGGGGATACGACCGCGCCCGACCGACCCGTCGTCCGGGTCGTCGGGCCGGGTTTCGAGCAGGCGCTCGAGCGACGCCAGCTCCGGGAACAGTAACATTCGGAAGGAGACGTCCTCGTCGACGGCGTCGACCCGGCTACGGAAGACGACGACGTACTCGTCTTCGGTCAGGTCTTCGGGAAGCACCGCGACGCCCGCTCCTTCGACGTAGTCGGGTGGGGAGACCTCGACTTTCGTCTCGAGGTGATCGGCCCACCCGCTGACGAAGCCGTTGACCATGATGTTTCCGGCTTCGACGATCGCGCTCTCGGTTAGGTCCGGATCGAGGTCGTGGTCGGGAGCCTCGCCCCCGGCGTTCGGGACGAGCCCCCGTGTGATCGTCTTCCGGCCGTCCGCGTCGAAGGCCAGTACCGTCGTTCCCGAGAGGGGATCGCCGAGCCCAACTTCGACGCCGGCGAACTCCCGGCCGGCGAACTCGTACTCCAAATCCGCGGTCGACAGCAGGGAGACGTCAGTCACTTCGACCCGCGTCTCGAGGCCGGTCAGTTCAGCCAGCGCTTGCGCTGCCGACTCCCCGCCGCTCCGGGCCAGTTCGTTGTACGTCTTCAGCGATTGGATGTCGATTTCCATCGTCAGTTCCTCGTTTTGGTTGCGCAGCCGGGTTCCGTTCGAAGGCGTCCGTTCGACCGGTATGTCCGCGCCGCTCGGTTCCCGGTTTCGATCCCTGCCGTCGATGGGACGTGTTATACCTGTCCGAGTCGAGTAATTTATCTTTCGGGGGCTGCTCCCTGGAGCGGTCGTAGACGCGGTACGAGTCTGCTGGACCAGCGGACACGAACCCCGCCAGCCTGTCGCAATCGACACGACCCCTACTTCGCGGTCGAACGGAACGGCGATCGGTCAGTCCACGAAGTCGATAGCCCCACCGGACGCGAGCTCGAGCGGCACCGACCCCTTTCGGTAACCTTCGACGCTGCCGTCGGGCCTGGCGCGGTAGACGACGGCGGGTCGGTGGCGAACGTCGGGCCGTTCGTCCCGGACTGCGGCCCAATTGTCGTCCCGGAAACTCGAGCAGTCGACGAACAGAACCGCGCCGCCGCCGTGTTTGGCGAGTTGGCCGTTCGTTTTCGTCTCCGCGGTGTCCCGGACCGCGGCGACGGGACCGGCAGCGTTGCGGTTTTTCGGCGGTTGCGGTCGGGTCACTTCGACGAGGACGTTCGTCTCTTCGTCTTCGGCCCGAAAGTCGAGCGAGTGGCCGGTCGTTACCTCGATCTCGGGAACGAGGTCGTAGCCGGCGTCCGTGAGGATTTTCGCCGCGATAAACTCCCCCATCGTCGCGCTCATGCGCACGCGGTCGACGTGATCGCTGGTGCCGAGCTTGCCGGCCATGACGTGCCGGTACTCGTCCAGCACGCCGGTCTTCAGGAACTCCTCGAAGAAGCGTGTCGTCTCGCGTCGGCCGGCATCGGGGAACCCGGCGCTGTGTTGCCGGAAGAACGCCCGGGTCGACTCTCGACCGTCCTTGGACATGAACACGGGGAGGAAAAACCAGGAGATGTACGGATAATCCGCGAGCCAGGGCTCCTCCTCGTGGAGGGTCGAAAGGAGTTCCCGCTGGGTCCAGCGGGCGACGTGATAGGGGACCTCGTCCCAGCCGAACTTGTCGGTTCGCCACAGCGACGACGGTGTCTCGGTGTTGCCCATCCAGTAGGCGTCCGAGTCGTCGTGTGCGAACAGTGCGAGGTCGCCGTTTTGCATCTCGAAGCGGTGTGTCGTCCAGTCGGCACCGATATCGAACCGTGGCTCGACGGAGCGAGCGCCGATGTTCGATCGGAGCGGCTGCAGAATGTCCTGTCGGACCCGTTGCTCGCTCCAGGTCTGGGGCGAGTAACGAAAGCGAAGCGGCTGTGCCACACGCACAGTTCACCTCGAGTCCGCTTACGTGTTACGAGACGGCAGACCGGAGAGTGGAACCACCGTTACATTGATGTGTTTCACCATCCTACGTGTGTATGACTACCATGTCAATGGGTGCCTATGACGAGGACGAACACGAGCGCCGCGAGCAGCAGTCCTCGCGGGTCGACGCGGATTTCGACGACGAGCGGACGATCTACCAGGGAGAGGTCGAGTACGACGCGGGCTCTTCTGCAGAGGAGCTTCTAGACCAGTTCGAGGAGATCAAGTCGAGCTGAGTGGTGGCACGCCCCTTCTGTGTCGCCACCGTTACCGTTGCACAGCGATCGAGAGTAGCGTCACGACGACGACCGCGAGGACGTGGCCGACGAGGACGACCAGCAACACCGGGTGTTCGAGAACGAACGGCACGAGCAGTAGCTGTACCGCGGCGAACCCCACGTTTATCGCGTCGACGTGTCGATACTGCTGGGTCGCGACCGACCCGAACTCGTAGACCAGCGACCGCCACAGCCCGACGACGCTCGCCCACCAGCAGGTGCCGATCCTGTAGACGACGTCCCAGAGCACCAGCAACGCCAGCGCGACCGCAATCGGGGGCGGCTCGGTCCCGAACAGTCCGGCGAGTAACGTTCCCTCGAGACCGTCACCGCCCGGATCGACCACGAAGAGATAGGTCACGAGCGCGACGAACGCCAGGACGCCGAGGACGACGTCGATGCTCGAGCCAAACAGGAGTCGCCGGTACGCTTGCGGCGCTGGGAGCTCACGAACCCCCTGGCTGAATCGCAGCATGAGCCAGCTGCCGACCGTCGCGACGAGGACGGCGACCGTTCCGGGAACGACCGCGCCCCAGAGATCGTAGACGGCGGCGACCAGCAGGACCGCGGCCTCGAACCCGACGAACTGGATGGCGATCGCCGCGCGCGCCGACAGGTTCAGTCCCGGGACCGTCCCCAGCAGACTCTCGTAGACCCAGGTCTCCCCGTACTCGAGATCGGACGTGTTCGTCCCGTTCGTCATTTCCGATCCGGTTCCGAGATCGTCCGCCCCTCGTGGCTGGCGCTCGCGTCCGGACCGAGGCTGGCGTTCCCGTTCGATCCCGATCCGTTCTCGGACGCCGCGAGGGCGCGTCGGATTGCCGTCTCGAGGGGCGTCCGCTCGAGGTCGACGAGTTGCTGCAGTCGGTCGTCCGTGACGACGACGCGATTGCGGACCCCGTCGATGAGCGGCCGGGCAACGTCCGTCGACACGTCGGTGACCAGCCCGACCCAGTACGACGAGAGCCGCGGACTCAGTACCGGAACCGGGACGATACGCGGTGGACGACCGGTCGCGAGTTCGGCAGTCGTCGTCAGCATCTCGCGGTAGGTCACGACGTCCGGACCGCCGATCTCGTATGTTTCGCCGGCGGTCTCCGGCCGCTCGAGGACGGCGAGACAGTACGCGACGACGTCGTCGATCGCGATAGGCTGGCAGTCGGTGTGGACCCACTGGGGCGTGACCATCACGGGGAGTCGGGTCGCGAGCTGGCGGACGAGACGGAAACTGGCGCTGCCGTCGCCGACGATTATCGCGGCCCGTAGAACGGTCACGTCGGGCGTTCCAGCCGCGAGTAGCGTCTCGACCTCACGGCGGGACATGAGGTGGTTCGAAAGCGAGTCCGAATCGCTGCCGAGCCCGCTGAGATAGATCACGCGGTCGACGCCGGCGTCGCTTGCGGCACGTTCGAAGTTCCGTGCGGCGCGTCGATCCCGTTCGACGAAGTCCCCGGCCGCGCCCATCGCGTGGATCAGGTAGTAGGCGGCATCGATGTCGGCGAGTGCCGACTCGAAGCTCCCCGGCTCGAGGACGTCACCCTCGACGACGGCGACGCCGTCGGGCGGATCGTAGGCGTCGGCGTCTCTGACGAGGACGGTCACGTCGTGGTCGGTCTCAGCACGGAGAGTCTCGACGAGTCGTCCGCCGACAAACCCGGTCGCCCCGGTTACGAGAATGTGCATGCTTTCCCTTCGCGCGGAATCCCCTTAACGGTCGTCGCCAACGAACCGTCTTCGCTCTTGACGTTCGCCGACGGGGTCGGCCGGTGGCTTCGATCACCGAACGGATTTACAGGCTGTCGAGGCGAATGCCACGGGGCTTGACCCCGTGGATGCCGTCGTGTGGGTTTGAGGCGGACAGGGACGCGAATGCGTCATACAACGTTCTTTCTCGCGGTCTTCAAGAGTTAGGTCTGGGACAGGCCGAAGTCACGCCCGTGGAGACTGCGACCGCTGTGGAAACCGATGGGGGTCGGTCTCCATCGGTTCCTGCAAGTCGCGTCATTGAAACGGGAAGCCTCGGGGTCGTACGGAAGACGGAGTCTTCCGTGATGACGAGAGACGAAGTCTCTCGAACCACTTGACCCCGAGGCGGTTCACGGAGAATCGAGGAGAAAGCCCCGCCTTTCAGGGCGGAGAGAATGTCAACGGTATATCGGCGAGAATACCCCTTCCTCAAGGAGCTCACTCGAGGTTGTCGGCGTCTCTGTCCCTGTCTCTGTTTCTATCCCTGCCTCTGTCCATCCCCTCGTCCACACCCCAGCCCGGCGTCTCCGGTGCACCCCGACGACCCTCCACCGCAGTGGCGAGGTCACTACCCCGGTCGTCGTTCGCCTCCCCTCCGATCCGAGCCGCGTGGCGGTACCACTCGTCGATCGCCGGTCCGACCCACGACGCGTCCTCTCGGTCGTCTTCCGGGCCCGTCTCGAGGACGCGTGCTTTCGCCTGGTCGTAGTGATACGCCGAGGTAGCGAGCGTCCCCGGGCTCGAGGCGGCCGCCACGGCGAGCGTCTCCGCACGGTCGGCTGGTGTCGATTCTCCCGCAGCGATACGGCCGATCGTCCCCGCGAGCCGGTCCGGCTCGGGGTGACAGAACAGTTTCTCGCCGATCGCCTGGGTGCCGAGCAAGAGTCCGTCTGGGTCCGCCTCGACGTCGGCCTCGAGCAGCCGCGCCGTTCCGGCGTCAACCGTCGACTCGACTCGCTCGCACTCGGCGCTTTGCTCGAGCGCGAGGTTGTGTGCGGGATAGGCACTACACTCGGCCGGATACCGCTCGTCGTCGTGGAGCCGACACTGTAGCGTGTCGGGATCGAGGAAGACGCAGGCCGGTAGCCACCGCCGCTCCTCGAGGCCGAACGGAGCCACGGGTTTGGGCGGCTTCCGGAGGCCGACGAAGAAGGCCGGCCGGCCCGCGACTGCGGCGAGGGTGTAGCCGTCGATTTCGACGCCGTCGCTTTCGTCGCGGGCCGCCCAGAACCGCGGTGTCAGAGCCGACGCCATGCCGTCGTCGACGAATCCCCGGACCTCCTCGCGAGTGAGCGGGACGAAGTTGGGATCGTCGTCGAGAGGCTCGCGGCCCCCGGTTCCGTCGCTGGCCCCGTCGCGAAACGGCCGGTGGCGGGAGCGATCGGCATCCCTCTCCCGGTCGCCGTCACTCTCGAACTCCTCGAGCAGCGGCCGCCAGTCCATACAACAGGCCGCACAGCCCTCGCAGTTCAACTCCATACTCGTCCGTATCGCGTCGGCGCGGATAACCCTGGCCTCGCTCGAGGTCGGCGTTTCCGACGGTGCCACCTGTTTCACCGCTCTCGACGGGGGAGACTCGAGTTGGCGAGGGCGTGAGGGCATGGGGTGCCAGGCAGCGAGCAACGAGGCAACGAGGCAGCGAGGCAACGAGCGGACCAGGGGAACCACTTTCCCCGTTCGGTTCCCACTCTCGTCCATGGGCAAGGACTCGTGTGATGGCTGCGGCCGAACGGTCAGCGTTGCGGGAGGGATCGCCAACATCTGGACGTTCGGCGAGAACGACGGGAGCGAGGGTTCCGCGATGACCCTCGAGTTCGAGGACGGTTCCGAACACCTGCTGTGTTACCCGTGTATGGAGGTCCTGCCGGACAACCCGACCGCAGACGATGTCGAGCGACTCGAGGGGGTCGACGGGGAGACATCTCGACTCGTCGACCGGTAAAAATGGCAGTGTCGGTAGCGGCCGCAACCGGGTCGGGGCCGGGGGGTAGGGGCCGGGGACCCGCACGATTCGGCGGCGGTGACAGCAGGACACGATCGAAACCGCGGCCACGACTGCAACGCGCTGTACCGTGCAACCGCATCGTACCGCAGTCCGCACCGCAAGCGGAAGGGGTGGGATTTGAACGCCACGAGGCTAACGCCGCCGCGGGCCAGAAGGCACCGCGGTGCTCTACCGCTGAGCGACCCTTCCGCACGTCAATCGGAGGACGGATTTCGTATTTGTTATCAGCCTGTTACCCCCGGGTAGACGCCGCATACTCCGCTATACGACTCCCCGATACCGTTTTCACGACCCCGTTGGACCGAACGACTGACGACCGCGAGAGAACTCTCCACCGAAGACGCTCCGGCGTTGACCGCTCTCTCCGAATCGACCCGGAACGTCAACGAAAAAGACTTTATCGATATCCGATCGATTGCGGTGTATGGCAGGTGCGAACGTCGCCGTCCTCGTCGGGAAATACGCCGCCGGTGCGACGCTCGGAACGATCGTCGTCGCATACGGCCTCCAGGAGTTCCTGTCCGCCACCGGACACTCGTGGTTCCGACACGCTGCATACCAGGGTAGCGCCATCCTCTTTACGTTCGTTGGCTGGGTGATCTTACTTCTGACCGTGATCAACCTGTACGGCGAACTGACCGACTCCTGATACCATTGGCGACAGTCAGTACCACACCCGACCGCGTCTCGAGTGCGATCGGTGTGTGCACTGTGTTGTCCGGCAGTGTGACCGTCTCACCGACACACTCGAGTTCGTCGACCGTCGTGAATGTACAGGCCGTCAAGGCGAATGCCACGGGGTTGACCTCGAGGCGGTTCACAGCGCGAGCGACGGTCCGTAGCCTTTAGGATCGGCCCGGTCCGTGAGTCGAACGGTGAACCCCGACCGGATCTTCGACGAGTTTCCCGCCCCCAGCTACCGTGGGAACCAGGAAGCCGCCCTTCAGGACATTCGCGACGCGTTCGCGGCGGGCAACGACGTCGTCCTCGTCCGCGCCCCGACGGGTAGCGGCAAGTCACTGCTCGCACGGGCCGTCGCCGGCTGTGCCCGGCCCGCCGGCGAGGCCGATCCCAGCGATGCGACGGGGGCCTACTACACGACTCCGCAGGTCTCGCAACTGGACGACGTCGCGGCCGACGACCTGCTCGCCGATCTCAACGTGATCCGGGGGAAGTCGAACTACACCTGCATCCTGCCCGACGAGCGGAATACGCCGGTCAACCAGGCCCCTTGTGTCCGCGAACGGGGGTACGACTGCTCGGTGAAACACCGCTGTCCGTACTTCTCCGACCGGGCGATCGCCTCGAACCGGGAGATCGCGGCGATGACGCTCGCCTACTTCATGCAGACTGCGGGCAGCGAGGTCTTTCGTAAACGCGATGTCGTCGTCGTCGACGAGGCCCACGGCCTCGCCGAGTGGGCCGAGATGTACGCGACGATCCAGCTCGGCCCCCGTACCGTCCCGTTCTGGGACGACCTGCGGGTCCCCGCTATCGACGACGACCTCGAGCGAGCCGTCCGCTACTGTGAGAACCTCTCGGAGAAGTGTACCCGCCGGAAGGACGACCTCCTCGCCCAGGAGTCGCTCACCCCTGCAGAAGTCCGCGAGCGCGATCGGTTGCAGGAACTCATCGGCGAACTCGACTGGTTCGTCTCGGATTACCGCGATCCCCAGAGCCCGACGACGTGGCTTGTCGACCAGTCCGATCCCTCCGCGAGCGACGACGAAAAAAAGGAGGGTGGCTCGCTGACGATCAAGCCGATGAACCCCGAGAAGTACCTCCAGCACACCGTCTGGGACCGGGGCAACAAGTTCGCCTTGCTGTCCGCGACCATCCTCAACAAGGCCGCGTTCTGCCGGCAGGTCGGCCTGACTCCCGACAACGTCGCGCTGGTCGATGTCGGTCACACCTTCCCCGTCGAGAACCGGCCGCTGTACGACGTTACACAGGGAAAGATGACCTACGAGCACCGGTCGGAGACGACCCCGAAGATCGCACGCACGATCGTCCGGATCATGCAAGCCCATCCCGACGAGAAGGGACTGGTCCACGCCCACTCCTACGACATTCAGGAACGACTCGCCGACCTCCTCTCCGATTTCGGGGTCGCCGACCGTATCCGGACCCACGACCGCGACGGCCGGGACGCCGATCTCGAGGCGTGGAAAGCGACCGACGACCCCGATGTCTTCCTCTCGGTGAAGATGGAGGAGGCGCTGGACCTGAAAGGCGACCTCTGTCGGTTCCAGGTGCTGTGTAAGGCCCCGTTTCTCAACACTGGCGACTCGCGGGTCGCCCACCGACTCGAGGAGGGCCAGTGGGCGTGGTACTACCGCGCCGCCTTGCGTACGGTGATCCAGGCCTGTGGTCGGGTCGTCCGCGCACCCGACGACTACGGGGCGACGTATCTCGCCGACTCGAGTCTGGTGGACCTCTTCGACCGGGCCCGTACCGATATGCCACAGTGGTTCGAAGCCCAGGTCGACAGAACGGAACAGCCGGAGCTGCCACAGTTCGATCCGCGGGCGGCGATCGACGGGACCGTCCCCTCGGGAGGCTCGGACGCTGGGGCCGCCTCGAGTTCGCGTACTGGGCGCGACTCGTCGTCGACGACTACTGCCGACTCCTCGAGGAGTTCCGGCAACCCCGGGACGGAGGCGACCGACTCGTCGGGCCTTCGGTCGTCGAACTCGTCCGGATCGTCCTCGAGTCCGCTGGCCGACGTCTGGGAGACGGACCGGTAAGACAACGAGCGTGGTACTTTTGTGCCGGAGCGACTACGGGAACGGATAGACTGTCGGCCGGAACCCGATCAGAACGCTGCGAGTGCTCCCCACGCGACCATCGATGTCGCCATCAGGACCGCAAACAGCAGCGCCATGATCTGACTTCTGTCCATACGACGCAGTACTACCGGGGGCGGCATGAATGTCACGACCGACGTTTCGAGTGCAGGTTCGGTCGGCTCCGTGCTGATCACTCTCTCGAACGTTCGATGCTACGGGTCGGAGAACGCCGATGCTACGAGCCGACCGTCGCCGACGACGGCGTGGTCGTGGTTAGCCGTCCCGCCGGACGCGAGTTCTCGCACCGAGTGCGAGAAGCGCGATCACCGCAGCGACGGCCGTCCCGACTGCGGTAAAGCCGGGGATATCGTCGCTGTCGTCGCCGTTGTCGTCGTCTCCGCCATCGGTAGTCGACTCGTCGGTCTCGTCAGTTTCCTCCGACTCCGTGTCGTCTCCGTCGGATTCTTCCGTTCCGTTCTCGTCTTCGCCGGCTTCGTCGTCGGTCCCGGTCGTGGTGGCGTCATCGCTGTCGTCGGCATCGCCGTCGTCGTCACTACCGGTATCACCGCCGATACCGCCGCCCCCACCGCCGGGTGCGGAACCGCCATCATCGTCGTCACCGTCGTCCCCCACGATCGGCTTTCCGTCGCCGTCGGAAACCGACGTGTCCGCGTCGACCAGGCCGAAACTCGGCTCGTCGTCCTCGAGGACGAACGTCACCGTCGCCAGCGTCGGTTCGTCGACGCTGTTGTCGCCGGTAGTCGACTGTGTGAGGGCCACGTACCCATCCGTATCGGTGTTCTTGTGGCTCATTCCGCCGACGTCCTCGAACTCGACCTGTTCGACTGTGGCCTCGTCGGCCGCATAGCTGACGTTCGCCTGGAAGCCGGCAACGTCGCTCTCGCTCGTGGCCACCGCAACAGTGACTGTCTCGTCGCCTTCGTCCATCAACTCGAGTTCGACCGTGCCGTCGTCAGTCGCTCCCGGCAGGTCGTCCATCGCCTGGACGCCGCCGGCCATCGCGGCGACCGCGAGGACGACGACCGCTGCGACGACGAGTAGTCTCGTTCCCCGTTCGATTCCGTTCAGTGTCGATGTCGATTTCATCAGTTACCTCGGTATGTCGATATCGTGTCCGCGTGTCCGTGTCGCGTCGGTCGTCTCCGATTCGTTCAAAAAATCGCTGGATGGCGATCTCGCTCGCGCGATTCGTGGCTACCCTTCGATCGCCTCCGCGGCCGCGCCGTCGTCGTGGCCGTGGCCGTCGACGATCTCCTCGAGCATGATCGTGACGTCACCCGGGCCGACTTGGCCGTTGCCGTTCATGTCGGCCAGTTCCTCGTGGAACGTGTCGGTCGGCTCGTCGCCCGCGAGGTACTGCTGGGTCAGCGTCACGTCGTAGGTGTTGAACTCGCCGTCGGCGTTCACGTCGCCCAACCAGGCGGACTCGACGGTGCCGTCGACCGGCAGCACGTCGATTTCGCCGTGGGCATCGTTGACGAAGGTGTTCGCCTCGTCGAAGACCAACTCGGTGCCGCTGGTCTCCTGCGTGATTGCGAACTCGATTTCGGCGAGCGTCGGCGACTCGGTCTCGTCGTCGCCCTGTGCCTGTGCGAGAGAGACCCAGCCGGCGTCGTTGTTCACGTTGACCGTCGGGTCCGCGAGGTCGACACCTTCGACGTCCTCGACCTGGAGCACGTCGGGGTCGAAGTGGACCTGCGTCTCGTAGCCAGCGACGGCGTCGGCGGAGGTGTTGATCGCTACGTCCACGGTCCCGTTGGTGGGGCCGACGTGCTCGCCGTCACCGAACGTGAGCAGGCCGTCCTCGGGTTCCTCGTGGATCGTCAACTCGTGGCTGACCTCGTCGTCGTCGCTGGCGACGACGACCTCGCCCGTGCCAGCGTCGCTCTCGTTGGTCTCCCAGGTCAGCGAGACCTCGGCCGTCTCGTTGGCCTCGAGTTCGACCGTCTCGTAATCGACGATCTCGCCGTCGAAGTCGGCCAGCGTGACGTCCTGTTCGCCGGCGTCCGCACCGGCGTTGGCGACGGTCACGTCGAGGGTCAGATCGTCACCTTCGATGACCGGATGGGTCGCGTCGGTGATCTCGAGCTGGAAGTCCGTCTCGGGCTCGGGTTCGGGTTCGGGTTCCACGTCGGAAGCGGCGTACTCGACGGCGTTGCCGAGGATCGCGTCGGCCTCGTCCGTGTACTCCCCGCTACCGACGAACGCCGTATAGCCCAGGTTCGAAGCGAACACGGTCGAGCTGTCGTCGTCGACAGCGAAGCCGTTGCCGACGGACGTTCCCTGGTGGCTCGTCTCTGCGAGCACGTCGAACTCGGTGTCGCCGAACCAGGTGTGGTCGCCGAAGACCGCGTTGTGTATCTCGACGGTGTCACCTGCTTGGCCGACGCCGTCGAAGATCGGGTGATCGGCGGTCAACTCGTAGTCGACCGGCGGCGAGACGAGGTCCTCCTCGTCGGTGTCTGCGGGTTCGCCCGTCACGTCGGAGTGGACGGGGATTCCGTTGCTGTCGATGCCCCACTGATCGAGGTAGACGACGCCAGTGTCGCTCCCCTCGGTCGCCTCAATGAACGCTTCGGCGTTTGCGAGGTCGATGTTCTGGACGACGACTGCGTCGTAGCCGTCCATGGCCTCCTCGGAGGTCGTCGTCTCGGGGACGTACATCGCCGAGAGTTCCGAATCGAGCGTGTCGGCGATGTCCTCGCCGTGGAGGCTGTCGTCGTCGACGACTGCGATGGGTACGAGCTCTTCGAACACGGTCGTCGGACCGGTCGTGAGCGCGATCTCCTCGCCCATCCCGGTGAGGGTGTGAGCGAGCGAGAATTCGCCTTCGGTGTCTGCGGTCGTTTCGACGGCGACAGTCACCTCGTCGTGGTCGACGTCGAGTTCGACTTCCTCGCCGAACTCGACGTGCTCGCCCGCAACGTAGAGCGTCGCGTTCTCCTCGTCGTAGTCGCCCTCGAGGTCGACGGCGACCGTCTCGACGTTCGCGACGGAGACGGTCGCTTCGACCGTCTCACCGCCCTCGACGGCCTCGGGCTGGTCGGCGATCAGTTCGGCATCGAGCGCGTCCTCGAGGTCGAAGTTCTGAACCGTCATCTCCTCTTCTTCGACCGTTACGTCCGCGCTCTCGCTTGCGTAGCCGAACCCGTCGGCGGTGACGGTGTACTCGCCGGGGGCAGCGATGAGACTGTACTCGCCGTCGGCGTCCGTCGATGCGATCCTGTCGTCGACCTCGATGGTCGCGTCTTCGATCGGCTCGCCGTCGGTATCGGTGACGGTTCCTTCGATGCCGCTGTCGAGTGCCACGAGGTCGGTCGCGGCCGCGGCGTCGATGATACCGTGTCCGTACTCCGTGTTCGGTGACTCCTCGACGCCGTCGGGCTGCCAGGCGGTCTCCTCGAGCGCGTCGTACAGCAGGTCACGGTCCGCATCGCCGTCGGACGCCGACACCATCAGTGCGAACGTGCCGGCCTTGTGGGGCGCGGACATCGACGTCCCGGAGTAGTCCCCGTCGTAGCCGCCGCCGGGGACGGCACTCAGCACGTCGACGCCGGGTGCGCCCGCGTTCGGCGTGACGTACTCGTCGGGCCAGTAGTCGGGCGCGTCGGGGTAGGCCTCGTCGGTTTCGATCCCCTCGCCGCTCGAGAAGCCCGCAACGTCCGCGTTTTCGTCGACGGCACCGCTCGCGAAGTTCGGATAGACGTTGCCCGGTGCGCCGCTGACGCCCTGCCCGGAGTTGCCGATCGAGGCGACGAGAACGACACCAGCGTCGCGGGCGTTCTCGGACGGCTCGAGCATCTCTTCCTGGTAGCCGTCGACGCCGAGGCTCATCGTCACGACGTCGGCGTCGGTGTCGTCGACGGCCCACTCCATCCCCGCGGCGATCTGGGCGAACGTACCGCCACCGTCGTCCTCGAGGACTTTGCCGTGGTAGAGCTCCGCGTCGGGGGCGACGCCGTAGGCGGGCACGTCGCCGTCAGGGTCGGTTGGGCCGACGACGGTGCCGCTGACGTGGGTCCCGTGACCGCTGCCGTCGTTGGGCTCGGTCTCGATCGGGTCGCCGCTGGCGTCGAACTGCTGCCAGTTTTCCGGTGCGATCTCGAGGTCGGGATGGTCGTCGTCGATCCCCGTGTCGAGGACGGCGACGCCAGCGCCGGCACCCTGCGTCCCGTGCTCTTCCCAGACCTCGGTGGCGTTGATCATGTCGAGCCCGTACGTGACATCCTGGTCCGTGTCGGCCGTCGACGGGCCGTCGACGTCGACCTCGTCAGGAACCTCGACGTCGAAGTTGGCGTGGACCGCTTGCGCACCCGTCTTCTGGGCGACCTCTTTGGCCGACACCTCGGTGGTGTCGACCTCGAGGAGTAACGCGTTCGCGATCCAGAAGTCGTTCTTGTACTCGACGGCGTCTTCGCCTTTGACCCACTCGAGGGCGTCGTGCTGACTCTCGTGGGCGTGTTGTTGCATCGTCTCGACGGCCTCGGCACCGCTTGCCGAGACGACGTCGGCGCTTCCGAACCGGACGACCATCTCAGTGGTCCCGTCCGCGTCGTGTAGCGCCTCGTCGATATCGAACGCGGAGGACGCGTCCGTTCGGTCGTCGTTTACCGTGGCTCCCGGTTGTCCCCCGCTTGCGGCCCCCGCTACCGCCATCGCGGGGAGTGAGGTTACCATCAGGAGCGCGAAAACGACTGCGATACTCCGAATCAGTGTCGATCTCGATCGTGGTCTCGTCGGCTGTCCGCTCATGTCTCTTTCACGGTGCGGGTTGCTAATATTCCGCACCCGAGACTTGATCCCACGGTGAGTTTGATTAGTTACTACGAGTGTTCTTCGAACAAGAAATTGGCCACAAGATTTAATAGTAATGTCCGTTGGAAAGGCGTGTTTCGGAGACCGCGAACCACTGCGCTACGGCGGAGAACGAGCCTGCAGTCGTACGTGCCGGCGTGGGCGCTATAGTAACGACTGCAACGATTTGTACACTGATCGCCGATCAGTCTGGCGAGCAGGTGCGCACTGACTTGCAGTGGCTACTCTAGGGCCTGTCACTCTACTCGCACGTCGACGACGACGTGTGCTACCCCTGCGCTGTGGCTTTTCACTCGGCGGCGGTCGAGATACGCGAGCGATCGTCCGGCACGATCGACGGCTCGCTCGAGTCTCGCCTCCGGTCGCTCCCAGAGGCGTGACTCGGGCGTCGCCTCGTGGTAGTGGACGACGCCGCCGGGAACCAGCGCCTCGAGAGCGTCGTCGAGAAACTCGTGGGCCGCCTCGGCTCGTGCGCTCTTTTCCCCGTCGTCGCTGCCGTAGTAGCCCATCACGACGCGGTCGGCCTCGATCTCGCCCGCGAGATCGCGACAGTCGGCCATGTAGGCGTCGACCCGATCCGACACCTCGTTGAGCACGGCGTTCTCGAGCAGGTAGCGGAACGCGGTCGGGTTGATCTCGGTCGCAGTTACCTGCGCGCCGTTGCGGGCCATCGGGAGCGTGAAGTATCCGATACCGGCGAACATGTCGAAGACGCGTTCTCCCTCGGTACAGACCTCGCCCATTCGGGCACGCTCGGCCTGATTGCCTGGCGAGAACATTACCCTCGCGGGATCGAGTCCGTACCGGGTGCCGTGCTCGGTGTGGATCGTCTCCGTGTCCGACTCCCCGGCCAGCAGCCGTGTCCGTGGCTCGCGGTAGGTGCCGGCCGCACCGTCGTTTTCGATCCCCTCGTCGGCGAGAACGGTGTCTGCCTCGCCGTGTAACTCGAGCAACGCCTCCGCGACGGCCGTCTCGTCGGGGCAGTCCTCGGGGATCGAGACCAGGACGACCGAACCGACGACGGCCCACGATCCCGGCGCACGCTCGAGGTCGGCGTCGCTCCAGCCCCGCTCGGCCAGGAGATCGTCGAGGTTCCGCGTTCTGAACGCGGGCTCGAGTTGGCGCACGATCTCGAGGACGGGCGTTTCCGACGGCGGTTCGGTGACGGGAAGCGCGACTTTCTCGGGAGTTCCTTCGCGGTTACCAGCCTCCGTCTCGCGAACCCGTCTCGAGTCGTCGTAGACTCCTTCGGCCCGCAACGACTCGAGTGCGGTTTCGGCCCTGGATTTCTCGACGATCGCCGCGAGGGGCGCGTCGGCGCGGGCGATGGCAGCAGTGGCGTCGACCGCGTGGGCGTCCGAGTCTGCGTGCACGTGTGCGTCCGTCTCTTCTAGACCCTCCGTCGAGTTCTCGGACGGCTCAGACATCGGTGTTGGGGTCGTGTTCGTAGGGATCGTAGTACCCGTCGTCTTCGTCTTTGTCTTCGTCCTCGTCGGCATCTGGCTCCGGGTCCGGGAGAACGTGGAGGCCAGCACGGCTCTTCAGGACGGGAACCGTCTCCGCGTCGGGATCGAAGTAGTCCGGCCGGGCGACCGTCGTCGCCTGGTACGTCTCGGGGTCGAGCACCTGGACGGCGTTCTCGTCTTCGACGGTGACGACGGTCGTCCGCTCGGCGTCGTCGTGTTCGCCGAGTTTTCTGGCGTCGGGCGAGGCCCCTTCATCGTGGCTGGCCTCGTAGCGTTCGCCGGTCGTCACCCGGATGCCCTTGAGGTTGCCGTGGGCACTGCGGACCAGCACCGGCCCTTCGTCGTCGTCCGCGAGATCGATGACGTCGCCGGGGGTGTACGGCGGCAGGCGGACGGCGAAGGTGACGCGGTAGACCTCGTTGCCGTCCTCGTCTTCCGTCACGAGGGTCTCGGCGTCGTTGACCGTCCCGCCGAACTCCTCGACCATCTTGTTCGCGATCTTCTTGCCGATCTTGTTGGTCGAGAGTTTGATGTTCAGGCCGTCGTCGGTCTCGCCGATCTCGGTGACGAAGGCGTTGCGGTCGCCCGTCGCCTCCATGTCGGCGACGATATCGTGGGCGATCTCCTCTGCACGGTCGGTCTCCTCGCTCGTCGGCGTCCGACCCTCGGCACGAATCTGGACGATGCTCGCGTAGTAGTCGCCCGCGATCCGACCACAGCGTTCGCAGGTTTGACGGGCGATCTTGACCGGGACCGTCACCTCCTCTTCGACCGGCGTGTCGCGGACGACGCCCGTGAAGTAGGTGTGCATCCGGATCGTGTTCTCGTCGACCTGTTCGGGTTCGACCTGCCAGGCGACGTCGGCGACGTCGACGTGGACGGCGACAGCCTCGCTTACCTCCTCGATCGCGATGTCAGTGTAGTCCCTGGCCCCGACATCGACCCACCGGTTGCCGCGATGAACCGCGCCACACTGGGAACAGACTCGCACGTCGATCCGCTCGGGGGCGTCCACGAAGTCGAACTCGTCGAAGTAACACGAATCGCAAAGCTCCACCTCGGCGCTCGGACGAAGGGGGTCGGCGGCTTCCTCCCCCTGGTCGCTCGAGCGTTCGGGCACTGGGTCCCCACACCGCGGGCAGAACGCACGCGACTCACTCATTATCCCCGTTTGGGAACTGAGGGAGTTAAGGGGCGCGTTCTCCTCGAGAGCCCAGTGCGGCGTGACGCCACCCCTCGATCAGCCCCACCGCTTGTACCCCGTCACCACGACTGCGGCGTCCGGACACGATGTGCAAGAGCTGACGATTCCAGGCGAAACAGAGGGTTCTCGAGGACGGCGTTTCGATGACTCCGGCGGACGTTGCTCGCACGAGGTGTGAGTGGTCACTGTCGGTAGGTTCCACGCGAAACGAGGGGGTCGTCGACGACGGGATCGCCGCACGTCCTATCGGTGACACTTATTCGCCTCGAGACCTACTATCAGGTATGAACTGGCAGGCGGATTGGGGGCTCCGGTTCCGGATGTTCCTGACGATGTTTCTGTTGTTCGCGCTGTATATCGTCTTCGCAGGAGTCATCACCGCGTACGTCGGTGGTGGGCCCTTTATCTTCGTGGTCCTGTTCGGCGGGATGTCCCTGGTGCAGTACTACTACAGCGACACGCTCACGCTCAAGAGTATGGGTGCACAGACGGTCTCGGCCGACGAGTATCCGAAGCTCCACGCGTCGGTCGAACGCCTCTCCCAGCAGGCGGACCTTCCCAAACCCACGATCGCGGTGATCGACTCGGACGTACCAAACGCCTTCGCGACGGGCCGAAACCAGAACAACGCCGCCGTCGCGGTGACGACCGGCCTCCTGAACACGCTCGATCGTGAGGAACTCGACGGCGTCCTCGCTCACGAACTCGCCCATGTCAAGAACCGGGACATGATGGTGATGACTATCGCTTCCTTCCTCTCGACGATCGCGTTTATGATCGTCCGCTGGGGCGCGTTCTTCGGCGGCGGCCACGGCCGCGGCGGAAGTCGCGGCGGGGGTGGCGTCGTCGTCGCCATCTTCGTCTCGC
Organism: Halobiforma nitratireducens JCM 10879; assembly: GCF_000337895.1. Classification (GTDB taxonomy): domain Archaea; phylum Halobacteriota; class Halobacteria; order Halobacteriales; family Natrialbaceae; genus Natronobacterium; species Natronobacterium nitratireducens. The sequence continues at coordinate 37,728 of NZ_AOMA01000099.1, forward strand.
TGATCGTCTGGATCGTCAGCTACCTGCTGATCCGTGCACTCTCGCGGTATCGGGAGTACGCTGCCGACCGGGGCGCTGCCGCCATCACTGGCAACCCCTCCGCGCTGGCGTCCGCACTCATGAAAATCTCCGGCAAGATGGACCAGGTCCCCAAAGACGACATGCGCGAGGAGGCCGAGATGAACGCCTTCTTCATCATCCCCATCAAGTCCGGTGTCGTCGGCCGCCTCTTTAGTACCCACCCGCCGACCGAAAAGCGGATCGAACAGCTCCGGGAACTCGAGCGCGATGCGGGTCTCTGACCTGTTTTGCGGCCGATTCGACGCCATCCTCCCTCGAGTCACGCCCGTTCCCGCTCGATATCGGGGCTTCGAAGCGCTTTTTATCCGGCCGACGAAATCCGTCGTATAATGCTCGAGCGTGAGCGAATCATCGAAATCGTCGTCGCGGTCTCCTCCGTCTTCTTGATGCTGGGCGTTATGATCGGCATCGGTCTCGAATACGGAGCCGACAACAGCCTTCTCTCCCCCGATGGCGCGGAACTGCTGGTCGGAGCAATCATCGGCTTTATTTTCCTGTTGACCGCGGTCGGCATCGGGCTGGCGTACGTGATGAACGAGCCCGGCGACGGACTCGAGGACGACGCCGACGACGCGGACGCGAAGAGCGCTGCCTGACGGTCCCGTCTCCCGCCGTCCTGGGTATCCACGAGCCGTCCAGCAGGCGTGGCGTGTGTGCCGACACTGCCCGAGATCGCCCGTCACCAACCCAGTCCCCGACGCTTTCTCCCGATCTGCCGGCAGCTTTTTACTGATATCCCGAGTGACACGACGTATGGGCAGTTCCCCCTCCGGCGGCGAGTCCGACCCGAGGTCGGAGCCGGGGTCAGCTGCCGACGCGGAGCGTTCGCTGTCGCGGTCGTTGGCGTCGCCGTTGCTGTGGCCGCTCGTCGTCGGGGCTGCGCTGGTAGTGCTCGCCTCGTCGCTGGTGTTTCACACGTCGGCGATGCTCACTCCGGCGGGAGCCGTTGGAACGATGACCGTCTTCGTGGTGCTGGCGGTCGTGCTCGTGTTACAAGCGCCGGCCGGTGAGACGGACGCCGGCACCGAGGACCGAGTCGGCGACTCGGCCGACGGACCGCGTTCCGAACCCGATCCGGACGCCGACGACTCGGACGTCTGGAACGCGATCCCGTCGGGGCAGTACGAGAGACGACACGCCGAACCCGGCGGCCTCTCGCGGAGCGAACAGGAAACGACACTCCGTGACGTTCAGGAACGGGCCGACGACCTCGAGTCGGTCGACGATCCGCCGCGGAACTGATCCTCGATTTCTTCCTGGATCGCGGACCCGTTCCCGTCCGTTCCGGTGTCACTCTCCTCCAAGCGGCGGCGAAACTCGTCGGGAGAGCCGTCTCACTCGGCGCTGGCTGTCTCTCCATCGGCCTCGCCGTCCTGGCCGCGCCAGTCCTCGAGGTCCTCGTCGTCGGCGTCGTCGATCCGCTCCTCGTAGTAGGCCATGGGATGGGGAATCCGCTCACAGAGATCGTCCTTGTTCACGCAGTCGCCGTAGGACTGCATCGTCGCACACGAGGGCGGCGAGTACTCCGTCGGCGAGCTGTCCCCACGGATGTGGTCGGTCTGGTAGCGGGTCATCTCTTCACCAAAGGAGGAGTTCACCCGGTAGAGTTCGACGATCTCGTCGGTCGTCATCCCGATGCTCGTCAGAAAGGAGGTGATCGCGAACCGCGAGTGGTGAGGGAGGTGTTCGCCCTTTTG
>NZ_AOMA01000100.1 GCF_000337895.1 Halobiforma nitratireducens JCM 10879
ACTCTCCTTATCATGTATCCGTTTTAAGTCCGCCCGTGGATTTCGAGTCGATCGGCCGTCCGCTCGGATGCTCCGTGAGGGCGGGATGGGATGAGATAGACAGGACGGCTCGTCAGAACTGCACCAACCGTTCGACGGCTATGGCGACGCGAGCAGTTGGATCGACCGAACGTGCCAGCGTCGTCCTTTCGGGATCGTCTCGAGTGGAGACGAGTGGGTTGTCGGTCGCGATCGTTCCGGCTGGTGTCGTCGATTCACGGGGTGGGGACAGGGACGAGAGGGGAACCTGAGCGTGGACGTGGACGACGACGAGAACGGGGATGGAACTATAGTACCAACTGCAACGATTTGACACTGGTCGCCGATCCGTCTGGCGATCAGGTGTACACTGACGTGCAGTGGCTACTATAGGGACCACACGCTACCGATGGGAACAGCTCCCCGGAAAAACACGCTGCTCGAACACGGGAGGGTCAGTTCACTCGAGAGACGGCAGTGTTGGTCGCCTGTCTGCTGGAGAGTCGGAGGTCGGAACGTATCGCGATCGAAAAAAGCGAATCGCTCATCTGTATCGATGAGTACTTCTTTTGTCAACGAAATACAT
>NZ_AOMA01000101.1 GCF_000337895.1 Halobiforma nitratireducens JCM 10879
ACTCTCAACACCGACAACTGGTTCGAGAAAATCTTGAGTACTGACTTCTACAGATGAGCGAAAGCGAATTGTCGGTCGGGAGAACGGGTGCCGTTCCGTCCCCGGGTTACAGGCGGCGCGCGAGGAGCGCGACCGCAAGCAGTGCGACGACAGCTGCCGTGGCACTGAAGCCGGGGATGCCGTCGTCGTCAGTGACGGTGATCGTCACGGGGTCGGCATCGCCGACGGTGACGTCGAACTCTCCCGATTCGTCGAACGCTTCGGTGAACGTCACGGTCTCGGCGTCGTTGCCGTCGACGGTGACATCCTGTTCGTCGACGACCTCGCCGTCGACGAGTAGTTCGGCGGTGAACGTGCCGGCTTCGTCGCCGACGTTCTCGATCGTGGCGGAGATGTCGATTTCATCGCCGGCGACGATCTCGTCGTCGGTCACCTGCACGTCGTCGACGTCGAACGCGGCGGGTTCGGGCTCGGACACGGTGATCGTGTCGGCGTCGAACTCGCCGACCGCAACGTCGTATTCGCCGGCCTCGTCGAACGTCTCGGTGAACGTCACGGTCGCAGTTGCACCGGCGTCGACGGTGACATCCTGTTCGTCGACGGTTTCGCCGTTGATGACGAGTGCGGCGGTCGTTTCGCCGCTCTCTTCGCCGACGTTTTCGATCGTGGCGGTGACGGTCACCGACTCGCCGACGAGGAGTTGCGTGGCATCGAGGTCGACGTCGGTGACGTCGAACTCGGCCTCAGGCTCCGGGTCCGGTGCCGGGTCCGGAGACGGGAGCGAGATGCCCGGCGCGTCGCCGTCGTCGTCGTCGGCGCTGAGGGTTACGGTGGCCTGGTCGTCGTCGGTCTTGACCGTCGCGTTGACATCGCCTTCCTCGTCGAGTTCGATGTCGAACTCGACTGTTTCGGTTTCGTCGACGTCGAGTTCGAGGTCCTCGATGTCGTCTTCGACGGTGTCGTTGACCTCGAACGTGACGTCGGTTTCTCCGGCGGTGTCGCCGGTGTTCTCGATGTCGGCGACGACGGTTGCGGTCTCGCCGACGTCGATGTCGGTGTCGGATGCGTTCTCGTCGATGTCGACGTCGAAGATCGACAGGTCGTCGACGCCGTCGCCTTCGAGGGCGACTGATTGGGAGTCACCGGATTCCCACTCGACTGTGGGGTGGTCGACTTCCTGCTGGTTGACCAGGAAGTCGACTGGCTCACCGGCGTCGTCTGTGGTGCCCTCGACGACGAGCTTGTCTTCGTCGGCGGCGGAGCCGCCGAATTCACCGGCCTCGTCGACGGTGATGGTGCCGCGCACTTCGCCGTCGATGACGGCGGCGATTTCGGTCCCTTCGGGAGCGGGTTCGCCGTCGATTTCGACGGTGCCGTAGTAGGCTGCGGGCACCGGATCGGGGTCGTCGTCCGCGAGGGCGGGTGCCGCGCCGCCGACGGCGATGGCGGAGAGGAGCACGATGGTCGCTAGCGCTACTGCGAGCCAGCGAGTGTGTGCCCCGGTCATGTGGTCCTGCCCTCCGTTGTGTGGTATATCATTTGTTGGTAGCAGTTAAGCTGGAAAGATAGAGTTGTTGGCTATGCCTGGGGAACGGACTCGGACTGTCGGTCGAGTTCGTTGTCCAGTGCGTCATCGTCTTCGTAGACGACGACGTAGACCTCTTCATCTTCGACCTGGCGTTCTAGGTCANTCAGTGACAGTTTCGACATCGGTGGCGATGTCACCGGACTGCGCAGTGTCATCTTCTTCGACAGTGACG
>NZ_AOMA01000102.1 GCF_000337895.1 Halobiforma nitratireducens JCM 10879
GCGCAGTGTCATCTTCTTCGACAGTGACGTAGACTTCGCCGTCACTGACTTCACCGGAGAACTCGGCAGTTGCAGTCACTTCTTCGTCGTTGGCGTTAATCTCCTCGACGTTCGTGATCGTCGCGTCAGGTTCTCCAACAACCTCTTCGGTCGCACTATCGAGTTCGGATTCGTTATCCAGGGTGTCGCTCGCGTAGAGGGTGACCGTCAGGTCCTCACCAGCGGTCGCAGCCTCGTCGATGCTGATCGTCTCGGTGCCGGTCTCGGTCACTTCGGCCGATTCCTCGCCTTCGACGATGTTGTCTCCAGCCTGGTTTTCAACGACGAGGAAGCCGTCTTCAGTGTTTTCGAGTTCCGTAACGTCCGCGGTCACGTCCTCGTCACCGTCAACGGGAGTCTCGCCGAAGGTCACCGTACCATCAGGTGAGTCCTCGACGGTAATCTCAGCAGTTTCCGAGACCGTTTCCAGGCCGGAGTCAGTGGCGAACAGGATCGGCTCGCCAGGTTCGACTTCCTCGCCTTCGTCGTCGACACCGTGGAGCGTTGCCGTGTAATCGCCAGTCTCCTCGATGGCGTCGACGTCGATCTCGATGTCCGACTCGTCTCCGGTCAGCAGGTCGGAGACACCGACAAGGTTGTCTTCGTCGTCTGTGATACCGACGAAGTACTCCGCCGGTTCGAGTGCTCCGTCGAAGTTCACATCGACGAAGCCTTCTGCGGATTCGACTTCGACAGTCTCGACCTGGTCGACTCCTTCGTCACCGTCGAAGACGATGNCTCCGCCGGTTCGAGTGCTCCGTCGAAGTTCACATCGACGAAGCCTTCTGCGGATTCGACTTCGACAGTCTCGACCTGGTCGACTCCTTCGTCACCGTCGAAGACGATGTCGGCTTCAGCCATGCTGACGGCTGCGATATCTTCGGCACCGATCCAGGCGTCAGTGTTCGGACCGGCATCACCGTCTTCGTACAGTCTGACTTCGTAGATACCGCTGGAGTCAGCCGGACTGGTCAGATCGACGGTCACTTCTTCGGCCGACGTTCCGTCGAACTGCGTCGCACCAACCTGTTCTGGTTCGTCTTCGGTCACGTCGTACACAGCAACCCAGTCATCGTCGTTGACGGTCTGGATATCGTCCACGACGATCGTCTGACCATCTTCGGTAGCCTGGTCACTGAATTCGACGCTCGCTTCGTCGAGTTCGAAGTCCTCTACTTCCTCCGTGTCGGAGCCGACGTCGATCTCGCGCTCTTCGAGCGCGTAGCCGTCGGCGTTGACGACCAGGACGTAGCCCTCGTCGTCCTCGACGTTCACTTCGAGGTTTTCGATCTCGTAGTTACCGTCCGCGTCGGTAGTCGTGTTGTCGACTTCCTCGATATCGCTCCACTGGAAGTACGTGTCGAGCTGTTCGACTTCGTACAGCTCGACAGTAGCGTCCTCGATTCCGGTCTCACCGTCCGAGGTTACCTGCCCTTCGAGGTCGTTGGCTTCGCTGTAGTCCAGTTCGAAGTGCAGGGACTCCGTCTCGTCGGAGTAGACGGTGACGTTCTCTTCGTGGGCGTTCGCGTACTCTGTGCCGCCATCGACCTCGACGATGTAACCCTCGTCGACATCGACGTCGACATCAGTAGCGAACTCACCGTTTTCGTCAGTGTGTCCAGTCGTGACTTCGGTCTCATCACCGTCGGACTCGTACACCGTCACGTCGAGGCCCTCGATGGGCTCGTCGGTCGCGACAGTTTCCGTACCGAACCCGTCGGTGTCACCGCTTGCAGTTACCGCAACCTCGATGGTACCCTGCTCGGCGTAGTCGAGTGCGAAGTCCTGCTCGGTCTGTTCACCGTCAGTGATCTCGACATCGACCGAATCGTCCGTCGCGAAGTCGTCAGCAGTCACTTCGACATCGTGGGTCCCGACCGGGACGTTGTCGAAGTGGTAGTTGCCGTTTTCGTCAGTCGTTGCTTCGATACCGTCGTCGATATCGACCAGTTCGACCGTTGCGCCTTCGATCGGCTCGTCGGAGCCGAACGTCTGGGCGTCGACGGTGTCACCGCTTGCCGTCACCGTACCGGTCAGTTCGCCGTTCTCGGCGAGTTCGAAGTTGACGCTAGTGCCCTGCTCGGCGTCGACCTCGACTCCGGTCTCGTCGTCGGCAGTGTAGTAANGCCGTCACCGTACCGGTCAGTTCGCCGTTCTCGGCGAGTTCGAAGTTGACGCTAGTGCCCTGCTCGGCGTCGACCTCGACTCCGGTCTCGTCGTCGGCAGTGTAGTAATCGTGGTCGGCTTCGACCGAGTAGACGTCGTCCGCGACAACGTCTTCGATCTCGTAGGAGCCGGTTGCATCAGTTTCTACCTCGTACGGTCCTGCAGTGTCACCTTCCGCGGTGACGGTGACGTCGTCGATTCCGTCACCCGCAGTGTCGGTGATGTCTCCGTAGATCGAGCCGGTTTCGGCTGCCTCTACGTAGGCACCCGCAGTGTCACGGGCCTCTTGACCGTCGATCTGGTTGTCGGTGGTAAGCCCTTCGTCGAGCTCGGCACCGGCTTCGACGGTGATCGGCACGATGCCTGCGTCACCGATGTCGGTGCCCATCGTAGTCTCGTGCTCCTCGTCATCATCAGGTACAAGCGGCTCGCTGTCGGTGTAGTTCACCGCGTTCCGCTCGGTCGCCTTCTCGACGACGCCACCCTCGAAGTCGAGGTCGCCCTCGTTACTCACTTCGTAGGTGAACTCGAACTCCTCACCTTCGGTGATGGGCGAAGTTTCGGAGGCGTCGACGTTGGTGATCTCGACGCTCGGAATCGCCTCCGCGTGGAGGGTGATCTCCTCGCCGGAGTCACCACCGCTCGCTTCGATCGCTTCGGTTTCCTGCAGTTCGTACCCCTCCGCGTCGGCGTGGAGCTCGATGCTCTCGCCTTCGAGCGCGTACGGGATGGTGAAGCTACCGTCTTCAGCAGTCGTCGCGCTGAAGCCGGTGTCGGAGTAGACCGTCGCGCCTTCGACAGCGTCACCGGTCTCGGAGCCAGCGCCGCTCGGCCGCTCGACGGTACCCTCGATCGTGCCCACGTCGTAGCCGAGCATCTCGCTTGCCTCAGCGAACGTGGTATCCGTAGTTACCTGCGTGCCAACCGATCCGTCGTCAGCGGCGTAGACGAAGTACCCCTTGAACGGGTTCAGCTCGCCGCTGTGTCCTTCGATCGATGCCGGAGCGCCACCGATGGCACTCTCTTCAGTGACCAGTGCACCTTCCGGTCCTTCCTGCATCGAGAAGATCTGGACCGGGTCGGCGGTACTCGCCTCGAACGCGTCTTCGGGCGAGTCAGCCGCCGGGCCGCTCACGAAGTTCCAGCCGTCGTCGACCGATCCTTCGGCGGGAACGCCGGTCGCACTGCTGCCGGGTTCGCCCGTGAATTCGACGGTCGCGCTGGCGTCGCTTTCCGCAACGACGGCGTACGCATCGAGCGGATCGACTTCCTGATCGAAGTCGCTGATCAGCTCCCAGCTGTTGTCGTCGGTGTCGAACTCGTAGACGACTCCCTCGGGCGTCTCGTCGAAGACATCATCGAGCGTCTGGTCGGTTGGACCGGGGACACCGAGCGCGTAAATCTCGTCAGCCGGCATTTCGAGGTCGAACGCGGGCGTCGCGTACAGGTCGAGCGTACCGACGTCGTACTCACTGTCGGAGTGATCCACCGCGGCGGTCGTCGATTCGTAGCCGTCGGCGGTGACGGTGAGTTCGTCGATCTTCTCGTTGACCTCGAACTCGAACTCGCCGTCAACGTCGGTCAGCGTCTCACTGCCGCTCGCTTCGACGACTGCACCGGGAACACCGTTACCAGTGTGGGGGTCGACGATCTCACCCTCGACAGTGGTCGTTCCGACCTCCTCGGTCACTGCTTCGTAGGCGTTGACGATCCCGTTACCGTGACGAACGTCTTCGTCTTCGGAATCGACAGGGTTCTGTGCGGTGTCGTCGATGGTCTCGTGAATATCCTCGGCACCCAGGTCCTCTTCGGTCGAGGACTGGACGAGTGCTGCCGTACCGGCCACGTGCGGTGCGGCCATGCTGGTACCCGAGATCGATGCGAGACGTGGGTCGTCGTGGACCTGTGCGTCCTCGTAGGCACCTTCAGCAGCAGCGCTCGCGACGAGGTGACCGGGCGCGCTCACGTCGGGCGCGACGTATTCGTCGGGCCACTCTTCGGGAGCCTCTTCACCCCAGTAGGTTTCGGTGTGGATGTAATCTCCACTGGAGAAGTCGACCACGTCCTCGGTGTCATCGGTCGCACCGACAGTGATCGAACCGGGGTTGTCGCCGGGGGTCGTCGCAATGCCGTGACCGGAGTTCCCGGCGGAGCCGACGACGACCACGTCGTGGTCGTTGTACGCTGTGTAGATTTCCTCAGCGAAGTCGGCGAAGGTTCCGCTTCCGACACCGATACTGTAGTTGATCACGTCGATGTCGTTTGCGATGGCGTAGTCGACGGACGCCAGAATGCCTGCCAGGCTGCCGCCACCATCAGCGCCGAGGATTTTGACGCCGTGCAGCGTTGCGTCGGGAGCAACGCCGATGTTCGCACCGCTCGCGTCACCTCCTGCAATGGTTCCGGCGACGTGCGTGCCGTGACCATGGTCGTCGTGTGGTTCCTGCTCGCTATCGACGTAATTCACCCAGTTGTCCTCGTCGAGGTCAATGTCCGGGTGATCCGGATCGATCCCCGTGTCGGCGACGGCGACGTCGACCCCTTCACCGGTTGTGATGTCCCAGGCCTCGGGCGCGTCGATCTGATCGAGGCCGAACGTCGTGGTCGGGTCCTCACCGCCACCAACGAAGGTCTCGGCATCGACGTCGTCAGCGTCGCCCTCAGCGTTTGGCTCCGGAATCTGAATTTCGGCGTTCTCGTACAGTCCGATCACGCCGTCGACGGACGCGATCTGTTCGAGCGACACTTCGGTAGTGTCGACCTCGAGCAGAACCGCGTTCGTGGCCCAGAAGTCGTCTTCGACCGTCACGCCGTCGGTATCTTCGGCGTAGGCCTTTAGCGGAGCCTGGGTGGTTTCTGCCTCGTGCATGGTCGCTTCGACGGAGTCTTCGCTGAGTGTTTCAGCGTACAGAGACTCCGACGAATCCATGTTGACGATGACTTCGAGACGATCCTGCTCCGAGGCGTCGTCTGCAAGCTCGGATTGTATCTCTACGTCATCTGCCGTCTGTGTTGTGACTTCGTCGACATTGACCTCGTCGACGGAGTGTGCTGTTCCCCCGCTTGTTGCTGGTCCCGCGGCCATCGCCACTGGTGATGTCACCATCATCAGCGCCATGAACACCGCGAGTACAGCGACAAGACTGCGTGAGTCTGTCATTGATACAGCTCATCATGGCCCACACACTGGATGTACTTATAATTAATCTAACTAGAATATTTCGTATCGAATGATAGTAGAATAATCATATAGATCGAGTATCTAAAAAGATCATTCAAAAAACTACTGGCCGAACCGGCGCTCGAGCTGCTCTCGGGGCGAAACTAGAATTCCAACGCGCGCGTCACCACCCGCAGTACGTTCCGAGATGTTCTTATCTATTACTGATACTTCGCCTCGACTAAAATAGATGAACGGCTGAAAAGAACAGGAAGACGTAACTATCCGGTTTCGGATAGATGGCTCGAGAACGAGATGGGGGATGAGCCGAGAAGTTAGTCGCTCTGGATTCGCGGCGCGAGCATGTAGGTGACCTGGCCCTGTCCCTCGGCGAAGCCGAAGTAGATCTTGACCGGGAACTCCTCGCCGAGATGCAGCGTGACCTCGGTGTCGGCGGGGATCGCCTTGTTCATGTCCTTGAGGTAGTCGAGCGAGAACAGCGAGTGTGCGGGGCCGACCTGCAGGTCGATCAGGTCTTCCTGGGTGAGCTCGAGGTGGACGTCGTCGGTGTCGCCCTCCGCGTCGACGTAGAAGAACTCCTCGCCTTCGTCGACGCCCAGCGCGATGTGATCGGAGACCATGTCGGCGGCGGTCACCGACCGGTTGACATCTTTGCCCTCGAGGATAACTTCGGCGGGCAGGTCCAGGTCCGGGATGTCGGGTTCCTGGCGGATCGAGTCGGGGTCGATCAGCGCGAGCGTGTACTCGAGCCCGTCGATCTGGATCTGGAGTTTGCGCGTTTCCTCGTCGAGTTCGAGCTGGATGAGCTGGCCGGAGTCGGCCATGCCCGCGATGTCCTCGAGCCGGGAGAGGTCGACGCCGATCAGCCCGCCGTCGGCCTCGTAGGATTCGAACGCGGCCGCGTCGAGCGAGAGGTCGACCATCCCGACGTTAGCGGGGTCGACGGCCCGGATTTCGAGCCCGTCTTCCTCGAGGTGGATTTTACACTCGTCGACCAGCACGCTCACCGAGTCGAGCGCGCTGGTGAGCGTTTCCGCGCTCACGATGGCCTTGAACATATACGCCGTGGTACGAACGGTCGACATAAAAAGCCACCCTTTACGCGCGGGCGGGCGTCGATCGGCCCGATCGACCGGGGTAAGCGACGCTTTCGTACTCGAGACCTGCTTTGATCCCCTGAAGAGCCGAATATCGCGGTCGAACGGGACACGACGCCCGCGAGGCAGTTCTGGGTCGGACGGTCGGGGCCGGAGCCGACGGCGGAAACATGTCGTTTCTCCCCAGCGATCGCGTTCGTCGGCGCTCCCACTGCGGGAGAATCGCTGTAGGACTGCCGAAACAAAGCGTAGCGACGACGTACCGCCCCCATGAGCGTCTCGTCCGCGGTCGTGCTCGCCGCCGGGGAGGGCGTTCGACTGCGTCCGCTCACCCGAAACCGTCCGAAACCGATGCTCCCGGCAGGAACGAGACCGGTCCTCGAGCACGTTTTCGACCAGTTGATCGATGCCGGTCTCGGCTCGATCACGGTCGTCGTCGGCTATCGCGGGGATCGGATTCGATCGCACTTCGGCTCGACGTACCGTGATGCCGAGTTGACCTACGTCGAACAGCACCACCAGCTGGGGACCGCTCACGCACTTGCGGTCGCCGCTCCGGTCGTCGACGGGCCGACGGTGGTCGTCAACGGCGACCAACTCGTCGATCGACGGATCGTCGAGGCCGTCGTCGCTGGCCACGACGCGTCCCCCGTGACACTCGGTGTCCTCGAGCGACAGGCGATCGGCGAGTACGGCGGGGTACTCCTCGAGAACGGGGCCGTTTCGGAGCTCGTCGAGAACCCGACCGACGAACGGCCGTACCGACTCAATGCCGGCGTCTACGTCGTCGAACCGTCGCTCTTCGAGACGATCGAACGGCTGGAGCCCGTCGACGGGGAGCTATCGCTCGTGGACGCGATCAACGCCCTGCTTGCGGCCGGCGAGTCGGTTCGTGGCGTCCGGTCCGACGGGTACTGGCTCGACGCGACGTACCCGTGGGACCTGCTCGACGTCTCTCGATCGCTGTTCGACGCGGGGATCGTCCAGGATGCGGTTGCCGAGTCGGCGACGGTTCACGAGTCGGCGGTGGTGCTGTCGCCGACCGTCGTCGACCGAGGCTGTGAGATCGGACCCGGAGCGGTCGTCGGTCCGGACACCTGCCTCGGTGAGAACGTGACGATCGGCTCGAACGCAGTCGTCAAGCGAAGCGTGATCGACGCCGAAACCCGGATCGGTCCGAACGCGACCGTCGACGACTGCGTCACCGGCGTCGGCGTCGATGTCGGCCACGGTTCGATCGTCCCTGGCGGGCCGAGCGACGTTCGGGTCGGCGACCGGTTCTTCGAGGGCGAACCGATCGGGGCGCTGCTCGCGGACCGGGTCACCGATCGCGGCGGCGTGACCTACGTCCCGGGAACGATCGTCGGTGCCGCCGCCGAGATCGACGCTGGTGCGGTCGTCCACGGAACGATCCCTGCCGACGCCGAGGTGCGATCCTGATGTGTGGGATCATCGGCTGTGCCGACACCGACGACGTCCTCGGGATGCTCGTCGACGGCCTCTCGCGGCTCGAGTATCGGGGGTACGACTCCGCGGGCGTCGCGGTGACGAACGGGTCCCTCGCCGTCGAAAAACGCGAGGGCGACCTCTCGGCGCTCGAGGACGCGCTGGACGGGACGGGCGACGAGCTCCGGGGGACCGTCGGGATCGGACACACGCGCTGGAGCACACACGGACCGCCGACGGACGTGAACGCCCACCCGCACACGGACGAGGACGGCTCCGTCGCGGTCGTCCACAACGGCATCATCGAGAACTACCGGCCGCTGCGGGACGAGCTGTCCGGGGCGGGCTGTCGGTTCGTGAGCGAGACCGATACGGAGGTCGTCCCGCACCTGATCGAGCGCGAACGGGCGGCCGGTGCCGACCGGGAGACTGCGTTTCGGCGGGCGATCGACCGGCTCGAGGGGAGTTACGCGATCGCTGCCGTCTTCGCCGGGTGTGAGACGATCTACGCCGCACGTCACGAGTCGCCACTCGTTCTCGGGGTCGGCGAGGGGGCGAACTACCTCGCGAGCGACGTGCCCGCGTTCGTCCCGTACACGGACCGCGTGATCTACCTCGACGACGGCGAGTTCGCGTCCGTTTCCCCCGAATCGGTGACCGTCGCTGACGTGGAGGGGACGCCCCTCGACAAGCCGATCGAAACGATCGAGTGGGACCCCGAAGCCGTCGGCAAGAGCGGCTACGACCACTACATGCGAAAGGAGATCGCCGAACAGCCCCGTGCGATCCGTGACTGTCTCCGGGGTCGCGTCGAAGAGCTGGCGGCTTCCGTCTCGCTGCCCGAACTCGAGGGGCTCGAGGAACCGTCGTCGGTCCAACTCGTTGCCTGTGGCACTTCCTACCATGCCGGACTGTTCGGCGAGCGGCTGTTCCAGCGGCGGGGTATCCCGGCACAGACGTTCGTCGCCAGCGAGTACGACGCCGGCTCGGTACCCGTCGACGAGGACACGCTCGTCGTCGCTGTCACCCAGAGCGGGGAGACGGCGGATACGATGCAGGCGCTTCGCGGCGCGAACCGTGCGGGAGCGACGACGCTCGCGGTGACCAACGTCGTCGCGAGTTCGGCGGCCCGCGAGGCCGAGTACGCCTGTTACGTTCGTGCCGGACCGGAGATCAGCGTCGCCGCGACCAAGTCCTTTGCCTCTCAGCAAGTCACCCTTTCGTTGCTCGCGAGCGCTCTCGCCGGCCCGCAGTCTCACGAGTTCCTTCGCGAGCTCCGACGCCTGCCGGACTACATCCAGGCCGTCCTCGACCGCTCGAGTGTCCGCGACCTCGTCGGGGAACTCCTCGATGCGGACGCCTATTTTTTCGTCGGCCGCGGCTACAACGCTCCCGTCGCACTCGAGGGAGCGTTGAAGCTCAAAGAAATCTCGTACCGACACGCCGAGGGGTTCCCGGCGGGCGAGCTGAAACACGGTCCGCTCGCACTCGTCACGGCCGAGACCCCGGTGTTCGCGCTCGTTTCGGGGCGCGAACACACCGCCGAGACGATCGGGAACGTCAAGGAAGTCCAGGCTCGTCGAGCACCCGTCGTCGCCGTCACCGACGTGCCCGAAACCGTCGAACGCCACGCCGAGTTCGTCCTCGAGGTTCCCGAGACTCACCCTGCCGTGATGCCGATCGTCGCGAACGTCCAGCTCCAGTTGCTCGCCTACTGGCTCGCCAACGCGCTCGGCCGTCCGATCGACAAACCCAGAAACCTCGCGAAAAGCGTGACCGTCCGGTGAGACGGTCGTGGATCGTTGCTGATACGATACGGGACAGCGGGTAGGCAGTGACGCCGCTCACTCGGCCGGCTCGAGCAGAATTCGGACGATCGTACCCCGCGGCTCGTTGTCGTCGATCTCGAGGCGGCCCCCGTAGCGGTCGACGAACGTCCGGACGAGGTACAACCCGATCCCGGTTCGCTCGTCGACGCCCGACCAGCCACGGTCGACGACGCGACGGCGGTTGGCTGTCGGCAGTCCCGGTCCGCTGTCGGCGACCTGAAAGCCGACCAGTTCGTCGTTGTTCTGCCCTGTGACAACCGTGACCGTCGGTTCCGGCGTTCCGGTGTCGTCGTGTACGACCGCGTTCGTCAACACGTTTCGGACGACGACGTTGAGAAAGCGGTCCGCACGCACCCGGGTCGTTCCGTCCGCGCCGTCCAAGGCGACGTCGAGGTCCTCGTAGCGTGTCTCGAGTCGCGCAATCTCTTCCTGGAGGACCGCTTCGAGGACGACCGTATCGAGCGTTGCCGCCGGCTCCTCGAGTGCCTCGACCATCGCACCGACGGATTCGGTCAACTCGACGACGTGCTCGCCGGCCTCGACGATCCGCGAGACGATCCGCTCTTCGGTGGGGTCGTCCGGATCGAGTGCCTCGATCCAGCCGAGAATCACCGCAGCGTCGTCTCTGATCTCGTGTCGGATGAGCCAGTTCAACACGGCGAGTTCGCGGCGCTGGCGCTCGAGTTCGAGCGTCCGTCGCTTCCGTTCGATCGCGTAGTTGATCGTCCGCGTCAGGACTCGCGGGGTGACGTGGTCTTTCACGAGGAAGTCCTCCGCCCCGCGCTCGACGGCCTCGAGGCCGATCGCGCCGTCGTCGATACCCGTCAGGACGACCACGGCGGTCCCGTCGCTTTGCTCGAGGACGGACTCGAGCGTCTCCAGCCCACTCGAGTCGGGGAGGTTCAGATCGAGCAGGACGACGTCGATCGCCGACGCGTCCTCCTGGAGCTGATCGACGGTGGCTGACAGGTTCTCGACGCGGTCGACGGCGATCGACGGAAGCGACGCCGCCTCGAGTGCGTCGGCCTGAAGCTGCTGGAGCATCGTTCGGTACAGGCGTGCGTCGTCGTCTTCGTCTTCGACGAGCAGTACCGACCGCGTCTCGAGGGGGTCCATGTGCTAACGAACGCACTACAGCGACAAATTCCTCCGGGGTGGGGCGATCCTCACGCCGATTCGTCGGTCGGCTCGGTTGCGGCGACGAACCGACAGAGACCGGCCAGCCGTTGTCGAAACTCGACGAACGACAACGGTTTGACGACGTAGACGTTCGCTCCCGCGGCGTATGCCGTCCGCACGTCGTCGGGCGACGCCGAGCCGGTGACGACGGCGATCGGGAGCACGGAGCGAGGATGGGTGTCCCGGGCCCGTTCGACGACGTCGAAGCCCGATCCGTCGGGGAGGTTCACGTCGACGAGAAGCAGCGTCGGTCGGCGTCGGTCGCCGGCTTCGACCGCCTCGAGGAGCGCCAGTGCGTCGGCAGCGCGGTCGACACGCGTCAGGTCGGCGACACACCGGGTCTGAGAAACGACGGTTTCGATCATCGTCGCGTCGTCGTCGCTGTCTTCGACGTACACCACGTCCTCGACGGCGTCGTGAGTCCCTGTATCGTCCGCTCTCGTTCGAGCACTACTGTTTCTCATCCGTGGTGTGTTCGTCGTCGGCCGACTCGACGTACCGCCGCCACGGCTCCCGTTCCTCGAGTGCCGCCTTCCTGTCGGCTTCGACCCGTTCGAGCTCCGCACGCGCTCGTTCGTAGGCGTCGGTCCCGGTGACGCCCGAGCCCAGGTGCCGTTCGACGAACGTCAGTCGGTGTTTTCGTGCCTCGACGTCGCGAGCGAGTGCGGACCGCTCGTCGAGTCCGAGCAGGTCTTCGATCGCCTCGTGGAGTTTCGCTTTCGAGACGGGTTTACACAACAGCCGGTCGGCCGGCAGTGAGGCGTCCGCCGGCGAGACCTGCATCGAGGTCAGGAAGCCGATCGGCGTCGGCTGGCCGATGCTCTTGAGTGCCGCGGCGACCTCGTCGCCGGTCAACCCTGGCATACCGCGGTCGAGCATCGCGGCATCGACCGACTCGTCGAGCGCCCGAAGCGCGTCACGCCCGTTTTCGGCCGTCACAACGTCGTACTCGGTCGAGAGCCACAGCGAATACATCTCGAGGAGGCGGGGGTCGTCCTCGGCCAGCAACACCGTCGGTAGTCCCGCCCCTTCGACGTACTGTTCGTCCCACTCGATCATCCGCTCGAGAATCGCATAGAGTGCGTCACCGGCGGCGGTGAGTTCGTACTCGACTCGGCGCGGCTGCTCCTGGACGACGTCACGGGCGATTACGTCGCGCTCGAGGAGGTCCTCGAGGTTGCTCGAGAGCACTTTACTCGAGATGCCGTCCAGTTCCTGCTGGAGGGCACCGAATCCCAGTTTGCCGTCGGTCGCGAGCGCGCTGATCACCCGTGGTTTCCACTTGGTGCCCAGTACCGACCGCGCAACCGAATCCGCCGGATCAGCGTCTGTCATGCGTTCGTTTCGTTCTCGAATCGTTTACGACAGCAACGGTAATAAGTGTGCGCCCGACGACCCAGTCGTCCGACGACGTCACGGTTCCGTCCCGGGAAGCAGGAGTTCGACGGTCGTTCCGCTTCCCGGCTCCGACTCGAGAGTGATCGTTCCACCGTGGTACTCGACGATACGTTGACACAGTGCGAGTCCCATCCCGGTCCCCTCGTCGTCCCGTCGACCGAGCCGCTCAAACACGTCGAACGCCCGGCCGGCCGCGTCCGCGTCCAGCCCCACGCCGTCGTCTTCGACACGGATTCGGTGGAACCGATCCGCCGTCTCGGATCGACCGGCGACGGAGGCGGAACGGTCACTCGGTGTCGGCACGTCCGACTCGGCGGTGACGTGAACGCGAGGGGTCGGCGTGTCGTTATACTTCAACGCGTTATCGAGGAGGTTCTGGAACAACTGCACGAGCAGTCCAGTATCGCCCCGGACGGTCGGTAACGTGTCGTGGGTGATCGTCCCGTTCGTCTCTTCGATCCGGACCGCCAGGTTACGCGTCGCTTGCTCGAGGACCTCCTCGAGCGGGACGGCGTCGGTCGGTTCGCCGTGGGTCTCGACACGGGAGTAGTGTAACAGCCCGTCGATCATCGATCGCATACGCTCGGTCCCGGTGACCGCCTGCTCGAGCAACTCGAGCCCTGCTGTATCGATCGCGTCCCCTTCCTCGTACAGCTCCTGAAACAGCGTGAGGTAGTTCGCCGTCGACCGCAACGGTTCTTTGACGTCGTGGGAGGCCGCGTACGCGAACTGCTCGAGTTTCCGGTTCGAGCGTTCGAGTTCGGCTCGCGTCTCACGCAGTAGCTGTTCGCGGTTGGCTCTCTCGAGTGCTGCTTCGACGGTCGAGGCGAGCATCTCGAGGCGGGTCAGATCGCCCTCGGCGAACGACCGTTGCTCGGTCGCCCCCGCGAGCAACACCCCGTAGTCACCGAGTGGGATGACAGCCACCGCGCGAATCCGGGTCGGCCGGTCGTACACTCTCGCCGCGATCTCGGGGTCGTCGTAGACGCGCCGGTTACCGGCTTCGAAGGCCGACCAGATGGGACCGTCATCCCGTTCGAACGTCGGCGGATCGTCGACGACCGCGTCGCTCCCGGTCGTCGCGGCGAGCGGGACGAGAGTGTTCTGTCGCTCGTCGTGGGTCCAGATGCCCGCGATCGGAAACTCGAGGACATCGTCCGCACACGCAGTAGCGATCGAACCGATCGCCGCGTGAGTCCCGGCCGATACGAGTCGGCGTGCGGTCGTGTTGAGTCCCCGGAGCATCCGTTCGGCGTTCTGTCCGGCGAGTTCGTACCCGAGCCACTGGACGAGCAGTTCGACGAACGTCCGTTCCGTCGGGGTGAACTCGCGGTCCCGGGGGGTTTCGTCGACGAAGCACAGCGTCCCGTATAGATCGCCGTCGACCGTCACCCGTCCCCCGAGGAAACAGGGGAACTGGGAGTCGTCGTCTACGTCACGCACGTCACCCTCCCCACCTTCGTCGCCGTCGCCGGCGAACGCAACGACGCCCTCCTCCTCGAGCATCCGTCGTCGACACGGAGTATCCGGTGGCGGGTCTCCGGACCGGATTTCGGGATGAGAGCCGCTAACGTCGACGATCGTCCAGTCGTCGTCCGTGTGCCGGCTCACGAACCCACAGGACACCCCGAGATAGTCGCAACCGAGCGCGAGCATCCGCGAGCGTTTCTCCTCGACCGACAGCTCCGTATCCGCGGCGAGTGCCACGAGTCGCCGCAGCGATGTCTCGCTTCGTCGGACCGAGTCCTCGAGCCGGCGACGCTCGGTGATGTCGGTCGTCACGCCGGCCAGGTGGATCACCTCGCCGTCGTCGTCGAACACCGCGTGTGCCCTGCTCAACAGCCACCGCAGTCCGCGGTCGGGGTGTTCGAGTCGGAACTCGAGTTTCTGTGAGCCGTCGGCCAGTGCCGGGTCGCGGTCCTCGATTCGCCGTGTGACTCGATCGATGTCGTCGGGGTGTACGTGTTCGAGCCACGCCAACGGGTCCTCGAGGAGTTTCTCCTCGGGGACGCCGTACACCTTCGAAGCAGCGGAGTTCAGATACAGCGCCTCCGAGTAATCCGGCCGGATCAGGTAGAAGCCGTTCCGAACCGCGCCGGCGAAGCGTTCGAACCGGTTCGTGATCCGCTCGCGTTCGATCTCGTGTGTCTTTCGCTCGTGGATGTCCTGGGAGATGCCGCGTACGCTGACGAGCTCGTCGCCGTCGTAGTGGGGATCACCTCGAACCCTGGCCCACTTGTAGTCGCCGGTCGCCGTCACGAGTCGGAGTTCGAGGTCGAACGGCGTTCCGTCGGAGACGAGAGACTCGAACGCGTCGGCGACCCTCGGTCGATCGTCCGGATGGCAAAACGACAGTGCTGCCTCGGCGGTCGGTTCGTACTCGAGGGGGAGTTCGTGGATGCGGTAGACTTCCGGCTCCCACCGGAGCTTCCCGGACTCGAGGTCGAACTCCCAGGCCCCGATCGCGGCGCTTTCCTGAACGGTCTCGAGGAAGTCCTGGTTGCGCTCGAGTTCGATCTCCCGCTCGCGACGCTCGGTGATCTCGAGGTGACTGATCGAGACGTGAACCTCGCCGTCGACGGTAAATCGGTTCACACGCAGCAGGAACCACTGATCCCGCTCCGGGGAGTGACAGGGGTACTCCATCGTGAACGTCTCTCGGTCACCCGACAGCACTGCCTCGATACCGGCGACTGCGCGACGAGCGTGCTCGTCGTCGGCTATCGCCGCGGTCTCGAGGTAGTTCTCGCCGACGTGATCGTCACCGGTCCCGAACTCGCGCCAGGCTCGGTTCGTCAGAAGAATCTCCCCGTCGGCGTCGATTACGGCGACGGTGAACGGAAGCGTCTCGAATGTGTTCGCCGCGAGCCGTTGCCGCTCTCGTTCTCGTTCTCGCTCTCGCTCTCGCTTTCGTTCTGGGTTCCGTCCCATCCCCGCCGGGTCGTCCGACACGGTGGTGGCTATGCCTGCCGTCGTTCGGCCAGCCAGGGACGACGCGACCCGGTCGTTGAGTCGCTCGAGCGCGTCGATCGTCTCGCTTGCCAACGGTTCGTCCGTCACCAGCACCAGCACGCCGACGTCCGGCAGATCGAGCACACAGTACTGCGAACCATCGACGACGTCGACGATCGGCAGCGTCGCCCGGAACGACCGATCGTCGCCCGCCGGTAAGCGATCGATCGCCGCCCGAAACGCTTTCCCGCCCGACACACCGGCCGGCACCGCCGCCGATCGCCGATAGCTCAGTTCGCCGTTCGGGCCGGTCGTCCGTTCGTACACCGCGACGACAGCGCACTCGAGGTGATCGCGGTAGGCGGCGAGCAGCTCGACGGCCGGGGTCGTTCGCTGGGTTGCCGCCCCGATCGACAGGGCGAGGTCGGAGAGCGGTCGCGATGGCGTCGTACTCACTCTCCGTCCTACGTTACGACCGGGCATATTCTTATCGGGTTCTTGATAGTATTGGTGAACGTTCCCCCCGTCAGACAGTCGGACAAAACTGTCGTTCTGTCCGGTAACTGCCGATAGAAGAACCAGTGGGCGGCGATCGATACCCTTCAGGTTACCCGGTCCGGTTACCTTCAGATAACATACACGAAAGGTAGTTTCCGCGACTCCCGTACAGTATGAGTGATGTCCAAAACGGCCGCTGTGAGCAGTGTCAGTCACAGTCGGTCGTCGAGGATCGGGTCCTCGAGCACGAGTGTGGTCACATCGCCCCCAGTGAATCGTTCGAGGACGGCTGTCCGAAGTGTCGCCGGACGCCGACCGCGGAGACGGTACGGGCCGTCGGGACGACGACCCACTGTCTCGACTGTGGCCACCGATCGACTCCAGCGACCGACATCCCCGTCTCGCGCTCGGAACTCCCATCGGTCACGTTTCCGACGCTTCCGTCGGAGGACGACCACTGGAACTGGGTTCCAGAGCGGTTCTTGCCTCGCTCCGATGCGGTACGACAGCTGTTGACGTCGCTACTCGTCCTGACGGTGCTGGTCGCCGGGGTCGCCGGTGCCGTCTCCGTCACGCCGTTGCTCGACGACGAACCCGACCAGGTCGCGGTCGATCGGGAGTGGGAAGAGTACGACTCGATCGTCGTCTTCCGCAACGACGACATCCAGCCGTGGTACCTCCACGACGAACTCCGGGCGGTCAACGACGTGTTCATCGAGGCGGAGATACCGGTTACGCTCGCGATCATCCCGATGGTCGAGGGAGACGCCCCGATCACCGACGACGAACGAACCTGTGAGTACCTCCGTTCGCTCGAGGCCGACCACCCGGGGCAGTTCGAGATGGCGCTGCACGGTTACACGCACGAACCCATCACGGAGTTCTCCGGCGGAAGCGAGTTCGGTGGCTTGCCGGTCGACGAGCAACGTGAACGACTGGTGGCCGGCCAAGAGCTCCTGGCCGACTGCGTCGACTCGCCGTCCTCGACGTTCGTTCCCCCGATGAACACGTACGACGATCGGACCGTCGAGGTGCTCGCCGAGGCCAACTACACGACCGTTTCCGGCGGCTCGTGGTTTACCGCCGACTACTACGACGAGGCGTCTCCTTTCGACGACGAGAACGAATCACTCCGCCACGTCCCCGAGAATCTGGCCGTCGAGAACTGGACTGCCTACGATCGAGACGGTGCGGACGACGATGACGATGACGATGACGACGTCCCTCTCGAGGACCTCGAGACACTCACCCACTCGTTCGACGAGTCCCACGCCGACAACGACGTTCTGGTCGTGATGTTTCACTACCAGTACTTCACGAGCGACGACGACCTCGAGATGCTCGAGTCGTTGATCGAGCACATGAAATCCGAGGGCGGCGTCGCCTTCATGACGGTCGAACAGTTCGCCCTCGGTCTCGAGGAGGGAGAGATCGAAGAGACCGACGACGGCTGGCGCGTCCTCGAACCGATCGCGGCCGTCGTCGACGGCACGGTTCCGGCCGCCGTCGCCGAAGCGTCGGTTCCCGTGGCCGCGGACGGGGCATCACTGCCCGCAGCCGACGACCTCGTCGCCACGGTTCAGCGCTGGGTGGGTGGATGAGCCTCGACCGTGTTCCCCGGCGACGAACCGTGGAGGCCGTCCGCGAGCGCGGACGCGCCGTCGTTCGCGGCCTCTCCCGTGGCGGCCGAGGACTGCGAGCGGTTAACTGGCGGCCCCTCGCGTTGTTCCTCTCGGCGCTCGTCCCGTTCGGCCTGCTGATCGAGGTGATGGGGCGGGGCGTTCTCTACTCGATCGTTCTCCTCTGTGGCTTGCTCGTGGCGTATTTCGGCTGGTCGTACTACGTGATCGAACGCGCCCCCCAGTACCGCGGGTTCTTCGGCACTCGAGCATTGACCGTTTCGATCGTCGCGTACGCCGCCGTCGTCGTCCACCTCGGCTGGCTTCGCCCGTCGGCGATGGCGTTCGTCCACTTCGGAGCCGTGCTGTTGATCTTCGTCTACTACTGGTTTATCGCGTTCATCGCGCTCTTTCACGACCAGATCGGCCGATCGACGTTCGATCCGGAACCGCCGTACCCCGACGTCACGGTCCTGATCCCCGCGTACAACGAGGAGGGGTACGTCGGCCGGACGATCCAGGCCCTGCTCGACGCCGACTACCCCGAGGACGCCCTCGAGATCGTCGCTATCGACGACGGGAGCACCGACGGAACCTACGCCGAAGCCAGCGCCTACGCTGGCGTCTCCGATCGCGTCCGCGTCGTCAGCAAGGAAAACGGCGGGAAATACTCCGCGCTCAACTACGGCCTCCTGTTCGCCTCGAACGACGTGATCGTCACCGTCGACGCCGACAGTCTCGTCGCCTCCGACGCTCTGAAACACATCGTCGCGCCGTTCGGAGACGACCCGGAGACGGAGATCGGCGCGGTCGCCAGCAACGTCACGATCTGGAACCGCGACTCGCTTGTGACCCGCTGTCAGCAACTCGAGTATACGATCGGCGTGAACATCTACCGGCGTGCGCTCGATTACTTCGGCATCGTCATGGTCGTCCCCGGCTGTCTCGGTGCCTACCGCAGAGAGGTGTTAGACGAGGTGTTCGGCTACGACCCGGACACGCTCACCGAGGACTTCGACGTCACGATGAAGGTGCTTCGGGCCGGCTATCGCGTCACGGTCAGCGACGCACGCGTCTACACGGAGGCCCCGGCCACGTGGCGTGATCTGTACCGACAGCGGCTACGCTGGTACCGTGGCAACTACATGACGATCCTCAAACACTGGCAGGTCGTCACCGACGCCCGATACGACTATCTCAACCGGATCGCGCTTCCGTTCCGACTCGTCGAGATGTTCTTCATCCCGGCCGCGAGCTTCGTCATCTTCGGGTACATCGTCTGGCTCGCGGCAACTGGCTCTCTCCTCAACGTACTGGCGATCTTCGTCTTCTTTACGAGCATCGTTCTCCTGATCGCCGCGCTCGGTATCCAGATTGAGGGCGAAGACTGGCGACTGCTCGTCTACACGCCGCTGCTCGTCGTCGGCTACAAGCAGTTCCACGACGCGCTCAACCTCCGGTGTATGGTCGACGTGTTCGCCGACCGAAACCTCGACTGGACGAGCGCCACGCGGGTAGAACAGGTCCGCGGGTCCCCCCTTCCAGCGATCGGACGGGCCGTCGGCTCCGATGGGCCGTCCCCGTCGGCGTCACCCAACCCGTGGTTTGCAGGCACGGAGGGCTTTCCGACACCGACGCTATCGCGACGTATGACGACGTTCACAGTCGACGACGTGGGCAAACCCGTCGAGAGCGCAAGCGGCGACATCCTCGGTACCATCGTCGATGTCGACGACGAGACCGCCTCCGTCGAACCGGACCCCGACGTGGTCGATTCGGGCAGGGCCGTTCTCGGCTGGGAGAGTGACGATGTGATCCCGCTCGCCGCCGACGCCGTTCGAGAGATCACCGACGACGCCGTCCGACTCGAGGCGTCGTTCCCCGAGGAAACGCTGGAGCCGAGCCACGAGGCCGGGGGCGACACCGGGACGAACGAGTCCGCCGTGCCGGAGCCGGCTGTCTCCGACGACGAGGTCTCTGACGACCCGGTCGACGGAACTCGCGTCGCTTCCGACGATCGGATGGCGGAGCCGGACGACGAGACGAGAGAGCGGGACCCGATCGAGGCCGACCGCGAGGCGGTCGAGAGCGCGGCGAGTCGCGAACTCGAGGTCGACCCGTCCGAACTGACAGACGGGGACCTCGAGCCCGATATCAGGGCCGACGAGGACCTCGGGAACAGAAGCGGCGAGGAAGCGACCGACGCGGGGCCGGCCGACGGCGATACGGGGCGGTCCGATCGGGAGTCGTCCGAGACGACGCCGGGAGATGCGGGGAGTATCGACGCGGAGATGCCGGCGGCGTCGGAGCGCGGGTCGGCGGACGTTCCATCCGACGAGGACGGGCCGGCAACGGAGCAAGCACCACCGCCGTCCGAGCCCAGCGAAACCGAGGCCGAAGACTCCTCTCGGACGGACGATTCCGGCACGGACCACGACCCGAACGACGGTCGGTGAACGGCCGTCGTCCCTGTGATTCGTGGGTCGAGGATCGCGATCGTCGCTCGAGACTCGAACTCCGGACCTCGCGACTCGAACGCCCCCGTTATAGTACCAACTGCACCGATTTGCACACTGATCACCGGTCCGTCTGGCGATCAGGTGCGTACTGACAGTGGCCACTATAGTCGATCCGCACACTCTCGAGAGACGGTCTTACAGCTCCTCCCGGATCGTAAGAATCCCGTCGTTGACTCTCACGTCGGTCGCGTCGACCGGGACGTCGAACTCGAACTGTTCCCGTCCGACGACGACGATCGCCGTGTCGTCGACCACGTCGAGGGAGATGCTGCCGGCATCGCGGCCAAAGTCGACGGCGATGACGTGTTCCTCGTCGTACTCGTGGTCGCTGATCTTTACGTCCGCTCGGTCACCTGCGGCGTCCTCGAGTTCCGGTGGCGTTTCCATACGGGATCGGTTGGGGGCGCTGTCCGTAAGGGGCGTGCAGGAAACTGCCGTCCGATCGACCACACTGCTATGACGGGATCGACCACTCCGGCAACTCCTTCGGTCGGCCGTTGACTGGGTCACTTCCATTCGGTAACGGGAACTATAGTAGCCACTGCAAGTCAGTGCGCACCTGCTCGCCAGATGGATCGGCGATCAGTGTGCAAATCGTTGCAGTTGGTACTATAGCAACACCTCGAGTAGTGGGCCCCCGGCAGGGAGGGTGGTGGGGGACAGAGCCCGGCGGTGACCGACAGTATCCGATGTGCCTTTCCCGATCGGGGGTGTCTACGTTGGTATGAACGCAGCTCCATCGCTCGTTCCGACGCGAAACGGGCCACGAGGCTCGGTGAGGCACCCATGACAGGACGCGATCACTACTACAACAAGGCGAAACAGGAAGGCTACCGCAGCAGAGCGGCCTACAAGCTCAAACAGCTCGACGAACTCGAGAACGTCATCGACCGCGGTGACACCGTCGTCGACCTCGGTGCGGCCCCGGGTGGCTGGCTGCAGGTCGCCGCCGAGCGGGTCGGCCCCGATGGGACGGTCATCGGCGTCGACCTCCAGCGGATCGACGACCTGGCAGACCACGACAACGTCGAGACGATCCGTGGCGACATGACCGAAGAGCGCACACGGGAGCGAGTCGTCGACGCCGCCGACGGCACCGTCGACGCCGTCGTCTCGGACATGGCACCCAACATGTCCGGCGAGTACTCGCTCGATCAGGCACGATCGTTGCACCTCGCCCGGCAGGCGTTCGAAACCGCCCTCGAGTTGCTCGACACCGGTGGGGACTTCGTCGTCAAGGTCTTCGAGGGGCCGGACGTCGACGACTTCCGTGCCGATGTCGAGGAGGAGTTCCAGTACGTCCGGGCGACGAACCCGAACGCCTCTCGCGACGAATCCTCCGAGGTCTACTTCATCGGAAAAGGGCGGCTCACTGCCCCCGTCAGACCCGGCGACGAACTCGAGGTCGAGATCGAAGACGTCGGCAACGAGGGCGACGGGATCGCGTCGGTCGACGGCTACCGGCTGTTCGTCCCCGCAACCGAAGAGGGGGACGTGGTCACGGTCCGAGTCGACGACGTGAAGCCGAACTTCGGGTTCGCACAGCCACTCGAGCGCGAGTAGTTACTCGTCGGGCTCGTCACCCCCGTCGGTCCCGAGCCGATCGTGTCGCTCGTCGATCTCGTCGAGAATGTCGAGCGTTTTCCGGATCGACGCCCGGACCGCGTCGCTGCGGTTGACGAACTTCCCGTCGTCACCGACGTGTTCGTCCAGGTCCTCGAGCAGTTCCTCCGGGATTTCGACGCTGATCTTGGGCATGTCTCGGCTAGCGAATGGGCGACCCATATACGTTCGGTATTGGCTCACTCGAGTCCGGTTTCCGGGCCGGACGACGGTCCGACGACTGATCTTGTCAACTCGGGGCGCGACTTCGGGGGGCTGACCGGAACTGACCGGAACTGACCGGAACTGACCGCTTACCGGCCCAGAATACCAGTCTCGAGATCCGGACCGCCACCATCACCGCCGAACAGTCGGCCGCCGCCGGTCAGGACGTAGAGGACGGCGAGGCCGAGCACGTAGGTGAGCGCGATCGGAATCGCAAAGAGGAGCATAGTGAGAATGCCCTTCGGGCTCGCGATCGCGGCGATGGCGAAGATGCCGACGACGACCGGCCGCCACCCTCGCAACATCGTGCGGTAGCTGACGATGCCGCCGACGTGAAACAGCGCCATCGTGACGACGATGTTAAAGAGGAAGCCGATGCCGATGGTCGTGAAGATCACCAGCCAGAAGAAGCTGCTGATCCGGAAGGAGACGACCATTCCGTTGGTGATCGCGTCCGAGACCAGATACGAGATGACGCCCGGTGCGATCCAGAAGAACCCGAGGTACGTGCCCGCGGCGAACCCGCCGAGCAGCGAGCCACCCCAGACGATGAAGATACGGCGGTCGCCGTAGACCAGCCCGCGCTCTTTCAGCGCCGGCCAGGCATAGTACAGTATCATCGGGAGGACGGCGACGATCGCCGCGAGAACGCTCACCTTCACGTTGAAGATCAGCACCTCGACCGGGTGCAAGGCGATGACGATGTCCATCTGGTCGATCAGGTCGGGAAGCGCCATCCCGCTGGGATCGACGTCGTTGCGGACGGCGACCTCCTGTAGCACCGCTTCGGGAACGCGGTCGAGGAAGGTCGCGAGCACCCGCCGAAGGCCACCCTGGTAGAGCCAGAAGAACGACCCGCCCATGACGATCATCAGGACGGCGACGATCCGGAACATCTTCGAGGTGAGGCTGTTCAGGACGAACGCGATGTCGTAGGCGTAGCCGCCGATATCGTCTTCGGTCGTCTCGTCTTCGGTGAACGGATCGAGCATTCCGGCGGCAGTGCTCGTAAAGAGGCTCTCTTCTTCCTCTTCGCCGTCCTCGCTCGCGCTGGGATCGCTGACGCTGCCCGTGCCCGACCCGTCAGGGGAGCCGTCCTCGGACTCCTCGGCTTGTTTCTCGAGCGTGTCGAACCGGTCGAGGATCGCTTCGGCTTTCTCCCGGTCGTCGTCGTACATCGCCTGGCGGGAGTACTCGAGGGCGTCGTCCTCCGACATCGCGAGAAAGACCTGCGCCGGCACGTCCTCGATGTCCTCGGCTTCGAGCGTCTCGAAGTCGACGTCGTCCGGATCGTCGGCGTTCCGGATGTCGTCCTCACGGGGGTAGACCGGTGCCTGAAGAACCTTGATCGTGTACCCAAGCAAGACGAGGAAGCCGACCGACAGTGCGATGATCAGCCCGACCGCGGCGTCGCCGGCCAGTCCGTATTCGACGGCGATCGACTCGAGGCCGCCGATCTCGTTGCCGTCGGGCTGTAGGTAACCCGGCAGGGAGGGGTAGACGTGCTCCCGGAGGTAGTCGAACGCGCCCTGGTTGACCGCGGCGGCGGTCGCGAGGGCGACGACTGCGAGGGTCCCAACGAACTGGAGGACGAGTCGCTTGAGGTGTTCGGTTCCCGAGCCGGGTGCCTCGGCTGCGCCGCGACGGCGGATGTTCGAGACGACTTTCGCGAGCCCGAGACTGAAGACATAGAGCGCGACCATCGGCATCGCCCACATGAGCAGCGTGAACGGGTCCGGTGGGGAGAACAGCGCCCCGAAGAGGGTGACGCCGACGATGGCG
Source organism: Halobiforma nitratireducens JCM 10879 (assembly GCF_000337895.1). GTDB lineage: Archaea > Halobacteriota > Halobacteria > Halobacteriales > Natrialbaceae > Natronobacterium > Natronobacterium nitratireducens. The sequence goes on from NZ_AOMA01000102.1 coordinate 23,533, forward strand.
TGACGCCACTTGTCTCGGAACGTCTCGTAGGGGACGATCTCCGTGTACGAGAGCGCACCCATAAACAGTGGGAGTTGTGCGGCGAGCCCGAACGAGAGGGTGAGCAACGCCATGAACTCCGTGAACTCGGTGATTCCGAAGCTCGGCTTGACGCCGGTGGCGACGGCGTTGGTCGCGAGGAAGTCGAACGCGTAGGGGAAGAAGATGGCGTAGGCGTAGACGATACCGCCGACACAGAGCACGGCCGCCGTCGCCGCGAAGCCGGCCATGTACCGTTTCGAGATCGGGACCACGCTGTCGTACCCGCGTTTGCGAAGTGGTTTTCGAGCGAAGTACAGTAGGGCCGGGATCGCGACGATGATCCCGACGAGCATCCCGATTTTCGCCTGCAAGAGAATTACCTCGAACGGCGTCCGGGTAATGAGGTCGGTCGAGCCGGCTACGTGCTGGTTCATCTCGGCCGTCGCGGTCTCTTCGAGGAAGTCCCAGACGAAGACTCGAAGCGCCCAGAACGCCCCCATAAATCCGATTACGAAGACGATAAACACCTTCTGGAGGTGATCCTGGGCGGTCGAGAACATCGCACCGAGGGTCTGCCGGCCGGAACTGATAGCCCGGGCGGTGTCCTCGTCGACGGCAGAACTCATTGGCTGTCTGTGGGTAACTTACTTCCAGTTATCAACCTTTCGAGTAGGGTATCGGTTCGTGTACCCCGTGGGCCGGCCTCGATCCCGTTTGGTTCACTTTCGTTCGATGGACGTAAGAAAAAGGCCTATAACCAGCGGCCTGTCTATGTCTCCCTAGATGTCGGAGGAGCCGGCCGACGAGGACGACGCTCGCGAATCCGAAGAGCCCGGGGCTCGTTCGACGGACGGCGACGGGCAGGACTCGAGCCCACCTGCGAATACGGCTGTCGACGCTGACGAGGACGAAGGCGAGGACGCGGACACCGACTTCGATCCTATCGTCGATCGCGATTCGGACGCCGAGTCCGACGACCACCCCGTCGAAACCGACGGCGAGGGCGTCGTCGGCGACGCACACGAACCGGGAACGGGTGATCCGTCCTACCCCGATTACCCCGATCCCGACGACGACGTCGGCGGCATCTCGACGCCGCCGGACGACGAGGAGATGCCGCTGGCCGACCACATCGAGGAGATGATCCTCCGGCTGGCGATCGTGCTCCTGTTCGGTGCGGCCGGGACGGCCGTCGGCCTCCTCTGGGCGTCCCAGGCCATCGAGCACATCTGGTTCAACATCTTCCCCTACGAGATCGAGCAGGTGCCGCCGCCGCACGTCTACCACCCACTCGAGCTGTGGCTGACCCGGATCAAGGTGTCGGCGCTACTGGGGATCATGGTAGCCCTGCCGGCGTTCGTCTACGAGTGTTACAAGTTCATGAAGCCGGGGCTGTACCCCCACGAGCGCAAGTACTATCTCGCGGCGGTCCCGACGAGCGTCGTGCTCGCGGCCGTCGGGATGCTGTTTTCCTACGTACTCGTTCTGCCGATCCTCTTCGAATACTTCACCTTCTACGCCGAGGGCAGCGCGGACATCGCCTACGCCCTTGGCGATACGTTCGACCTGATCATCACGCTGACCGGGTTCCTCGCCATCGTCTTCCAGATTCCGCTGTTTATGATGCTCGCGATCATGATGGGCGTGACGACCCGGCGGTGGCTGGCCGAAAAGCGGCTGTACTTCTGGGCCGCGTTCGCGGGTCTGGCGTTTATGTTCACCGTCGACCCGACGATGATGGCCCCGGTGCTGGTCGCGATTACGATGATCCTGCTGTTCGAGGGGACGCTGGCGATCCTGAAGTGGGTCGGGCGGGAGTAGATGTCGGCGTCCGTCCCTTCGTCTCCACTGACCGTCGGTGCGCCGAGCCGTCGTAGTCGGGACGACACCGACGGTTGGCGATCGTGACTGACCAGGTAGGTCCCGGTATTTAACATCTGGGCCTCGAGGAAACGCCTATGGTCACGGCGAGTGACGCGATCGAGATCGAGGCCGATGTCGAACGCGTGTACGACTACCTCGACGATCCGTACAATCACGCCGAGGTAACGCCGAGTCTCTCTGACGTCCGGGACGTCGAGCCACTCGAGAACGGCGGTAAACGACTCTCGTTCACCTACGAGATGGCGGGAGCCGGTATCGACGGGGAACTGGTCCAGACGATCGCGGAGCCGACCGAGCGCATGACCTTCGACATGCACGGTCCCCTCGACGGCGAGATCGACCTCGAGTTCGAGGCGATCAAGAACGGCACGCGGTTGACGTACACCGGCCGCTACGAGGTGCCGGGAAATGTACTCTCGAAAGTCGCCGATCCGTTCGTCCGCCGATACAACGAACGCGAGTTGCGGACGATGCTCGAGAACGTGAAGACGCGTCTCGAACTCGAGGACTGATCCGATCGGCCCGGAACGCTATCCGTCGGTCGGACGGGCGTGCTACTGACGGCGTCACGTTCCGTCGAGTGGAGACTGTCCCCGGAAATCAGTCGGCGGACTGTTCGTACTCGATGCGCGCGTCGTCGGACCCTATCGCGTCGATCGCCGTCCGCTTTGCCTGTCGGAGCAGGTCCGCGAAGAACCGCGGAATGTTCTGTAGTCCGGTCACGTCACTCGGTGCACGGTAACTGGCGATCAGAGACCACATCACCGCGACGCCGAGGGAGCCGACTGCGGAGAAGGTCATCCCCATCGTCGCGTAGGTCCCGGCGTAGATCGCGCCGATCGACATCGACGGGACGCTCGAACCCAGTGGGACTCGCGCCGAGGCGTTACGGATCGTCGGGGCGAGAAAGACGATCGAGAGAGTGCTTCCGGCCAGAAAGACGAGGTCTTGCCACATCATCGAATATTCTTAACTCGGTCTCGAGTAAAAGTCTCTCGGTGTCGAAAACCGTCGCGTATCCGGACGGTCACGGTGAACCGACGATCCCAACCGATTCGATATCGGGCCCGGTGAGCGGTCAGGGCGGCGGCCGCGTTCGCGCCGCGGCGTACTCGAGGGCATCCTCGAGCGACGCGGGACCGTCGTACTGTACGGAGAACAGTTCCATGAACTCGCGGGCGACCCGATCGCAGCGATCGAACGTGAGGACGGTCCGCACCCGCGTCGTTTCGGACAACTCGAGGCCGGGGTATCGCGTCGCGCGAAGCGCGTACCCTGGGTGGTCGTCGCCGTCGAGTGCGGCGGGGGCGACTTTCACCCGCAGGTCGTCGGAATCGTGCCGGTAGGTCAGGTACGCCAGTTCCCGGTCGCTCCCTGCCGGCGAGTAGGATCGTCGGGTTTCGATCCGCCACCCGTCCGGCGTGTCTACGGCAGTGTTCATCGGTGACACGTACCTGGCCAAGTAACACGTTCGTATCGAATTGCGCAATATTTCCGTTGGATGTTCGGTGGAAATCTGGGAACGGTGAATTTCAACTCCGGAATTCGAAAAACTGTGGACGATCGGTCGATCGGCGTCGTCGCAGTCGCTCCTCTCGCTCGGGAAACTCGCGACGCGTCGACGGTCGGTTCATATTGCTGTAACTATTTCCCGTCGATCGCCGATCGCCAGAACGCGATCGGCGGTAAGTGACTACAGGAAACCGTATCAGTCGTCGCTTTCGGGGTCTGGTGCGAACGCGTCTTCGACGACAGGCTCGTCGGTTCCGGGTTCGGTTTCCGTGCCGGGGCTGACGCTGCCCGTCCGGTAGCCGTGCAGATCCAGCGTCACGTGCTCGAATCCGATCTCCGAGAGCTCCGCACGGACCGTCTCGGCGAACTCGACGGTCAGTGCCCGCTCGAGTTCGTCGGGGGCGACCTCGATACGGGCGAGGCCGTCGTGGTCGCGCACGCGGAACTGTTCGAACCCCCACTGACGCAGTAACGCTTCTGCCTGTTCGACCCGGGTGAGTCGCTCTTCGGTGACCTCGAGGCCGGTCGGGATGCGAGAGGAGAGACAGGCCATCGACGGCTTGTCGGCGACCGAGAGACCGTAGTGGGCGGCGACCGCGCGCACCTCGTCTTTCGAGATGTCGTGGGCCAGCAGCGGCGAGTGAACGTCGAGTTCCTCGACGGCCTGCAGTCCGGGTCGGTGGCCCGCGCCGGGGTCGTCGGCGTTGGTTCCGTCACAGACCGTCCCGAGGCCGAGTTCGCGCGCGGTCGCTTCCATCTCGCCGAGTCGCATCGTTCGGCAGTGATAGCAGCGATCGTCGTCGTTCTCGACGAACGCGTCGCTTTCCAGTTCCGAGAAGGACACGATCTCGTGGCGGATGCCGATCTCGTCGGCGACAGTTCTTGCCTCCTCGAGTTCGGCCTCGGGCAGCGTTTCACTGCGGGCGGTGCAAGCGACCGCGTCCTCGCCCAGCGCGTCGTAAGCCATCGCGGCCACGACGCTCGAGTCGACCCCGCCGGAGAAGGCGATCAGGACCCCATCGCGACTCGCGAGGTCCGCCCGCGCGGCCTCGAGTTTCGCTTCCACCGTGGCCTCGAGTGTCATGGCCCGGCGTTCGCGCTGGACCGGCAAAAACGCGTTGCGTGGTTGCGGTCAGCGAGCAGGACGAACCGAACACCGACCAGAGTCGGTCGGACGACGGGTTCCCTTCGCGGACTCGAACGGCAGTCACCAGCCTGCCGGTCCGTTAAGTCGCCACCGGTAGTATCTCGGCGTCGAGACAACTATGTCGGACTCCCCTCTCGCTCCCGTATCCGATCGGCTTCGTCGGTTCCGTCCCGACGAGGAGACGCAGGGTCGGACCGAAGAGACCGACCAGCGGTCACGCCTCGAACACGCCGGCTATGCCACCGCCCGCGGGGTTCAGGCGGGGTTCGTCGCGACGCTGATTATGACGGCGTTTCGCCTGCCCATCTTGCGGTCGCTGCCTCCGTCGGCGAACTTTTGGTCGCAGTACGTCTCGGGGGACGATCCCGACGACCATCCCGTGATCGGGCTGCTCTTGCATTTCGGCTACGGAATACAGGCCGGCGCGGTCTTCGGTGGCCTATTCGCTCTCCAGGATGCCGAGCGGTCGATCGATCCCGAACAGCGGGGGCTCGTCTGGGGGTCGGTCTACGGGATGGCGCTGTCGGCGTTTGGCTCACAGGTCATGCTGAAAGAACTGCTCGACATTCGACTCGAGAGCGACGAACTCGCGCTGTTTCACGCCGGTCATCTCGTCTACGGTCTCGCGTTGGGTGCCTGGGTGGGGTCACGAACCGAAGGCGTCGAGGACCCCACAGACGAGTACGAGTACGGCCGCGGGAACTAACGCGGGCGGGACGAATGCTGGGTTCTAGTAGGTTCGCGTCCGTCGTTAGCAACGCTTAGCAGCAGTAATACGAACCCTCGAGATGGGTCATAACAACCGGTTTACCGTCCCGTAACTCCCGAACGGGTATGGAGATGGGTCTCGTCGCCGGCGTGATTCTCATCGGGTTCGTCCACGGCGTCTTGCCGGACCACGGATGGCCGATCGCGGCGATGTACGCGTTGAACCGGAACCGTCGGCTGTTGTACGGGTTGTTCGCGGCACTGATCCTGGGGATCGGCCACCTGATCAGCAGCGTCGTCCTCGTGTTGGCCTACTACTGGTTCGCGGCGTTCGCCGAGTTCGCCGAGGGGCCGTGGATGCGATACGTTGCGGGGGGACTGTTGATCCTGCTGGGGATTCACGAGTACCGACACGGGGGACACGAACACGTTCACGAGGGTGGAAATGGCGGGGACGCTGAACACGATGACGGGCACGAACAGCAGGACCATCACGACCACCACGACCACCACGACCATCACGACCATCACGACCACCACACCAACGACAGAACCGACGACCCCACCGTCCTCGAGCGGCTCCGTGCTATCCTCCCCGGCGGTGGCGGCCACCAGCATTTGACCGAAGAGCACGCCGAGCGAGGGCTCGCGGCGCTCGGCACGACCGCACTCTTGCTCGGGTTTGCCCACGAAGAACCGATCCAGATACTCGCGATCTGTGTCGGCACCGAGTTCTGCCTCGAGTTGATGCTCGTCTACTCGCTTGCAGTCATCGTCGCCATCGTCGTCCCCACGTTGCTTTTGATTGCCGGCTACGAGCACCACCGCGAGCGGGTCGAAGCGATCACGCCTTATCTGCCGATGATCACCGCCGTCGCGCTCGTTGGGATGGGGCTCGCTTTTATTCTAGGGCTCATTTGATTCACTCGAAGTCGGTTCTTCCCTGCCGGCTGTTCATTGCCTCTTCGCCCTCCAGCGTCCGGCACCGACGGCTCCGTCTCGAGGTCCTCGAAGTCCAGACCACTCGCTCGTCGGAGCGGATCGATTCGAGTGCCACAACCGCGTCGCCGGTGTCGTCTGTGGGGCTCATCGGGCGGCCTACCTCCGTGGACGCAAAACAGAGGAGTCCGCGTCAACCCGCTTCTCGGTCCGACACTGCGTATCGACTAGCCAGGTCGGCCGACCATCCGGGTACACTGACAATCACACCGCCGTCGAATAACCACTTCACTCGCCGCCGTGACCGTCCCACCATGCCGATCCGAGCACCGACGGAAGACGACCTCCGTGAACTCGGAGCGCAACTGTACCTCGAACTGACCGATGACGAACTCGAGTTCTTCCGGGAGATGGCCCAGCGACGGCTCGAGGCCTACGAGACCGTCCGCTCGTACAGACCGGAGCCGCGACTCGGTGGTCGAGAGCGACGCGAGCGGACGGCCGGCCGTCGCCCACCGGACGAGGACAACCCCCACAACGCCTGGGTGAGTCGGTGTTACGTCGAGGGCGACGCCGACGGTCCCCTGAGCGGGATGGACGTCGCGATCAAGGACAACGTCTGTGTCGCGGGCGTCGAACTCACCTGCGGGTCCAGCGTCGTCGAGGGGTACGTTCCGGACGTCGACGCGACGGTCGTCACGCGCCTGCTCGAGGCCGGCGCGACGATCGTCGGGAAGACGAACATGGATGACATGGCGGTGACCCGGACCGGCCACAGCACCTTCGGCGAGATTACCAATCCTCGGGACGCCGACCATCTGGCGGGGGGATCTAGCGGCGGCAGCGCCGTCGTCGTCGCGACCGGCGAGGTCGACGCCGCGATCGGCTCGGACCAGGGTGGCAGCGTCCGCATTCCGGCCGCACTCTGTGGTGTCGTCGGCCTCAAACCGACGTACGAACTCGTTCCCTACACGGGCTGTATCGGCCTCGAGCATGCGATCGATCACCCGGGACCGATGGGGCCCGACGTCGAGACCGTCGCCCGCGTACTCTCGGTGATCGCCGGCAGTAACGAACAACACCTTCGCGAGCCTTCGTCCGTCCCCGTCGAACAGTACCACGACGCTCTCTCGGGCGATGTCGCGGATTTCTCGATCGGCGTCCTCGAGGAAGGGTTCGACCAGCCGAGCGCGGACGAGGGGGTGCTCGAGCGGGTCCGTGGCGCACTCGAGGTACTCGAAGACGAGGGTGCCACCCTCGAGACGGTCTCCGAACCGATGCACCTCGACGCGGACGACATTCACACCGTCTGTACGGCCGAGGGACTGCTCGACGCGCTGATCGGCGAAGGGTTAGGCCACGGCTGGAAGGCGTGGTACAACACCTCGTGGATCGACGCGTTCGGGAAGTTCCGGCGGACCCAGGCCGACGACTTTCCGGCGCAGTTGAAACTCAGCCTGCTCGTTGGAGCCTACGCCAACGAGGTCTACCACTCCCGGTACTACGCCGCCGGGATGAACCTCTCCGTGGAACTCACCAAGCGGTACGACGACCTGCTCGAGACTCACGACCTGCTCGCGATGCCGACGACGTTACGAACCGCGCCCGAACACGACCCCGACCGTGACCAGTACGAGCGTGCCCGACGGACGCTCGTTCCGGCCAACACCGCCCCGTTCAACCGGAGCGGACACCCCGCAGTCAGCGTTCCCGCGGGGGAGGCCGACGGGCTCCCCGTCGGGCTCATGCTCGTCGGCTCCCGGTTCGACGACGCGACGGTTCTCGAGGCGGCGGCCGCGCTCGAGGCGACTCGAGAGGACTGAGACGGATTGCTGTAATTATGGTGGGATTCAGAAATAATTGCTCACTTCTGGTACAGAGGTCCGATCAATCGCTGATCGGCGACCGCCGACCGCCGACCGCCGACCGTCGACCGCCGACCGCCGACCGCCGACCGCCGACGCCGTTCAGGCGATCGGCCGCCATCGACTACAGGAACCCGTATGACGGCCGCTCTCGGGGCCTACAGCGAGAGAAGAAGGAAGATACCCAGGGGAACGCCGGCCGCGACGGCAGCGGCTCGACGGGAGAGTTCGGCGTCTTCTTCCAGACCCCCGGTCAGCAACCACCACTGCCAGGCGGCCGTACCGACCGCCGCGAGCGCAAGGACGGGATCGATCGACGCGGCCGCCGACCCGATGACATCGGGCGCACGCTCGGAGTCCGAGATCGTCACGTCCTCGAGAGCGTACCGAAACGCTACGATGACGACGGCCAACCGAACGAATTCGGGAATCACTGCCCAGCCGGCGAGCGAGAGAGTGCCCCGGAACGACGGGGTTCCCGCGGCGATCCGGCCGGCCGTCAACAGGACGATCCCGCCGACGACCCACAGTGCGAACGGCGTCACGACGACGTACGGGAGGAAATCGAGTATCGCATCCTGGACGAGCGAGCTGGCCTCGACGGTTTCGGGCTCGTCGCAACCGGACGCGACCGGCGACTCGCTGTCACCGTGTTGCTCACAGACCCACTCGGGCGGCCGATCTGGGTTGTCGACCGTCACCGCCGCGTCGAACGCAGCCTCGAGCATCGAGCCGAGTACCAACACTGACGCTGCGAGTGTGGCGGCGTACACGACCACGACGCCGGCTGCGACCGGTAGCGTCGTCGCTGGCGGGTACTCGTCGAAAAAGACCGACGGACGACGGAGAAACGTTTGGAGGGATCGTAGACCGGACGGCATACCGGAACAGTTCACGTTTCGAACGTATTAGGTCCGGTGAAAAAGGAGAGACGATCGAACTGTTCAAACGTGGGCTGTACGGCTTTGGCGGGGTAGAGTGCCAGTCGTGATCGACGACTGACCGCTGGAAGACTACGTCGGCGACGCGCCCGGACGCGAGGTGCCACCTCGGAGCAGTTTGACGACGCCCTGTGCGGCGAGGCCGACGACGGTCCACTTCCAGGTGAGGACGGCGACGGCGAGCAACGCCAGTCCGCGAGTCCGTTTCCCGTGGGCGAACGCGCGTTTTGCCTCGGCAAGCACCGTGACGACGGTCACTGTTCGGGTCGCCTTCGATCCGAGAAGTTTCGTGAGTGGCATCTTCGTCCCGACCTTGCCGAGGCGACGGGATAACGACGCTCCCGGAGCGCGCAAGGACGAGACTGCGTTTCACGGGGTCGGGTGGGAGCTCGGGGTGGACTCGTCTCCTCGACTCTCATCCTGACTCCCACCCCGACTTTCCCTCGTCTCCCCCTTGACTTTCCCTCGACTCTCACTCCGACTCGAGCACTGTACGTGTCCGCTCGTCGTACTCGTTCATCACCGTCCCGGCCCGTCCCGGCAGGCTGTCGGCGTCGTGTGCTATCGCGGGTTCGTCCTCTATGTCGGGCCAGCCGACCACGACGCGGCCGACCGCGCCCAGCGACTCGTGGGTGCCACAGAGCGCCCGCGTATCGGCGTAGTCGTAGATTCCGGCTTCCTGGAAGGTGTGTTCGAACTCGCGGCCTTCACGGAGCAGGTCGCTCTCCCAGGGCTCGACGTCGTCGGGCATCCGGAGCGGCCCGTACGTCTCCGGGTGGTACGCCGTCACGTCGTGGCGGTGGCCCTCGACGACCCACCGGACGGCCCCGCCGGGCTCGACGTGGACCAGCCCCGGCTCGAACGCCGGCGAGGGCAGCCAGACGACGTCGACTTCGACCAGCGGATCGGGATCGCCCAGTTCCCCGTCGCCGGGCGTGAGTTCTTCCGCTGTGGCGTTTCCATCCCCGCTCCCGTCCGCTGAGCCGTCGCCCTCGAGACAGCCAGCGAGCCCCGCGAGGGTGGCGACGGCGCTACTCCCGGCCAGTTGCAGGACGCGTCTGCGGCGGACTCGAGTCATGGTGCGTGTGTGGGTGTGTAGCGTGTGGTGGATAGCGGCTGGTGGGAAGCCGCCTGGACGTTACGTGTCCGGATCGGGGTCGAAGATGTCGGGGTCTTCTTCCCCTTCGACGGCGATCTGGGCGTGCAGTCCCTTGTGGACCAGCCGGCTCAGCGCGTGGTCGACGAGGCTGATCGGGCCGGGGACCTTCATCTCCATCTCGCCGATGGCGGTGACGCCCGCGGGAAGGGCGCTCCCTTCGACGTGTCTTGCTGGGTCCGAGATGACGTCGCCGTCACGGTACCAGTTGGTCCAGACGTTGCCGATCGGGTGTGGACCACTGACCAGGTTCGGGCCGCCGTTACACCAGTAGACGCGGACGGTCTCCCCGACTTCCGCGTGCAGCGGACCGGGACCGTCGCCGTCCTCGGTGAACCGTCCCATCTCGCCGTTGAACAGGACGTACGTCGGGTCCTCGCTGGCTGCGGCATCGAAGTCGAAGTGGTGGTGGCCCTCTTCGCCGGTCTCACCGTTGAGGTAGAGTTCGTGCTGGCCGAGGTAGAACTCGCGATCGACCTCGGGCAGACCGTCCTCGGGTTCGACGAGGATGGTACCGAACATCCCCAGGCTGATGTGCTGGTCGTGGTTGCCGGGCGCACAGTGGTAGATGTGCGCGCCGGGGTACTTCGCGGTGAACTCGATGGTCTCCGATCCTTCTCCGGGAGCGATCGTGGTGTCGACTGCGCCACCACCCGGCCCGTAGACCGCGTGGAAGTCGATGTTGTGGATGTCCCGGTTGTACTCGTCGGGCACGTCGAAGGTCAGCCGCACCGTATCGCCTACACGAACCCGGTAGAACGGCCCGGGGACCTGTCCCTCGAAGGTCATAAACCGGGTCGTCACACCGGGTTCGATCTCCGCGACGTGTTCCTCGGTCTGGATGTGCCACTCGTGGGTTCGGGGCTCGTTCCAGTCGACCGGATCGGGGATGTCCGTCGGGTCGGCCGCGATCGTATCGACGTCGGGCGTTTCGGCCGGCGGCAGTCCGTCGTCACCGTCGCCGTCGCCGTTCGAGTTGTTGCTTCCACCGTTCGAGTCCTCGGCTGCATCCCCCTCGAGACAACCTGCGAGAGCCAGTGCGCCCGTTGCACCGACCGTCTGCAGGAACCGTCGGCGGGGTCGATCGATCGGATTCATTGTTACAGATGCAGGTTGGTACAGGAGTCTAGTGTATAATGCAGATGCCTCTTTATCAGTGAGAACCTATCTGCACGTGTTCAAGGCCGTTCCGTTCCGCTGAGAACGACGTTGCGTTCTCGGTGACGTATTCGGTGTAACTTAAATAATTTATATCAAGGGACGCTCTCGAACGCTGTACCGTTCCACACTCTTGATACGTCCGTCACCTGGTCACTCTCGCCGGAATGGCCCACCTGGCTGACGTGGTCCGGAGGACGCGGGCGGGAACTTTTTCTCGCTGCGGTTTGATACGACCGTCGAGAACAGAACTATGGACCTCGAGTCGATCCCGGGTGTCGGTGAGAAGACCGCCCGTGCGCTCTCGGAACTGGACGAGCCCGAGCGCGCGCTCCGAGCGGGCGACGTGGCGACGATCGCGACCGCACCCGGGATCAGCCAGGGACGGGCCGCCAGGATCGCACGCGGTGCGATCCGCGCCGAACACGACGATCCCGGCGGCTTCCTCGCGACGGATCGCGCGCGTGAGATTTACCGAGAACTCCTCGAGCTCCTCAAGGCGCGAACTGTCACCGACTACGCCGCCCAGCGGGTCGAAACGTTCTACCCGAGCACGCGGCGCTCACGAATCGAGGAGGTCCAGTCGTTCGCGACCACTGCCCTCGAACGTGACCCCACCGACGACGCGATCGAGGCGCTGTCCGGCGTCGAACCCCTTTCACAGCCTGGCGACGTGCGTGTCCGGGAACGGTGTCTGGCGACGACCGACGCCGAACGGTACGCGGAGGCCCGCGAGGCGATCCCCGAACTCTCGGTCGAGGTCGTCGAGGACGCACAGGGACTCGCCGAGCTTGCACGGGGGTACTCGACGGTGATCGCTCTGGACGAGTCGTTCGCGGGCGTGACCGTCGAGGGTGACGTCCAGGTACGGCCCGACGCCCTCGAGAACCCCGCCGAGATCGTTCCGGAGCGGCCGCTCGCTTTTTTCGCGCGCAATCGTGAACGCATCCGGGCCGCCGTCGCGGTCCATCGGGTTGCCGACCTGGGGACTGACGGGGAGTACGACGAGGCGGACCTCGAGGCACTCGAGGACGGCCTCGCCAGACTCGAGGAGGACGGCACGGTCGCGGGCGATGCGGAACTCGATCGGCTGACGACGGCGGTCGACGACCTCGACGCGGCCGCGAGCGCGGCCGAAAGCGTCGCGAACGATCAGCTCCGGGAGGCGATCCGCGAGGAAGACGTCACGATCGAAGGCTCGGACCTGCTCTCGCTCGTCGAGCGCGGTGCTGGCGTCGACTCGCTGCTCTCGCGGGAGTTGGCTGACGAGTACGCCGCGGCCGTCGGGGCCGCCCGCGAGCACCTGATCGACGCTCTCGACCTCGATCAGGGCGAGGCCGAAATCGCCCGCCGCGCGTTCGCCGACGAGCCGACGTTCCCGGTCGAACGAGACGAGGACGCGATCTCGCGACTGCGCGAGGAACTCACCGCGGCCAAGGAGCGACGCGCCGGCAGACTCAAACGCGAACTCGCTGCCGATCTGGCCGACCAGCGCGAGACGGCTCGCCGACTCGTCCGCGACGCCCTCGAGTTGGACGTCGAACTCGCCGTCGCCAGGTTCGCCACGGACTTCGACTGTACGGTGCCGTCGTTCGTCTGGGACGGTTCGAGAGAAACCGGCTTTGCCATCGAGGGCGGTCAGTCGCCGCTGCTGGACGAACCGCTCGAGGCGGTCGATCCCGTCGACTACGAGGTTTCGGACGTTGCCTTGCTCTCGGGGGTCAACAGCGGTGGCAAGACCTCCACGCTGGATCTGGTCGCCAGCGTGGTCGTGCTCGCACACATGGGGCTGCCCGTGCCCGCCGACGACGCCCGTCTACGGCGGTTCGACGACCTCCACTATCACGCCAAGACCCAGGGGACGTTAGACGCCGGCGCGTTCGAGTCGACTGTCCGGCAGTTCGCCGACCTCGCACAGGGCGGCGAGGGTTCGCTCGTGCTGGTCGACGAACTCGAGAGCATCACCGAACCTGGCGCGAGCGCGAAGATCATCGCCGGCATCCTCGAAGCGCTGTCGGAAAACGACGCGACGGCCGTTTTCGTCTCCCACCTCGCGGGCGAAATCCGCGAGATGGCCGACTACGACGTGACGGTCGACGGTATCGAAGCCGTCGGCCTCGTCGACGGCGAACTCGAGGTCAACCGTTCGCCGGTCAAGAACCACCTCGCGCGATCGACCCCGGAACTGATCGTCGAGAAACTGGCGACCGAGGCTGCCGACGACGGAACGGCGGCAAACGGTGGTCGGGAAGCCGACGACCCCGAATTCTACGATCGGCTGCTCGAGAAGTTCGACTGATCGGCTGTCTGGATCATTGCCGACGGTTTTCGTCCGTTTCCCCGTCTTCCTCCGTCTTCCTCCGTCTTCCTCCGTCTTCCTCCGTCTTCCTCCGTCTTCCCCGTCTTCCCCGTCTTCCCCGTCTTCCCCGTCTTCGTCCGTCTTCGTCCGCCTTCCTCCGCCTTCCTCCGAGAGGGCAACTTCTCTCCATGTGACGGGTGTAGTTGTCACGATAGGTGGTATCGGGTGTGAATTACCGTAAATCGAACAATTAATGTGATGGTCGTCTAACAACAGTACGATGGTAGGTACCGTAGGTGGTGGGTGTGTGGAGGAGCCGATACGGGCCCTCCACGAGGTGGCGTTCGACCTGCAGTCGGCCGAGTCGGAAGACGAGGTCTGCCGACGGACGGTCGACGCCGCCGAACACGTCCTCAGTTTCGATACCTGTATCGTGGCTCTCGTCGAAGGCGAGACGCTGCGGGTCCGTGCCCGATCGTCGGGCCTCCCCGAGGACGGCGTCGTACCGACGAGACACGTCGACGAAGGCGTTTCGGGACTGACGTACCGGACCGGCAAACCGCACCGGTTCGACGATCTCTCGCGTGTCGACGAGGCGAAACCGGAAGGCGAGTACGAGTCCGGCCTGAGCGTCCCGATCGGTGACTACGGCGTCTTTCAGGCTGCGTCCGATCGTCGCGGCTCGTTCTCCGAAACTGACCTCGAACTCGCCGAGTTGCTCGCCGAACACGCGGCGACTGCCCTGGACCGGATCGACTGTGAGCGCGAACTCGAGCGCTTCGTGAGCGTCGTCTCCCACGATCTCCGGAGTCCGCTGACGGTCGCCTGTGGCCGACTGGAGCTCGCTCGAGCGGCGGTGTCGCCGGACGGCGACGCGACAGCTCACCTGACGGAGATCGGAGCGTCCCTCGAGCGGATGGACTCGCTCCTCGAGAAGTTGCTGACGCTCGCTCGCCGAGGACAACTCGTCGAGCGTGGGGCGATCGAACCCGTCTCGCTTCACCGAACCGTCGCGGACGCCTGGACGACGGTCGAGACGGAGCCGGCGACGCTCGTCCTCTCGGTCGACGAGTCGGCGACGCTCGAAGCGGATCGCGGGCGGTTGCGCCAACTGCTCGAGAACCTGTTTCGGAACAGCATAGAACACAGCGTCGCGAGCGACCGTTGCAAGTCCGGGCCCATCGTCGACGACGAACGCGATTCCGCGAGCGATCGTCGTGGCGTTCGCTGTGACGGCGCAACCGGCGACGCTTCGAGCGCCGTGACCATCACCGTCGGCACCCTCCCGGACGGGTTCTACGTCGAGGACGACGGGCCCGGCATCCCGACTGACGTCGGGGACGAGGTGTTCAGTCGCGGCTACACGACCAGCGACGACGGGACCGGGTTCGGTCTCTATATCGTCCGCCGAATCGCCCGCGGTCACGACTGGTCGGTTTCGGTAACGACGGGAGACGACGGCGGCGCGCGGTTCGAGATCACGGGCGTCGGACTCGATTCGTGTCCGGGACCCGAGTCGGCGTGACGGCACTGTCCACCGGCGGCCGCTCGTGCTACGACATCGGTTCGAACCGATGCAGGAATGCGGTGTTGTCGTCGTCCCACTCCGTGCCGTGGGTCCGCTCGATCCGCCGTTTGTAGGACTCGAGATCGGGTGAGCCCTCCGCGCGGGCGTCCTCGTCGGTGAGATCACCGAGCCGACGTTCGGTCACCTCGGTGACCTCGAACGTCGTGCCATCGATCTCGAAGGTGTCTCCTTCCTCCGCGTGGGGGTCCCCACGGTGGAGCTGGGTGATCTCACCCTCGAGTGCGCTGGTACGGAGTCGTTCGGCAGGGAGCAAGTCGCTCGCGTCGATAGTTCCCATGCCGGATTCGACGGCGCGATGGTTGGTAACTCTGACGGATGAGTTAACAACCCTCTCCCGGGCTCGAGGTGACTTTACGTGGCTCTCGTCCGATCGGTCGGTATGGACCTCGCGATCACCGACACGCTCGCGCTGACGATGGCCGACGACCGGCTGGGAATCCTCGAGGAGGCGACGATCGCGGTCGAGGACGGCGAGATCACCTTCGTCGGCCCGGCCGACGAGTTCGAAGGCGACGCCGACCGAACGATCGACGGGGCAGGCCGGGTGACGATGCCCGGGCTGGTGAACGTCCACGCCCACAGCGACCTGACGCTGCTGCGTGGCGGAGCCCAGGACGTGCCCGAAATCGAGTGGATGAACCGCGCGCTCGGTCCGCTCTCGGAGACGATGACCCACGAGGACCGGGTCGCGGGTGCACGGCTGGGGGTCCTCGAGGCGCTGCGCTCGGGAGTGACGACCCTCGGCGAGTACACGGCCGACGCCCGCCGGATCGTCGATGCGGCCCACGATCCGCTGGGAGCGCGCGTGGTCGCGGCGGAGACGATCAACGCCGTCGACGATGCGGCGGCCGATCTCGGCCCGGACGACCCCTATCCGCTAGACGCCGAACAGGGACGGCGCGGCCTCGAGCGCAACGAGGCCCTGTTCGACGCCTACGCCGACCACGAGCGGGTCTCCTGTCTCTACGGCCCGCAAGCGCTCGATATGGTGTCGCCGGACCTGCTCGCGGAGATCCGCGACCGTGCGGAGGACCACGATCGTGGCATCCACATGCACGTCGCACAGGGCCAGCGCGAACAGCGCCAGATCGAGGCCCGCTACGGCGACGGCGAAACGACCGTGAGCGTCCTCGAGGACCTCGGACTGGTGTCTGACCGGTTGCTCGCGGCCCACCTCCACGGCGCAACGTGCGAGGAGCGCCGTCGGCTCGCTCACGCGGGCGTTCGGATGGCCGCCAACCCGAGTTCGATCGCCGCCATCGACGGGATCACGCCCCCCATCGTCGAATACCGCGAGCACGGTGGCGTCGCCGGCGTCGGCACCGACCAGGCACCGGGACGGGGCGGGCACGACTTCCTCCGAGAACTCCGGACGACGGCGCTGCTCGCGAAGACGAAGCGTACCGATCCGACCGCCTTTCCCGCGTGGGCGGCGCTTCGCGTCGGAACAATCGAGGGTGCTCGCACGCTCGGTATCGCCGACCGCGTCGGTTCGCTCGAGCAGGGCAAACGCGCGGATCTCGTCGTCTGTGACCTCGATCACCCGTCGGTCGCGCCGACGGTCTCGGAACCGCTGCATACCGCGGTGCCGAACCTCGTCTACGGTGGGTCCGGTGCCGTCGTCGAGACAGTGGTCGTCGACGGCGCAGTCGTCGTCGAGTCGGGAACGCTGCAGACGGCCGACGAAAACGAGGTTCTCGAGACGGCCGACGAACGCGCCGCTGCGGTCTTCGACCGGGCCGGCGAGGACTGGCGGGAGGCCGACTCCGTGCTGGTCGATCGCGTCGCGGACGGCTGGCTCTGAGACGGATTGCTGTACCGGTTTCCCGGTGCAACCGCTTCTGGTCACGGCTGCTCCGGAACTCACAGTAAGCCGTCCGATCGGCCGCCCGCCGCGTTTCGCCGTCGTCTGCAAGGCGTACGTCTTCCGGCGACCGCCGTCTTTGGTCGGTATGGCCTACCAGTTCGAGTGTTCGGAGAACGGTTGTGCGTTCCTGGTCCGCTCGAGCAGCGACGCTGAGGTCGAACGACTCGTTCGTGCCCACGTCCGAACGGTCCACGACGGACGGATCGCACAGGTCGATCTCGAGCACGAGACGGAACGGATCGAACGTGTCTGACCTGTTTCCTGCGAACAACTAAGTAGCTCCGACAGCGTGGTGAAAGTGATGGCAGACGACCCCGAGGAGGGGATGTTGTCGTGGGACGAATCCGTCTTTAGAGACGAGCACGTCTTCGAAATCGACTACGTCCCCGAGACGTTCAAACACCGCGAGGGGCAGATGGAGAGTCTCACCTACGCCCTGCGGCCGGCGGTCCGGGGGTCGCGACCCCTGAACGTGACGGTCCGGGGCCCACCCGGGACCGGAAAGACGACGGCGATCCAGAAACTGTTCGACGAGGTCGGCGCACAGACGAGCGACGTGCGTACCATCCGCGTCAACTGCCAGGTCAACTCGACGCGGTACTCGGTGTTCTCCCGACTGTTCGAAGGGACCTTCGAGTACGAACCGCCGTCGTCGGGTATCTCCTTCAAGAAGCTGTTCGGCCAGATCGCCGAGAAACTCGTCGAGGAGGACGACGTACTGGTCGTCGCCCTGGACGACGTTAACTATCTCTTCTACGAGAACGAAGCCTCCGACGCGCTATATTCGCTGTTGCGCGCCCACGAGGAGTACCCTGGTGCGAAGATCGGCGTTATCGTCGTCTCCTCGGACCCCGCTCTCGACGTCCTCGAGGAACTCGATTCGCGAGTCCAGAGCGTCTTCCGTCCCGAGGATGTCTACTTCCCGGTGTACGACCAGCCCGAAATCGTCGACATCCTCGCCGAACGGGTCGACCGGGGGTTCCACGATGGGGTCATCTCCCGGGACACGCTCGAGTACGTCGCCGACCTCACGGCCGACAGCGGCGATCTGCGGGTCGGGATCGACCTCCTGCGACGCGCGGGGTTGAACGCCGAGATGCGAGCCAGCCGCACCGTCGAGCGCCAGGACGTCGAAGACGCCTACGAGACCTCGAAGTACGTCAATCTCTCCCGTAGCCTCTCCGGGCTGACGGACAACGAACGGACGCTCCTCGAGGTGATCGCCCACAACGACGGCGATCAGGCCGGCGACGTCTACGACGAGTTCCACGAACGGACCGACCTGGGATACACCCGCTATTCGGAGATCGTCAACAAACTCGATCAGCTCGACCTGATCGAGACCGAGTACGCCGATGTCGACGGCCGTGGCCGCTCGCGATCGTTGTCGCTGACCTACGAGAAAGATGCCGTCCTCGAGCGACTCGAGTGAGCACTCGAGTGCGATTGACGCTGCTCCCCGGTCGGGCGATCCGCTCGTGGAGCAATCTACTCGGTCGTCTCCCTTTCAGGACACGGCCGCCAGTACACCTTTCTGGACCCGATCTGCTTCGATTCTAGCTCACCGAGAAACACCAGGTCCTCGAGTTTGTTCCGCGCAGTATTTCGATGGCAAGCGAAGTGGTCGGCGATCTCGGGAGCGTCGAACGGCTCGCATCGGTCCGTGTTCTCCGCGTAGAACTCGAGGATGTCGTCCGTCGTAATTCGAGGTTTCGGACCGCCAGACATCACCCTGGTGAAATCTCCACACGACGAAGCTTTGCTCCATTTCTGACTTCCTTGTCGGTGTTCGCTACGTTGGTGAACATTACTTGCTGTACACGCCACCGGTACGTCGATGACTCGGAATCGTAAATAAAGTTGCCGCAGCCAGAAAACCCAGCACGGGAGTGAAACGAAACTCAGGCTTGGTCGATTCCTTCCCGATACGATTCGGCGGCCTCGAGTGCGCTCTCGAGTCGGTTCTCGGTGTCGCCGTCGACCTGCTCGGTGAGCTGTCGAAGGTCGTTGAGGTGTTGGTCGACGACGGTGTGGTCGGGCTTGTGGTCGCCGATGACGTAGTCGTCGAACGCCTCGGCTGTTTCGCGGATCGGCTCGCGTGCGTCGTCGTCGGCCGTTTTCACCGCCTGCTCGAGGTTATCGCGAGCGTGCTCGAGGTGGTTGGACATGAGGTGACGGGGCTATCACGACCGGACGCATAATCGTTGGCTGTGCACGGTCCGGGTTCGTGTCCGTGTCTGTGTTCGGGTTCGTGTCCATGTCTGTGTTCGGGTTCGTGTCCATGTCTGTGTTCGGGTTCGTGTCCGTGTCTGTGTTCATGTTCGTATCCGTGTCCGTGTCCGTCGTCCGATCTCGACCCCACAAAGAGCACCGTCGAACCGCTGGAAGCGTCCGCCTACGGGAGTGTATGCCTCACTTACTCACATCACGTGGGAATTACGGGCGGGGCCACCGCCTACGTCGCCGCTGGTGAGGCCGACGCAACGTCGTACTGACTCGTTCGTGGGGGCTTCATCACGCTGTTTCGGGGCCACACCGCCCGGGAAACGCCGGAACAACCACCGTTACTGACTATTGGCTTTTTGCGAGCCCGGTCCTCCTACTCTCACGTATCATGCCTGTATCACGACGCACGGCGATCAAGACGATCGGGTTCACCGGTGGACTCACAGTCGCCAGCGGCACCGCGTTCGCAATGGGGGAGCACGAAGACGACGACTACCGACCGGAGGAGCCGGCCGACGCAGCCTACGTTCGCGTCGCGCACTTCTCACCGGACGCGCCGAACGTAGACGTCTACGTCGACGACGAGCCAGTACTCGAGGACGTCGCCTACGGTGCGATTTCGCCGTACCTCGAGCTGGAACCCGGGACGTACACGGTTGCGATCACCGCCGCGGGGGACCCGGATGCGGTCGTGTTCGAGGACGACGTGACCGTCGAGGCGGGCTTCTACACGGTTGCGGCGATCGGCGAACTCGAGGCCGAGACGTTCCGGCCGGAGATTCTCGTCGACGCCGATCCACTGCCGGAAGACGGGCCCGACGCGGCGTACGTCCGTGTCGCACACTTCTCGCCGGACGCGCCGGCGGTGGACGTCTGGGCCGACGATGCGCCGCTTGTCGAAAACGTCTCGTTCGAAGACGTTTCGGGGTATCTCGCAGTCCCAGCCGGGACCTACACCCTCGCGATCCGTCCCGCGGGCGATCCCGAGACCGATGTCGCGACGTTCGATGTCGACCTCGAGGCGGGGGCGGTTTACACCGGGTACGCGATCGGCTACCTCGAGCCGCCGCGGGACGTGACCGATCGGGACTTCACCGTCGAACTGGCGGTCGACGGGCCGCCGACGGTCGACGAGGACGTCCCTGCCGAGGAGTCGAAAGAAAAAGCGGACGACGGGACGGAGTACGACACGAAAGACGACGAAAAGATGGACGACGGGTCGAAGTACGACGACGAGAAGGCGGACCACGAACCTGCCGAGAAGAAGAAGAACGGGTACCACGAAGAAGGCGACGAGAAGGCTGCCTACGAACACGACGGGAAAGACGATCGGAAGGCAGACGACGCTTGCTAGACTGATCGACTGCCCCGACCCCGCCTTCGAGGGTTGGATCGCAATTTTCCGTTCGTCGTCTCTCCGCTGTCGTCACACCGACGGGACTGCCACGTTCGCTCCAGCCCATGCGAGCGGGTAAAGTGCGTCGAGTCCCTGTTCCCGACAATGAGCGACTCCGATTCTCGAGGGCCACTCCAGCCGGACAGACCCGACGTCGACCGACCGTTCGAGGTCGACGCTCCCTTCGACCCAGCGGGCGACCAGCCCGAGGCGATCGAGCAGTTGGCCGACGGCTTCCGGCAGGGGATGGACAAACAGACGCTGCTGGGCGTGACCGGGTCCGGGAAGACAAACACCGTCTCGTGGGTGATCGAAGAGATTCAGAAGCCGACACTGGTGATCGCCCACAACAAGACGCTTGCGGCCCAACTGTACGAGGAGTTCCGGACCCTCTTTCCCGACAATGCCGTCGAGTATTTCGTCTCCTACTACGACTACTACCAGCCCGAAGCGTACGTCGAACAGACCGACACCTACATCGACAAGGACGCGTCGATCAACGACGAGATCGACCGCCTGCGCCACTCCGCGACCCGATCGCTGCTGACGCGCGAGGACGTGATCGTCGTCGCCTCCGTGTCGGCTATCTACGGCCTCGGTGACCCACGCAACTACGTCGACATGTCAATGCGACTCGAGGTCGGCGAGAATGTCGGTCGCGACGAGTTGCTGGCGCGGTTGGTCGATCTGAACTACGAGCGCAACGACGTCGACTTCACGCAGGGGACGTTCCGCGTACGCGGCGATACGATCGAGATATACCCGATGTACGGCCGCTATGCGGTGCGTGTCGAACTCTGGGGCGACGAGATCGATCGCATGGTGAAGGTCGATCCCCTCGAGGGGAAAACACAGGGCGACCAGCAGGCCGTCCTCATCCACCCGGCGGAGCACTATTCGATCCCCGAACAAAAACTCGAGCGTGCGATGGAGGAGATTCGCGAGGACCTGGACAGGCGCATCTCCTATTTCGAGCGTCAGGGCGATATGATCGCGGCCCAGCGTATCGAGGAGCGGACGACGTTCGACCTCGAGATGATGCAGGAGACCGGCTACTGTTCGGGGATCGAGAACTACTCGGTCTATCTCTCCGATCGCGACTCGGGGGACGCCCCCTACACCCTGCTCGACTACTTCCCCGAGGACTTCCTGACGGTCGTCGACGAGTCCCACCAGACGCTGCCCCAGATCCGGGGCCAGTACGAGGGTGACAAGTCCCGGAAGGATTCGCTGGTCGAGAACGGGTTCCGGCTGCCGACCAGTTACGACAACCGCCCGCTTACGTTCGACGAGTTCGAGGAGAAGACGAACCAGACTCTCTACGTGAGCGCGACGCCGGGCGATTACGAGCGCGAGGACAGCGATCAGGTCGTCGAGCAGATCGTCCGCCCGACCCATCTGGTCGACCCGGAAATCGAGGTCGCCGACGCTACCGGCCAGATCGACGATCTGATGGATCGCATCGACGAGCGTATCGAGCGCGACGAGCGTACTCTCGTGACGACGCTCACCAAACGCATGGCCGAGGACCTCACCGAGTACTTGGAAGAGGCCGGCGTCGACGTCGAGTACATGCACGACGAGACCGACACGCTCGAGCGCCACGAGATCATCCGCTCGCTCCGATTGGGGGAGATCGACGTGCTCGTGGGGATCAACCTCCTCCGGGAGGGCCTGGACATTCCCGAGGTGTCGCTCGTGGGGATTCTCGACGCCGACCAGGAGGGGTTCCTTCGCTCCGAGACGACGCTGATCCAGACGATGGGGCGTGCGGCCCGCAACGTCAACGGGAAGGTCGTCCTCTACGCCGACGACCACTCGTCGGCGATGGAGTCGGCCATCGAGGAGACGCGCCGTCGCCGGCGGATTCAGCGGGAGTACAACGAGGAACACGGCTACGAGCCGACGACGATCGAGAAGGCGATCGGTGAGACGAACCTGCCCGGCAGCAAGACCGATACGACCGAGGTTTCGGGCCGCTCGCTCGAGGACGAGGACGAAGCCGCCCGCTACATCGACGACCTCGAGGAGCGGATGCAGGAGGCCGCGAACAACCTCGAGTTCGAGTTGGCGGCGGATATCCGGGACCGCATTCGGGAGGTCCGCGAGGAGTTCGACCTCGAGAGCGAGGAAGACGAGGGGATCGCGCCGCCTACCGAGGAGTTCTGACGATCCTTGGGGGCCGTTCACCAGTCACTGTGGCTCCTCACTCCCGTCCCGGTAGCAACCACTCCGCACCGCTTTCTCTCGGCCGGGTGTAGACCACGTACCCGAGGAGACCGAAGCCGCCGAGGATCGTCGTGGTCGCCGTTCCGAGCAGGACGGTCCCCAGCCGATCACTCGACATCGAAGCGCCGCTGACCTCGGCACCCACTGCAGGTGTTGGCAGCAAGTCGAGTTGCTGTGGTCCGTCGGCGGTTCCGTTTTCACCGTCTCCGTTCGCCGTCGCGTTCGAACTCGAGTTCGCCACGACTGTATAGGAGTGAGACGCCCGGTCGTCGCCCGTCGAAATCGACAGCGTGTCGTTGCCGGGTCGGTCCGGGGCGGTGTACTCGAGCGTGACGGTGTCCGTTTCACCGTCGCCGAGTTCGACGGTCCGCTGCTCCAGGAGTGCCGTTTCGTTTGCGACGGAAATCTCGGAGACGTCGGGTTCTTCGCCGACGTTCGTTGCCGTGACGGTGATCGAAACGGTCTCGCCGGTTTCGACCGACGAGGGAGCCGATACGTCCTCGATTTCGACGTACGACGCGCCGAACTCCACCCAGGACGGAACCGTATCGACTTCGACCGTCGTGTTCGCCGATACGGTGTAGTCCGACTCGTCTCGAACCGAGAGATCGATCGTATAGTTACCGACCGAGTCGACCGCGAACGCCACCGACGATCCGGCTGGCCGTTTCGAGTCGACTACACTTCCGTTTTCGTCGTATAGTTGCCAATCGTACCTCTCGACGCCGATCTCCCCCGATTTGGTATCGTACGATGCAGTGGCGGTAAACGACTCGTAGGCGTTGGTCCGTTCCGGCGCGTTCAGCTGTAGTTCCGGCAGGTTCACTGGAACCGAGGTCTCGGGATCGTCGGACTTGCCGTTGACACCGGTCACCGTCGCGGCGATGTCGACCGTCTCGTTGTCGATCTTCGGGCCGGTCACCACGATGTCGATCGATCGGTTCTGGGTCTCGGTCGTTCGCTCGCCACCGACGGTCCAGGAAATCGTCTGGGCCGTTCCCCGGTTCTCCTCGAGCGTGACGGTCACGTTCTCACCGACCGGAACTGGTTCTTGTTCGACGGCGAGCGATGCGTTGATCCGTTCTTGTAACTCGATCCGTTTCTGGGTGTCCCGATTGACGGTCATCGATTCGCTCACCGACTCCTCGATGAACCCGTCCGGTGTCTCGATTTCGATGTCGATGTCGCCGACGACTCCGATTGGCGTTTCCTCTTCGGCAGGAGCGTACCCCTCTTCGCCGGTCGAAACCACGGTACTGGCCGACACACCGTCGTGCTCGTGCGTGTAGGTCACCGTTGCGTTTTCGACCGGGAGGTCGGATTCCGAACCGACGACGACTATTTCCAGGTCGTTCGGTTCCGGGAGCGTGACCGTCCCGATATCTGCACTGCCGTCGTCGACAGTGATCGTCTCGATCGCGTAGAGATCGACGCGGCCGTCTGGGTCGAAGTCGCTTTCGCCCGACAGCAGGTCGTCGTTTCGGTAGATGAGACCGTAGGTCCCTGGTTCCTCGATGGGAAGGGTAAACGACCCATCGTCGGCCGTTTCCGCCGTCGTTATCGCTTCGTCCCCGTCGTAGAGTGCCACTTTGTCGGACGCGCTGGCGTCGCCGTCGTGGTGGACGACCGAACCGGTAACCGTCGGCTTCTCGACATCGACGACTGTGCTGGTAGCCGCGCGTTTCTCGTCAGTTTCGACTTCGAGAAACACATCCTTGTCGCCGGGGTCGTCGAACGTATACTCGAGGGTCGGTACTGACGTGTTCTCTAGATACGTGCCGTCTTCCTCGTGGATCGTCCAGTTGTAGCTCTCGATCTCGTCTTCGGGTTCGGAGTCCGAGGCATCGAGCGTAACGGTCGTTCCGACGCCGATCGAATCCGGAGCGTCGACGACTGCGGTTGGTTCTACTGCTGTCTCGTTCTCGTCGTCTTCGTCGTCTCCATTGTCTCCGTCGTCCCCATCGTCCTCGTCACTTTCGTCGTCATCGTCGTTTCCGTCCTCACCATCGTCCCCGCCGTCCCCGTCGTCCTCCTCGTCTCCATCGTTTCCGTTGTTCCCGTCGTTGTCTTCGTTTGCGTCGACACCACCGGTAGTCAACTGTCCCGATTCCGTTCGTTGCTCGTCGTCACCCGTCACTGCAGCGGGCTCCGCTCCTGCGATTGCCGGTACGGCGGTGACCGCTACGAGGAGAGCGAGCAGACCGACGACGAGGGCCCACTTCGCCGCCAGTCCTGTGAGCGGACCAGACATTCAGCACACAGTACACTTCGACGATGAAGAAAACTTTCGCTGTCGTATCGCTTCTGCGGACCACTCATGTTACCACTGCACATTACCACTTCGAAAGTCAGCGAATATATGTGTTGGCGAGTTACCATTGGTGTATGGAAAATCGAGACGCCTGGAACAGACGGCGTTTCGTCGTTGCCGCCCCGTTGCTTACGATCGGTGTGAGTGGCTGCATGCGCTTCGCCGCGGACGAGTCCGCTACCCAGCCGGAATCCGATCCATCGATCGAGACGGTCACGGCTCCCTCCAGTGTCCGCCTCGAGACAGACGCCGAAATCGGCGTCGACGTCGCCAACGACGCCTCCGTGAGACGAGACGTGACGGTTACGGTCGATCTCGAGAACCACGCCGAATACAGCGAGCAGGCCACTCTCGAGCCCGAATCCGAGACGACTGTCGACGTCTCCGTCCCGGCGGCCGAAACGGGACGCCATCGACTCAGCGTCGACGTCAGGGAGGCTGGTGAGGACGACGACGTGCTCGACGAGTGGGACGAGACGCTTACGGTCACTGGTCGATTGCTGACCCTCGAATGGGGGGAAACGTTCGTCCCGGCCGAACACGCCGGGGTCTCGGAGGACACTCGGGACCTCGCGTTCGCCTGCTTCGAACTCCGGTTACGGGAGGGAGACGAAGTCTTCGCGACGTACGCGGTCGACTCGGAGCCCGACGTCGAGTTTCTCGCAGGGGCCTATCCGAGTCAGTTGCTCGAGGACGATCGGCTCGAGGAGTTCGACGGAGAGCGGGGCCGGTGGCTCGGCACCGACGAACAGCGGACCGAACTGGTTCTGATCGACCACGAGGCGGTCGATCGGGCCGACACCCTCGAACTGCACGGCTACTCGTTACTCGAGGCGGAAACGACCGTCGAGGCACGGACGGATGGGGAAACCACCGACACGGCCGGGGTCCCGACGCGAGGGGACGGTGAGTCGGTGATCGAAATCGACCTCGAGTCGTCCGTCGACGGCTCGTGACGGGCTCTAGCGAACCGCCGTGTCGCCGTCCGCGACGAAGGTCGGATCGGACACGGACCACGGCTCGTTCTCGAGTCGCTGTTACTCCTCTCGCTCGGCCAGCAGCGTCCGTACCTCGCGTTCGACGATCTCGGGGTCTTTGAGGTGCTCGAACGCCAGGAATCCCAGGCTCCGGTTGGTGCCGGCGGTCAACAGTCGAATCGTTCCGACGTCGAGCCAGGCCTGGTACCGGCTCTGGGTGAATTCGTGTCCTCTGAGCTTGCTGATCGGAATCTTCCGGACCGTTCGCTTGTACGCGAGGTTGTATCGCCGGACGAGCGCGTCCTCTCGAATCTCGTAGGTGGTCCGGGCCAGGACGACGAGCCGTATCCCGTACCTGATAACTGTCACCGTGACGAGGACGGCGACTGCGTACAGCACGATTTCGGCGAGTACGGGATCACCGAACAGTTCGGGTTGGAGGAGGGGAACCGCCAGTGCGGCCGAGCCGACGACGAGGACGCTCGCCAACATGACGACCACTGGCCGCAGCATCGGCGTCGTCTCGTATCGCAGGTCGCCCGAGACGGGAGGTCGCCGGTCCGACGGGTCGTCGCCGAACGCGACGGTGACCGGTTTCTCGTTCGTCTCGTCTTCGGCCTGCTCGTCGCGTTCATCGTCGTTGGCGGTGGTACTTTCCCCGCCGCTACCGGAAGCGGAGCCGGAGCCCTCGGAGTCCTCGGAGTCGATCTCCGGAACTGCCTCCCGTTCGGTCATAGCGCCCCCATCGTCAGGTAGATCGTTCCGAGAACGTACAGCGCCGGCGAGAGGAGAACGAACCCCGTCGCGACCAGTGCCTCGAACCGCGTCGCGTCGTGGACGGTGCGTGCCCCGACGTACAGGACGTACAGGAAGTAGACCGCCGAGAGCAACAGCACCGTGAGGACGGCTTGCTCGAGGGTCGTCATGGCGGCCAGTTCCGGACGGCTCGCCTCGACGGGTGGGACGAGATCAGCGCCGACCAGGTCGATGAAAAACTGGATGAACGACGTCTGGAGCCAGAGGAGAAACTCCTCGGCGACGGCCAGCCCGGACTCGGTCGAGAGATAGACGACGGTCGAAAACATCACCGCCAGATAGATTCCGCTCGAGTAACTCACCGCGTGCAGTGACCGGATCGCCCCCTTCGAACTCCGGGTGAGGATCAGCCCGACGTGAAACGTACCGAACGTGAGGATCGTCGCGAGTAGCAGGAACGCACTGTTCGTGACCAGCGCACTCGAGAACTGCCAGACCGTGTGGGGATCGACGCCGAGCGGGGACAGGACGCTGGTGACGACGTGTGGCGTCGCTGCACCGTCACGGATGCCGAACCCGGCGAGAGTCAACGGGAGCGCGTACAACAGCAGGTTCACGAAGTAAAACCCCAGGAGCCGGACCGCGCTCGTGAGGGCATCCAGCGTGTTTGCGGCTTCCTGATCGGGGTCGAGGTTCACGAACGAGGAGGGACGGAACACGACGTTTACCGGCCAGCGAACTATCTGCTTTCCTGTCATTATCCCCTGGTTCAAAGTCATCGGTAATATGCTTTCTCATCAACTATTCCCGCACGGACCGGGGTTGGGCCGTCACCGAATCGCCGCTACACAGGCTGTTTCCACTCGAGCGATTTCGCTACAGTTCCAACGTATAGACCACTTCGTCTCGTTTTTCGCCGCCGATTTCGACGTCCCCTTCGCCGGTCTTCTCGAACCCGAGCCCCTCGTAGAACGCGCGGCCACCCTCGTTCGAGGCGAAGTCGATCGCTCGCATTCGGTTCATGTTGAAGTCCTCGAGGTCGTCGCGGAGCCGTTCGTGCAACGCCGTGCCGACGCCGTCGCGCTGGTGGTCGGGATGGACGTACATCCGGAGCACGTCGCCTTCGTCCCCGTGGACGACGCCGTGAGTGAAGCCGACGATCCCGTCGTCAGTTTCGGCGACGAGCAGCGCCGTTCCGGCCGCCGAGAGGGCCCGCTCGAGTACGTCCTCGCCGTACCAGTCGTCGATCGTCTCGTCGACGGTGTCGTCGTCGAGTTCCTCGTAGGTGTCGTGCCAGGTGTCGCGGGCGACTTCCCGGATCGCCTCGCGATCGTCGACGGTAGCGGGTCGAATCTCCATAGTCGTTCTACGGTAGCAACGACCAAAATTGTACGCGCAACTCGAGTTGCTCCGTTACGATCCCGTCCGTTCTGACTCGAACTCGCGGTCCCGAAAGGAGATACGCGATCACGCTGGCTGCTTGCAGTTCGAACTGGTCCGCGTCGACGGGTCCGCCGGTGCCGAGCGACGACTCGAGTTCGTGGCCTCACTCGCAGAGGCACGACTGGGTGTATTCTTTTCCTCTTTCTCTTCTTCTTCCACTTTTCCTCTCCGTCCCGGCGCGGAACCTGGGACGGATACCCGCGAAACGAGAACGATACCGAACACGTGCCGCAGTATCGTTTTGGGCCGGTACTGCGGAACGTCGATCGTGAACAGGCGAACGGTCCTCGGTGCGGTCGCCGTGTCGATCGGCGTCGCCGGTTGTCTCGGCGACGACGGAGGCGAGGCGTCCGAATCGCCGGACGAAAACGAAAACGAGGACGAAAACGAGTGCTCCCCGACGGGGATGCTCGAGGTGTACATCGCCGGGACCGTCCCGGACGAGCACGAGGTCCGCGACGCCGACGACGACGCATTCGCGAACTCGTGTGTCCTCTCGCGTGCGCTCCGGAACGCGTCGCGAAACGCGACGGACGAAACCGATCCGGACACCCGGCTGTTTCACACCTCAGGGGAGTATCTCCTCGCACACCCGGCCATCGACGACGAGCTCGGTGTCGGCGACACGTACATTGCCTACGAGGATCGGACGTATCTGGTCCGGTACGACGTTAGCGAGTGCTAGAGTCGCGACTTGATCGTCTCTGCGGTCTTCCGGCCGACGCCGGGGACGCTCCGCAGGTCTTCGAGGCTCGCCGCGCGGACGTTCTCGACGCTGCCGAACCGTCCGAGTAGTCGCTTGCGCGTCTCCGGGCCGACGCCAGGGACCTCGTCGAGTACCGTCGTCACGTCGTCGCGGATCGTCTGGTGGTACTGTACGGCAAAGCGGTGTGCTTCGTCGCGGACCCGCTGGAGCAGGTGCAGGTGGGGTGCGTCGCTGGGCCACGTGTAGTCCCGATCCGGCGTCACGACGCGTTCTTCCGCTTTCGCCAGGGCGATGGCGGGGACGTCCCATCCGACTTCCGCGAGCGCGGCGCGGGCGGCCTCGAGTTGTCCCTCGCCGCCGTCGATCAACAGCAGGTCCGGGTCCGGCCGGTCGTCACGCCCCTCGACGGCTCGCCGGGCGCGCCACTCGAGCAACGCCGTCATGTTCGCGTAGTCGTCGTTCTCGTCGGCGAGTTTCTTCCGTCGGTAGTCGGCTTTCTCGGCGCTGCCGTCGACGAAAGTGACGTCGCTGCCGACCGCCGACTTCCCCTGGGCGTGGCTCACGTCGAAGCCCTCGATGCGCTCGACCCGTCGGACCTCGAGGTCAAGCGCGTCGGCCAGCATCGCACACTCGTCACGGCCGCCGACGTTTCGCCGGGCGTTCTTCAGCGCGAGATCGACGAGTTTGGCCTCCCGACCAGCGCCGGGAACGCGCACCGAGACGCCTTCGGCTTCGAGCCAGGCCGTGACTTCCCCGTCGCCGTGGCGTTCGGGGAGCAACAGGGCGTCGGGCAGTTCGCGCTCGGCGTAGTACTGGACGACAAACGCCGAGAGGACGGCGGGCACGCCGCCCGCTCGGGCGTCGATGTCCGACGGCACGTCGGTTCCGCCGGCGGCCGGTGCCTCGAGCGTGTGTCGTTCTCGGTCGACGAGTTTGCCGTCCTCCGCCCGCAGCCGAGCGACGGTCGCATCTTCGCCTTCGATGGCGACACCGAGCACGTCGACGGCCCGTTCGTCGCCGACGGACTGGACGGCTTCCCCGCCCTCGCCGTGGAACGCCTCGACGGTCTCGAGGCGATCCCGTCGGTTGGCCGCGCGCTCGAAGTGCTGTTCCTGGGCCGCGGCCTCCATCTCCCGGCGCAGCGGGTCCGCGAGGACGCCGGTCTCGCCCTCGAGGAATCGTTCGACAGCGGTCACGTCGTCGCCGTAGCTCTCATGGCCGATCTCGTCGGTACAGGGTGCTGTACAGAGCCCCATCTCGTAGTCGAGACACGGTCGGTCGCGGTTCCGGTACTTGTGGTCGGAACAACCCCGGACGCCGTAGGTCTCTCTGAGTGCTTTGACGACAGTCTCGACCTGGCTCTTGTTCGTGTAGGGGCCGAAGACGGTCGCCGATTCGTCCGGATCGCGCGTGATCTCGATCCGTGGTGCGGCGTGGTCCGTCACCTGGACCATCGGATACGATTTGTCGTCTTTGAGCCGGACGTTGTACCGGGGCTGGTGGCGTTTGATCAGGTTCGCCTCGAGCAACAGGGCCTGGGTCTCGGTGTCGGTGACGGCGATCTCGATCTCGTCGGCCCGGTCGACCATTCGCCGAATTCGCGCGCTGCGAGGGTCGGCGTAGGACCGAACGCGGTCCCGGAGGTCGACGGCCTTCCCGACGTACAGCGTCGTCCCGTCGGCTCGAAACTGGTAGACGCCGGGCTCGTGAGGGAGTGAGCCGGCGCGTTCGCGAACCGCCTCGGCGTTCATCGGCGGCCCTAGGGAACCGGAGGGTTTCAGGTTGACTCATCGCGGCCGTCGCGCAAACGGACGCGGTACTTTCTCGGTGCTCGATCCCCCATCGACGAGCATGACCGCCTCGAGCGAGACGGACGAGACGGTGCGGTGTTGGTTGGTCGAACGCGACTACGACGACAAGGGTCTGGTAACCCTCGCCTACGCGACGAGCGACGGCGACCGCGTCTACCGCCGCGAGCTCGCAGCAGGCGCGGCGACCCGGTCCAGGGTAACTGCGGCGAAAGACGTCGATCCGGCACAGCTCGAGCCCGTCGAGGATGCCGACACTCGGGACCGATACGCGACGGAGGTCGACCGTACTGCCGATCAGTACGAGCCCGACGAGCCGATCTGACCCCACGTCCCATCTTTCTCTGTGGGTGGGAGTGCAGTTTCCGACGGGAGTGACAACCCTTATCGGCGGACGCCGTGACCACCCGGACATGCCCGCCATCGAAGTCGACGGTCTGACCAAGTGGTTCGGTGGGACGCTCGCGCTCTCGGAACTCTCCTTCGAGGTGCGAGACGGCGAAGTGTTCGGCTTTCTCGGCCCGAACGGTGCCGGTAAGTCGACGACGATCAACGTCCTTCTCGATTTCGTCCGTCCGACTGCTGGCAGCGCCGCCGTCCTGGGGTTCGACGCCCAAGAACACAGCCGCGAGATCCGGGCCCGGACCGGCGTGCTCCCCGAAGGCTATCGCGTCTACGAGCGACTCACCGGCCGCAAACATCTCGAGTTTGCGATCGAGTCGAAAGGCGTCGACGACGACCCCCAGGCGCTGCTCGAGCGGGTCGGTATTGCCGACGCGGCCGACCGGAAAGCCGGCGGCTACTCGAAAGGGATGGCCCAGCGACTCATGCTCGCGATGGCGCTCGTGGGCGACCCCGACCTGCTAATACTCGACGAGCCCTCCACCGGACTCGATCCCAACGGTGCCCGCGAGATGCGCGAGATCGTCCGCGCGGAGAACGAGCGGGGCGCGACCGTCTTCTTCTCGAGTCACAGCATGGAGCAAGTCGAGGCGGTCTGTGACCGCGTCGGCATCCTCCGGGCGGGCGAGATGGTCGCCGTCGACTCCGTCGAAGGACTACGTGACTCCCTCGAAGACGGCACGACGCTTCGCGTGACCGTCGATCGGATCGACGACGACGCGCTCGCGGCGGTCCGGGCCCTCGAGGCCGTCTCGAGTGTGAAAATCGGCGGAAGCGACGCGGAGCCGACGCTGGTCGTCGGCGTCGACGGCTCGAAAACCGCGGTGCTGGGCGCACTCGAGGACCACGGTATCGAGGTCCGGGACTTCTCGACCCAGGAGGCGTCCCTCGAGGACGTGTTCCAGTCGTACACGACGGGCTCGGAGGTGGAGGCACGATGAGTGCCGATACCACCCCGGGTGACGGCTCCGATCCCACCGCCACGTCCGCGCGTGCTGCCCCAAGTGGGGATATCGGCACCGTCAGCTTCCAGAGCGTCCGCGCCGTCGCGAAGAAGGACTTCCAGGACTCGATTCGGTCGTGGCTCTTTCTCTTTCTGAGCGTCTTTTTCTTCTCGATTCTCGTTTTCCCAACGGTGCTGCTGTGGTATCTGGGTGGCGATGCTCCGACCGCCGAAGCGACGACGGCCGGGCTCGTCGGCACCGTTCACGAGGTCACCCGGCTGGTCATTCCGGTGATCGCGCTGGTGTTGGGCTGGAAGGCCATCGCGGGTGAACGCGAGACTGGCAGTCTCAAAGTGCTGCTCTCGCTGCCACACTCCCGGACCGACGTGTTACTCGGCAAGTTCGTCGGCCGCTCGGCCGTCCTGTCGCTCTCGCTGTTCGTCGGCTTCTTCCTGGCCGCCTTCGTCGTCGCCATCCTGTTCGGTGGCTTCGATCTGGCCGACTACGTCGGCCTGTTCGCGGTGTCGGTGCTCTACGGACTAGCTTACACCAGCATCGCCATCGGACTGTCGTCGCTAACCCGATCGACGACGATCGCCGGCGCGCTCGCGTTCGGCGTCTTCGTGCTGTTCTACGTCGTCTGGGAGACCATGCTCGTCGCCGTCGACACCCTGGTCCAGCTTGATTACCTGCCCGGCGTCGAGTACACCGTCACCGGGCCCGGCGGGGACCAGATCGCGCTCGAGCGCCCCCACGACATCGCGTTTCTGTTTCACAGTTTCGACCCGGGCGTCGCCTATCGGAGCGTCCTCTCGTTCGTGACCTCGGTCGCCGAACAGGACCCGGGCGTCGTCCAGTCGATGGAAGAGGCCTTCGGCGGGAGCGTTCCTCTTTTCCTCCAGGACTGGTTCGCGATCGTCGTCTTGCTGTTCTGGATCGTCGTCCCGCTCGCGGTAGCGATCTACTGGTTCCAGTGGGTCGACCTGTAAGTCGGCGAATCGCTACGCCGCCCCATCCCACTCGCCAACGTCCACGACCAGTCCCGCCTGCCGAAGCCTGTCGGCAAGTGGATCACCGATCGCCGACGCCGGCGTGAGAACGCCGCCCTCGAGCGGCGAGTCGATCTCCTCGCGGACGAGACACATCGCGGCCTCGCCGAGCATCTTCGCGGTCGCGCCGTAGCCGGGATCACGGTCGGCGCTGATTCGACTTTCCACCACGAAGGGACCGTCAGGGGCAGTACCGCGGCCGAGTACGCGAATCGTAAAGTATCCGTTCTCGATCTCTTCTCTCGTCGGCCCCTCACCCGGGTCGGGGAACGCGACCCGGCGGAGCGCTTCCCGCGTCGGGCCGAACGTCAGTGCCGCAGTCGCCACCCCGAGGCCGGCCGTGACGGCGCTTGCACCCGCCATGCCAACCGGACCCGATCCCACGGGTACGACCTCCGTACACTCGAACTCGCGACCCCACGGATACCCGAGTAAGGCGTTGCTCCGCCGGATCACTCGTTCGTTTACGGCCGCCATCGGTGACGGAGCCGTCCACTCGCCTCGTAGCGGATCGTTTCGCGGGAACGACTGTGCTCCCGGATCGACGCCGTCGCGCTCGCCCGGCGGTGCCAGCGAGTATGGGTTCCGGAGGGTCTTCCGGGCGACCGGATCGGTGGCCGCGGCCCGGAACATCTCGAGGGCGCTCGAGGCCGTGCCGCCGCTTACCCCGCCGCGACCGTCCTCGAGGTAGATTCGAACCAGATCGCAGGGGCTCCCGAACTCGTCGATGGCGTACGACTGGACGAGCTTCGTCCCGAGGTCGGCGGGAATCGAGTCGAAACCGCAACTGTGGACGATCCGCGCGCCTGCATCGACCGCGTCCTCGTGGTATCGGTCGATCATCTCGCGGACCCAGTTGATCTCGCCGGTGAGATCGCAGTAGTCCGTTCCAGCCGCGATACACGCCTCGACCAGCGGCGTACCGTACTTCGTGTACGGCCCGACGGTCGTACAGACGACGCGGGTCGCTTCGGCGATGGCGTCTAGACTCTCCCGATCCGTCGCGTCGCCGACGACGATCGGAATCTCCGTCCAGTCGGCGCGTTGGTCGACGAGCGTCGCTTCCAGTTCCCGCAGTCGCGTCTCGTCGCGGCCGCCGAGCGCGACCGAGAGGTCGTCCGGCGTGTACTGTTCGGTGAGGTGTTCGGCGACGAGGCGGCCGGCGACGCCGGTTGCGCCCCAGAGGACGAGGTCGTGTGTCCGGTCGGTGTTCGACACGAGTACCGGTGTATTCGTGGCCCAACATCCTCAACTGTTCGGTGGGCTCTACTGATCCGGCGGTCTCTCACGGCCCGTCCCCATCATTGGTATGGCAGTGCGGTTTTGTCTCCCGCGTCCGGAAATCGGTCATGCCTACGGTTACCGTTCGTGACCGGGAACTCGAGTGCGAAACGGGCGCAGTGCTCCGGAACGTTCTTCTCCGGGCGGACGAGTCACCGCACAACGGCCGGGCCGACACCCTCAACTGTCGTGGGCTGGGGTCGTGTGGCACCTGTGCCGTTGCGGTGTCCGGCGAGGTGGGAGCGGCCGGACCTCGGGAACGCCTTCGTCTGTCGATCCCGCCCCACGATACGGAGTCAGGGCTCCGACTCGCCTGTCAGCTCCGCGTCGAAGACGATCTCGTCGTCGAGAAGTATCCGGAGTTCTGGGGACAGCACACCGAGCGAGCGGGGGAGCAAGCCGATACGGAGGAACCGTGACTGTAAGCGAGGGGATCGAACTCACCGTGATCGACGGCGACGAGCGATCGACGATCACGGTCGAACGCGGAACGACGCTTCGGGACGCCCTCCGTGACCGAGGGCTTCGGTGTCCGGAACCGTCTCGTCGCGGCTCAACTGCGGGGGGAAGGGCCTGTGTGCGACCTGTCCCGTCGAGGTCGTCCCGGCACCCGACCCGTCCACCGGCACGACGCTGTCGCCGTCCGATTCGGCTACCCGCGACTGTCCTGCTGTCTCGAGCTCGACCGCCCAATGACGGGTAGAACCCTCGAAAAACGCGTCTGGGAGCATGTAATTCCCGATAGATCGGAGTCGGAGTTTGTGGATAGTAGCGAATGACTTTTACTGTCTTGTTGACAGGATGGCGTATGATAGATACTGAGCGTGCGACTGCTCTCCGGGCCAACACGGTCCGTTCCGGGTTCGTCCACCCCGACTACGATGGGTATTGCATAAGCCGTATTCCGGGAACAGCAGCAGGCGTTCTTGACTCAGCGGTGGGGCCAACGTTAC
Source organism: Halobiforma nitratireducens JCM 10879 (assembly GCF_000337895.1). Taxonomy (GTDB): domain Archaea; phylum Halobacteriota; class Halobacteria; order Halobacteriales; family Natrialbaceae; genus Natronobacterium; species Natronobacterium nitratireducens. Next base: position 59,099 of record NZ_AOMA01000102.1, read on the forward strand.
CCAACGATGTATTCGATGGTATCGATACAACCGTTTCCAACGTCCTCGTCCTGTTTGTCGACGCCTACGGGTTCGACCAGTTCCAAGAGACTCATTCCAACCTTCCGTTCTTCGACCGGATCGCATGCCGCGGTCGCGTAACGCCGCTGACGAGTGTCTTCCCTTCCGAGACTCCTAGTTGTGTCCCGACCCTCCACACCGGCCTCCAACCGGTTGAGCACGGCCAACTCGGCTGGAACCTCTATCTACCCGGTCGGGACCTCGTAGTCGAGCCGTTGCCGTTCCAGACGAAACGGGGCGACCCGATCGATCCCGACGACGGCTCCCTGTTTACTGAGACGCCAATTTATCACCAACTCGAGTCGGAGGGCATCGATACGCATATCGTCGAACCGTTCGATTCCAGCGACGATCCCAAAACCGCCGGTGCATCGACCCATACCTACACCAGTCCTGCTGACTTCGCCGTTCAGCTTCGCCGCGTCCTCGAGCAGAGCTCCGCCCCAACGTACTGTTATGGCTACACGCCTCTGGTCGATGCCGCTGGGCACGCCGAAGGCACACGTTCAGAGCGGCACAACGCCGAACTGAACTGCCTGTCTGCAACGCTCAAGCGCGAACTCTGTGATCGTCTCCGGACGGACGTTGCCGAGGAAACGTTACTACTCTTCATTGCCGACCATGGCCAAGTCGACAGTGGTTCCAGCGAGAATGTCGACGTTCTGGCGGACCCAGTCGTCGATCGACACCTCCGACGAGATCGTAATGGCGTCCCCGCGATCAGTGGGTCGGGTCGGAATCTGCATCTCTTCGTTACAGACGGCAGTACCGACCGTATTCACACGCGACTTCGCGAACGACTCGATGCACTGGTGCTGACCCGAGAAGAGGCACTGGAAAGCAATCTCTGGGGGACTCACGGACCGTCCAAATTATTCACTGAACGTCTCGGTGACCTCGTTGTCATTCCTGAAACCACCACTGTGTGGCATAGCGAAGAACCGGAAGAACTAGAACTGGTCGGCGATCACGGTGGTCTCCATCCCCGAGAACTACTCGTTCCTTTCGGTGCCGTTAGACTGGACAGCCTTGCCGGAACCGACGGCACCTCACAGACGATTCTTGGCTAACTTGTTCGGTAGTTACACAGACGAGTATTACTTCGTTACGCTCTTCTGTCGGAGATTGTTGAACCAGTTGCGGTGCTCGTCTGTGTGACGGGGAGCTCTGTGTAGAACGGTTCCTGCTGACCCAGTCCATTGCAATCAACGCACAGTCGCAAGAGGGACTCGATCAACAATGTTACACAAGAGCATAGATCAAATAATGGTTTGACCTTCGAGAAGACACGTCCCTCCCGTCAGTCAAATCCGTAACCAACGTACACGGGGTAGAAATCGACTGCAGTCCGTCAGAGCTGGGTGTTAAATAGGGGTTCAGCATCACTCGGCTCTTGATTCACCAGAAATAATTCAAATTTCCTGATGGTTCTTTCATTGAAGGGGGAACGATCGAGCGGCTATCGCTCTTGGTCGCCGTTTTCCTTATATCGCCTGTCGCAGCTTCAATATCAGTCGCTTTGATCGAGGCTACCTAGCCACGTCCTGCGAACGGATATTGAAGCTGCAACAGGCTAGTAACAACTGCAAGCCAGTACACACCGATCGCCGGTCTCTCTGGCGATCAGGTGCGCACTGACTTGCAATGGCTACTATAGGTTCGCAGGCCACCCGATCGGTTAGCCCCCGAAATACGTCGTCACAACACCCTCCGTGACCGCTGTGAGTGGTGTCTGTTCCTCCCTCGCTTCCAGTGAACTCCAGTGAGCCCCAGTGAACCGCGAGCGACCCGAAGGCAGACACCGACAGCAGTCACGTGGCCGGAATCCACCTGTTATTTACGACCGGCGGAATACCATCCGCCGATGGTCGAAACGGTGCTGGCGGTCGGAGTTATCGCCTCGATTTTCGTCGGGTTCAACATCGGCGGCTCGTCCACAGGGATCACGTGGGGTCCGTCGGTTGGTGCTGGAATCGTCACGAAGACGACCGCTGCGGCGGTTATGACCGTGTTCGTCTTCCTCGGCGGCTGGACAGTCGGTCGGAGAGTGATGGACACGCTCAGCGACGGAATCATCACGACCGACCTCACGCTGACTGCCGGGGTCGCCGTCCTCTTTTTCATCGGTCTGGGGATGCTCGTCGCCAACGTTTTCGGCGTTCCCGTCCCGACCTCGATGACGACTGTCGGCGCGATCGCCGGCCTCGGGCTGGCCACGGGGACCCTGAACTACCCGATGGTCGCCGAGATCATCTCCTGGTGGATCGTGACGCCGATCATCGGCCTCTGGGTCGGTGTGCTGATCGGTCGCTACATCTATCCGTGGGTCAACCGCCGGGTCGACATCGAGAAGTCGGATGGCCCTCTGCTTCGACTCGAGTCCAGCGGCTCGATCCCGACGCCGGCGCTCGGCCCGAACACGACGCGACAGGAACTGGCAACCACGATCGCGGTGTTTGCCATCGGCTGTTACATGGCCTTTAGCGCCGGAGCGAGCAACGTCCCGAACGCCGCCGCACCGCTGGTTGGCACCGGTGCCGGACTGGAACCGGACACCGCGATCATCGTCGCCACGCTGGCGATCGGCCTCGGTGGGTTCACCATCGCCCGCCGGACGATGGCGTCCGTCGGGGGCGAACTGAGCGACATCCCGTTGCTCGCGGCGCTTTTCGTCATGGTGACTGCGTCGACGATCACGACGCTTCTCTCGTGGGCTGGCATCCCGATCAGCCTCGTGATGGCGACGGTGATGACGATCGTCGGCATCGGATGGGGACGGGCTACCCGTCCCGTTACTGTCCGCGAGGCAGTCACTCGTGAGGTGGAAGACACGGAGATCGACCTGGGTGCAATCGTCGCCGAGGAGAAGGTCGGCGAGAACGCTCCTCGAATCGGGCAACCGGAGTCCGAAGACGTGCTCCGTGGGGCCGACCTGTTTAACCCTCGAGCGATCGTCAAGTACGTCTCGATGTGGATTATCGGGCCGTCGATGTCGACGATCCTGGCTTACGGATTCTTCGTCGCATTTCCGGGAGTCGCCTGACGCTGCTCGCTCGGTGCGAGTTCGGAGTCACTCGGATTCGTCGTCGACTGATTCCTCGACTATCCCTTCGACTTCGTCCTCTCGCGGCCGCCGGTCGACCCGTTCGTCGACGGCTTCGACCTGAGCCTGGACCTCGTCGACCTGTTTCTCGACGGTTTCGCCGACCGTCTCTTCGACGGTCTCTTCGACCTGGCTCTGGACTTCGTCGACCTGCTTTTCGACGGTTTCCTCGACGGTCTCTTCGACCTGGGCCTGGACTTCGTCGACCTGTTTCTCGACGGTTTCACCGACTGTCTCTTCGACGGTCTCTTCGACGGTTTCACCGACTGTCTCTTCGACGGTCTCTTCGACGGTTTCACCGACTGTCTCTTCGACGGTCTCTTCGACGGTTTCACCGACTGTCTCTTCGACGGTCTCTTCGACCTGGGCCTGAACTTCGTCGACCTGTTTTTCGACTGTTTCGCCGACCGTCTCTTCGACGGTTTCACCGACCGTCTCCTCGACTGACTGTTCGACTGTCTGGCCGACCGTCTCTTCGACGGTCTCCTCGACTGTCCGGGTCATCCAGTCCGGGTCGAACCGGGCCATCTTCCAGACGACGTGGACGACGTAGGCGGCGAACACGCCGATACCGAACGCGATCCCGACCCTCGTCTCGAGAAGGGCGATCAGCACGATCGAGAGCGCGATCAACGCGCCGTAGGCGAGATCGACGGCCGCGTCGACGTGGACCGGATTCAACATCGGTACTCGTCACCTGTGTTGTTCGAGCGAACGACCGTAGGCCGGCTCGCGACCCGATCGTTTCGACTGGACGCCGTCTTTCTCTCTGCCCAGCGGACGCTTCGTCTGCAAGAACCCTGGCCGACAGACATGATGACGAAGCGTACGGAGCGGTCAGTTGAAATGCTTTCGTACATGGATCGTTCGACGGCCGCTCCGTTCGACCTGCTCGCTCTCATTGTGACCGAACAGAGCCATTTTTACGATCTGCTCGCGTGAGTTTCTACTGTGACCGAAGTACTGCTTATCGTAGGGCTTCTCGTCGCGGTGTTCGTCGGGTACAACATCGGCGGCGCGACGACCGGCCCGGCGTTCGGTCCGGCCGTCGGCGCGAACGTCATCACGAAGCTGATGGCAGCCGCGCTAATGTCTGTCTTTTTCTTCCTGGGTGCGGTCACGATCGGCCCCGAGGTCGTCGAGACGCTCGGCGACGACCTCGTCCACGATAGTTCGATCTTCACGCTTCGGTCGAACGTCGCCGTCCTCTTTTTCATCGGCGGCGCGCTGTTCGTCGGGAACTACGTCGGTGTCCCGGCGTCGACGTCGATGACTGCCGTCGGCGCGATCGCCGCGCTCGGGTTCGCGACCGGCGAGCTCGCCTTGGACGTGCTGGGAGAGATCGTCGTCTGGTGGATCGTCGCACCGATCATCGGCTTCTGGGTCGGCGGCCTCGTCGGCCGATACTTCTACACCCGGATCAACGAGTGGGTCGCGATCGAGGGAAGCCGCGACGGCGAGAAGATGATCCGAGTCTCGTGGTCGGGGCTCGTCCCACAGTTCCAGTTCGGCTCGAACGCCGACCGTCGGGAGATTACAGGCGCGTTCGTCGTCGTCGGGATCGGCTGTCTGATGGGTTTTTCCTCCGGAACGAGTAATATCGCCAACGCGATCGCGCCGATCTACGGCACCGGCGACGTCGACATGTTGACGCTGATCCTGATCGGCTCCGCGGCGGTCGCGGTCGGCTGTTTCACCATCGCCCGCCGAACGATGGAGACGCTTGGCAACGACATCACCAACCTGCCGCTGACGGCTGCGATCGTCGTCGCAGTCATCAGCTCGACGATCGTCGTCGGACTCTCCTCTATCGGCATTCCCGCCAGCTTCGTCGTCATCGCGACGATGACGATCGTCGGACTCGGCTGGGGCCGTGCGACCCGAACGACGACGCTCTCGAAAGCTGCCCGCGGCGAAGAGGAGACGCGCGTCTCCGTCGGCGCACTGACCGTCGAAGAGGAAGGCGAGGAGTCACCCGAGATCGGAGAAGAGGAGCCCGAAGACATCCCGAAGGCGTCCGACCTGTTCGATCCGTCGACGACGGCCCGTGTCATCGTCATGCAAAACATCGTCCCGATCATCTCGACGGTCGGGGCGTTTCTCACGTTTCGGTTCGTTCCCATCTTCGGGTTCTGAACCGCGGTGAACGGTCGTTCGTGGTCTCGAGTCTCGTGCCAACAGTTCACGACCCGCCATTTGTCGCCTATTGGTGGTTTGAGTGGGGTTACGCGCCGCTTTTGTGTTAAAAACGATTGAAGACTGAACAGCAAGCTATACCAGTCCGGCCCTCGAATCAGCAAACGATGCCCACGGTAGAATACCTCAACTACGAAGTGCTGGACGACAAGGGCTGGGACATGTACGACGAGGAAGTCTTCGAGAACGCCGCCGAGGCCGATCTCGATGACGAGGACTACGGTACTCTCGAGGTCAACGAGGGCGAGTACATCCTCGAGGCCGCCGAGGCCCAGGGCTACGACTGGCCCTTCTCGTGCCGTGCCGGCGCTTGTGCGAACTGTGCCGCCATCGTCGTCGAAGGCGAGATCGACATGGACATGCAGCAGATCCTCAGCGACGAGGAGGTCGAGGAGAAGAACGTTCGTCTGACCTGCATCGGCTCCGCCGAGACCGACGAGGTCAAGATCGTCTACAACGCGAAGCACCTCGACTACCTGCAGAACCGCGTCATTTAAACTGACGCACACAAGCGTCACTTTTTATCGCTCACCCACTTCCAGAAGCGGTAGCGCTACCGTTCGATCGGGTGTCGGTCGATCCGCCGTCGTCCGGATCGGAACCGGACTCTGGCCGGGGCACTCGAAATCCCGTGACCGAAGTCGTGGGTGGACTGCTCCCGACTCGAGTCGAGAGCCGGACGAGGCCGAAACAATAACGCCGCCGGACTCGAGAGAGACACGTATCCGTGAGCGTGACACTCGGCGTCGTCTCCGCGACCGGCCCTGACCTCCTGCGTCTCGTCGCTCTCCCCGTCTTCGCCTGGGTCGCGATCCGGGATATCAAGACCAGACGCGTCTCGAGTGGCGTCTGGATTCCGCTGGCTCTACTCGGTGGCGTCCTCCTCGTCTGGGAAGGGTGGACCGCTCGAGCGGCCGGCGGCCACGCCTGGACCCACGAGTTCCTCGTCCCCGCGGCGATCAGTCTCGGGGTCGTCGTTCCTATCGCGTACCTGTTCTGGTGGTTCGGTGGCTTCGGCGGTGCGGACGCGAAGGCCTTGCTCGTGCTCGCTTTGCTGTTTCCGACCTTCCCGGAGTACGCGATCGGTGCCGTCAGCCTTCCCGTCACGACGACGCCGGTTGGCGCGTTCTCCTTTACCGTTCTGACAAACGCCGTCCTCGTCGCGATCGTGATCCCGATCGTGCTCGCGGTGCGAAACGCGATCGCGGGACGGATCGCGCCCGTGATGTTCATCGGCTGGCCGGTCGCCATCGACGACCTTCCGGAACGGCACGGACGACTGCTCGAGACGCCGGCGGGAGTCTCTCGAGGTGGGCTGGATCTGGATGCTTTGCGGATGTACCTCCGGTGGCGCGGTCTTTCGCTCGCCGATATCCGCGAGAACGGCGACCTGCTGCGCGATCCGGCGACGCTACCCGAGGAGCCGAACCCGCCGACGGACGGCGCGGTCACGGCAGTGCCCCACGGTACCGGCGAACCGGACGACTCGCTCGATGCTTCGGTCCGTGCTGACGACGACGATGGTGATGACGACGATGACGAGGGCCAAGACGAAGGTCCGTCGGCCTCCGACTACGACGATCCCTGGGGAGCGGACGCGTTCCTGGCAGACATCGACGGGACGGCTTACGGCACCGCTCCCGCGGACCTCCGCGAGGGAC
>NZ_AOMA01000103.1 GCF_000337895.1 Halobiforma nitratireducens JCM 10879
CATCATTGGGTCAGCACTGCCGATAGGTGGTCAGTTTCTGGTCTGCCCGTCCCGTCCGGCGAACTAATCTTGAACGTGCAACAGGGTAAATAAAAGAGTTTCTGCCAATGTGGTTTAGACCACATTGGTAACGATCAAAACCCTTAACACCACGGCCGCTATAATATGATAATAGAGATGGACACCATCCCATATCTACGACGACCTCCAGGGGACCGTGGGCGATCTGAGCGTATTGGAACTGCAGC
>NZ_AOMA01000104.1 GCF_000337895.1 Halobiforma nitratireducens JCM 10879
TGATATCAGCTGATTAGATCGCTCTTCAACAGAGCAATTTCAACAGGGCACTATGTTGTAAGTCTGAGAGCCTTAGAGGTGATATTATGGAATTTCTCAACATATTGTGGATGACATTCAAAGTGCACATCTGTTATGTTACTATCTGTTAAAGTATGAAACCAGCAACAGATATCCTAAGAGGGGTGCCGTACGGTCGATCTCAGCCTACCAATGCAAGTAGTTCAGTACTGCTTTCAAGCCAGCCGGACGACCCGATTCGTCAGAAGACTTATCAATGAGTGCCCTGACTCAAACCATTCGAGAACGGCCCGTACTGTCGTATTTCGTCCTCACCCTCACGTACAGCTGGGTGATTTGGGCACCGATGCTGATGATCCCGGGGCCGGGGGAGATCGGCCCTGGCGAGTCGGACACCATAATCTGGATCGGCGTTTTACTCATGTACCTCGGTGGGTTCGGTCCACTCGTCGCGGCGGCTATCGTCGTCAAATTCGCCGGGGGAGACCTCCGCACCTGGGCCAGCCAGATCCTGACTTGGCGGGTTAATCTCCGGTGGTGGCTCGCCACCCTGGGCCTTCCCATCGTCGCCGTCGCTGGGGTCTCCATACTGTACATCGCAATTGGTGGTCCGTATGATTTCGGAGCGCTGATGGTTCCGATTCTGTCTTACGTCCCCCTATACCCTGTTGCACGTTCAAGATTAGTTCGCCGGACGGGACGGGCAGACCAGAAAC
>NZ_AOMA01000105.1 GCF_000337895.1 Halobiforma nitratireducens JCM 10879
GCTGAGATGCTGCTTCACTCCGCCACTAAACTAGAACAGATGGCTCGAATACAAAGCCGAGGAACACGGTATCCTCGTTGACCGGGTGGACGAGGAGAACACCTCGAAGACGTGTTCGTGTTGCGGGCAGATTCGAGACAGCAACCGAGTGGAGCGTGGTCTGTACGTCTGTGAGTCGTGCGAGACGACGATGAACGCAGACGTGAACGGTGCGGTGAACATTCGCAGAAGGATAACTCAAAGTCCCCCGACGGGGGATATGAGTAACGGCTGGTTGGCACAGCCCGGAGTCTTCCTGTTCGACCGCGAGAGCGGACGGTTTACACCGAGAGAACAGGAAGTCTGCAAACCCTAATATCCCAACGCTGAGCAAATCGGAGATTTGCGATGTACGCGAATCTTCGATTCGCTTGACTCGGGATTCCTCCGCCTTCAGGCGGAGGAGGATGTCAAGAAAGAGTAGCCGGTGGTCGAAGCGGTTGGTTCGGTATTTGAAGATACCGAACCATGCTTCGATGAGCGAGCGATTACCCCACGTTTTACGTTCGTATTCGCAGCGGGGAGTTCGAGTGGCCAGTCGTACCACGGGCCGCGGTCACCCGCTGATACGGGCCGGCCGCGGCACCGTCCGAGGACATCTTTCACCCTTGCTCGGCCGCTTCCTTCACGCTAAGGTTGACACCCTTCGAAAAATGAAAGGTGAAAAGCGAATACGGCGGGCGAGTGCCCGCCGTGTGCTCGACGGCCGGCTGTAGGCCGTGACCGCTCCGACGCCAGCGACGGACCCTGCCTCTGGCAGCGACGTGTCCGTTCGTCTCCGTCGGCTGACATCGATTCGAGTATTGCTAGTGGGATGGGGGGATGTGTCGANCCCTGCCTCTGGCAGCGACGTGTCCGTTCGTCTCCGTCGGCTGACATCGATTCGAGTATTGCTAGTGGGATGGGGGGATGTGTCGACCCAGTGCGAACTATTCCGAAACGATCTCGCCGGTGTTAGGGTCCGGCGTGGTCCGGCGGACCCTGTCCGGAGTCGGTGCCGTCATCGCCGGGCGAGCCAGCGTGCTCCGGTGGACCCTGTGTGGACTCGTTGCCGTCGGCCGACGGGCCGGCGTGGCCCGGCGGACCTTGGATGGATTCGTTACCGTCGCCGTCACCCGGTGGGCCAGCGTGGTCCGGCGGGCCAGCGTCGGACGCGTTACCCGGGTTGTTCTCGGTGACGAACTCCGAGACCAGCGAACCGATGCCGCCGTCGGTCTCGTCTCGCTGCTCGGCGACGAACGCGGAGACGAGCGCGCCGAAGTTGTCCGGCGCTTCGTCGGCCTCGAGTGTCGCCGTGACCTCGTCGCTCAGGCCGTCCTCCTCGAGCGTGGCGGTGACGGTTACCGCCACTGTTTCGTCCGGTGGGGGTAACTCGACGGTACCGTTCTCGTCGACGCTGTAGTCGCCCGTACCCGCGTAGGAGACGTTCTCAGCGTCTTCCTCGTCGGCGAGTGCCACGTCGACGGACGCGTTCGTGACGGGGTCGGTTTCGGTTTCGTCTCCGCCGGCGGTCACCGCGACCACCACGTCGCCGTTCTGTGAGACAGTAACGGCCAGCGCGTCCGGCGACTCGTCCGCCTCGAGTTCGGCCGTCACCGACGCGGACGCGTCGTCGGTCGTCGCGGTGACATCGACCGCGACGGTCTCGTCGGGGGCGGGGAGGTCCACCGCGCCGTCGGCGTCGGTCGTGTACTCCCCGACGCCGCCGTAGGTGACGTTCTCGTCCGTCTCGTCGGCCAGCGTCACGTCGACGGTAGCGTTCTCGACGGCAGATCCGTTCTCCTCGACGGAGACGACGCCGTCGTCCGATACCACGAGCTCGAGGTCGCCGTCGGCCGACTCCGCCGCGGCCGTACCGACAGCGGCCAGGGCGAACAGGACGACGACGACTGCGAACGCGGTTGCAAACAGCCTGTAGCGATCCATCCGGTCGCAACGTTCACGGAAGATAGCATAAACCCGGGAGTCGATTGGGCTCCGTTTTAACCAGTCAAAACGAATTTAGGACAGACCTAAGCGTTCAAGAAGGTGTCTGAGCGTTTTATTTCGTTCGGAAAGGAGCCACGGCAGTCGCCTCACTCGCCGTCCACGCGAGCGACCAACTCCCCGGCCGCGTCGCGAGCGCGCTCCCGAACCGCCGTCTCCTCAAGGGTCAGCACCTCGCGGTCACGCATGAGGACCCGACCGTCGCAGATCGTGTGTCGGACGTCGCTCGCCGCCGCCGCGTACGCGAGGTGGCTCACGAGGTCGTGTCGGGGCGTCAGATGTGCTTTCTCGAGGTCGAGAACGGCCAGATCCGCTGGTTCCCCCTCCTCGAGTCGACCGGACTCGAGGCCGATCGCGTCGGCGCTGCTGGCGGTCAGCATGTCGGCGACTGTCGCCGCGGGTACCGCAGCCGCGTCCTCGGCGGCGAGTTTCCCGAGCATGGCCGCGTCGCGGGCTTCGTCGAGCATCGAGAGGTCGTTGTTCGACGCCGCGCCGTCGGTGCCGAGCCCGACGGTGACACCCGCTTCGCGCAGCCGCTGGACGGGGGCCATCCCGCTCGCGAGTTTCATGTTCGACGCGGGACAGTGGATCACGCCGGTGCCCGCCTCCGCGAGCAGACCGATCTCGCTCTCGTCGACGTGGACGCCGTGAGCGACGAAGTCCTGGGGCTCTAGCATCCCCTTCTCGGCGGCGTACGCAAGCGGCCGGACGCCCTGCTCTTCGACGATCGGCGTCACTTCGTCTTCGGTCTCGTTGGCGTGGTAGTGGATCGGAACGCCGATCTCGCGAGCCTTGGGAACGTACTCCTCGAGGTACTCCGTGCCGACCGTCGTCAGCGAGTGGGGCATAAACGCCGTCGAGATGCGGCCGTCGGCCGCGCCGTCGTACTCCGCGGCGATCTCGAGGCTCGTCTCCAGGTCCTCGCGAGCGCCCTCGTCGTCCTTGACGACCGTGACGACGCCGTGGCCGAGACGGGCCCGAAGGCCGGCCTCCTCGACTGCGGCGGCGATCTCGGGCACGTGGAAGTACATATCGGCGANACGACGCCGTGGCCGAGACGGGCCCGAAGGCCGGCCTCCTCGACTGCGGCGGCGATCTCGGGCACGTGGAAGTACATATCGGCGAACGCCGTGGTCCCGGATTTGATCATCTCGAGGAGGCCGAGTTCGGCTCCAGCCCGGACGTCGTCGGGGGTGAGCTCCGCCTCCGCTGGCCAGATATCCTCCTGGAGCCAGTCCTCGAGGGGTTTGTCGTCGGCGTAGCCGCGCAGTAGCGTCATCGCGACGTGACAGTGTCCGTTGACGAACCCGGGAGTCACGAGCGAGTCCGTCGCGTCGAGGGTCGCTTCGGCGTCGTCGGCGAGGTCGGTGCCGATCTCGAGAATCTCGCCGCGGTCCTGATCGATCAGTACGTCCGCGCGAACCACCGTCGCGTCGGGTCGGAGCACCCGCCCGCCGGTGAGTGCGAGCGTCGTCATCGGCCGGGATTTCTCCTCCGACCGCCTTATACTATCGACTCGCGTCGACCGTGGCCCGATCTCGAGTGGAACCGTTCCTCTCGACCCGCCGCGGTTGTGTCACCCGTCGCTGGCGACCGGCTCGCACCGCCAGTAGCCGGTTCGCTCGTCGATTGCGTATCCGACATCGGAGAGAACCCCCCTCGTTTCGCGTGGAACGTGCTCCCCGAGGGCCTCGTGGACTTCGACGAACACCGTCGGTCGATGGCTCTCGAACGTCTCTTTCGCACCGCGCAAGACGGCGGGTGCGGCACCTTCGACGTCGATCTTGACGGCGTCGGGTGGCGGCAACCGAGTGCCATCGCCCGCGTCGGCCGCATCGCTCGTCACGCTCGTCGCGCTCGCCCCGCTCGCGGCGACCGAGTCGATCCGGCGAACCGGCACGGACCGTACGTCGGCTACGGATGCCCCGTACCGGCGCGCGCTCTCGCGGTCGAACGCCGACAGCTCCGGGTTCGTCGACCGGTAGAACGGTCGGGTTCCGTCTTCGTCGCCGATCCCCCACGTTCGGGCATCGATGCGGTCCTCGAGGTCGTTCAGCGCCACGTTCGCCCGGAGCCGATCCGCGGCGGCCGGCGACGGCTCGAAGGCGACCACGCGTCGGTTCGGAGCCGCCGCGACGAGTCCGAGCGCGTAGACACCGACGTTCGCGCCGACGTCGTAGACGACCGCGGACGGGCCGCAGGTAGCGTCCAGTTCCGCGAGCATCGCGTCGCTCCCGTGGCGATTGAGCGGTTCGTAACAGCGGAAGCTGCCGGCCGGCGTCCGGTTTCGTCGCGCGATCCCCCGGTGCTCGTAGTTCACCCGGCTCAAGCGGTGGTAGCCGACGTGTGCGAGCCCCTCGAGGGTCTCGATCGTCTCGCGGACGCGACTCGCAGGCCCGACCGCGTCGTCGTCGGTGGCCATTCCGTACGGACCGCCACGCGCTCGTGCCTGTTGTAGCTTCGGTCGCTACAGTCGAGGCCAACGGCTACGTCCCCCCAGTTCGTATCCCGTCCCGTGGCCGACGACGACGAGACCGCCCGGAAGCGAGAACGAGCGTGGGGCCACGACTCGCGGCCGACTCCCCTCGAGCGCATCGTCGAAAGCGCACTCGAGGACACCACCCTCGAGTCCTGTCGCCGTCCACGGGCGGGCTCGGTCGCCGACACGTATCTGCTCGAACTCGACGGGTCACCCGCTCGGGCGGTCTGCAAACTCGGCGGCGCGAGCGTCTGGACCGGCGACGTGATCGAGCCCCACGTGCTCGAGGTCGTCGACGCGGCGACGGACGTTCCGGCCCCCGACGTGCTGGCGTCGGGTTCGGTCGTGGGCGGGGCCAGGGCCGGAGCCGGAGCCAGGGCCAGGGCAGTCCACTCCGACACGTCGGTCCGTCGCTGGGCCCTCTACGAGCACTGCGAGGGCGAGAACCCGGCTCCGGACTACCACGACCTCGAGGCCGACGTTCGGCGACGGCTGGTCGCCGACGCCGGACGACTGCTCGGGCGGCTCCACGCGGCGTGTCGCAGGTCCCGCAGAGCACCGCCTCCGTCGTCCGAGCACCCGGATCGACTCGTCGAAGGCGGCTGCGATCGGATCGGTGGCCTGGAGCGTGCGGCGTCGGAACGTGCCGGCTCCGGGGACCGTACGAGCCGGTTTCCGTCACCATCCCCACCTCTCCGGCGGTGCGAGCCCGACGGCTGGCACGCGCTCGTCCCAGACACTGCACCAGGAGAGCCACTCGAACCAGGGTTTCCGTTCCCTCGGTGGCCCCTCACGGGGATCGACTGCGATCCCGTTCTCACCCACGGGGATTACCAGCCGAGCAACCTGCTCGTCGACGGCGACGACCGCGGCACGATCACCGCGGTCCTCGACTGGGGCAACGCCCACGTCACGCACGCAGGGTACGCTCTCGCCCGGGCGGAAGCGCGGTTCGTCGACTGTCACGCTCGCGCGCTCTCGCCAGGAGAGCGGGGTCGCCTCCAGCAGGTCTTCCGGGATAGCTACGCAGCCGTTCCCGGTGTCGCCCTCGAGGGCGAGAGCGAAAGCGAGTTCGACCGCCGCGCGACGCTGTACAAGCTCCTGTGGTGCTGTCAGTCCGGGGCGAACTACGCCCGGATCGCCCGCGGCAAGCGGGGCCGACGGCAACTGTGGCGACAGCTTCGACGGCTCCTCGAGTGATCACCACAGGCGTGAGCGTTGTGAACGGTCGTCGACGGCTGGTCGCTTGCCGTCGTGCCGGTGCCGGCCCAGAACCGCAACGCTTCGTGTCGAGCGGCGCTCGGTTCGTGATGCCAGTCGGCGGATTTATCCCTGCTTTCGCCTAATCGTATGACATGAACGGCGGTCGTAACGGGAGGAACGGTGACGGCGACGGAGAACGCGATCGAAACGGTCGTGATGACGACCCCGCGGGTGGGTTCGAGTTCGGGCCCGAACGCGAGCCGACCGACGGCCGGAGCGACGAGGGCGGTACTGACACCGACGCCGTCCAACGGTCCGACGAGGACTCGCGGATCACGGTCGACCTCCGCGACGACGATCCTGCAGACGTCGACGCGGCTCCGCCGGGCGCGGACCCCGAGTTCGATCCCTCGGGCTCGGGTCCCGATCCCGGGCCGAACGCCGTCCGGAACTGGTCGGTGCTTACACTCGCGCTCGCGCTGGCGTCGTTCGCGACCGCCGGGTTCACCGTCCTCACTCACGACGACCCCGCGCCGGTCGCCGGCGCAACGATCCTCGGACTCGCGTTCGTCGGACTCGCGAGCCTGCCGCGGCTGGACCGGCCGACGCTGCTCGAAGGACTGGCCGCGGGCTGGCTCGAGCACCGCCGATACGTCTGGTTCTCCGTCGGACTCTTCGCCCTCGGAACCGCCGCCGGCGTCGCGTTGCTGCTTGCCGGCGTGAACCTGCTCGAGATCGTCGCCGAGTTACTCCAGGAGGACCTCTTCCCCGAACTCGAGGAAGAGGAGTTCCAGCTGACCGCGACTTTCTTCATCCAGAACAACACGCGGCCGTTCCTGCTGTCGATCGTCGGTGCACTCTCGCTTGGCCTGCTGACGGCGTTCGTGATGATCTTCAACGGCGTCGTCGTCGGAAACGTTACTGCCGCTGTCGGCGGCGAAGTCGGCTTCGACTTCATCGTCGTCGGCCTCACACCACACGGTATCTTCGAACTCCCGGCGCTCTTTATCGCCGCGGGCGTCGGCTTCCGGCTGCTCTACCGGTTCGGCGAGCGCGTTGCCGGTTCCCGGGAGGCCTTGTTTACGAAACCGTACCTCTACCGGACGATCGCGTTCGTCGTCTTCGGCTGGCTGTTGCTCGTGCTCGCGGCGTTCGTCGAGGCCTACGTTACGCCCGCACTGCTCGAGGCACTGTTCCCGGAACTGACGGCGGCACCGGACGGCCCCGGCGGGACCCTGCCCTGACCACGTCGACACGACCGCCTCGAGTGGTCCCGAGCCGCCGGTTCGGAGTTATCGAGACGGACCTGCCCCGGCCACAATTTTGTTTCTATTTTATTTTTCTGGAATATATTGGGTTCGTTAGTGGCAAACCGCTTGAAACAGGGGGACGTAGGAAGACACGAGTGATCACTCCGTGAAATCTACTATCAGCATCACCGGGATGTCCTGTGCGACGTGTTCCGGGACGGTCGAGGAGGCCGTCGGCGACCTCGAGGGGGTCGAGGGCGTCGACGTGAACTTCGCGACCGACGAGGGAACCGTCGAGTACGACCCCGACGAGATTTCGCTGGCCGATATCTACGCGACGATCGAAGACGCCGGCTACGACCCCGACCGGACGAAGACGACGGTCGAGATCGCCGGTATGTCGTGTTCNGACCAACGAGGACGCTATCGAGGGGATTCCCGGCGTGCTCTCGGCGACGGTCAACTACGCGACCGAAGAGGGGACCGTCGAGTTCAACCCACAGGACACCTCGCTTTCGGCGATCTACGACGCCATCGAGGAGGCTGGGTTCGAACCCGAACGCGGTGGCGACGACGGCGACGAACTGACCGAACAGCGGGAGAGCGCCGTCCAGCGGGAACTCCGGACGAAGCGCAAGTGGACGATCATCGGCGGGATTCTCACCGCACCGTTCGTGCTGGTGATGATCGACATGTTCGTCCCCGGCGTCCTGCCGGAGACGATCTTCGGCGTCGATCCCGACTGGATCGAGTTCGTCCTCGCGACGGCGCTGATGGCGACACTCGGCAAGCACTTCATCGAGGGCGCGTACACGTCGCTGGTCAACAACCGACAGGCGAACATGGACACGCTCGTGTCGGTCGGGACCACCACAGGCTACGTCTACAGTACGGCCGTCGTCCTCGGTGCGATCGAGGGCGGACTCTACTTCGAGGCCGTCGCCTTCATCCTGTGGTTCATCTACCTCGGCGTCTGGCTCGAGGCCCGTTCGAAGGCTCGTGCAAGTTCCGCGCTCCGCGAACTGCTCGAGATGCAGGCCGAAGAAGCCACTGTCGTCGAGTGGGAGACGTCCCCGGCGTCTCGAGCGGACGGCGACGCCGTCCCTGGCGACGAGATGGTCGTCCCGCTCGAGACGGTCGAACCCGGCGACGTGATGAAGGTCCGGCCGGGCGAGAAGGTGCCCACGGACGGGGTCGTCGTCGACGGCCAGAGCGCGGTCGACGAGTCGATGGTCACCGGGGAGTCGGTCCCCGTCGAGAAAAGCGAAGGCGACGAGGTCGTCGGCTCGACGATCAACGAGAACGGCGTCCTCTACGTCGAGGCGACCAACGTCGGCGAGGAGACGGCGATCCAGCAGATCGTCGAACGCGTGAAAGAGGCCCAGGCCCGCCAGCCGGACGTCCAGCGGCTGGTCGACAAAGTTAGCGCCTACTTCGTGCCAGCCGTGATCGTCAACGCCGTCTTCTGGTCGATCATGTGGGCGCTCGAGCCGGGCGTGCTCTTCGCGGTGTCGGACGCGCTCGGGTCGATCATTCCGCTGCTCGAGCCGGTCGGGGGCGGTCCGGCAGCCGCAGCCGGTCCCGAGGGGGTGTCGCTGCTCGAGTTCTCCGTGATCGTCCTCGCCTCAGCGATCCTCATCGCCTGTCCCTGCGCGCTGGGGCTTGCGACACCGATGGCGACGATGGTCGGCTCGACGCTGTCCGCGAAAAACGGCGTCCTCTACAAGGGGGCCGACGTTCTCGAGAAGGCTCGGGGCATCGACACGGTCGTCTTCGACAAGACGGGGACGCTGACCCACGGCGACATGCGCCTGACCGACGTCGTGCCGGTCGACGAGGCGGTCGAGACGAACGGAGGGACGCCGGCCGCCGACGGCGGCGTCCTCGAGACGACCGACGAGCCCACCGCCGACGAGGACCTCCTCCTGTCATCCGCGGCCAGCGCCGAGTCCGGCTCCGAACACCCGCTCGCGCAGGCGATCGTGGAGGGTGCCAAAGAGCGCGGCATCGATCTCTCGGACCCGACCGAGTTCGAGAACGTCCCCGGCCACGGCATCCGCGCGACGGTCCCCGAGGGCGAAGTGCTCGTCGGGAACCGCAAACTGATGGAAGACAACGGCGTCGACCCCACCCCCGTCGAGGCGACGATGGAGCGACTCGAGCGCGAGGGCAAGACGGCAATGCTGGTCGCTTTAGACGGAGCGTTGCTCGGCGTGGTCGCCACCGCGGACACGGTCCGTGACAGCGCCAAAGAGACCGTCGCCGAACTGCAGGACCGAGGGTACGACGTGATGATGCTAACCGGCGACAACGAACGTACCGGCCGGGCGATCGGCGACCAGCTAGGGATGGACCCCGACGACGTCCACGCCNGACGTGATGATGCTAACCGGCGACAACGAACGTACCGGCCGGGCGATCGGCGACCAGCTAGGGATGGACCCCGACGACGTCCACGCCGAGGTCCTCCCGGAGGACAAGGCCGACGAGATCGACGCGATCCAGGCAGACGGAAGCCGCGCGATCATGGTCGGCGACGGCGTCAACGACGCACCGGCGCTGACGACCGCCCACGTCGGCGTCGCGATCGGCTCCGGCACCGACGTCGCAATCGAGAGCGCCGACATCACGCTGATGCGGGACGACCCCGCCGACGTGTTGAAAGCGATGCGGGTCGCGGACGCCACCATCTCGAAGGTGCGCCAGAACCTGTTCTGGGCCTTCATCTACAACGCGACGCTGATCCCGATCGCCTCGATCGGCCTGTTGAACCCTGCGCTCGCGGGACTGGCGATGGCCGCCTCGAGCGTCTCGGTCGTCTCGAACAGCCTGGCGTTCATGCAGTGGGACCCCCACGACGACTACGTCTTCCTGCCGTTCCGGCCGTTCGTGTGGGTTGCAGACCGGGTGATGAGCTGATGACGGGGACCACTGGCAACGGTCGACGCACGTTCCTCGCGTCGGGTGCGGCGGCGATCGGACTCGTCGTGGCCGGCTGTCTCGGCGACGGGGGCGGCGACGGCGACCCCGATATCGACGAGTGGGACGACGGTCCGCTCGCGGTCACCACGGCGACCCAGTATCAGGGCCCGAACTGTGACTGCTGTGACGCCTACGCCGCTTATCTCGACGATCACCTCGAGAGCGACCTCGAGACGGTCGTCACCGACGACCTCACGGACGTCAAGGCCGAGCACGGTATCGACCGGTCGCTCCAGAGCTGTCACACCGTCGACCTCGACGGAACGATCGTCGAGGGGCACATACCGGTCGCGGTCGTCGCATCGGCGCTTGCAGACGACATCGAGGGGATCGCCCTCCCCGGAATGCCCGCCGGCTCGCCGGGAATGGGCGGGCAGAAAACCGAGGAGTGGACGGTGTACGAACTCGAGGCCCAGGCCGAGGGGGAGCCGCCGGTGTACACCGAGATCTAGGGGCCATAACGGAGTTGTCTCGAGTCCGAGTCGTTCGTGAACACGCGGGCGGTAGCGGCTCTTGCGAGGACGTTGGCGTCATCCCGGGGCCGTTCGTCGCGGGGCTGGTCGTCCTCGTGGTACTGGCGTACGGCGTGCTCGTGATGGCCGCCCTGTTCGTCGGGCACGGCCTGGTTGCTTTCGGGATCGGAAGTGCCTCGCCGCGATGCATCCGACATCGTTCGGATGGACGGCGACGACGCGGACGGTGTGGAGGAGTCGGACGCGTTGGAGACGCCGACGCGGTCGGAGAGGTCGACGGACGACATCGACTGGTCCGTTCTCCTGTGGGTGGCCCCTCGATCTCGCTTTCTCGGCGG
>NZ_AOMA01000106.1 GCF_000337895.1 Halobiforma nitratireducens JCM 10879
CCCCTGCCGATTTCGATCCCGAGTTCGTCGAAGCCTGTCGGGATCGCGCCGCGACGATCACCGTCGAGATCGAAGCCGGTGGCCACCGGGACACGGTGACCGGCAGAGGCGACCCCGACCTCGAGTTCACGAACGAGCGCAGCGCGGTCGGTCGCACGAGCGACTACGTCGACGACCGGACGATCGTAAACGGAGCCGAGTTCGGAGCCGAGGGGTTCGACCGCGATCTCGTCGCCGCCCTGGCCGACGGCGCTGCGGTGACGGTGACGATCTCGGTCACGAACTGACTCGTTCGCGGTACCCTTTCGGCACGAACTCGCAAGCAGTAGCACTTTTCTCCGGTCCGTGGAGCAAGGCCACAGCAATGAGGGCCAACCGCTCGACGGAGGCGGCGATCGTCGCGCTCGTCGCGTTCGTCTTCGTCGTCGTGCTTACCCTCGGCGCTGGCGTTACCGTGGCCGACTCCCACTGCGCAGCCACACCCCCCGCGCCGGACGACGCCGACATAGCGGCGGACACGCCGCTCGAGATCGCCGATGCTGCAACCGACGACGTCGATGCTGTCGTCGTGACCGACGGTGATACAGTACCACCTGCCGAGGTCGCTCCGGAGGGTGCCGACACCGTCGACGTGATCGACGTGGCGGAACCCGATACCGACGCCGTCGTCACGGCCGACGATCCGACTGCGCTCGAGAGCGTCGACCCGGCCGACATCGAGGGTGAGGCCGAAGACGAACTGGCCATCGTCGATCCACAAAGCGAGGCCGTCGATGCTGTCGTCGTCGCCGAGGGTGACGAAACCGATATCCCGGCGGCACTCGTCGAAGACGAGACCGTCGCGGTCGTCGACGTGGCCGACGACGGGACCGACGCCGTCGTTGGCGCGACCGACCAGCCACGCGGACTCGACCGCGCACAGGACCGAGCGACCGAGCGAGCGGCGGACGGACTCGACCGTGGGACCGATCGGGCTGCGGCACCCGCGTTCGGACAGGTCCCGGCCGCCGACGCGCCGGCCAGAGAGGACCCGCCGACCGAACCTGACACCGCCGAGGAACCGACCGATCCCGACGCGGAGGGGGCTGAAGCGCAGTGGGGGCCGTCTTCGATCCGGTAACGTTTCTTTCAGTTCGTACCAAGAGCCTGAAGACCCGCTAGACCTTCTCGACGATCGAGGACTGTCGAGACGCCAGTTACCACTCTCGAGAGTAAGAGTCAATCCGCCCGACCACTCGAATGGGCGTATGGAAGACCCGGAACCATCGGTCAACATCAGCGGCGGCGAGGCAGGCGGCGGTGTCGCCGCGGAGTTCGACTCCGAGACGGCCGATACCCGTGCCGAACGCGTCGTCGACCGTCTCGGCGAACTGTACTGGGAAAAGACCTACGGCGGGCGCGACGCCTTCACCTGTCTCGTTCGCACCGTTCTGAGCCAGAACACGAGCGACAAGGCCAGCCAGCCGGCCCACGACGCTCTCCTCGAGCGGTACGAACCGTCGGCGGACAGCGACGCCGACCTCGCGACAGCGCTGGCCGACGCCGAGCAGTCGACGCTCGCAGAAACGATAAGCGGCGCGGGACTGTACAATCAAAAGAGCGAGGTCCTCATCGACGTCGCCGAGTGGGTACTCGAGACGTTCGGCTCCGCCGAAGCGTTCGACGCGTTCGTCACGGACGAAGAGCCAGATACCGTTCGGAAAACCCTGCTCGAAGTCTCCGGTGTCGGGCCGAAGACGGCCGACTGCGTGTTACTGTTCGCCGGCGGGCGTCCAGGTGTCTTTCCCGTCGATACGCACGTCCACCGAATCTACCGCCGGCTGGGGGTCGCTCCGCCCGAGGCCGACCACGAGGCAGTCAGGGCCGTCCTCGAAGAGGCGGTGCCCGCGGCGAAGTGTGGCTTCGGCCCACAGAATATAGCAAAACGCTATAACGAGGGCGATCAATCAGAAGAAGAGGGATTTCACAAGGGTGGTACCTATGAAGTTAATGGTGAGGTAGTAGCCTTTGCTCATGGGGGTGTACCTCCTGAAAAATGCGGTTTTGGACATACAGCGACAATTCAATTCGGACGAGAATATTGTACTGCGAGAAAACCAGCGTGTCTTGATGGTCCCGAATCTTGTCCTCTGTTCGACCTTTGCGATAGAGTTGGTGTCAACCTTGAAACTGGTGAAGTTGTTGACCCAAGCGAGGATGTCCCAAACCGTTAATTTTTATATATAACAATTGCAAAAATATTCACGTAGAGGCCAAGTCCTCACAGAAAATTTCCTGCTGAAAACCACGGCTAAAATATCAAATATTTGTTATATTGGGGAGCGATTTTTCCATCATTGGGACATGGAACGATGCACGCCTTATCCCCCATAATTCTGAAGAGGGTGAAACTTTTTGGGGTACGTAGTACCCTTTTTGAAGATGGGTGTAGGCTGAACTGTGTTTACTCTTCTCTTTTTAGAGGTGTGGAACCTTTTTCTCTTGCTTCATATTACCACGTTCGAATAGAAATCGCAAGACGGAAGAAAGATAATCGAATTGGGTTGGCCGAATTATAGAGATATTTGATTATAGCTGTCTTTTCACACAGTGTCTGAGCTGGATTCCGCCTCTTCGTCAAATCTCTGCTCAAGTAATTCTATAGCTTCTTTCTCTAAAGCATCCGCCTTTTCTCTATATTGAAACGCTTGCATAATTTTTTGATGAACTTCGTCCTCGACCTCGGGAAGCCTTGGTAAAGGAATATCCCCAACATGGTCCGGATTTATATGTTTGATTGTTGCACCATATTCGTCTTGGGTTAGATATGCTTGTCCCATCCAGCTATTGAGATATGCATATAAATATCCAGTAATATCTCGTTCTGGAACAGTTCTTATGAGATTTTGGCTGATTACGAAGTCTTCTAAGTGAGTATCGGCTATAGTTGTTCTTCCAACGGTTCCTGAACAAGTTATTAGTAACCACTCTGGATTAACTTTCAGTCCCTCTGGGGGGTCTTGCACATACTTCTCAGCCTCTACCGGTCTGAGAAATAGCTGGGTTGGAGTTAAATAAGGTTGTCCGTTATTTTCATCAGTGTAATTCCGCTTATGGATGGATGGCCGGAATAACTCCTCTGTAACATCTCTTACCCTTTGGACTTCCACATCACTTTCTTCGAAGTGACGCAACGTTTCGTCCGCCTCGACTATAGCTTCAGAGTAATGGCCTGCATCAAATCGCTTGCTGTCAAATATTTGGTCCGAACTCACTTCAACTGATTTCACACTGGCTGG
>NZ_AOMA01000107.1 GCF_000337895.1 Halobiforma nitratireducens JCM 10879
ATTCCGCTGCCCGTCTTCGAGCGCGACGAGTCCGAGTTCTGGCTCACCGTCGCCGATCTGATCGGGAATCCGCTGTGCGTACAGCCCCGGCACCGTGCCGTGGTGGCCTTCCTCGACCGGGCCGGCGAGTTCGATGGTATCGACCCGTTCCCCGCCGGGAATCTCGTACAGACCGATGCGAATCCCGCTCTCGCCGCCGCTACGGACCACGGCGACCTCCTCGGTACCGTCACCGGTTACATCGCCCGCGGGGGCCGCGGGGACGGGCTGTCCCGGGCTGTTTCGTATCTGCCAGGACGGAGTGACGGGAACGCTCCAACGCTCCGCGAACTCGTCGCCGGCGCGGACTTCGACGGTTGCTTCGTCTGCGTCCTGGTCCTCCTGGTAGACGATAGCCGCCGGCGTTTCGTCGCCGGTCAGGTCCGCTTCGACAGGTGTAATCGAAGCGCGAGAGGGATGGGCGATGTCCGATCGAACCGTCCCCTCGCCGGGCACGAACACGACCGAGTTCCGATCGTCGTCGTCGTGTGCCCCGAAGGTGACCTCGTCGTAGCCGTCACCGGTCCGGTCGCCGATCGATCGCAGCGTATCCTGGTCGAGTCGTCCCTCGTACTCGGCCTCTCGAACCGTCTCGAACGACAACTCGCCCGACCCATCCGGCTCGAGGACGGCGAGTTCACCGTCGCGAGAGACCGCGACCAGGTTCTCGAGTTCGCCCTCGCCACCGACGGCGACATAGCGGATATCGTTCCCATCGACGGGCTGCCACTCGGTGCCCTGCTCGTCGGAATGTCGGTGTTCGTAGACGCGATACCAGACCGCCTCGCCGGTCCGAACGTCGAAGACGAACGCACCCTGTCTGTCGCCGACGAGGACGTTCGCGTTGCCGTTGCCGGTCACGTCCCCGAGGACGGAGACCGATGTCGGCGAGAGCCGCTGTTCACCTCGCGTCTCGAGGTCGACGACGAGGGTGTGTCGCTGTCGTTCGCTTCCATCGTCACCCGAGCGGACGACCAGTTCGGCGATGGGATCGTCCTCACCGTCGTGGCGGCCGGGTCGTTCCGCCACGGTCAGCAGATCGTGTCCGTCGTCGGTTTCGATCGTTCTGACGGTCGAGGTAGCGCGGTCCTGGAGGAACGTCGGCGGGTCCACCGTCTCGGTCCAGGCGACGGAGCCGTCGACGCCCGACCGGACGGCGATATCACGGACGTACTGTTCGCGGTCGATTTCGTGGCTCGAGGTGACCAGCACGTCCGCGGTGCCGTCTCCGAGGAAATCGCCCCTCGTTACGTCCTCGTTCCGGACGGCGGGGTAGTACCACTCGAGCGTCCCGGTCGTATCGGTCCCGAGCACGTCGCCCTCGGTGGAGGCGACGACCAGCCCGTCGTCGACGGTGACGTATCCCGTCCCTTCGTCCCGGCCGTGCCGATCTACGTCGGGCACGGCGTCGATTTCGAGGGTCTCGGTCACCGTCCCGTCCGTGAGATCGACGGCTTCGACCGCCTGGCTCTCCCCGTCGGGTGCACGGGGAACGAGCAAGCTGCCACCCGCTACGTCCGGCGCGTACGCGATCGAGCCGGCGGTCGCGACCGGTGCCTCCTCGCTCGACCACTCGACCGAGCCGGTGTCGGGATCGAGCAGGTGGAGCTGTTCTCGGTCGTCCTCGAGTCGCCGTTCCGTCGGGTCCTCGTCCGTACTGACGGCGACGGCGAGACGGCCGTCGGCGACGACGAGCTCGAGGTTTTCGTAGTTGGCGTCGCCGGGAACGGTCGGCACCGCTCGCAGCTCCGATCCGCCACCGCGGTAGTAGCTGACGATCTCCGCGTCGGCATACGAGACGACTGTCTCGGTCCAGACGACCGAGCCGTCGTCCGGCTCGACCAGGGAGACGGCTCCGTCCTCGGTGGCGGCCGCGAGATGCTCAGTGCCGTCGACGGTCACCGACTCGAGGTCCCAGACCGATCGCGGGATCGGGTCGAACCGATCGCTCTCGAACGGCTCGGCGAGTTGCGTCTCGAAGACTCGTTCCCCGGACATCGTCTCGATCCCGATCAGGCTTCCGTCCTGGGTACCGGCGTAGACGCGATCCCCGTCGGTCTCGAGCGTCCAGACGGGGGACTCGGCGTCGACGGCCCAGCGACGGTCGCCGCTCTCGGCGTCTAGCCCGACGATTCCGTGGCCGGCCGCGACCGCGACGGCTCCGCCGTCGTCGATCGGCTCGGCGTCGAAGGCATCGACCTGTCGGTCGACCTCGCCCATGTCGGGATTGTACACCGTTCGCGTCCGGCTCTCGTCCCACTCGAGGCTGCCGTCGGAGAGATCGACGGCGAGAACGTTCGCGAAGTGATCGTCGTCGGTGAGTACGATCGCCCGCTCCCCGGCGACGTGGGTGATCTCCTGGACGGGTCGGAGGTCGACGAACTGTTCGAGGGTCCCGTCGGCGACGACGTACAGTCCGTCGTCGGTTCCGACGAGGACCCGGTCGTCGGCCGGAACCGGCTCGGTGGTCACGTCCCCGGCAAGTCCGATGGGACCGACTTCGGGGTCGTCGACAGCAGTTACTTCGAGCTGTTGTGTATCCGATTCGACCCCCTCGTCGACGGTAGTGGCGTCCGCATTGGCGACCACGCCGCCCACGTATGCGACGCCACCGACGAGACAGACGAGGAAAAGAACGACCGCTGCGACGTGGGTAGTTCTCATACCTACCCCAGATTGCCGGTTCCAGTCATGGCTATCTTTCTCGAAGAAAGTAACTTCAAAGTTTTTGCCAGCGAAAGCGAATAATGCAGTTGACGGCGTCGAACGACGTGTGACTGCAACGGCGTCGACTGGTCGTGAGTACGCTGGACTACGAACTCGCGTAGGCGATTCGCTCGCCGACCTCGAGTCCGTTTCGGAGTGCAGCGTGGAGTCGTCCCTCACCGGCGACCCAGTCCCCGAGACAGTACAGCCCCTCTTTTTCCGCGCTCCGGAGCGGCCCCGTTGGGACGCCGTCTTCCGGCAGGGCGTAGCGCCAGCCCTGGTGGTCCGTCCAGTCCGGCTCCGTCAGGCGCTCGTCCTCGAGCAGGTCGGCCGCGATGTCGGCTAACGCCTCGAGATTGCGCTCGGGTGGTTCGTCGTATCGCTTGCGGGACCACTCGTGGTTTGCCTGCACCACGAGCACCGACTCGCCGGCCGGAACGTGGCCGGGCTTGCACTCCTCCCGTGCGATCCAGCCGACCTCGTGGTCCTTGTCCGTGTTGACCAGCGCGTAGTAGGGGACCTCGAGTTCGAACGGGTAGTGGAAGACGCCGGTCCAGATCGTCCGGTACGGAACGCCCTCGATGGTCTCGGCAAGGGTTTCCCGGAGATCGTCGGACTCCCACCCAGCCGAGCGCACGAGATCGACCGTCTGGGGCGCTGGCGGGTTGAGAAGCAGGCAGTCGAACGGTCCCCAGACCTCGCCATCCGTGTCCTCGAGCCGCCAGAGACCTCCGTCGCGACTGATACGCTCGACGCGCGTGCGTCGGTGGACATCCGCCTCGGTGCGCCCGAACAGTCGCTTCGCGATCTGGGTTACTCCCTGCCGGTAGGTCCACCTGTGCTCGTCGACCGCGAGGTCACGGCCCGACGACACCTCGCCGTCGCGGTCGAACGTCCAGATCGGTCCGTCGACCTCGACCAGGCCGTCCGTCTCGAGTGTCTCCGTCAGGAGGTCGGCGACGCGTTCGTCGTCGGATTTGACGTAGTTCGCGCCGTAGTCGTAGGTCACGTCCCCGTTCCGTCGGGTCGCTGCCCGACCACAGAGGCCGCCGGACTTCTCGAGTACCGTCACCGTCGCGTCGTCGATCGTCTCCGAGATCACGTACGTCGCGGCTGCGGCGGCTGCGCCCGCGCCGACGACTCCGATGCTGGTCATAGTCGTTTTGGGGGCTTCCCGCTCAAGTAGTCACGTGCTACTAGTGTCGGCTGCGTGTGGCGACTCGAGTTCGATGACCAGCGTCCGAATCGGGGCTCGCTGCACTGTCGTTCGTGATAGTAGACCGAAATATATATTTTTCGCCGAAATATCCACGGACCAATGCCCTCCACCCGCCGCTCGGTTCTCGCAGCGTGTACCGTTGGGATCGGTTCGCTCGCGGGGTGTCTCTCGAGCAAGGAGCCGACTACAGACGGCTCCTGGCCGAAACGAACGTGGAACAACGCCCACACCGGATACTCGACTACGGACGGTCCGACGACTGATCTTCACACAGTCTGGCGTCGGAACCGATCGCACAGCAGGGGCGGCGATCCCTCCCCAGTCGTCGACGACGGCGTTCTCTACCTGGCCTATTCACGGGGGGCCCGGGAAGACGAATGCGGCGGGACCTGGATCGAAGCGTTCGATGCGGCGACCGGCGACTCCCAGTGGACGACAGAACTCTTTCGGGCCGACGAGCGCCGCTTCTTGACCCACTCGGACTCGACGGTCGTGGACGGGGATCGGTTGTTCCACGAGACTCCGCGTGGGCTGACGATGCTCACGACCGACGGGGAACGCCGGTGGACCTTCGACTTCGCTAGTCTCTCTCGCGGCCAGCCGATCTCCGACGTCGTTACGCCCATCGTTACCGACGACGTGGTCGTGACGGGGACGTACGGCTCGCCCGGCGATGGACGGGACGAAATCGTCTACGGCATCGATCCCGCGACCGGGACTGAACGCTGGAACGCGGCGTTCTCCGAGTGGGCGAGTATGTGGCACCTGGCCGCGGCCGACGGCACAGTCTACGTTCCCTTCAGGCGTACCGGGCTCGTTGCGCTCGACCCAACGACGGGCGATGAACGCTGGCGCTGGGAGGGACCGCTCAACGGAACCCCGACCGTCGTCGACGACCTGCTGCTCGTCCCCCTCCGAGGCGAGCGCGACGACGAGCACACGCTCGTCGCGCTGAACCGTCGCGATCGCTCGGTCCGCTGGCGGCGATCGATCGGGTACCGCTGGTCCGATGCGAAGTGTGCCGTCGCGAACGGACTGATCTATCACGTCGCGGCGTTCGGCCTCGAGGCGCGTCGACTCGAGACGGGCGAGCGAGTGTGGCGTTTCGGTCCCGAAGAGGGGACGCGCCCCGAGGGTGTCCCACAAGTGGACCTCGTTTCGACACCCGTCGTGTCCGGGGCCGCCGTTTACGTCCCTGGCTGGGTCCAGCGCGATACGATGTACGGCCACCTGTTCGTCGTCGACGCCAGGACGGGGGACGAACTCGGCCGTGCGGAGATTGGCCGGAACGAACACGCCCGGAAAGCCACCCCAGCAGTCACCTCCGACCTCGTTTTCCTCGGGTCGAACCACGGGACCCTCCGTGCGTTCGCCGAGTGCTCGTTCGAGGTCGGCGGTCGCTGTCTGAGAGACTGACGGGAATAGACGGGTGGCTATCGTAGTCTGTCACTGCAGCGCACTGTCGACCGTGATTGCACGCCCTCCGGACAGACGTGTCGGGCCCAGAGACGCGACAGCGCCAGCCACAAGTCCCCGGCGTTCGACCCCGACGCATGGCTCGAGAGTACGACAAACTCATTCGGGACGCGATTCCGGAGATCATCGAGCGCAACGGCGAGACGCCGCTCGTCCACACCGCGACCGAGGCGGAGTACGAACGCCGACTCCGCGAGAAACTGGACGAGGAAGTCGCGGAGTTCCAGGAGAGCGGGGCCGCCGAAGAACTGGCCGACGTACTGGAAGTCGTCCATGCGATTCGAGAGCAGGAGGGGATTTCCGTGGAACGGCTCGAGCAACTCCGGACGGAGAAGGCCCGCGAACGTGGCCGGTTCGAGAAACGAGTTGTGCTCGAGCGCGTCGAGTAACCGTCGGCTGGGTCGGCGGAAAACGAGAGACGTGACGAGACGGCAAACGCGCGAACGCACGGCCGATCGAACGATCGAACCCCTTTTGCGACGGCGGCCGGTATGAGCGACCGATGGACGTACTGATCGTCGGCGCGGGGTCGATGGGAACGTGGTTCGGGGACGCGATCGACGCCTCGGTCGCGTTCGCCGATGTCGATCCCGACGCCGCGGCCGCGGCCGCCGATCGGATCGAGGACGCCGAGGTCGCCGCCCTCGAGGGCGACGACCGCTACGATGTCGTCTGTCTGGCGGTACCGATGACCCACGTCGAGGACGCGGTCGCCGACCACGCGCCACGAGCACGGCGGGCCGTCGTCGACGTCTCGGGCGTGATGGAACCCGCCCTCGAGGCGATGCAGAACTGCGCCGCCGACCTCGAGCGGCTGAGCCTCCACCCGCTTTTTGCGCCCGAGCGTGCCCCAGGATCGATCGCGGTCGTCCGTGATCGCGACGGGCCGGCGACGGAGGCACTACTCGAGGCGCTGGAGGCCCGTGGGAACGACCTCGTCGAGACGACGCCGGCCGAACACGACGAGGCGATGGAGACGGTCCAAGCGACGACCCACGCGGCCGTGCTCGCGTTCGCGCTGGCGGCCGACGGATCGGCGGTCCCCGACGGCTTCGAGACGCCGATCTACGACCGCCTCGAGACGCTCGCCGAACAGGTGACCGACGGCTCGCCGCGGGTCTACGCCGACATTCAGGACGCGTTCGACGGCGCGGACGCCGTGGCGGCGGCTGCGGCCGAAATCGCGTCGGCGGACGGCCGGGAGTTCGAGGAGCTGTACCGGGAAGCCGGGGAGCGGTGGGCAAACGACGCGGATACCCCAGGCGACGCCGACCCGGCAACCGACGACCACGCCGACGGAAGTGATACCACATGAGTGACCAGCGCGATTCCGTCCGATCCAACGCGAAGTACCTGCGAAACGTCAGACCGATCGATCCCGAGGAAATCTGTGAGTACGTCGAGGGGACGCCCCATCCCGCCGTCGTCCGCCAGCACCTCCGCGAACTCGCGCCGGAACGGGGCCTCGAGTTGATCGAGCGCGAGGACGGCACCTTCGTCCCAGTCGAGGACGACCCCGTCTCGCCGAACCCCGGAGCCGTCGAGTCGTTCCCGTCGACGTACTCCCGGGCGCTCGAGGACCTGCTGGTGGAACGCTACGGGGCTAACTGGCACGCAGACGCCAGTGGCAACCTGCTGCGCTCGACGATCCGCCGGTTCAAAGAACGGTACCTCGAGGGCAGACCCGTCGAGTACGACGACGACGTGGCGACCGGGTACGCGATCTATCACCTGCCGGGCTACTACGCGGCCGTCCAGTACGCGCTCGACGATCTGGCCCAGCGGGGGCTGCTCGGGCAGAACCTGCGCGTGCTCGACGTCGGCGCAGGCGTCGGCGGGCCCGCGCTCGGGCTGGCCGACTACCTCCCCGAAGACGCCTTGCTCGAGTATCACGCGATCGAACCCAGCGCAGCCGCGGACGTCCTCGAGACGTTGCTCGCGGAGACCGGTCGGAACGTCCACACGACAGTTCACCGGACGACCGCGGAGGCGTTCGATCCAGCGACGATCGTCGACGAGGGCCGCGACGATGCCTTCGATCCGACCGCGCCGGACGACGGGTTCGACCTCGTGCTCGCCTGTAACGTCCTGAGCGAACTCGAAGACCCCGAAGCCGTCTTGCGACGGTACCTCCGGACGCTCGCACCCGATGGCACCGTCCTCGCGATGGCACCGGCGGACAAGAACACGAGCATCCAGCTTCGGGACCTCGAGCGACGGCTCGAGGACGAACGAGTGTGGGACCGGGCGGACGCCTCGGCGTCCGGGGGGACAGAACCACTGGGACCCGTCACCGTCTACGGACCACCAGTCCGGCTCTGGCCCGGCGAGCGGCCCGAGGATCGTGGCTGGTCGTTCGACGCCCGGCCCGACCTCGAAACGCCGCCGTTCCAGCGGAAACTCGAGGACGCCGTGCCGGCGGACGATCCCGATCACGAGCCCGGCGAGTTCGTCAACGTCGATGTCCAGTTTTCCTACTCGCTGTTGCGTCTGGACGGCACCCGCCGGATCGACCTCGAGCTCGACACCGGGGACTGGGCGCGCATGGCCGAGATGGAGCGCCACGTTCCCAATCGGATCGATGTCGTCGCCGCGAAGCTCAGTCGGTCGTTGAGCGACGCGGAGGAGGGCAGCCACGGCGGCCCTGGTGGTCGATCGAACCCGCTTTTCAAAATCAGCGACGGCAGCGAGCGCGTCGATCACTATGCGGTCGTGACCAACGAGACCGCGCTCAACCGGCCGCTGCTCGAGGCCGACTACGGCGATGTCTGCTCGTTCGAACAGGCACTCGCGCTCTGGAACGACGACGAGGAGGCGTACAACCTGGTCGTCGACGAGGAGACGATCGTCGACCGAATCGGCTAACACCTGACGGTGGCCGCGTCACGGCCCCGAGCGCGGGACGTACCTCCCGCGTCCGCCGAACCGCCACAGCGAAGCGGTGATCTTTTCGCACCAGCGTCCAATCCGACGGTATGAGCGAAGGCGAGAGCGACGACGACCTCGAGATCCTGTTGACGAACGACGACGGGATCGACAGCACGGGACTCCGGGCCGTACACGATGCGCTCTCGGAGCACGCCGATGTCACCGTCGTCGCCCCCGCGGACGACCACAGCGCTTGCGGCCGTTCGATCTCCCACGAGGTCGACGTCTACGAGCACGACCTCGGCTACGCCCTCGATGGCACCCCCGCCGACTGCGTCGTCGCGGGCCTCTCCGAACTGACGCCCGATCGAGTGCCCGATCTGGTCGTCGCCGGCTGCAACAAGGGCGCGAACTTGGGCGAGTACGTCCTGGGCCGCTCGGGAACGATCAGTGCCGCAGTCGAGGCCGCGTTCTTCGACGTGCCGGCGATCGCCACCTCGATGTACGTTCCCCTCGAGGGTGCGTCCCTGAGTGATGTCGATCTCGGACCGGAGGAGTACGCCGAAGCAACCCGTATTACGAACTTCCTGACCGAACACGCACTCGAGGCCGGGGTCTTCGATCACGCGGCCTACCTCAACGTCAACGTTCCGTTGCCGGACGGCGGACCCGCGCCGGTCGAAATCACGCGCCCCTCGAAACGCTACGAGATGGATGCCGAACGCGACGGTGATCGAATTCGCATGCGCGACCGGGTCTGGGAAACGATGGCTCCCGACGAGATTCCGGACCCCGAGGGGACGGACCGGCGGGCGATCGCCGAAGGACGGATCAGCGTCTCCCCGCTAACCGCACCCCACTCGACGAACCATCACGAGACGCTCGAGGGCCTCGCCGAACGGTACCACGAGTCGGCTGGTATCGAACCCGAGGGGTGAGGCCGAGAGTGAGAGGCACAACCAGCCCGTGACGACTCTGTGTATTGTGGGCTAATACCACGGTAGTGCGGCGCTCTTTCAGTTTCCGTTTGCAACCCGGAGTGATTTGTACCCCGATAGCGAACAGTCAGGTATGACGACGGTCGAAGTCGAGTACTGTGTCCCGTGTGGCTTCCTCTCGCGTGCGGAAGACGTACAGCACGCGCTCCTGTCGACGTTCGGTGAGCAACTCGAGGCAGTAACGCTCAGGACGGGTGTTGACGGGGTGTTCGTCGTCCGCGTCGACGACGAGGTCGTCTTCGACAAGTCCGAAGACGAGTTCGACGTCGACGGAATCGTCAGACGGGTTCGCGAGCGACTCTAAACTCGTCGTCGCAGACGGGGACGGCAACGAGTCGTGCCTGGCATTTCCGATCACGATATCGAACGCGAATCCGTCGACACCGTGTCCCATCGGTCGCCGCGTCGTGGTCGCATAGTCGGCCCCGTGTGCGCGTCTCGAGGAAGGGGACGGCACTGACGCCATCGTCATCGCTATCGCCATCGCCATCGCCATCGCGCTCGAGCGGTTCCCAGGACGGTACAAATATAAGAACGATGACGGAGAAACGAACGATAACGACGTTCGCGGATCGACGGCTATCGGTACCCCTGTCACACCGACTACCGTTACCGCTACTACCAACGATGGAGGGTAATCACACATGGTACTGAATTCACTCCGGACTCGCCTCTCGTCTCTCTGGTCGGGCGATTCGGGCGACGAAACACAGACGACAAGCGAGTCCGAACCGAACGCGACCGAAGAATCGACCGACGAACGAACCGACGACGCGGACGAAACGCTGAGCTACGCCGAGGAGATCGAGTACGGCGTCGACGAGCGAGATCTCTCCGACGAGGACAAAGTGCTCCGGCTCCTCGTCAAACGCGGCGGCCGGGTCGACCGCTCGACCGTGCTCGAGGAAACCGGCTGGTCGGAGGACCGGCTGGCGTCGATCGTCGACCGGATGGAAGACGACGACCAGATCAGCGCGATCACGGTCGGACGCAAGCGAGTGATCTGTCGAAAGGGATTCGAGCCCAAGGGGTATCGGTCGCACCTGAACGAGTGAGAAGCGGGTATACGCGATGTCTTCGTTTCCCTCTCGGTCTCACGATCAGTTCCGGCTCCCGTTTCCATCGCTCGTCGCTTCGCGTTCAGTGTCTCGTCGAGCCCGCTCGATACGGCCGCCCACCGTTCGAGCCCCTCGACGGCGTATGAAGGCCGAACCAGTTTCCCTCGAGGCGGCGTGAAAGAGAACATGCTCGAACTCGCATTGCTGTTTTTCGTGATCGCGATCGTCGCCGCCGCGGTCGGCGCGACTGGCGTCGCTGGCATCACGATGTCCATCGCGAAGTGGCTCGTGCTGTTGTTTCTCGTCCTCGCGGTCGTCTCGCTGTTGTTGTGACGATGCCGGCGAAACGATCGGCTGTTCCAGTGGGTGAGCGTAGCGTAGAGTAGCGTAGCTATCGACTACTAGTAGCCGCCGACTGCAGGGAGACGCTGGGTCAACCGTCTTCCCGTCCGGCCGCCGAACCGGAACGTGGAAACGCGGCGGACAACGGGTCCGGAATTCGAGCCGGGTCCGCGTTCGCGTTCGCGTCCAGTGACTCGAGGACGACCAGCACCTCGTCGAAGCGTGGTCCACGCTGGACCGAAAACGGCTCCGTCGTCCAGTCGACGAACCCCCAGTCGGCAAGCAGCGGCAGGTGTCGATGTTTGAGCGCGAGGACGAGCGAGTCGCGGTCCGACGATGGTTCGCGGTCGGCTGCGGACGGAACTGCGGCGTCGGGAAGCGGGACCTGTGAATCGGCTGGTTTCTCCTGTAGCGTCAGAATCAACCGCCGTCGCGGCCGCGCCGCAAGTGCCTCGAATACCTGATTCCACCGCTCGACGGACCGCCTCGGTTCCCCCGGTCGTGTGCCGGTCATACTACCTTGCCGTAGCTCCACCCCGATAGCTATTACGGATCAAAATCACTTTTGGTTACTCGTCTAATATCTCGGCGGAGAACGCCGACCGACCCAGAGATTCGCTCGACAGGGGACGGAAGTGCCCACACTGCAACGGCCACGAGCAACTCGAGGGAGAGGTCGGTCCGAATCAGTCAGCCGGCGGCCAGGCGACGAGCCCGTTGGATTCCGAACCGGAACCAGCTCCTGTTGACAGTGAGAAAAGTCTAATAGCGAGCCCGGAAATTGACGAGCTATGCTACACTGTCACGGTCCCCTTCTCACGGTCGACGTCGGAGACGAGACGGTGTCGGAGTCGGACATCGAATCGCTGCACCGGCGGTACCTCGGCGGCCGGGGTCTCGCGACCCGGCTCGCTCACGAGCGGGTCCCCTTCGATGCCGATCCGTTAGGGCCGGAGAACCGCGTGTACTTCACGACCGGACCCATGCAGGCTTCGAAGATGAGCTTTACCGGCCGGATGAACTGTACTGCCGTCTCACCGCTGACCGACGGGCTACTCTCGAGCAACGCCGGCGGATTCGTGTCCAGAAACGTTACCGCTGCCGGCTACGGAGCCGTCGAGATCACCGGCGAGAGCGACGAGCTCGTCGTTGTCCACGTCCGGGACGATGGCGTCACGTTCCAGTCCGTTCCCGACCTCGAGGACGCCACCGTTCCCGAGACGCTCTCCGCTCTCGAGACGGAACACGACGTGACCGCGGATCAGACGGCAGTCGTCGGACCGGCCGGCGAGCGGGAGGTCCGGTTCGCATCGATTATGACCTCCGAAGAGCGGGCGTTCGGTCGGGGCGGACTCGGCGCGGTGCTTGGCTCGAAGAACGTCAAAGCGATCACGTTCGACGGCGACGCCGAGCCGGACGTTGAGGTACCGGCGACCCAGAACGAGATTCACCGGGAGGCAGCGACGGACGACCACATAATGAAAGAACAGGGGACAGTCGCGGTGATGGACCTGGCAAACGAGATGGAGGGGCTGCCCGCCTACTACTTCTCCGAGCGACAGTTCGAGGGCGTCGAGGGGATCAACGGCGCGGCCGTCGCGGACAAGAAGTACGAGAAAGGCACCTGCTCGGCCTGTGCGTTCGCCTGTAAACTCCCGACGAAAGACGAGGAGGCGGGGGTCGAGACCGAAGGGCCCGAGTTCGAGGTCGCGATGGCGTTTGGCTCGAACTCGGGGGTCGACGACATCGTGGAGGTGATGAAGTCCAACAAGCTGTGTGACGAGTACGGACTCGACGCCATCTCGACGGGGAATACGGTCGCAGCCTACCTGGCGGCCAACGACGAGTTCGGCAACGCGGAGCTGATCCACGACCTCGTCGAGCGGATCGCCTACCGCGAGGGCGTCGGCGACGACCTCGCGGAGGGAATCGACCGGGTGCACGACGACCTCGGGGTCGACAACTGGACGGTCAAAGGGATGGACTTCGCC
The DNA here is from genome assembly GCF_000337895.1 of Halobiforma nitratireducens JCM 10879. GTDB lineage: Archaea > Halobacteriota > Halobacteria > Halobacteriales > Natrialbaceae > Natronobacterium > Natronobacterium nitratireducens. Next base: position 12,698 of record NZ_AOMA01000107.1, read on the forward strand.
GCCCACGAGGGACGAGTGCTCCACGGTCAGGGCCTGTCGTACGCGGTCGCCAACCGCGGTGCTGACCACATGTACGCAACCTTCTACTCGGTCGAGTATCCGCTCGTTGCCGAAGAAGACGCCCTCGAGCCCGGCGGCACTCTCGGCAAGGCCGAGCGGCTCGTCCACCGGGAGAACCTGATGGCGCTCAACGACTCGGGGGTCGTCTGTAAGTTCTCCCGCGATTACATGAGCAACGAGCGCTACGAGCAACTGTTCGACGCCGACTTCGAGGACCTGCTCGAGATCGGCGCTCGGACGGTCACCCTCGAGCGACACTTCAACAACCAGCGTGGGTTCGACGCCGCCGACGACGACCTCCCCTACGAGCTCCCGGACTTCGAGCAGGCCCTCGAGGAGTACTACGACGCTCGAGGATGGGAAGACGGCGTCGTTCCGGACGATGCGGTGCCGTACGCTGGCGACGCGTGAGCGGCCGGGATGGATCGCCAGCGGCCGCGGCTCCCGCGCTCGGGCCGGGTTAGCGGAACCGGAACGGGTACTGACCCGAACCGACATCGGACGGGAGAGCAAAGTACGTCCCCGCCAAACGCCCTGTTATGGCAGCGCCACGCGTTCGCGTGTTGAGCACCGGTGGGACGATCGCGGCGACCGGCGGGCCGGACGGAGCCACGCCGGCTAAAGACGGCGACGAACTCGTCGCCGCCGTCCCCGACCTCGCGGAGATCGCCGCCGTCGAAACGGAGTCGGTCTGTGACGAACTCAGCTTTCATCTCTCGCTCGAGAACGTCGCTTCGCTCGCTCGAGCCGTCGAGCGAGCGGCCGCAGACGGCGTCGACGGGGTCGTCGTCACCCACGGGACCGACACGATGGAGGAATCGGCGTACTACCTCGATCTGGCGCTTGGGACCGACGTGCCGGTCGTCTTCACCGGCGCACAGCGCCCTGCGGACGCGGTGAGCGCCGACGGCGCGGAGAACCTCCGACAGGCGGTCCAGGTCGCGGCTGACGACCGCTTCGAAGCGGGCTCTTACGTGGCTTTCGCCGACCTCGTCCACGCGGCGCGGTGGGTGACGAAGGCCCGCGCCGGCCGTCCCGAAGGGTACGCCTCGCCCGACGCGGGCCCCGTCGCGGAGGTCACCGCCGACGGTCTCTCGTTGCGACGCGAACCCCGCAGCGAGTCGGTCCCCGTTCCCAGCCTCGAGACGACGGCCCGCGTCGAACTGCTTCCGAGCGGCCTGGATGTCGACGATCGACAGCTCAGACGGGCCCTCGCGGACGGGGTCGACGGGCTCGTTCTGGCAGCCAGTGGGATCGGGAACACCACGCCGGCGATCGGTGACGCCGTCGGGGACGCAGTCGCGTCCGGCGTGCCAGTCGTCGTCGCGACGCGGTGTTACGACGGTGCCGTCGCGGCGAAGTACGGCGGTCCCGGCGGCAGTCGGACCCTCCGCGATCACGGGGCGATTCCGGCCGGCGACCTCCCGCCGTGGAAAGCCAGGATCAAACTTGGGCTGGTGTTGTCGGCCGAGGACGCGGGACCCGAGACGGCACGAGACGCGTTCGACCGACAACGAGGAGTCCCGACGGCCGGCCAGTGAGGCTGCTAGACAGGACGCTCTTCGTGCGCGGATTGTTCAGTAGTTCGTCCTACCTGATGCGAAACGCGAGCCCGATAGCGCCATCTTTCAATCGGTGGTCTGTTCCACACAGATTTCGGGTTAAAGCACCCTGAAAGCGCCAGAAGTGGATGAAAGAGCTCACTGGATACGAGAGCGAACAACTGGTAGCCGGTACTATCTCACTGGGTGAAGACGTTATCCACGACGACGATTCCGACGATGTCCGGAACGCCGTCGAGGACGCGCTCGATCGTCGTCGGGAGTTCGATATCCAGTACCGGATTCGGACGGCAAACGGTGAACTGCGTCGGATTCGGGAGCCCGCTCACGGCGTCTACGACGGTGGAGAAGTCGTCGCTATCGAAGGGTACATCTGGGACCCGGACTCGTCCCGACCGACGACGCTCTGGACGGACGAAGAGTCGAATTCGAGATCGAAGGCCGGCCCTCCCACGGAGTAAAGAACCCGAACTCGAGCGCTAACGCGGGACGATCTGCGCGTGGTTGGTAATTCCTGCCACATCTCTATCCCCCTCGAGCTGGTCGTTCCAGTCGAATGTCCGACTGGCCAGCGCCCGACGATCACTCCGCGCACACAGAGACGTCTGCTCTACGGACCGGGGACCTCTTTCGACTCCTCTCGAGTCGTCGGGCCCGTGCGACCGTCGTCGTTCTCCGCGACCAGCCGGATACGACGCTGGATCGGCTCGCGTCGGCCGTCGCAACGATGGATGCAGGCGATCCGTCCACACCGCCGGAACGGGAGTACGACCGAGTCCGGCACGAACTCTACCACGCGACGCTGCCGGCCCTCGAAGAGCAAGGACTGATCGCGTTCGATCCGGACCGGAAAACCGTCAGGGTAACCGACGTTCCCGAGGCCGTCTACGCGGTCGTCGAGGAACTCGACGAGTAACGAAATGCCGTCGGCAGGACGGCAAACAGGGCAGAAAGCAACGGCATGAATCGAAAGCAGCAGCGAGAAAAACGGGTTACGACTCGAGGTCCGCTTCGCCGTCGGCACTCACGTCGGCGTTCGGATTGATCTCCTCGAGTTCGCGTTCGACCTGCGCCTGGCCCTTCTTGAACTCACCGGCGGATTCGCCGATCGAGCGGGCGAGCTTGGGAATCTTCTGTGCGCCGAACAGCAAAACGGCGATCCCGACGATGAGCAACAGCTCCGGTCCGCCGGGGGCCATCGGAATGAACAGCGGTGCGATCGATGTCACGTCCACACACGGGCCGGCATCACTTGTAGGCTTTTCCACTAGAACGGTAGCCGAGAGGTCGGGCCTCCAAGCCGACGAAACGGACGGCTAACTCCCCCACTCTCGGGACACCGGCGTCTCGCTCGCGTCGACCGTCTCGAGGAGCCAGTCGGCCGCGGCCGCCACGTCCTCGTCCGTTCCGGTTACCTGCAGCCGGTTGTGTCCTGCCTCACGGTCCGGGTAACAGCCGACCGACACCGCGAACCGGTTCGTCGCCTCCTCGAGAGCCGGGACGATGTTCGCTTCGGGCTCAACGGTGTAGAGGTATCGAGAACGGCGGTCCCCGGCGAACTCCTCGGCGATCGTCTCGAACATGGCCTCGAGTTCCTCTGGAATGCCCGGCAGGACGTAGACGGTCGCGTCTCCGGCGTCGCCGTCGGTCTCGAGCACACAGCCCGGCGCGAGTCCGGCGTCGTTGACCAGCGGGCGACTTCCCTCCGGCAGCGCCGCCTCGGCCTCGATGTCGACCTCGGCTGCGAGGTCGTGTTCGGGCACTCGCTCGTCGATCTCGGCCAGCCGCCGCCGGACCGACGAGCGAGCGAGGTCCGTGACGACCAGTCTCCGATCGAAGGCGTCGGCGACCGCCTCCATGGTCAGGTCGTCGGGGGTACCACCGATCCCGCCGGTTACGACGACGGCGTCGAAGGTCGCGCCGTAGTCGGCGACGCGATCGGCGAGGGTTCGGCGGTCGTCCGGCAGCGAGAGGATTCGTTCGACGGCGACGCCCCGCTCGGTGAGCTGCGTCGCCAGCCAGTTCCCGTTCGTGTTCACCGTGTCGCCGGCTAGCAGTTCGTCGCCGACCGTGATGATCGCGACCTCCATATCTATCTCTGGATCGGTAGCGCTTCGAGGGCAAAAACCCAAGCGGTGCCGTCGCCGAGGAGCAAAGCCCAATAGCAGTCCCACTGATGGGAAATCCCTACTCGGACGCCGGAAGCCGCCCCGTCAGCGCTTCACTCGCCGGCGAAAGCGAGATCGGCGACCCGAGTCCGCGGTCCTCGGCTCGTTCGTACAGCATGTGTGCCGCGGCGACCGTCTCGATCCCCGTGCCACCGCTGTCGAACACCGTAATCTCGTCGCCGCTCGTCCGTCCCGGGTCGTTCCCGGCGACGACCTCGCCGAGTTCGGCGTGGACGTGGTCCGCCGTCACTGCGCCGTCCTCGAGCGCGGCGAGGAACGCACCCGCGTCGTAGGTCACCCGATCGCGCAGGTCCGGCACGTACGTCGCTCGCTCGATCGTTCGGACGTCGAGTTCACGGCTTCCCTCCTCGTACTGGCCCATCGCCGTTACGTGCGTGCCGGGCTCGAGTTCGTCGCCGTCGAACACCGGCTCGCTCGCCTTTGTCGCCGTGATGACGACGTCCGCACCCGACACCGCTTCAGCACTCGAGTCGGTAGCTGAGACCGTCGCCTCGAGGTGGTCGTCGAACTCCGCGGCGAACGCCTCGCGGTGCTCGCGCGTCGGCGAGTAGACGCGGACGTCCTCGAAGTCACGGACCGTCGCAGTGGTGTGTAACTGGCCGCGGGCCTGCGAGCCGCTGCCGACGACTGCGAGGCTCGTCGCGTCCTCGCGGGCGAGTTCGTCGACGGCGACCGCGCCGGCGGCCCCGGTCTTGAACGGGTTCATGCTCGCGCCGTCGAGCAGGGCCAGCGGCTCGCCGCTCTCGGCGTCGAACAGCGGCGTCACGAACCAGGCATCCCCTGCGCCGAAGCCGGCTCCGTACATGTACCCGCCCATCGCGCCCGTTTCGGGGAGCAACGCGGCGTAACTGGTAAACATCCCCTCGGGATCGGATCGCCGGAACTTCTGTCGTGGGTGGGCCGGCGCACCCTCTCCGACCTGTCGATATCCGTCCCTGACCGCCCCGACGTAGTCGGCGGGCGTCGCGAGCCCGTCGATCTCCTCTCTCGAGAGAAACAGCGCGTCTGTCATATCGCTCTCTTCCGCGGCGACCGGCAAAAAGGCGGGCAAAGCGGTAGGGCGCGTTCAATCGTCCGACGAACTCCCCTCGAGCGTACCACGTTCGGTCATCATCGATGTCCCCCGGTCGACCCACCGACGGCGGTAGTAGACGATGCCAACGAAGGCGACCCGGAAGACGAAATCGAGGACAACCGCGAAGTACGCCGCGATCACGCCGTAGCCCAGGTGGACGCCGACGACGTAGGTGAAGCCGAGTAGGAAGACGAACGTCCCGACTAGCCGGGCGATAAAGGGCGTAAGCGTCTCGCTGCCACCCCGCAGCGAGCCCGCGAGGACGATGTACGCGGCGATAAACAGTGCGGCGACGGCGTAGGCCTGAGCGAACCCGGTCGCGTAGCCGATCGTCACGGGGTCGCGGGTAAAAACGAGGACGAACTGTTCGGCGAAGGCAAACAGGATCGCACAGAGCCCGCCCACTGTGAGCACGCTCAGCCCGGTAGCTGCGAGCCCGTGGTAGTACGCCTCCCCTGGCTTCTGCTCGCCCAGTGACTGTCCGACCAGAATGTTGGCGGCGACGCCGTACCCGCGCCCGAGCGGCGAGGCGACCTGCTGGTACATCCGCCGTCCGACGTGGTACGCGGCGTTGACCTCCGTGCCGAACGCAAGCAGGATCGCGTTGAAGGGGAACTCGGCGATCATCTCGGAGACGCCCTCGGCGATGCGAGGCCAGCTGATGAGCAGCAGTTGTTTGATGACGACGAGTCGTCGCGGTCGAACGTACCGAATCTCGCTCAGCGGACTCCCGATGATCGCCAGGAAGGCGATCGCCCCGAGGCCGTCCGACAGCGCTGTCGCGGCGGCGATCCCGATTACGGTCAGCTCCGGCAGCGGGCCGAGGCCGAACGCAAGACCGACTGTCAATCCGATGTTGAGCGCGTTGACGGCCCCGTTGACGTACATCGGCGTCTTCGTATCGCCGGTCCCCTGGATCGAACGAGCGGCGATGAAGTTGACGTGGATCGCCGGAGCCGAGAGCATAATAAGCAGCAGATAGGTACTCCCGTACTCGATCACCTCGGCCATCGCCCCCTCCTCGGCGAGCGCGCCGAGGACGGCGATGGCGGATTCGTTGAGCAACAGGCCAAAGAGGATAAACGGAATGCCGCCGAGAAGTCCCAGCAGCAGGGCTTGAGTCACCGCCTGGTCACGGTTGGCCGTCGCGTTCGCACCCGTGTCCTGACTCGAGAGCGCGATCGCGCCGTCGCCGATGCCGATTCCGAACCGGATCGGAAACCGCGCGTAGATGTCTGCCAGCCCGACCGCGGCGACTGCCGCTGGAGAGAAGACGCCGGCGACGATCAGGTCGGTCGTTCGCATCAGCGTTCGCAGTACCTGTTCGGCCATGACTGGCCAGGAGAGGTCGAACACGCGCCGCCAGGCGCGCCAGAGCCGACTTCCGACGAACGCAAAGACTACCGACAACACTGGCGATGAATGCCTGCCGGCGTGGTTAAAAACTGAGTTTGCGGAAGCATCCTCGGTGTTTTCGCCGAACGGATCGGCCGACGCTCAGGCGCGCCGTGACAGGGCAGTCGTCCACCGTCACGTCTCCCGCCGCGGTTTCGGCATCGCGGCTGTCACACCTCGGGGTCGTCCTCGTAGGGCCACCGACCGCCGATCCGGAGTTCCTGGACGTATCCTTCGTCGAGCAGTTCCTTCGTCTCTTCCCGGGAGCGCTGGGGAAACTCCCGGTCCGCTTCTGCCGCCGTAAACGCCGCGGACGCGACGAGCACCGACAGCTCCCGGAAGTCCCGAACGTCCAGTTTGTCCAGCGTATCGGCGTGGGTGTGACCCCAGCCGCGACCGCTCGAGTCCGATGTCGAAGCGGTCATCGACGCCGGCACGCCCTCCTGGACGAACGCCCACTGGTCGCCGTGGGGGCTGATGGTGTCGCTCGTCTCGAGGGGGACGTCGTACTCCGAGGCGATCTCCTCGAACAGTTCCTCGACGGCGTCGAACTCGTTGGCGTTGATCCAGAGGGTACGCGAGTTCCCCGCACCGTCGATGTTGATGACGCACTTGACGGTCTCGAGGTTCTGGGTCGCTGCGGAGTGGTACGCGCCCTGGAGACCGATCTCCTCGGAGCCGAAGGGGACGAACCGAACGCGAGTCTCGAGGTCGTCCTCGACCTGTTTCAGCAGGCGAGCGATCTCGCAGACGAGGGCAGTGCCTGCGCCGTTGTCGTTGGCTCCCTCCGCGATGTCGTGGGCGTCGACGTGGGAAGTCACCATGACGACCTCGTCGGTATCGGGACCGACCTCGCCGACGACGTTCACCGAGTCGGTCGGCTCGTTCCGAGCCTCGACCGCGAGTTCGGCAGTCAACTCGCCGTCCTCGGCGTGACGGAGCAGTCGGCGGCCGACCTCTTTCGAGACGCCGACGGCGGGGATCGGTCCGGGGCGGTTGTCGTAGCCGATTTCGCCGGTCGCCGGGAGACAGCCCTCGACGTGGTTGCGGAACACGAAGCCGACTGCGCCAGCGTCGACCGCGCTGGCGTACTTCTCCATCCGGTGGAGTCGGCGGTCGTGGTCGTCGGGCGTCTCGCTCGAGGCCATCGCGACTTTCCCCTCGAGGTCGGCGTCTTCGAAGTCCGCGAGCCGACCGGAGCCGACGTCGACCAGTTCGGCCTCGACGGTCCCGCTCGGCGTGCCGGGAAGCCCGATCACCTGATAGTCGGCGTTGTACGTGTCCGTATGGGAGCCAGCGGTCTCGAGGACGGCGTCGCCACGCCACCAGCCGTCGATCTCGAACTCTTCGAGGTCGACGTTCCGGAGGCCGATCTCCTCGAAGGCGTCCCGGACGCGTTCCGCGCCCCGTCGTTCGCCCTGCTGGCCGGCCATTCGGTTGCCGATGTCGACCAGGTCCTCCAGTACCCTCCAGTGGAAGGTGCTCGTCTGTGCATCGCCGATGACCTCGTTCGGCAGCGTCGTCATGGATGGTCCGGGGGGAGGAGGGCCCAAGAAGGTACGGAATCCGGAACGCCGCCAGCCGTGCCCTGGCGACCGGTCGGCACGGACCCAATTCGTTTTGGAGCCGTACTCTTTACTGAACAGTCCCGAGTGCTGATATGGCCCCAGACGACGGTGCCGGCAACGCTGGCAACGACCTGTCTCCAGACGACCTCCTCGTGGACACGCATCGCCGCGACTCGGAACCGACGGTTCATGCGGTGGCTCGAGCGATCGCAACTGCCCAGGAGGTTCCCGTGGCCGAACTGGACCCGCTGTACGAGCACGTGCCAGTAGACGCACTCGAGGCGTTGCTCGAGGGTGCAGACGAACGGGAACTCCCCGTCGAGATCAGGTTTCCACTCGAGAGTCACGTCATCGTCGTCTCCGCCGGAGACTCCGTTTCGGTTCTGGCATATGATAAGACGTAAAAACTTTTACTTATCCATACGAGAAGTTGGATACAACGCCCTCCATGCACCTCAGATTGCGGATCGCAGCCGTCCTGGGGGTTCTCGTCGCCGTCAACGCCCTGTTCGTACTCGCAGTGCTGTGGGCCTATGGCGTCCTGATCCCCGGCGTCGTCGCCGGCGCGATCGTCTTCGCCAGGCACGGCACTATCGGCTTCGACCTCGTCCAGTTGCCCGCGTCGTTGACGACGGTCGCCGTCCTGGTCGTCGGATTTCTCGGTGCCCAGGTCTACTACGGCTATCGTCGCGTCCTCGCCGATACACGGAACGGGGACGGTGACGCCGATCACGCCGTCGGTCGAATCGTCCGCCGGCTGGCGATGACCGCCGATGTCCCGGAGCCGAACGTTCGCGTCGTCGAGTCCGACGACGCGAGCTGTTACACCGTCGGCCGGTTCACCGACGCGACGATCGTCGTCACGACCGGTCTCGTCGAGCGTCTCGACGCCGACGAACTCGAGGCCGTTCTCGCACACGAACTCGCCCACGTGGCAAACCGGGACGTGACGCTGATGACGGTCGCGACGCTGTTTCTGGAGATCGCCGATCGGGCCTACCGGTCGGCGCGACTCGCCCGTCGGGCCGTCCGTGCTCCGGGGTCCGTCTCGTTCCAGGGGCGGGTCGCGCTCCAGTGGTTCTTCCCGCTGGTCGCGCTGACCTACGTCTTCGTCGCGCCGATCCTGTGGGCTTTCCCCTCTATCGCCCAGTGGGCGACGCGGACCCTCTCGCATGCCCGTGAGTTCGCCGCCGACGCCGCTGCCGCCGAGATCACGGGCAAGCCCCTGGCGCTTGCGACTGCGCTGTCGACGCTGGCCGAGGCCGACCGGCGACGGCCGGAGACCGATCTTCGTGCGGCCAAGATGCAGGCGCTCTGTGTCGTGCCGGCCGATGCCGTCTCGGGACGGAGCGTCGAATCGGTGCCGACGCCCGCCCAACCGTCCGACGAGGACGAGCGCCGCGACCGCGTGCGGACGTGGCTCGAGGGCGAGACCCCGTCGACGGCCGGCACGTCCCGCGGCGGACCGGCCGCGACCGACACGCACCCGCCGGTCACAGACCGGATTCGCCGGCTGCAACGACTGGCGGCAGACGAAGAACTGGAGAGCCGGGCCAACCGGGAGGGATCGACGTGACCGAAACGCGTCGGGTCCTGTTCGTGCTCGGCTGTGTCGTCTGTCTGATCGCCGTCGCCAGCGCGCTCCCGGCGGCCGACCCGCGACTCGACGTGCCCGGTGCGACGGGCAACGACGCTGTAGCAGGCGAGTGGGAGTCGATCGCGGACACGCAACCGTTCACCGTAGAGGAACTGGAGACCGGCGAAGACGACGAGGACGACGAGGACGACGCCCCCTATCACGACATCGAGATCAGCGGCTCGCTCGAGCCCGGCAGCGAGGTGACCGTCGAGACGGACGACATGGGACACTTCTCGTCGGATACCATCGAAGTCAACGGCGAGGAGGCCGGGCAGACGGACTCGTTCGGGCGAGTCGATGTCGAGGTCCCCTACGCGGAGGAGATGAACGTCTCTGTCGCGGGTGACCGTACGTCTCGAACGGTCGAGGTCGAGACGAACGCGAGCATCGAGAAACGCAACGGTCCCGCCCCTACCGGTGAACTGGCTATCGCGGCAGCCGTCGGCTCGACGCCGGTTCCGGACGCCACCGTCACGGTCGACGGCGAACCGGCTGCGACGACCGACGAAAAGGGACACGCGACAGTCGAGTTACCGCCCTCGGCCGGCCCGGTCGAGATCGGAGTCGAGCGTGACCCGGTCGCGGGCGAGCGAACCATCGACGTTCCCGAACCAACCGTCGAGTTCGCCTCGTCGGCGCTGTTCCCCGGCTTTCCGGCCCCAGTGATGGCGTCCGCGGACGGCACCCCGGTGGAGAACGCGACCGTCGAACTCGAGGGCGACAGCGGGACTGCCACGACGGGCGACGACGGTCGGGCGACGGTCTGGCTCCCGATCGACGACGAGGTGACTGTGACCGCGACCGTCGGCGAGGAGTCCACGACGGCGTCGGTCGGGAACCTCTATCTCCGGTTGACTGCCGTCGTCGTCCTGGTTCCGGGGCTCGCGATCGGCGGTTTCGTCACGTACGTACGCCTCGTCGCCAGAAGCGAGCGCCGCCGCGGGCGCGGTCTCGTCTGGACGTTCGTGGCGCTTGCAGACGTGCTCGAAGGACTCTCCGGGGCGATCGGTCGGTTGTTCGACGCCCTCGGCAACTGGACCAGATCGGCAGCGTCGATCTCGTGGCCCTCGCTATCGAGACCTGGTGGCGGGTTTCGCTTCCCGGCCGTCGGCTCCGCGCTTGCGTCACTGTCGATCGGGGCCGCGAGCGGGACGCTGTCGTCGCTTGGCTCGCAACTGTTCGGCGGTCGGTCGTCCGAGGGTCGCGACCGATCGACGACCGACCGCCCGTCGATCACCGACTGGCTCGGTGGTGACGACGAAGACGAAAACGAAGACGCGGACGGGAACGCGGTCGCCGACAGCGACGCGAGCCCGGCCCTCGCGGACGAACCGATCGAACCCCGGTCCCCTCGCGAGGAGATACTGGCCGCCTGGCACGCGTTCCTCGATCGACTCGAGGTGCGAAACCGGGAGACGACGACCCCCGGTGCAGCCGGTCGACGTGCGCTCGAGGCCGGCTTCCCGGCCGATCGCGTTCGGCGGCTCGTCGGGATCGTCCGCGACGTGGAGTACGGCGGCCGGACGCCTTCGGCCGATCGGGTCGTGACGGCTCGCGAGACGGCGACCGATCTGGCCGAGCTCGAGGCGACCGACGAGGAGGATGCGGACGGCGGCAGTAGCGACGACGATTCCGACGAGGTGACCGACGAATGAAGGCTCCACGACCACGTTCCCGTTCCGGGTCACGGTCGTCCACCTCGATTCCGGATATCGGCGATCGTCTCAGAGAGCTGTTCGCCGATCCGGAACGGGCCGGCATCGCGATCGTCGTCGCCGGCGGGCTGGTGGCGGTCGCCACGGTGCTCGTCGGCGGCTTCTTCCCGCGGGCGGGCGTGCTGATCGACCTGCTGTACCCACTCGCGATCCTGTTGCCGGTGATCGGCGGGCTGATCGCACTGGTCGGGTTCAAGTGGGCCTGGACCGGCGGGACGGACGACGGCGGCCCCGACCCCCTGATCGACGGCGAGTCGCCGGAGCGAGGAACCACTCGCTCGAGTCGACGGGTCGCCCGTGACACCGGCTGGCTGCTCGGCCGTGCGGCGGCCGATCGCTACCAGTGTCGATCCAGCGGGTCGACAGTCGAGGTTCGGGATCGTCTCATCGACGGTGCAGTCCGAGTCCTCGCTTCGCGGGGGGGCCTCGAGGCCGATGCAGCCAGGGAAGCGATCCGGACCGGGGAGTGGACGGACGACCCCGTCGCCGCTGCCTTCCTCTCACCCAGGCTTCGCCAGCCACCGGGAGAGCGACTTCGCGGCGCGGTCGATCCCGGGTCGGCGTACACGCGCCGGGTTCGGCGGACGCTGTCGGCGATCGAAGCCGTCGAGACCGACAACACGTCCCGGACGCCGGCGGACAGCCGCGAGTCGACCGACGGCGATGAGCCGGCTCGAGCGGAGGTGACGGGATGATGGCCCGGACGGTCGATCGGCTCGACCGCAGCCAGTGGGCCGTCGCCGCGACGCTGGCGATCGCCGGGGCAGGAATCGCGGCCGGCAGTCAGTTCCTGATCGTCGCCGCGACGCTCCCGCTGTGGTACCTCGGCGCGGCGGTGCTTGGCACCCGCGAGCGCGCCCAGGTTCGAGTCAGCAGGGCGGTCCACGTCGGCGACAGTGACAGTGACGGCGACGACGCTACCGCTCCCGAGCGCGGCCCGGACGATTCGGGTCGGAACCGAAACGACACACCCTCCGGTGACCCCGGCGACACCGTCACCGTCCGGACGACCGTCCAGAACGTCGGCTCCGAGCCGGTGGTCGACCTCCGGCTCGTCGATGGGGTCCCCGAGCCCCTGCCCGTCGTCGACGGCTCGCCCCGCGCCTGTGTCAGCCTCGACGCACTCGAGAGCGCGACCGTCGAGTACGAGCTGGAACTCCGCCGTGGAGCCCACTCCTTCGACGAGCCGACCGTCCGGACCCGCGATCTGACGGGGACCGTCGTCGAGACCTGGTCGGTCGAGACGACTGGTGACGACGCGGTCCGCTGTTTCCCGCCGGTCGAACGCGTCCCCCTCGGTGGTGGGACGAACGACTATGCCGGCGAGGTACCGACCGACGAGGGCGGCAGCGGCGTCGAGTTCTACTCCGTCCGGGAGTACGAGCCGGGCGACCCGGTCGGCTCGATCGACTGGCGTCGGTACGCCGGGACCCGGGAGTTGACGACCGTCGAGTACCGCGCCGAACGCGCCACCCGAATCGTCTGTGTCGTCGACGCGCGGCGCAACCAGTTCCGTGCCGCCTCGCGTGACCGACTCTCGGCCGCCGAGCTATCGGCCGACGCCGCCGAGCGAACGTTCGAGGCCCTCGTCGACGCCGGCCATCCGACCGGGGTCGTGGGACTTGGCGACCGAAACGTCGAATCCGTCCCCCCCGGGACCGACGCCGCGACCCGGCAGACTGCCACTGCTCTCTTACGCGACACCCGAGCGGCGAACCGTCTCGGCAGCACCAGAAATCTCAGCTACTGGACTCGGACGATCGATCCCTTCGACGGCCTCGAGCAGCAACTCCCCGGGGAGGCACAGGTGTACCTGTTCTCGTCGTTCCTCGACGACGCTCCGGTCGAACTCGTCGAGCGGCTGCGGGCCCGCGGCTACTCGGTCCGTGTCGTCTCGCCGGATGTCACCGACGCTGACGACGCCGAAACCCGCCTCGAGGCACTCGAGCGGCGAAGTCGGCTCGCCCGCGCTCGCGCCGTCGGAGCCCGGGTCGTCGACTGGGACCTCGAACGCTCGATCGGGACGATCCTCCGCAACGCGATCGGTGGGGTGAGCACACGATGACGGGCCGGGATACTCACACGCCACCGACGATCGCCCGCGCGATCGCGGTCGCAGCCCTGATCGGGACCGCAGCGATCGCGGTCCACGACGCGCTCGCGCCGGTCGGGGCGTTCGTGGGTTTCGCCCTGGTGGCGGCGACGGCTGCCGCCACGAGCTCCCACCGGCGTGCGGGCCTGGCCTCCGGTGTGCTCGTCGTCGTCGCGGCTGCCAGCGTCGCTCTCGTCGCCGTCCGCGCCGCCGAGGCGACCGTGGCGGCGGGAGTCCTGACGATCGCCAGCGCCGCCGTCGGGCTGGCGGTCGGGCTCTTGCTCACGGACGGGCCGACCGGCGAGACGCTCGAGCGAACGGGAGCGGCCGCGCTGTACGGGGCCGGCACAGCCGGCGTCGGCGCGGGACTGCTACTCGCGACCGCCACGGTCGGTGGCTTCGGAGCAGTACTCTCCGGGGCGACGTGGGGCGGCGGTGACGGCGTCGTCGGCCTCGCACTCCGAATCGTCGCCGCTGCGGGGGCACTCGTCGCGGCGGTCTTCGCGGTGCCGCCGGCCGCAGTAACCGAACCAACCCACCTCACTGAACACCGCAGACGGCGACTCGCAGTCGCGGTGGCGATCGGAACCGCGACCGCTGGTGTTCTCGTTCTCGCGGGGATCACGACCGTCGTCGGCTGGTACGTCCCGCCGGTCGCAGAGCTCCTCGCGTGGATCGCGGGCAGCGTCGTCGTCCGTGGACTGTTGTTGATCGTCGCGACCGCGGCCGTGTCGGCCTCCCTCCTCGCCGTGGCCGTCCGTGGTTCGTGGAAGCGGCCGGGCGGAACCGAGAACTACGCGGTACCGTTGCTCGTCGGATCGGTCGCCGGCGTCGCCACACTGTGTGGAGTCGCCTTCGCTGTGGGCCTCTCGCCCCTCGAAACGCTCGCGTTGCTCGTTGGAGTTGCCGTTCTCCTGGCCGTCGGAGGCGTGTTCACCCGAATCTACGGCAGCCTACTCGCGGGAGAAGCCGACGACGGCGACGGGACGGGCGCGACCGCGGCCGGATCGATCGTCGCGCTTGCGCTCGCGGCGGCCGGACTCGTTACGGGCGCGGGAGTCGACCTCACGGTCGGCTCGAGACCGTTTCTCGAAGCGGCGGCGTCACTGGCGTTGTTGGCGATGGCGGCGTTCGTCTCCGATGTCGGCCGATACGGCCGCACCCTGGGTCGGGAGGTCGGCCGTGAAGGGACGACCGCCCGGCCACAGTTCGTCCGCCTCGGCTGGAGCGGTGTCGTCGCGGGCGTCGGTCTCGTGGTCGCAACCGTCGGGCTCGCGGTCGCGACGCTGTTTGCACCCGTCTTCTCCGTGCCGGCAACCGCGGGTGTCTTCGTCGCGCTGGGGGCAGTCCTGGTCGGCTCCTGGCTACTGTTCGGCTGAGCTTGCAGCGTCGGGCCGTTCCATCGCCGGCACCGTCACGCTCTCGAGGACGGCGTCGACGACTGCACGCCGGGACACACCCTCGACGCTGGCCTCCGGCGTCAACACGAGCCGGTGGGCCAGTGCCGGACCGGCGATCCGTCGAACGTCGTCGGGGACGACGTACTCCCGCCCCTCGAGGACGGCCCGAGCCCGGCTGGCTTCGAACAACCGTTGGACCCCTCGAGGGGAGACCCCGATGTCGACCCGACCGTCCTGGCGGGTCCGCCGACAGATGTCGGCGATGTAATCCCGGACGGGAGCTTCGACGGTGACGGTTTCGGGGGCACGCTGGAACTCGAGCACGTCCTCTCGGTCGGCGATGGTGCCGACCGTGGGGTCGGGCTGGTCCCGGTCCGCGCGGCGGTCGATCAACTCGCGAGTGCCGTCGGCGTCGGGATAACCAAGCGAGGTCTTGACCATGAAGCGGTCGCGCTGGGCCTCGGGCAGTTCGAACGTCCCCTCCTGCTCGACTGGGTTCTGGGTAGCGATAACGACGAACGGCTCCGGGAGGTCGTGGGTTTCGCCGTCGACCGTGACCTGGCCTTCCTCCATGGCTTCTAGCAGCGCGGACTGGGTTTTCGGCGGTGCGCGGTTGATCTCGTCGGCCAGGACGACGTTCGCGAACACGGGACCGGGGGTAAAGTGGAACTCGCCCGTTTCCTCCTCGAAGACGTACGAGCCGGTGATGTCGGACGGCATCAGATCCGGCGTAAACTGAATCCGCGAGAACTCGAGGCCCAGGGCGGTCGCGAACGACCGCGCAGTGAGGGTCTTCCCGGTTCCGGGTACGTCCTCGAGCAACACGTGTCCGCGGGCGAGAATGCCAGCGGTGATCTCTTCTAGGACGGTTTCGTCGGCGACGACGGCGGAGAGGATTTCGTCGACGACGGCGTCGGCCGTCGCAGCGGCGTCGGGGACTGACATACGGGTAGGCGTGTCGCGCCGGTATATTATAACTCCCGCTCGAGTGCAGCGGTTGCCCGACGGGACGCCAGACGGGCAAGCGGTCGTCACATCCTCGTTTCGCCCGCTCTCGGTGAGGAATACGTGAGCGTTCGAACGGCGGTCGTTCGATCCCTCCAGCCCCGCTACTACAGTCCGTAGTCCTCGAGCGAGTGCAGGTGTTTCCAGTAGCCGACGACCGAGTCCAGGTCGAACACCAGCTCCCCGTCGGCCAGTTCGAGAGTGATCGTCTCGCTTCCGATCTCGGCGTCGTGGAGATGCAGTTCGAGCGGTTCGTCGATCTCTTCGACGGTGACCATCAGTTCGCCTGCTTCCTCGAGTTCTGTCTGCAGCGTATCGGCGTTCATAACTCCGGGCGAAGGTTTCGATCGAAGTGACATAAACGCGGAGCGACGTTCCCACTGACTGGGGTCGCCTGCGAGGTGACAGCGGGACCACCACTGCGGACCGGCGAACCTCTTCCGGACTCGGACTGGAACGACACGGGACGTACTACTATAGTGCTATGGCACCGAACGTGGAGTATGGACCCCACGACAGTCGCCGACATCCTCGACGAAGCCGTCCAGTCCTTCGAGGGAACGACGCCAGTCGACGACGCGATCGACGCCATCCGAACGTCGACCTCCGAGGCCGAACACACCGTCTACTACGCCTACGTCGTGGACGACGACGGCGCACTCGAGGGGGTCGTCTCGCTACGTGAACTCCTGAACGCCGACGCGGACGCCGATGTCTGCTCCGTCGCGACGGAGTCGGTCGTCACCGTCTCGGCGTCGGACACGGCCGCCGAGGTTGCCAAGGTGTTCGCACAGAACAAGTTCATGGCGCTGCCGGTCGTCGACGACGGCGCACTGGTGGGCGTCATCAGGGCCGGGGATGTCATCGAAGCCCTGGACGAAACCGCCTCGAAGGAAGTGCTCAGGGCGACCTTGCGCGACGTCGAGTACGATCCAGGAGCCGAGAGCGCCTACGAGTGTTTCACCTGCGGGAACATCGTCACTGCGGCGGACAATCCAGGCACGTGTCCCAACTGCGGCGGCGACGTTCGGCACCGACAGACGTCGATCGAGTGAGCGTCGTTCACTCGCCGTTTCTCTCCTTCTAACGTCGACACCTGGCCGCCGTCGTACCCGGATTTATACTCTTCGGCGGCGAGGGTCGTAGCATGTACGATCGGATTCTCGTTCCTACCGACGGGAGCGACCACGCCGAGCGGGCCGCTACGCGAGCGTTCGAACTCGCGGAGACGACCGGTGCGGCGATCGACGCGATCAGCGTCGCCGAAACCGGGCCGCTGGGTTCCGTTCGCCTCCCAGGCGACGAGGCAAGTGCGAGCGAGGTGCTCACCGACCGAGCGCGAACGTTCGTCGACCGACTCGAGGAGCGGGCCACCGACCGCGGACTCGTCCTCGAGACCGAGGTACGGACCGGCGTTCCGGTCCGTGAAATCCTCGAGTACGCCGACGAGATCGGCGCTGACGCCGTTGTCATGGGAACGCGGGGCCGAGGCGGCGTCGGCCGGCTGATGCTCGGGAGCGTCGCCGATGGGGTGATGCGTCACGGCGACCAGGACGTGCTCGTGGTCGGCGAGGAAAACGAGGGATGACTCGGTATCAGGCGGTGAAGTCACCGACGCCGACGATCGAACCCGTCAGCCCGCGGCCGAGCGAGGCGTCGGTCGGAAGCTGCCATCGAACCCCGAGCACTGCGGCCCCGGCCGCGATCGCACCGAGCCAGCCGACGACGAGGCATCGTCGAGCGCCACAGCAGCGGGACGCGAGAACGCGCGTCCCACGAGCCGGCGGGACCGATCACGCCAAACGAGAACGCAGCACCGAAAGCCACGAGATCAGGGCAGTCGTCCACGAGCGCGACGTATCCCTCGAGCGACAAATACGTCTAGTAACGCCATTACGATCGGCGATCGGTCGAAACGTTACTCCGAGTCGGCCGTTGTCTCCGTGGCCGCGAGCGCCTTCGATCGTCGTCCGAGCCCCCAGCCAAAGAGAGCGAGTCCGACGAAAACGCCGATCGCCTGGAGGACGTGGGCTTCCGGCACCGCTTCGGGCGTGAACCCCCAGGCGTCGAGCCCGAGGCTCAACAGCAAGGCGACAAGGAAGAGCCCGAGGCCGACGTCCGCCGCGCGCATGTTGGGGAGCGTTTCGGGCGTGGAGAACAGCCGCCCGAGGGCATAGCACAGACAGGTGTAGGGGACCCAGCCGATCCCGACGTACAACAGCGCCCTCGAGCGTGCTCCCTCGAGGACGAGTCGCGGCACCAACACGACGTAGATAGCGGCCGTAACGAGTGTGCATCCGACCAGCAGGATCGTCCCTCGTCGCCTCGCGTCCATCGGTTCCGACGACGCTGGCCGAACCGTTCAACCTGTCGATCGGTTCGGCTTCGGCCCGTCCCGGGTGTGACCGCGAGTACTCCGGCGGATCACCGACGTATTTGTGTTCGGTGTTCGAACAGTCTGTATGGTTCGGCCAACGACCGCCGCCGCCGCTTCCAGACGCCGATGAAAGGGTACTACCTCCGCTATCTACAGGTTCTCCTCCGTTTTCTCCCCGTCGCATTCGCGTTGCTCAGGGACCGTCGACGGTTCCTCCTGTTCGGGCCGCCCCGGCAGGTGTCGACGGCGACCCACCGCGAGCGAGCACGGCGGCTCACCGAGACGATGCTGGATCTCGGGCCCGCGTTCATCAAGGTCGGGCAAGTGCTCTCGACCAGACCGGACATCGTGCCGCCGACCTACGTCGAGGAGTTCGCCACGCTGCAAGACGAAGTGCCAGAAGACGCCGGCGGCGACCCGCTGACCGTCGTCGAGGCGGAACTCGGCGACCACCCGGCTGTCGACCTCGAGAGTCTCGAGCCGATCGCCGGCGGCTCGCTCGCGTTCGTCTACACGGTCGAGTACGGGNTGTCGACCTCGAGAGTCTCGAGCCGATCGCCGGCGGCTCGCTCGCGTTCGTCTACACGGTCGAGTACGGGCCGGTCGACGACCGGATCGCCCTGAAAGTACGCCGTCCCGGACTCGTATCGGTCGTCGAACGTGATCTGCGGGTCATCCGCGGACTCGTCCCGCTGTTGGCGACGTTCGCCGACGAGCGCCAGCGGTACTCCCTGCGGAACCTCGCCGACGACTTCGAGGAGATCATCCTCGAGGAGCTGGACTTCGCTCGCGAGGCGTCGATCATGGCCGAGATCGGCGAGAACGTCGCCGACGACGAGCGGGTCCGCGTCCCGGAGACGTACGACGACCTCTGTTCGGAGCAAGTGGTGGCCATGGAGTACGTCGAAGGACGGAAGATCACCGACGACGACGCACTCGAGGCAGCCGGCACGGACGCCACCGAGATGGCGACGCTCGTGGCCCGCACGTACCTGCGGATGGGGCTGGTCGACGGCGTCTTCCACGCGGACCCCCATCCGGGGAACCTCGCCGTGACCGACACGGGTCAGCTGGTCATTTACGACTACGGGATGAGCCAGCGGCTCACGGCCAAGGAACAAGACGAGATCACCGACCTCTATCGGACGCTCGTCCGGCGCGACGTCGACGGCCTGTTGAACGCCCTCATCGCTCTCGAAGTGCTCGATCCCGGCGTCGATCGGGTCGCCGTTCGACGCGTTCTGGAGCTGGTGATCGAGAACCTCGAGGGGGAGGCAGACGTCACCTGGCGGCTGATCATCACGGAACTGCTCTCGATGCTGCACGATTTCCCGTTTCGCATCCCGCCGAACGTGATGTTGCTCATGCGGGTCGGTACCGTCGGCGAAGGCGTCTGTCGAAGTCTCGATCCCGAGTTCGACTTCATTTCGGTGACCCGGTCGTTCCTCGTCGATCACGGGTTCATCGAGAGCGAACTCGAGACGCTGTTCGAGGACGTCAAGGCCGACGTGCGACGCTCGGCTCCCGTCCTCGCGGGCTTGCCGGCCCGTACGGACGCGGTCATGGGCCAACTCGAGCGGGGCGAACTCGTCGTCAGGACCGATCCCGTCGATTCGGCTCCGGGCGGCGATCCCGGAGTCGGCTACGCGGTGATCGCTGCGGGGCTGGTCGTCGCCGCCGGGCTGTTTGCGTTCCACGAAGACCCGTACGAACTCGTGAGTCTCGCGGCCGCCGTGGTCGCGCTCGTACAGTACCTTCGGGTCCGTCGAGCAGCGAGAGCACGGTGACGGTGACGGTGCCCACACGGGTCCTTTCGGGACACTACCACAGCGCCGACGCGGCCCGTCGAAGCCGGGACGGCACCGGATCGTGGCGGCGCGCCAGCACGACCGAGCCCGCCGCGTGTCGCCCGACACCCTCTGAGATCGTTCCGAGCAACCCCTGACGGAGGAGTCCTCCTCGAGAAGCTCCGAGCACGGTCACGTCGTGGTCGGCCGTTCGATCGGTGATCGCCCCGCCAACGTCGTCGGCCTCGATGAGGGTCCGGTCGACGGCCGACACGTCGTCGAACCGGGTCGTCGTCTCGGCGAGCAACGCCTCGGCTTCGGCGCGCTCGAGTTCCGGCTCGTCCGGTTCGAGGACGTGCAACAGCGCGACTGCCGCGTCCTGCTGGCGGGCGATTGACGCGGCGGCCTCGACGGCGAACTCGTCGTGGGGGCCGCCGACGACGGGAACGAGAAGCCGTGAAACGTCCGGACGTGGCGTTCGAATCCGTTCGACCAGCACGTCACAGGGTGCGTTCCGGAGCACTCGATCCAGGTAACTGCCGAGAACGATCCCCGATCGCGGTGGTCGACCGCGCCACCCCATCAGCACCGCGTCCACGTCGTACTCTTCGACCGAGCCGACGATGCCGGTCGCGACTCCGCGGGCGATCCGAATCCGGCTGTCGGCGTCGATACCGCGTTCCTCGACCGCGCGGACGGCTGCCGCGAGCATGCGTTCGTCCTCGTCCTCGAGGAGGTATCGGCGGCCGTCGACCAGGGAGAGTTGGTCCGGGACGACGAGCACGTAGACGAACCGGACGTGGTACGACCGATCGGCTGCGAGATCGACCGCGGTCTCGAGTTGCCGTTCGACCGTCTCTTCGTTCGCGACGGGAACCAGCAGGGTTCCGTTCGAACGCGAGTCGTTCGACATGGTGTCGCCTACGACGACCGTCGTATTACCGGTGGCGTCCAGTCGCATGGGGTGGTGACGACGAGGAGAACTGTGTTCGTTTTCGTTTCCGTTTTCGAACCCGAGACGGTCCGTCGAACGGAGCCGGCTTGGGCTTAATACGTGTCGCACACGTCACACGGACGTATGAACGTCGCCGTTGCCGGCACGTTCGGCCCCATCCACGACGGTCACCGCACTCTCTTCGAACACGCGCTTCGGTTCGGGGCCGACGGCGTCGTCGTGGGCCTCACTACCGACACGTTCGCGACCGAGACGCGATCGGAGCCCCGTGACGTTCCGTCGTTCGACGACCGCAAGGAATCAGTCTCGGCAGCGATCGCGGCGTTAGACGACTGGAACCGAGAGGTCGAGATACGTCCGCTCGAGACCAAATACGGGATCGCGGCCGACGATCCCGCGATCGACGCGCTGGTCGTCTCTCCCGAAACGGCACCCGAACTCGAGGCGATCAACGAACGCCGCCGCGAGGACGGAAGCGAGCCGCTGACGGGAATCGTTGCTCCGTACGTACTTGCCGAAGACGGCCAACGCATCTCCTCGACGCGAATGGTAAAGGGTGAGATAGACGAGCACGGTCGGCTGCTCGAGTGAGAGCGATTGTCTTGTCCATAGATGAAATTATTACGTGGCGTCTTTTCTCGGCCCGTCTTGTCAACGAGCCGGACGTAGTATCTCGACTCAGAATAATCGACCTCGGTAGATTGAGTTTTTGGCTCCTCTACGGCTTGTCTGTATATTTCAGAAACAGTTGGTGACAGCTATTTCCCGGCCATATACCGATACGTTCTATTACTACTATCAAGTTCGGCCTCACTGAAATTGTGCATAGTTGGAAATACAATACTGTAGACGATGGTCGGTTCGAGCGGTCCCGTCATCCACATCGTATATGCGTCCACCCAACGAACGAACGGGTACAGGCACGATGCATATTCTCGTTCCCGTCGACGACTCCGATCCTGCCCGCGAAGCACTCGAGTGGGCCGCCGACACCTATCCGGACGCCACGATCACGGCCCTCCACGTGGTGAAGCCGGCCCTCTGGGGCTCCGGAAGCGGGGAGTCGAACCCATACGAGCCGCAACTACCCGTCTCGGCGGATGACGAACGCCTCGAGGGCGTGTTCGACCGCGCTCGGACCGTCGCCGACGAACGAGGTGTCGACCTCTCGACGGCGGTGCTCGTCGGCTCGCCTGCCCGCGCCGCCGTGCGGTTCGCAGCCGACGAGGAGGTCGATCTGATCGTCGTCGGGAGCCACGGTCGGACCGGCGTCTCACGGGTCCTCCTCGGCAGCGTCGCCGAAACGATCGTCCGGCGCGCGCCGGTGGCCGTGACGGTCGTCAGGTGAGACGATCGGCAATAGCCCGGAGGTTTCAGGTTCCAGATTCCAGGTTCCAGATTCCAGGTTCCAGACGGACCGAAACCGACACCCCGATCGGCGTCACGCTCACCGGCTCCCACCGGCAGTCCGGACGACGAGTAGTTCGTCGTCGGCTCGCTCGCCCCGCTCGTCGCTGACGACGTACCGGAGTTCGACGACGACTGGGTCCGTGATCTCGGCCGTGACCCGATCGTGGAGCCGATCCGCGAGCGCGGGCTCGGGGGGATCGGCGTCCGGATCGGACTCGAGTTCGAGACCGGATTCGAACGCCGCGCCGCGTACCGTCACCACGACTCGATCGATCGAGCGGATCGGGTAGTCGTCGTCCAGCACCACCTCGACGGACTCCTCCTCGAGATGGTCGTACTCCGGCTCCTCGAGGACGGCTTCGACCGACTCGTCGGCTGACGACTTCAGCTGGGTGGTCTGGAACTCGAGCAGGGTGATGCCCGCGAGCGGAGCCGCGAGGACGAGCAACGCGATCCCGAAGACGGCCACGTAAGTCACCGTCTGCCTACGGGTCGGGGACACCTCGAACAGTCCTTGCGGTCTGTAGCCGGCGACCCAGAGCGTCACCAGTGCGGCCAGATTGATCGACAGAACGTTGACGACGACGAGTACGAACGCACCGAGGGCCGCGCCGTACATCCCCCAGGCGGTCGTGATACCGACCGCGGCGGCGGGCGGGATCAGCGCGGCGGCGATCATCACGCCGACGATGGCTTCGGAGAATCCCCGCGTGAGACTCAGGATGCCCGCGATTCCGGCCCCGAGCGCGACCGCCACCGAGAGGAGGTTCGGTGAGACCCGTTCCTCGAGTTCTGCAACGACCACGATGTCGACACCCCCTGGCTCGAGCCCGGCCAGCCGGGCGAGCGTCGCGATCCCGATCGACGCCAGAATCACCACCGCGACGCCGAGCGCCTGGTACCGGAACCCGGTCGCCTGCAACTCGTCGTCGCCGGTGACGATGCCGACGCTGGCAGCCAGCGCGGGGCCCAAAAGCGGTGCGATGACCATCGAGCCGACGACGACCGCGGGCGAGTCCGCGAGCAGTCCCGCGGTAGCGACGACGGCGCTGATCAGCAACATCACGAGATAGACCGTGATCCCGGGCGTGAACTCGTCGGCTTTGGTCCGAAGCACCTGCCTCGAGGTTCGCTCCCCTCGCGTTCCGCCGTGGCTGTACCGGTCCAGTAGCTCGTCGAACTCCCGGGAGACGACCGTCTGGGCGTCGATGACGACGACGCGGCTCGTGGCATCCTCGAGGCCAGCATCGGCCAGCCGATCCAGAATGGGTTCGACGGCCCGCGTCGGGAGTGGCAAGCGAACGACCGCCGCATCGTCGATGGCGTCGCTCGTTGCCTCCTCGGTAACGACGTACTCGGTCCCCTCGTCGTCGAGTACGTCGAGGACGGCTTCCCGCCGGTCGGCGGGGACAGTGATCTCGAGGTAGCGCATCGGACGGTCCGACCACGGGCGACGGAATAGTTCTAGGTACGGACCGAACAGCCGGCCGATGTCGACGGGTCGGTCCCGTCGCGCGTCGGGGCCGCTGGTCAGTGATCGTCACTGTTTCTCCCTGAGGAGTACCGGCCGTCGACGGAAACGGTCACCTGACAACGAAGTAAGGTACTCTTTCGGCGGCCGACCGTTACACCCATACCGCTGTAAATATACAGTTGGGTCCTTCACATGTGTGACACAGGCGGTCGATGCCGAGAGAAACAGTACGTAACAGTCAGTACACGACCATTTACGGAACGAAAGGGAGGACTTTCGTCTGCAGCGTGGTGAAAAACGCGACCGTCGGTTGGACGGGACTACTCGCCGACAGAGAACAGGTTCGCTAGGCGGTCAGCACCGGTCTGTCTGCCGTCCTGACGACGCGTTCGGCGACGCTGCCGATCTTTCCGGGGCGTTCGTGGCTCTGGCCCTGGAACCCGATCACGACCAGATCCGCATCGAGTTCGTCGGCTCTCTGCTGTACTTCCTCCCACGGCCGGCCGTGGCAGACCTTCCACTCGCAGTTGACTCCCACGTTGTCCGCCCGGCTCTCGAGGTCCTCGAGCATCGCCTGGCCCTGGTCCTCGAGTCGAGTGAGGACGATCTCGGCGCTGCTCAGCGCGGGTTCGCCGTACCTGTGAGTTTCGACACAGTACAGGGCGTGAACGTCGGCGTCGTATCGGTCGGCGAGAGTCAGTGCGTGTTCGACCGCCCGATTCGCCGGGTCGCTTCCGTCGGTCGGGACGAGTATCGTGTCGTACATCGGCGTGGGGGTTCCCACGTCGAACGACGCCAAATAGCTCACACCCTGGTCGCTGACATATCTATGTCCTTACGCGGTCATCACTGGCCGATCGACGTACCTGACGACGCGTTCGGCGACGCTGCCGATCTCACCGGCAGCACCGAGGCCACGGTTTCCGAGAAGGATCAGGTCCGCGTCGACCTCCTCGGCGTAGTTGCCGATCTCCTCGTGGGGCCGTCCCTCACGGATCGTCTCGGTCACGTCGACGGTCGAACGGGCGTCGAGATCAGAGAGTATCTCCTCGCCGCGTTGCTCGAGTTCGGCGACGACGTCGCTCGGCCCGGTCAGAATCGAACCACCGTAGCGGCGCGTATCCACGACGTAGACGGCGTGGAACTCGGCGTCGAACTGCTCAGCGAGATCGATCGCGTGCTCGCCCGCGCGGTACCCTGGGTCGCTCCCGTCGGTTGCGACGAGAATGGTGTCGTACATGCGATCGATAGCCACCACGGTCGGCGGCATATAGCTTACAGTGTCGACCAGTCACTGAAGCGCCAGCACGGGTATCGTCGATCGTGAGATGGCCCGTGCCGTCGTACTACCGAGTAGGCGATCCGACTGTGCCCCCGCGGCCCGTCCGCGAGTTCCCATCGCGATCAGATCGGCGTCGACCGCGCTCGCGTACTCGAGTAGTTCGTCCGCCGGAACGCCGCGTCGGACGCTCGTCGCGACCTCGAGGTCGCGCTCTCTCACCTGCTTCGCGACCGCCTCGGTGGCGTTTTCCCCACCCTCCGTGAGCAAGCCGACGATGCTCCGCGGGGAATCCGAGAGGTCGTAGACCGTCGCATCGACGACGTAAACTGTCCGGACGTCGGCGTCGTACCGGCTCGCGATCTCGACTGCGCTCTCGGCGGCGCGGTCGGCAGCGTCGCTGCCGTCGGTCGGCACGACGATTCGCTCGATCGTCCTGTCTACTGTGTCGTCATCGTCGTCGACGTCATCCCTGCCGGTCAGCGGGACCGAGAGGACCGACGTGTCACCGAGCGTGAGCACGCGCTCGGTGGTGCTGCCCATGCGCGCTCGCCGGGGACCCGTTCGACCACGGGTCCCCATCGCGATCAGACCCACATCGTGTTCCTCGGCGTACGCGAGGATCTCGCGGTGAGCAACGCCCTCGCGGACCGCTCGAGTGGACTCTAATCCGCTGTCG
The DNA here is from genome assembly GCF_000337895.1 of Halobiforma nitratireducens JCM 10879. Lineage (GTDB taxonomy): Archaea > Halobacteriota > Halobacteria > Halobacteriales > Natrialbaceae > Natronobacterium > Natronobacterium nitratireducens. The sequence goes on from NZ_AOMA01000107.1 coordinate 38,359, forward strand.
TCGGCGCGGTTCGTCACTTCGATGGTCGCCTCGCGACCGCGCCGTTCTGACGGGGCGGCCACCGCTTCGCGTTGCGTCTCACCGAGGTCGGTACAGTCGACGCCTTCCTCGAGAACGTAGAGCGCGTGGACGTCCGCACCGTAGGTCCGGGCGAACTCGATCGCGTCGGCGACGGTCGCGTCGGCACTGGCGCTGCCGTCGGTCGGGACGAGGACGGAGTCGACGGATATCATGCTCGAACGTTCGATGCGGACGCCTATGAAGCCACCCGTCGTATCGCTCGAGCGACGCGACGGTGGCGGGTTTTCGGCGATGAGTTTCGACTCCTGACCACGGCAGCACCACGGCAGGGAACGACGGGCACCGACACCGCGTGCCACACGACCGTCTCGGAATCGCCCCAGTACAACGTCCGTCGCTCGTTGGGTCGCCCGTCGGCTCCGAGAACGATGCGAACACGACGCTTCCGTTTGAGACGGATTACTGTAACTATGTACTGCCGGCCGCAAGAACGAGTCGGCGATCGGCGGTAATTGACCCTAGGAAACCGCATGAGGCCCGTGCGATCGGCGCGCCCTTAGCGTCGCGGGGACGCGACCGCTCGCTGAGAGTTGGGCTACGGTATTTTGGCTCGGGTCGTTCGAGTAGGGTACGAACACGAACACGAACACGAACATGACCATGGCATCGATCGACCTCCCCGAGCCGAATCCCCACGGAGAGACGAGCGTCGAGCGAGCGATCGCGACCAGAGCCAGCCGCCGCTCGTTCGCGGCCGACCCCATCACCCTCGAGGACGCCGCACAGCTCCTGTGGGCGGCCCAGGGGGTCACCCACGTCCGCGACGGCGTTACACTCCGGACGGCACCCAGCGCTGGCGCGACCTTCCCACTCACCGTCTTCCTCGAGGTCGCGCCGGACGGCTGCGAGGGGATCGATCCCGGACTGTACCGGTACGAACCGGCTGAACACGCTCTCGAGCCGAGTCTCGAATCGTCGCTTCACGACGACCTCACGCGAGCGGCGCTCCAGCAGCCGGTCGTCGAGGACGCGCCAGCGACCATCGTCGTCGCGGCCGACGACGGCCGGACGATCGACCAGTACCCCGAGCACGGCAAGCGCTACGTCAGGATGGAAGCGGGCCACGTTGCCCAGAACGTTCACCTGACCGCCGAAGCGCGCGCGTTGAACGCCTGCCCGGTCGGGGCGTTTTCCGACGCCGAACTCGCGGACGTGCTGTCCCTGCCGGCCGCGCTGGACCCGCTGTACTTGCTTCCCGTAGGGAACCGCCCGCGTGAGACGTGAGTTCGTCGGTCCGTCACAGCTGGTAGCGGCTGTGTCACGTTGTCCGTGACCACGACCGGGCGGCTGTGCCGGGACGTCGGTCGGTAACCGTCTCACTCGATGGCAATCGTTCGTCCCTGTGGTTCCGTCGACTCCCGTTTCGGTATGGTAACTGTCACGACGCCGTTCCGGTAGGTCCCTTCGATGGCGTCTCCTTCGACCGGCCCGGACAGCGTGACTCCGCGATGGCCTGCGGCTACACGTCGTTCGACCCCTCGTCCCGTCGTCGGTGACCGCGACGACCCTGTCGGATTCTATCTGACGACCGTCACCGGCGCTGGTGCACGTCGTACCACTAGCTCCGCGACGCTCCCGAGCAGTACCCGCGACGAGCCGCGACGACCGTGGCTTCCCATCACCACCTCGTCGATGTCGGCTTCCTCGACGTACGCAGCGATCTCTGCGGCTGGCTTACCGACGACAGTGTCAGTGTCGATCGAGACGCCACGTTCGTCCGCTCGTTCCCTGGCGTCCGCGAGCAGTGCCGCTGTGTCCTCCTCGAGTCGTTCCGGGAACTCCTCCCCGCCGAACCACGAGGACACGCTCGTCTCGTAGGGATCGATCACGTGCAGCGCCGTCACGTCGGCCTCGGGGAACTCGGTGAGTGCGTACTCGAGTGCTGCGTCGGCCGGGTCGGAGTCGTCGATCGGCACGAGGACGTGCATACCCGTTCGTCCACCGGCACCGATCAAAAAGGTGGAGTCCGAACCGGCTGGTTTCGCGTCGCCCGGAACCTATCTCTCGGGCTCGAGGTACCGTGGAGGGACGTAAGCGCGGACGGTCGGCGGCAGCAGACGGGCGAGTCGTACGGCAAGTGCCGCGAGCCGCCTGCGAAGGAGCACGTACACGGCCGAGATGCCGAGAAGTACGAGCGAAAGGATCGCGAAGACGGCGTCACCGGCCAGTACGATCGGGGCCGCCGCGAGACCGGCCAGCGCGAGGTCTTCGGGCGAGCCGTCGTAGCGGACCAGCCGGCGCGGGCGGAGCCACCGTCCGTGGTAGTGGCTGTAGACGGCACGCTCGGAGTTGCCCTCCCAGGGTCGAAGCTCGAGGCCGCTGCCGAAGATGTCGCTGCCGGCGTGTAGCGCCGCGGCAGCGAGGCCGACTGCAAGCGCCACGGTCGCCGTCGAAGGGGACAGGACTGCGAGCGCGAGAGCGAGGATCGCGGCGACCGTTCCGTAGACTGGGTAGTGAAGCGTCTTTCGGTGTCCTGCATAGAGGTCGAGGTCGGGCGCGAGGCCGCCGACGAGGCCCGCAACGAACGCAACGGGGGCATACTCCGGGGCGGCCACAAGCACCGGCAGTGCGAGGGCCATCCCCCACAGCGCGTGGGTCGTCGCCATCATTGTGTCCTCGAATAAGCGACGGAAGGATATGAACGTTTCCCGAATCGGCCGACGAATCCTCGGGGATACGACTTTGACCGCGTCGTTCGAACGTCCATGCATGGAGTACACGGACGACCTGGGGGCGTTACTCTCCGAGACGGGAGTCAACGCCGTCCTCGGATGGATCGTGGTGGTCGTCCTGCTGACGACCGGGGTTCTGACGGCCCTCGAGGGGGCGTTCGACTGGACCTTCATCGCTCTCGTGGTCGTCACCATCGCCCTCGTTCCCGGCGTTGTGTTTCGGGACCCACGGGTGATGCCGCCGTGGGAGCTGCTCGCCGTCGCCGCGGTTCCGATCCTCTGGGAGGCGCTGCTGGGTCGTGCCTTCGTGACCGATGTCCCGGCGTACCTCGCGGTCGCCGCGCTGGCACTGCTGGTCGCCGTCGAACTCCACCAGTTTACGGCCGTCCGGCTGAACCACGGGCTCGCCGTCGCTCTCGTAGTGCTGACGACGCTGGCAGCCGCCGGCATCTGGAACGTTCTCCAGTGGACCGCCGACGTACTCGTCGACACGTCGTTCGTGCTGGACGGCCGCTCCCAGGACGCGATCAACGCCGACGTGATGGTCGAGTTCATCTACGCCGGCATCGCCGGCGTCGTGGGGGGTCTCCTGTTCGACCTGTACTTCCGCTCACGGGACCGGATGCCGACCGAGCGGACGTACGTCCCGCCGAAGCCACGTGCCGAAGCCGACGACGCGTCGTCGACCGCGGAACCCGACTCGCCGAAGCTTCGGGATCGGCTCGGCATCACCCCCCGGCGACAACGGCAGGCCAGCCGGGCCATGCAGGTCGTCCTGGCCGTCGTTCTCGTCTGGGGGCTGTCAGTCAGGGATTTACCGACGATCGCCAACGCCGGGGTCGCGCTCGCGATCACGTTCGTCCCGGCGATCCTCGAGCGGGAGTACGATCTCCCGATGGACGCCGGGCTCGTCCTCTGGATCACCACCGCGGTCTTCCTGCACGCGCTGGGGTCGGCGGGGCTGTACGACGCGATCGATCCCTGGGATCACCTGACCCACGCGCTGTCGGCCTCGGTCGTCGCGGCCGCCGGATACGCCATCTTCCGGGCCGTTCACGTCCATACGGACCGCGTCTACATCCCACCGAAGGTGATGGCCGTGTTCATCCTCGTCTTCGTGTTCGCGGCCGGCGTCGTCTGGGAGATTCTCGAGTTCGTCATCGACCAGAGTGCGATCGTCATCGGGCTCGACGCGGTCCTGGCGCAGTACGGGATCGACGATACGATCGTCGACCTGATGTTCAATGCCGTCGGCGCGGTGGTCGTTACCCTGTGGGGGACGGCCTACCTCACGGACGTATCCGACTCGCTGTCCGAGCGGTTCGACAGTTGGTACGAAGACGCGTGACGGGACCGCCGGGTCGTCGGCCGCCGGGGGTCGGTTCTCCTGTTCTTAGGGGAGTGGTGGAGTCCCGAGTGGGAGCAGGGGCAAGGGGCAGTTTCGAGTTCAGGCTCAGGCTCAGGTTCAGCCTCAGGTCCCCGTCGGCGCGCCCGCGCGAACGGAGCGTCCGGCGTACGCCACGTACCCGGCGAGAAGCAACCCGAGCACCCCGGCGACGACGTTGCTCCACAGCAGCGTCTCGCTTCCGATCTCGAACGCGAACGGGGCGACTGCCGTCCACAAACCGAGGATAGCGGCAAGCGCCATCACTCCGACACTGGTCGGGTGATCGGTGACGATCCGGTAGTAGTTGTACCCGGCCAGCAGGAGGATCGCCGCGCCGACGATGACGTTGTTCCAGACCGCCGCCTCGGCCGACTCGAGAACGAACGGTGAGATCAGTATCCAGAGGCCGACGACCGAGGCGATGCCGCTGATCCACTTCCTGCTCTCGGAGTCGCCGGTTTCCATCGCTTCTGGTCGGTCGGTGTCTGTTGTTTCGCTCATGTGCGGTCGATGAACGAGCCCGTGTATAAGCAACGCCTGTTGTTTCAGTAACAATACTGTGGATTACCGCCGCTGGTACGTCCCGGAACGGATCGCACCGACGGTCAGAACGCGATTACGGGACACGCTCCGAGCCACGATGTCGTCGTTCGTCGGGCGACGACAGCGACGACGAACACAATTCGATGAACGAGGAGTTGATACGAAAGTAAAAGCGATTTACCGAGACCTCGAGCCGACGGTCGCTACAGGGGATCGAGACGCTCTCACCCGGTGGGCGCTCCCCAAACCGGTAGTTCGCGGCCGGCGTACAGTGGCTCGATGGCGAGCGTTACCCGCCGACAGTCGAGTGGACGACCTTCTGTGAGCAGCTGCCAGCCAACTCGAGTATGCGTCCCAGGCCAGACCGGATCGTGCTGATCGACGCCGACATCGAGCGCGACGACGTGGTCGTTCGCTGTCCCGTCGCTGCTTCCAGCACCGCTTTTCGGATTCGGTAGAACGGTTCGAGCCACGCCCGTCTGGGGCGGCCGACGCTACCGGTGGCGCGATACGTACAACGTAACCGTCGTCGAAAACGAGAAACGAGGACGCGTAGGGAGCGATCACGGATGGCCGTCGACGAGCGGCGAGCGACGACCACACGTCGACGTCACTCGAGCCGCGTCGTCCTCGTGGCCGTCACTCCTCGAGCAGCCAGCCGAACCGCTTTTCCCAGTACTCTTCGCCGGGCGGTTTCTTCGAGCGGCCGTCGGTCTTCTCGTCGCGGATCTGTCGTTCCAGGATTTCCTTGGCCTCGTTGAGTGCGTGCTTGGCTCCGAACCCTTCGCCGGAGGCGACGTACAGCCCCCGGTCGGTGTGAAGCCGGACGCGGGCGAGCAAGAGCGGGCGGCCCCGCCGTTTTTCGTCGTGCTCGTGGAGGTGGACCTTCGCGTCGAGGAGGTTCATCTCGCCGTCCCGGTCGTCGAACGTCTCGACCATCGCGACGATCTCGTCGTAGCTCATGTCGTCGATCAGGTCGGTGCCGTAGATCTGGACGGCACGGTTGCCACCGGCCTCCCAGGTCAGCGAGTCGAGCACGTCAGTCTTGGTCACGATGCCGTCGAGCGAGCCGTCCGCGGTCACGACCAGCGACGAAGCGTCGATCTCGAACATCTCCTCGACTGCCGTCTCGAGGGTCTCCGACGGCGCGATCGTCCGAACTGGCGATACCATCACGTCACGGACCGGTAGATCGAGCATCCGCTCGAGTTCGCCCTCGCGGGCCCCGAACCCGCCGCGACGCGCTCGAGCCGTACTCGAGGATATCTCGCCGCCGAACGGGTCCACCCCACCGGCGTCGCCGCCCTGGCTCTGGACCTCCGCCCGGACCGTGAGATGGGTCACGTCGTAGAGGCTCAGGATGCCCACTGCGCTATCGTCCTCGACGACGGGGAGGTGCGTGATCCGGTTCTCGCGGAAGACGTTCAGCGCCTCGCCGAGGCCGGACTCGGGATCGAGCGCGACCAGATCGGGCGAATAGGCTTCCGACACCGTCGCCGCATCCAGATACGGATGGACCGTCTCGAGTACGTCGTCGGCGGTGACGACGCCGGTCAACTCCTGTCCGTCGAACACCGGCAGCAGTTGCGAGTCGCTGTCGATCATCAGCTGTGCGACCTTCCGGATGTCCTCGTCCGGAGCTAGTCGAGGGACGTGCCAGACCAGCGATCCGAGCTTCTCGTTTGGCTGGCGGTGCGACGTGGCGAGTTGGCGTCGGGTAACGACCCCCTCGAACTCGTCGTCTCGTACCACGACGCCCCTGATGTCGGTGTCCGCGAACGTCCCGACGAGTTTCGAGACGGTAGTATCGGGTGTGAATTCGACGAAGTCCTCCGAGACGATATCAGCGATGTCCATGGCTGTAGTCTGCCGTGTTTCCGGGGTGCGTTCGACGACCGATTCGCCCGATAGCTCACGCGCTGGGATAGGTCGATGGAGTACACCTGAACGTTCGCTACACAGTCTCAAATACTCGGGGGGTCGTTCCCATCGCGTCGGAGGAAGGTGGAAGGAGGAAAGCGAAAGGAGGAAGCCTCACTCTCGCCATCTTCCAGCTCCGTCGGCAGACCGTCGCTTCTCGGGTCGTTACTGCCGGGCCGAGACGGCTCTCTCATTACCGGTGAACGATGCCCCGCAGCCCGGAGCGGTAGGTTCGCTGTGGGTCCGACACGACGAGATACTGCCTATGGCGCTCGAGTCGATGGAATCCTCCGCTCACGTTCCCAGCGTTGACCGACGGCGATCGCTCGTCGCCGGCCAGTTCGAACCGAAGCGACGCCGCCCGCTTGCAAACGCCGTCCACCCGCCGCGCTTCGACCTCGCGTAGCGTCCCCGTGTTTCGAACGTCGACCTCGCTGGTCAACTCCCATCCGTCGCCGCCGTACTCCAATTCCGTGCCCTCGAGTTCTGACCACTGCGCATCGACCATACGAGCGTTACGACGGGCAGAAAGTCGGCTTTTCGTCCGTCGCTGACACAGTCCGTTCCTCAGCCGATACCGTCATCTTCGGTGGGACGTTTCCCGTCCGCGGGATGGCGGGGGTATCGAGCGGGCGGCCAAGCCCCGGAGTCGGTGTCGCTGCAACTGCGCCGAGACTGCAACAAAACAAAGACCGTGGTGGTCGTAAGCCGGGACATGGACGAGTACGACGACGTTCTCATCGCGACCGACGGCAGCGACGTCGCCACGGACGCAGCGACCGGCGGGATCGCACTCGCCGAGACTCTCGGGGCGTCCGTCCACGCCCTGTCGGTCGTTCAGGAGGGTCGGGACGCCGACGAGCAGCGACAACGCCGGGAAGAAGACGCGACGGACGTCGCCCGGCGGGCCAGCGAGGCCGGCCTCGAATCCGCCGCGGTCGTCCGGACTGGCCGTCCGCCGAACGCGATCCTCGAGCACGCCGACGCCACCGACGCCGACCTGATCGTCGTCGGCACCCACGGCAGGACGGGGCTCCGACAGGCCCTGCTCGGAAGCGTCGCACTCGAGGTCATTCGGGACGCTCGGCGGCCGGTGTTGACCGTCGGAAAGGAAGCGACGAAACGCGGGAACTTGGCCGACGGCGACATCGACGGCGTCTGTCTGGCCACGGACGGATCGACGGGGTCGGCAGCGGCGACCGAGCACGCGCTCGCGATCGCCGACGCCTGCGACGCCACGCTTCACGCGCTGTACGCCGTCGAGCCCGACGACGAACCCGGAAGCGACGACCTCCGCTCGGCGTTCGAGAAACACGGCGAGAAGACGACAGCGGGTGTGGCCGAGCGTGCAGAAGAGCACGGTCTCGACACTGTCGAGGCCGTCGAACACGGAGTGCCGACCGACATCGTCCTCGAGTACGCCGAGCGCGACGACGTCGATCTGGTCGTGATGGGCACCGAGAGCAAGTCCGACGTCGAGCGGCTCGTCGTCGGCAGCGTCTCCCAGCGAGTCGTTCCGAACGCGAGCGTACCGGTGATGACGGCCCGAACCCTCGAGTCAGATTTCTAGCGGTCACCGATTCCGGATTCTCGTCCGTCTCGTCGTGAACGCGCTCGCGATGGCGGAACGGGCGAAAGGAAGGGGAGCCGAACAGAAGAGAACGGAAGAGAACGGAAGAGAACGGAAGAGAACGGAAGAGAACGAAGGGGACAGAAGGCAACGATTACTGGAACATCCCCGTCTGGACCTGTTGTTGCTGTCCCTGTTCCTCGGCCACCTGTTGATACTGCTGGGCGACCTGTTGCATTCGCTGTTGAATCTCGTCTGCCTGTTCGTCCAGCGCCGTCGTGTCGACCTCGAAGTCGACCAGGGGCTCGAGCGCGTTCTCGATCACCGATTTGGCGGCCTGCGGATCGGGCAGGAACGGGTGCGAGCGGACGATAAGCAGGGCCGCAGGCACGGTGGCCTGATAACACTCGCGGACGAGCGCCCCCGTGATCCCGCCGACCAGCCCCGGATCGTCCGGGACGGTGATCCCAGCCGCGAGAAGATCCTCACGGATCCCGTCGGTCGTCGCGACGCCGGTCACCTCGCCGATCCGCTCTTCGGACTGCGCTGGCGCGCCCGCGAGGAAGATCGCCCGGCCGAAATCGTCCGCCAACTCCTCGAGTACACACTGTGACAGGGGTTCGTACGCCGTCTCCGGCAGTGCGAGGTCGCTCTCGAGTGTCATCACGGCGGGGTCCTCGCCGGCGTACACCCGGACGAGATCCTGGACGACCCCGTCTTCGAAGGTGACGACGGGTGGAAACTCGTCCGAGGCGACGTTCCCGTAGTGGTCCAGCCCGAGCTGGTCCGTGATCTGATCGACCGCGATAGCTGCGACGAGCCCGTGTCCGGGGAGTCCCTCGATCAGCGTCGGAGCGTCGGCCGAGACATCTGTAACCTGTTCGAACGACGCGGACGGGGTCTGGTCGGTCATCCGTAGCTGAAGCTACAGCCTCCCCGACTATGAGAGTATGGCCGGTATCGCGCCGGTTCACTCCCGACGTGGCGACGCACTCGAGTCGGTCTCGAGGGCCTGCTCGTGAATCGACGGCCCGTTCTCGTCGTCGGGGTGCCAGCTGGTTCCCTCGCGATCGAGGAGTCGTACGTCGGCACAGCGGACACACCGGAGCGGGTAGACCGGTCCGTCGTCGGCCGTAACGACCACCTCGTGGTTCCAGGGGTGGTGCCAGTCGTGGCCGTAGAGCCGGCACTGCCAGTGAGCGATCATCGAACGTCTGTCTCGTGGTACGGACCCACGAGGAATAAGTCGCTCGCCCCGTGGCCCGGTCCGACGACCGTAACGGCACGGCAACCCGAAGCCGGGCGATCACGTGTCGGTTCTGGTGGTGGAGTCGCCGTCGATAACCTGACCGCCTAGGGAGTCATAGAACAGTCAACACCCCATTCGACACTACTCTCTGCCAGGCAGTACAGGGGACAGATGGACAACGAGAGAGCGAAATCTACTCGAGGCTGTCAGAAATTCCGTGCTGAATAGATCGCGCGAATGTGCCACGAGATTTGGCTCGATTTGCGACGGTGGTGATCGCTAAGTATAGGAGAGGCAGTGATCGCGCCTAATATTAAGCTGATACGCTGAACCAGTATTTGAGTTTGGAAAAGACACTTATGACATCCTCTCTTTCAATCTGACATGCTCCGTTGCGAGGTCATCTAATCCTCCTCTCAGGCGTTCACTCCACTGTTCTTCGTGAGACTTGTAGGGAATTGGACGCCGTCT
>NZ_AOMA01000108.1 GCF_000337895.1 Halobiforma nitratireducens JCM 10879
TTTCAAAACAGGACTCTCAGGCCATATAGCGGCATTAAGACGAATATCATAAATTCAATACTGTCGCCTTCTTGCGTTCAACAGAGCAATCTGACATGAACCGGCGTAGGTTTCTCGCGACGTCTGGTGGCGTTCTCGTTGCTTCCTTTGCTGGGTGTCTCAGCGACTCTAGCCAAACTCCCAACACAGATGATTCTTATAATCAGACTGACGCCGAAGAGACGGATGATCAGACTCACTCTGAGGAGAACTCATCAGAGAGCGACTCACAAGACGAGAGAGATGATTGCGTCGGCCCGCTAGAGCCTAAATCGGGATACGGGAGGGCCGATCCGATTAATGAAGACATTGAAGTAGATGAAATCAAGGACGCAGAGCGGAAATGTGAAAAAACTGCCTTTGATATTATATTCACACAAATGAAGGGAAAGACCGACTTAGATGATGTCAGTGACGAGAAAAACTGGCTCTCATCCAGTGTGACCGGAGGACGTATAACGCTGATTATCCGATCTGAAACAAACCAGAACGGGACTCTCGTAAGGTGTCCTCCCATTGAGTATCAGTACGAGGACGTAGTGGCCTCTGTTCCGAAGGAAATCACAATCACGCTCCAGTCAGACGATGATTCGTTCACTTGGTCTCGGAAGGTTGTTATAGAACACCGCCACAGCAGCCTTGATTAAAATTTCAGCAAACGCTTCGTTTTCTGCTTTTGGAACCTATCCCCACATGACCCCTCGCCGCTCACTAAGCAGGTGTAGTGAGTGGATTCTTCGCCGATTTCAGCGTGGAACAAACGGGACTGTCGTGCTGCACTAATGCTCTGTATGCAGCAGGCCACTAGGAACATCTACCAAGGCTGGCAGAATCGCTGGCAGTTGAACCCACGCTCGACCGAGCGGTTATCTGCGGTCATTCAACGCGAGAGCGACCGCCCTTGTGAAGAGTTCTATGACACCCTCCGACCGCCGCCAACTGGAACTGTTCCCGGCTATGACACTGGACAGTTTGATAGCCCCGACGGTAGACGACGGGGTATGGACGCCGTGCTGTTCGCTGCACTCACTGTCTGGGGGATCGGCTGATCGCACTGACGGGTGACGACGAGTGGCGACAGCTGGCCGCGACGATCGGACTCGCCGGGAGCACCGCCGGCTTCGTCAACAACACGCCGATCGTCGCCGTGTTGATCCCGATGGTGACGGACATCGCCGAGCGGACGGGGACCTCCCCGTCGAAGCTGCTCATGCCGCTGTCGTATGCGGCCATGCTCGGCGGGATGCTGACACTGATCGGTACCTCGCCGAACCTCCTCGCCAGCGACATCTCCGGCAGAGTCATCGGACGCTCGTTTACGATGTTCGAGTTCACACAGCTCGGCGTTCTCGTGTTGCTCACCGGCGCGGTCTACCTGCTGACGGTCGGCCACCGACTCGTTCCCGAACGGATCGACCCCGACGAGGACCTCACCGACCAGTTTCAGCTACGGGAGTACGTCTCGACGGTCCGTGTCGCCGACGAGTCGCCGTACGTCGGGAAGACCGTCCGCGAGATGCAAGCCCGAGTCGGTCGGGACTTCGAAGTGCTGCGTATTCTCCGCCGGGGAAAAGTTATCCCCCGAAACCCCGAGGACAGAACCGTTCGCGGGGGCGATCGACTCCTGTTTCACGCAAACCGGAAGACGCTGCTCGAGATCGTCGCCGTCCCGGGTCTCGAGTTCGCGGCCGAGCCGGTCACTGACGAGCCAGCGGCCGATTCGGACGACGATCCGGCGCTCGTCGAGACGATCGTCGTCCCGGAGTCCGCGATCGCCGGAGAGTCGATGACCGCAAACGAGTTCAGACGCCGGTTCGGAGCCCCTATCCTCGCGATCAGGCGACAGGGGGACCGACTCGAGCAACGACTCAGCAAGACCGTGCTGCGTGGCGGAGATACGCTGTTGATCCAGGCCACCCGGGACGCACGCGAACAGCTGATGACCGATCCGAACTTCGTCCTGTCACAGGCAGTCGAGCGCCCGGACTACCGGCGATCGAAGATACCGGTTGCTGTCGGAATCGTCGTGGTCGTCGTGGCGCTGGCCGCGCTCGAGGTGCTTCCGATCGTGATCTCCGCGCTCGGTGGGATGGCGGGGATGGTCGTCACCGGCTGTGTCAAACCCGAGGAAGTGTACGATGCGGTCGACTGGCAGGTCATCTTTCTGCTTGCCGGTGTCGTCCCACTCGGTATCTCGATGGAAGAGACCGGAGCCGCCGAGTTCGTCGCCTACCGGATCACACCGCTAGCGGAGGTCGTCCCGCTTCTCGCCTTCGTGATGGTGTTTTACCTCGTGACTGCGATCCTCACCGAAGTCATCACCAACCTCGCGAGCGTCGCGTTGATGGTTCCGATCGCCGTCGACGTCGCCGAGGAGGTCGGCTCGGAACCGTTCTCGTTCGTCCTCGTCGTCACGTTCGCCGCGAGTACGGCGCTGATGACCCCCGTCGGCTACCAGACGAACCTCATGGTGTACGGCCGTGGTGGCTACGAGTTTACGGATTTCATGCGGGTCGGACTACCGTTGCAACTGCTGTTGGCAGTCGTCACCTCGGTCGGAATCGCTGTCTTCTGGGGCATTTGACCCACCTCTACCGCGACGTACGGCCGGATACCTCGTCGATGCTGAGTTCGTACCACTGGAGGTCGACATCTTCGGGGGGAACGCCGAACACCGACAGCTCGACGTCTCTGGCGTGCTCGTAGTAGCGCTCCTCGAGATCGTACGCGATGTCGTCGCCGAGTTCGTTTACGTCGCCCGTCGCGACCACGCTGTGCCAGTCCGTCGGCGACTGCCACTCGTACACCGTGAGACAGCTTCGTCGGGTCGTCTCGAGGAACCGTTCTTTCTTGCTCTCGGGCCCGAACCCGAGGTCGAGAAGACACCGATCGTGGTCCCCGTCGTATCCGTACGAGACGGGAATTCCGTACGCGACCTCTTCACGGGCCAACGAGAGGACGCCGACGCCGCGTTCGTAGAGGTACCGGCCGATCTCGTCGTCGCTCATCTCCGTTCCGTATCCGTTCTCGGTCATCGTTTGGTTCGGTCGATTTCGTCGCTGTCGGTCGTCGGTACGAGCGTTCCTCGTGCCGTCGCTCTCGAGACTCGAGTCGGGGCGGTAGGTCCACGTAGGAGCGTGGCGACCCGAGGACACTCGGACTCGGTCGGAGCGACGGCTGACGTCGACCGGAGCCACCCTACACTGACGAGACACATCAATGGCCGGGGCCAGGGACCGCGTTGTGGCGCTGTAGCTACTTTTACCCGAGCGTGGTAGGGCCCCGCGATGTACGATACGATCCTCGTGCCGACGGACGGGAGTCCGGTTGCGGAAGACGCTGGAACGTACGCGATCCGACTCGCGGAGCGGTTCGACGCCACGGTCCACGTCGTCTCCGTTCTCGAGCGAGGACTCGTCGGCGGCGACGACGAAGACGAAGGCGAGCGAGCGGTCGACGAGCTGGCCGAGCGAGCCAACGGCCGTGGACTCGAGGTGACGACGGAACTCCGCGACGAAGACGCCGATATCCACACGGAACTCCTCGCGGCGGCCGACGAACGAGACGCGGATCTGATCGCGATGGGGACGACCGGGCGTAGCGGGCTCGGGCGGTTTCTGCTGGGCAGTGTCGCAGAACAGACGCTCAGAGAGTCGTCGATACCGGTCGTAACCGTCCACGAAGCGACGAGCCTCGAGGGTGAGTTCGAGCGCGTTCTGGTTCCCACGGACGGGAGCCACAGCGCAGCGACGGCACTCGAGCACGCCATCGATCTCGCAGCCGAGACCGGTGCACGGCTTCACCTCGTCCACGTCAGCGACGAGAGGACCGTCGACGGGGTGGAGACGTTCGACCTGTCGGAGACGACTGCCGACGGTGACGACGAAGACGAGGTCGCCCTCGAGCCGGTCGACGACGCGCTCGACCGGGTCCGCGAGTCGTCTCTGGACGCCGTCGACGTCTCGATTCCGAGCGGGCGGGTCGATCAGCGGATTCTCGCGACAGCCGCGATGTCCGACGCCGACTGCATCGTGATGGGGACCCACGGTGAGACGGGACTGCGACGCTACCTCCTCGGGAGCACGACCGAACGCGTCGTCCGCTTCGCCGGCGTTCCGGTGATCGGGACCAGTGCGCCGCGTGCCGAGACCGCGACCGTCGAGTACCTCGACTACGCGGTCGTCGACGAACGAGGCTGGTCACTCGAGGACGACGACCTCCTCGAGCGGGCTGGGAAAGCGAAACTCGACACGGAAGCCCACGGCACGTTCGAGGTAGCACCCGACGAGTACGTCCTCGATGCTGCGGAGGCCGAGGGACTGGACTGGCCGTACTACTGTCGGGCCGGCGGCTGTGTGAACTGCGCGGCGGTCCTGCTCGAGGGAGAACTCGAGATGGACGTCCAGCGAAGTCTCTCGGAGGAGGAACTCGAGGAGAAGGGGTTCCGATTGACCTGCGTGGCCACGCCGGCGAGCGACTCGATCGCGCTCGTCTACGGCGCGAAACACCGCGACGAGTTGCAGGATCGCGTCGTCTAGTAGCCTCACAAGCCTGAAGTGTCGAGACTGTCGGACAGCAGTCACGACGAAGCCGATCGTGAATTCGGAGCCGTCGCCAACGGGACGATTGCAACAGCACGATGTCGTCACGTCGTTCCGTCTAACAGTCCCAACGAGCTCGTGTGGGTGGTGTCGATTTCGTTCAGCAGTCGACGCTTGGGAGAGGACTAGCCTCTCGTTTCGGGACCAGTTTTATTTGAGCGATCGATGTCCGTGTGGTCGCAATTCCGTGACAGGACGATATCATGACGGCAGACACCAACAACGAACTCGTCCATCACCTGGGCGTCGCTATCGGGAGCATCGTCGTCGCGGTCCTGCTGTGGATCGTCGGCTACGGCGGACAGCGAGTCGTCGCTGCCGTCCCGTTTTTCATCCTGTTCGTCGTGATGATTATCGGGCCGGTGGTACGCATCCGGCCGTCAGTCAGGCGTCGAGTCTCCGGAAACTTCCCGGTGAACTGGCGGTCGGAGCTGGGAATCTGGTTCGCCATCTGGTCCGTGGTCCACGTCCTGTTCGTCTTCGCGGCGCGAGACTGGGACGTCGTCGGCTATCTCGTCGACATGAGTCCGTGGGCGTTCGGTGCCATGGTGGCTCTCCTCATCGCCGTCGGGCTGGCGTTTACGTCCAACAATCGAGCCTACGACTATCTGGGGCCGAAAGCCTGGAAGTGGCACCAGAGCCACGGTACGTACGTCGTCTTCTGGCTCGTGGCCGTCCACGGCTACGACCGGGCATATCTGCGTCCGTACGAGGAGGTTGGCGCGCTATCGGACGACCCGCTTCACCTGCTCTACCTGGCGATGATCGTCGTGGTCGTCTTGCTCCACGTGGTCGCCTTCGTGGCAGTGGTCTCCGAGTACCGAAAGACCGGTGAGTATCCGCCGGGCCTGTGACCGACCCACTACGTCGTCGGAGCATCGTTCCGTACCGATCGAAAGGACTGCGGGCCGGTTAGTACCGCTCGAAGTATCGGTCCTGGACCTTCACGAAGCCCGCCATGAGCAGGGCAAAGATCGCCGCGGAGATGGCGATCTGTACCCAGTGGACGAGCGCGAGCGGTTCGACGTCGAACAGGAACTGGCCGGTCGGCGTGTAGATCACGAGTAGTTGCAGAGTGATCGACACAAGGATGCCGATCACGAGCCACCGGTTCGTAAAGAGGCCCAGCCCGTACCGGAACCTGACCGCCTGAATGCGGACGATCTGCATGACGACGAACCCGGTAAACACCATCGTCTGGGCGAGTTCGCGACCGGGGTCGTAGTCGGGGCTCCAGCCGGCGACTGCTCCCAACACGTCGTATCCGGGGACGAGTTCGCCGTAGAAGTTCAGCGTAAACAGTGGGAGCAGACAGATCGTCATGAAGAGCGCGATACCGACGATCGACGTGACGATCCGTTCCGTGATGACACCCTCGTCGGGCGGCCGGGGCTCACGTTCCATGATGTCCTCGGCGGGGGGATCGACGCCCATCGAAAGCGCGGGGATACCGTCCGTGACGACGTTGATAAACAGGATCTGGATCGGCGTGATGACGAGTCCGAAACCGAGCATCGATCCGGAGAAAACCATCGTCACCTCGCCGCCGTTGCCCGACAGCAGGTAGTTGACGAACTTCCGGACGTTGTCGAAGATACGTCGGCCACCCTTCACCGCATCCCGGATCGTCGCGAAGTTGTCGTCCAGCAGAACGATGTCGGAGGCCTGTTCGGTGACATCGGTGCCGCGAATCCCCATCGCGACGCCGACGTCGGAGTTCTTTACGGCGGGAGCGTCATTGACGCCGTCGCCGGTCATCGCGACTGTGTGGCCCTTCTCCTGGAGTGTCTGCAGGATGCGCGTCTTGTGCTCCGGCGATGTCCGCGCGAAGACATCGACGTCCTCGACGATCTCGGCGAGGTCCTCGTCGCTCATCTCCTCGAGTTCGGGGCCCGTGATCACCGTCGCCGAGCGGAGGCCGACCTCCTTGCCGACTGCACGCGCCGTCACCGCGTTATCGCCGGTGATCATCACCACGTTGATCCCGGCGTCGAGACAGCCCGCCAGCGCGCCGGGAACCTCCGGACGGGGCGGGTCGAGCATCCCCTGGAGGCCGAGAAAGACCATGTCGCGCTCGAGGTCCTCGTCCGGGTCGTCGACCTGATCGGCCGGCACGTCGGGCCGGTAGGCAAACCCCATCACCCGCAGCGCGTCTTCCGCGAACTCCTCGTTTCGCTCCTCGAGTGCCCCGCGTCGCTCGTCGGTCAACTCGACGATTTCGCCGTCGACGAGCTCCCGGTCGCAGCGCTCGAGGACCGTCTCCGGCGCACCTTTCATGTACGCCGTCGGGTCGCCGTCGGGGGTCTCGTGGATGGTCGTCATCCGCTTGCGCGCGGAGGTAAACTCGACTTCGCCGCGTCGGGGGTACTCGGCGGCGAGTTCCTCGTGGTCGAAGCCGGCCTTCTGGGCCGCGACGAACAGCGCGACCTCGGTCGGATCACCGAGGTATGTACGTTCCTGCTCGCCCGCTTCTTCTACGGCTTTGGCCCCGTCTCCGCCGTCGTCGTCGCGCTCTCGAATCCCCACGTCGACGTTGTTACACAGCATGCCACAGCGCAGTACCTCGGCGACCCGTTCATCGGAAACCGGCTGGTCGTCCCGCAGGAACTCCCCATCGGTGTCGTATCCCGTTCCAGTTACCTCGTAGACCTCGCGGTTGGCGACGATCCGCTGGACGGTCATCTCTTCCTCGGTGAGCGTGCCAGTCTTGTCCGTACAGATCACGTCGACCGAGCCCAGCGCCTCGACGATCGGCAGCCGCCGCACGAGGGCGTTCTGGTCGGCCATCCGCCGCGCGCCCAGCGCGAGCGAAAGCGTGACGACCGCGGGCAGCCCTTCCGGAACCGCGGAGACGGCGATGCCGACCGCCGTCAGGAACACCTGCAGCGGCTCGGTCTCACCGACGAGGAGTTCGGCGACCGCGATCACTGCGACCGCGAGGATGACGATGCCGGCGATGATCTTCCCCAGACGGTCCATCTCGGCCTGAAACGGCGTCTCGCGGTCTTCGGCCTCCTCGAGCGCCGTCGCGATCTGGCCGATTTCGGATTCGGAGCCGGTCTCGACGACGACCGCCGTCCCCGAGCCACGCTCGACGACGGTGTCCTTGAACAGCATGTTCTCCCGCTCGGCGAGCGCGACCTCCCCGTCGACTCTCCCGACTTCCTTCGAGACGCCAACGCTCTCGCCGGTGAGCGCGGCCTCGTCGACGCGCAGGTTCGACTCCTCGAGGAGGCGAGCGTCGGCGGGGACGACGTCTCCGGACTCGACGAAGACGATATCTCCGGGAACGAGGTTCGTAGCGTCTATCTCCCGTTTCTCGCCGTCGCGCCTGACGAGCGCGTACGTCGTCGACATCTCCTTTAACGCCTGGATGCTCTGCTCGGCACGGTAATCCTGGACGAACCCGAACAGCGTGATGAAGACCACGATGCCCGCGATGACGGCCGCGTCGACCGTGTGGCCGACGCCGGCCATCACGACTGCCGCGACGATCAACACCCAGATCAGCGCCGAGGTATACTGCTCGAGTAGAATTTCGAGCGGCGAGGTGCCCTCCTCGCCTTCGATCTCGTTGGGGCCCTCGCGCTCGAGACGGTCCTGTGCGTCGCTGGACGCCAGTCCCGCCTCCGACGTTTCGAGTTCGTCGAATACACCCTCGAGCGGTCGAGCGTGCCAGTCGCTATCTGATGCCGGTTCGGTTCGTTCGTAGTAGTCCGCCCGTGACACGGTTTCGTTGTCGATGAACGTCGCTCAGTAGTCGTCGCCGATTCGTCGATTCGTCGATTCGTCGATTCGCCGTCGAGCCGTCGAGCCGTCAAGCCGTCGAGCCGTCAAGCCGTCGAGCCGTCAAGCCGTCGAGCCGTCAAGCCGTCGAGCCGTCGAGTCGGGAACGACCCGGACCGTCGCGTCGTCCGCTCCCGTCTACTCGCGTGGACTGAGTTCGGCCCAGTACCGGCCCGGCGATCAGTCCACGGGAGCGAACGTGACGAGCCACCCGTCGTCACGTTCCTCCGCACCGACCGTGACCGTCTCACCGCGATCGATCTCGCCACCGTCGCTGCGAAGCTGTCCCGTCAGTCGGACGCCCTCGTCGAACGTCGCTACGACGATCGTGTACGGTGTCTCGTCCGCGTACTCCGGGATCGAACTGAAGATCGTCGTCGTCGCCGAGACCGTCGCCGTCTCCGAGAGCCGTCGCTCCTCGAGTGTCCGCGTGCCACAGTCGGGACAGACCGTCCGCGGGGCCAAAGCGGTCTCGCCGCACTCCTCGCAGGCGAGATACGTCGGCTTGCCGTCGTCGATCCGTTCCGCGAAGTCGACGAACCAGGGCTGCATCGTCACGCACCCCCCTCCAGCACGGTAACGACGCAACTCGCGCCGCTGCCGCCGACTGTGTGGGAGAGACCGATCCTCGGGTCGGCAACCTGGTTCGGGTGGCGACCCTCGAGTTGTTTCGTGATTTCGACGATCTGGGCGACGCCGGTGGCTCCTACGGGATGGCCCTTCGCGAGCAGTCCACCGGAGGTGTTGACGGGAATCCGGCCGTCGACGGCCGTCTCACCGTCGACGGCTCCGCGAGCCCCCTCGCCCCGCTCGAAGAAGCCCAGCGACTCGACTGCGAGTATCTCGGCGATGGTGAAACAGTCGTGGAGTTCGACCACGTCGACGTCCTCGGGCGAGACGCCGGCGCGTTCGTAGGCGTCCTCGGCGGCCCGTTCGGCCGCCCGCGTCCGGGCGAGGTCGGGTCGGTCCTGCAGGGCCAGCGAATCGCTGGCTTGCCCGCTGCCGGCGACCGACACCTCGGTCTCGAGGCCGCGGTCCTCGGCGTACTCCTCGCTGACCAGGACGGCCGCGCTCGCGCCGTCGGTGACCGGACAGCAGTCCTGCAGGTGCAACGGAGCCGCGACCGGCGGTGACTCGAGGACACTCTCGACGTCGGTTTCCTCCTGGCGCTGGGCGATCGGGTTCGCAGTGCCGTTCTCGTAGTTTTTGACCGCCACCGCGGCCAGTTCCTCGTGGCCGACGCCGAACTCGTCCATGTAGACCTGTGCCATCAGCGCGTAGATTCCGGGGAAGGTGAGCCCGGCCGCGTTCTCGTACTCGTTGTCCGCAGCGTTGGCGAGCGCGTCGGTGACTTCCTGAATACCGCTGGCGTGCATCATCTCGACCCCACCCACGAGCGCCACGTCCGCGTTGCCGGCTTCGATCGCGTGCACGCCACATCGGGCGGCCGAACTCGCGGAAGCGCAGGCGCTTTCGGTTCGCATCGACGCGGCCCGTCGCGCGCCGACGTAGTCGGCGAGCATCGCACCGACGTGGGCCTGATCGTCGATGAGGTCCCCGATGAAGTTCCCTGCGTACAGTTCCTCAATGTCGCCGGGCGACAGTGACGCGTCCGCAAGCGCCGCGAGGGCCGCGTCGGTAAACAGTTCGCGGGTCGACGAACTCGGGTGTTCGCCGAACTGGGTGCTGGCCACGCCAGCGATCTGAACGGTCATGCGCCGCCCCCTACTACGATGCTCCTCTTAAACCCCCCAGCGACTGGTTTCGGCCGCGACCTGTGTTCGACTCGATATATCTGTGGACGGGATGACACGAACTGATTTGTACGACTTCGGTGTAGCCAGGCGCGGCATGCTCGACGACGACATCGCGATCGTCACCGGCGGAGCGGTAGGTATCGGCAACGCAATCGCAAGACGGTTTCGCGACGAGGGAGCGACCGTCGTCATCGCCGACATCGACGAGGCGACCGGAGCCGAGACCGCCGACGACCTCGGCTGTGAGTTCCAGCACTGCGACGTACGCGAGTACGACCAGGTCCAGGCACTCGTCGACGGAGTGGTCGACGACCACGGCCGACTCGACGTGATGGTGAACAACGCCGGCATCTCGAGTGTGACCTCGGTCGAGGAGATGGACCTCGAGGAGTGGGAGGCCGTCCTCGAGACCAATCTCGATGGAGTCATGCACGGAACCAAGGCCGCGCTCCCACATCTCACGGAGTCGAACGGCTGTATCATCAATCTCGGCTCGATCTACGGACTGGTCGGTGGCAAGGGCGCGGCGTCCTACTCCGCAGCGAAAGGCGGCGTCGTCAACTTCACCCAGCAGGTCGCGATCGACTACGCCGACGAGGGGGTCCGCGTCAACAGCATTTGCCCTGGGTTCGTGGAGACGCCGATGACGGAGGAGTTGCTCGAGTCCGAGCGGTTCTACAACTTCCTCGAGCAGAAGACGCCGATGGACCGTCACGGACAACCGGAGGAGATCGCACCCGTGGCCGCGTTCCTGGCGTCCGACGACGCGTCCTACATCACCGGGGCGAACGTCCCCGTCGACGGTGGATGGACGGCGTTTTAGCGCTCCCGGACGGGGACGATTCGGCGCGGGCCGGCTACGTGCAGCCAGGGGTATTGTTAACAACCATGCCGTTGGAGTGATCAACGTATGTCAGAATCAGTACACCGACTCGAACCGCTGGACCGACGCCCGCTGTCCGATCGCACGTGTCTCGTTACCGGTTCCTCGCGGGGAATCGGACGGGATATCGCGTTCGAACTCGCCCGTTGTGGCGCGGACGTGGTGGTGAACTACCGGAGTTCCGACGAGAAGGCCCACGAGGTAGCGGAGCGGATTCGGGCGAACGACGAGACGGCGATCACCGTAGGTGCGGACGTCTCGGACCCCGACGATGTCGAACGGATGGCCAGGAAAGTACGCGACGAACTCGGCGGGATCGACGTGCTCGTCAACAACGCGGGGATCACGGTCGACAGGAAGTTCGAAACGATGAGCTACGAGGACTGGACGCGCGTGATGGAAGTAAACCTCAACGGGACGTTCAACTGTACGAAGGCGTTCTACGAGGATATCAGGGACGCCGAGAACGGCCGCCTCATCAACATCTCGAGCGTCGTCGGACAACAGGGCAACTACGGCAGGCCAACTACGCCACCTCGAAAGGCGGCCTGATCGCGTTTACACGAACGATCGCGCTGGAACTGGCGCGACACGGCTCGACCGCCAACTGCGTCGCCCCCGGATTCACGGAGACGGACATGCTCGAGAAGGTTCCGGACCGCGTTCGGGAACAGATCCGCGACGACATTCCACTCGACCGGTTCGCGGAGACCGAAGACGTGGTCGGGATGGTACGGTTCCTCGCGACCGACGATGCGGACTACATGACGGGACAGGTCATCGGGATCAACGGCGGAATGGAGTGGTAGTGCCGGCTGCCACGGGATGTACCGGCAATCTCTCGAAAAACCGTTTCGGAACGACCCGACTCCTGGGGAGCGACACGGCGTATTATATCCGATGGGAACGTATCTTCGGGTATGAGCGAGCACATCCTCGTTCCCTACGATGGGTCGGCTCCGTCGAAGGACGCCCTCGAGTACGCCCTCGAGAAGTTCCCGAACGCGGATATCACCGCGCTGTACGTCGTTCCTGCGCCCGAGGGGTACTGGGGCGCTTTCGACGACGGTGGGGAGCAAGCGACCGACGCCGACGAGGCCCGTGACCGTGGACGGACGATCCTCGAGGAGGCCGTAGAAACGGCCGCTGACCACGGACACGACCTCGGGACCGAGGTGACGACGGGACAACCCGACCGAGAGATCGTCGAGTTCGCCGACGGCGAGTACGACACGATCGTCATCGGGAGCCACGGCCGCGAGGGCGTCTCACGGGTCCTGCTGGGAAGCGTCGCCGAAAACGTCGTTCGGCGTTCGCCGGTTCCGGTCGCGGTCGTCCGGTGACCCGAACGTCCTCCGGCGATGACGGCGGAGTCGCCCCTGGCCGACCACGAACGATCGTCGTTGCGACGGACGGCAGCGCAGCGGCCACCGCGGCGCTCGAGCGTGCCGTTGGGCTCGCCACGGGCGGGAGCGACGCGGCCGACGCCGTCGTGCACGTGCTCTCGGTGGTCGACACGACGACCGACCCGTACCGGTTCGGCGTCGCCGACGTCGCCGAACTCGAGCGCACGAAACGGAACCTGGTCGACGATATCGTCGCTGCCCTCGACGACCCCGACTGTGAGGTTCGTGCGGCAGTCCGCCGGGGACGACCCGACGGTGTCGTCCTCGCGTACGCCGCGGAGGTCGACGCCGATCTCCTCGTCGTCGGGCGGACGGGACGGAGTGGACTGAAACGAGCGCTGCTCGGGAGCACGACCGATAGACTGCTCCGGAAGTCGTCGATTCCCGTACTCGTCGTCCCCGAAGCCGAGGGGACGAACGGAGTCGGGATCGATACCGACGGCGACGACCGCCGGTTCCGTTCCCGGTTCGATCCCCACGGCTGAGTTCGAACGCCGGCGATCGCCACCGAGCAGGATCGGACCGTAGGTTTACTACCGTTCCTCGTGACTCCTCGAACGTCCAATGGCTCGATCCACGTCGATGTCGATCCTGGTTCCACACGACGGCTCCGAACACGCACAGGCCGCCCTCGAGTACGCACTCGAGACGTTTCCCGGCGAGCGAATCGTCCTCTTTCACGCGATCGATCCGTTCGAACGGTCCGCCGGTGTCGATGCCGACGACGGCCCGGATGGCACGGACCACGCACCGCTTACCGAAGCCTGGCACGACTCCCAGCGAGGCGTCGCGTCGGAACTTTTCGAGAAGGCACTCGAGCGACTCGAGGACGATCCCGACACGCTGGATATCGACCTCGAGACGGACACCGCAGTCGGGTCGCCGCCACAGACGATCGTCGGCTACGTCGAGGACGCGACCGTCGACCAGGTCGTGATGGGGAGCCGTGGCGGCAGCGACAGGAGGGGAACCGGCGACCTGCGGCTCGGTAGTACCGCCGAGCTGGTCGTCAGGCGAGTCGAGGTGCCGGTGACGGTCGTCCGGTAGCCGCCGCGTTCGTCCGTGTGTAGCTACCGGCTCCGGCAGGTTCCCCGACGGGCTGGAACGCAGACTCAGGACGAGGCGTCGTTCCGAACGACAGTGACGGAAACCGGCGCACGCCGAACGACCATCTCGGCGGTACTTCCCAGCAACAGGCGCGTCGAACCGGTGCGGCCGTGGCTCCCCAGCACGATGTGGTCGATATCGTTCTCCACCGCGTAGTCGACGATCTCCCGCGCGGGATCACCGGTCGCCTCGTCGGTCGTCACCTCGGGGCCGAACGCCGCGGCTAGTTCGCGAACCTCGTCGAAAATCGCTGTCCGCTCGTTCTCGGCTCGCTCGTACCACTCCTCGGAGCCGCGAGGAGGCTCCGTTCTGCTGTCGACCTCCGTCATCGAGCTGTAACCCGGCTCCGACGGATCGAGCACGTGCAACGCGACGACTGCCGGCTCCTCGAACTCCTCGAGGGCACACCGGAGCGCCTCCTTGGACAGCGGCGATCCGTCGACCGGGACGAGTAGGGTGTGAGACATCGGGACTCCGTACCCCGCGAAGAGAAAAAAGAGTATCCGGGTCGACAACTCGCCTGGCGTGGGTGATACTGTCGGACAGCAGCCAAGACGAAGCGAATAGTACCAACTGCAACGATCTGCACACTGATTGCCGATCCGTCTGTCAGGTGCGCACTGACTTGCAGTGGCTACTATAGTATGAGTCGCCGTTACCGGACGACGGTAACCGGGACCGGTGCGCGCCGAACCACGTTCTCGGCGACGCTTCCCAGCAGGACTCGCGAGGCACCCTCGCGGCCGTGGCTGCCGACGACGATCAGGTCGTAGCCGCCGCCCTTGGCGACCGAGACGATCTCCCGGGCTGGCTGTCCGACGATGGTCTCCGTAGAGAGCGAATCGGTGTCGTACCCCGCGTCGGCGGCGATTTCGGTGGCTTCCTCGAACAGTCCGTCGGCGGCCTCGCGTCGAGCGTCGATCAGCGATTCGTACGCGTAAACCGCTCCATCCCCGTACATCGACGTGTTCGGGTTAATAACGTGTAGCAGATGGATGCCGGCGTCCGGATACGATTCGGTGGCGTGAGCGACCGCCTTACGGGCCGGCTTCGAGTCGTCGATCGGGACGAGTACGTCCATAGGCCGTTTTCGTAAACCGTCCGTAAAAAGGGTGTGTCGCCGGCGGCCGGTCAGCTAGCTCGCGATGAGGGGCGGACTTCAAAACAGTCGTGCATTTCGTAATAGGTATCTTTTGATACGAATTAGTGAAATAACACTGCCGGGTTCGAAAATACATCTATCACGTGATTCAGATATGCGAATTTTCGCTACTTTTGTCGATCTATCGCCGCTGACTGTCCAAAACCATCTATTATGTGATTATTACTGTATTTCGAGTTGTTCTCGAAACGGAACCACGTCGGGTCAGCGTGGGACTCGTCGGCCGAACGGCACGGGAGACGAACCGAACGCGGTATCGGTGAGCGGTCCCGGAGAACAACAGCGATAAGTCGACTCACTGACCACTCACTGTATGGCCGTCGAAGGACTCGGTCTCGTGGTCGCGGCGGGCGTGTTTACCGCGATCGTCTGTGGGGCCGGGACGTTGCCGTTCTTTTTCGTCGACGACATCAGCGATCGCTTCACCGTCGTTATGTGGGGTCTCGCCGGCGGTATCATGCTGTTTGCGTCGGTGTTCGGCTTCGTCGTCGAGGGTCTCGGAGAGGGCTCAGTCATACAAGTGGGACTCGGACTCGTCGTCGGCATCGTCCTCGTAATCCTCGCCGACCGACTCATCACTGGCTACGAGTTCCAGCCCCGCGACATGCCCGAGGCGGACTTCCGGAAGCTGGTCCTCATCGTGGGCGTGCTGACGGTCCACAGCTTCCCGGAAGGCGTCGCGCTCGGGGTCGCGTTCGCCGACCTCGGCGTCGAGGGCGACCTCGTGATCGGCGGGCTCGCGATCCCGGCACTTGCCGTCTTCATCACCATCGCGATCTCCATCCAGAACATCCCCGAAGGGCTCGCCGTCGCGATCCCGCTGCACACCTACGGCGTTCCGAACTGGAAGATCTTCGGTTGGGCCGTCTTCTCGAGCATCCCACAACCCGTCGGTGCGGGGATCGCCTACGTGTTCGTCTCGATCGCGAGGGAGTTTCTCCCGTTCGGGTTCGGCTTTGCCGCCGGGGCGATGATCTATCTCGTCCTCCACGACATTTTCCCCGAGGCACTGGACCACGGCTCCGGCCTTCCCGGCGGTGGGCGGCGGGAACTGATCGCCGGCATCGCGCTCGGGGTGGCGATCATGGTCCCCGTCATGGTCCTGACCGAGTGACCGCCATCACCGACGGCGATGCCGTTTTCGAGGGCAAAAACGGCCGCCGACGGCGGCGTAAGCTGGGGCTAGCCGCCAAATAGTTATCCGCGGCTTCGTGGTAGCCGCCCGCATGGCCGTCGCTTCCCCGAACGTTCTCCTGATGACCTGCCACGATCTGGGCCGCTATCTGGGCTGCTACGGGGCCGACGTCGAGACGCCGAATCTCGACGCGTTCGCCGAGCGTGGCGTGCTCTTCGAGAATCACTTCGTGACGGCTCCGCAGTGTTCGCCGAGCCGCGGTAGTTTCATGACCGGCCGCCACCCACACGTCAACGGGTTGATGGGGCTCGCCCACGGGGACTGGGAGCTCCACGACGGCGAGCGAATCCTCCCGCACTATCTCGGGGAGCGGGGCTACGAAACCCACCTGTTCGGACTCCAACACATCACCCAGGATACCGACCGACTCGACTACGACTACGTCCACTCCGAGGGGAACCTCTATCCGGGGGTTTCACCGGCGGTCCACCAGGCCAACCGAGCGCGCAACGTCGCCGATGTCGTCTCCGGCTTCCTCGAGCGGGACGGGTTCGACGCGCCGTTTTTCGCCACCATCGGGTTCTTCGAACTCCACCGTGTCGAGGAGAAGAACGGTCGCTTCGGCTTCGACAGCGATCACTACGAGACCGACGATCCCGACGAGGTCCGCCCACCGACGTATCTTCCGGATCGCCGGGGCATTCGCCAGGACCTGGCGGAGATGCACGGGATGGTTCGGGCGGTCGACGACGCCGTCGGATCGATCCTCGAGGCCCTCGAGGAGACGGGACTCGACGAGGAGACGCTCGTCGTATTCACGACCGAACACGGGATCGCGTTCCCGCGGGCCAAGGGGAGCTGTTACGATCCGGGGATCGAAGCGGCGCTACTTCTGCGGTACCCCGGCGTGGCGGACGACGGCACGCGGTACGACGAACTGCTGAGTAACGTGGACGTGTTGCCGACGATCCTCGAGTTGGTGGCTCGGGCGGACAACGGCGGAGACGAACAGGAAGACCCAGACAGTGGAGGAAGCGAGGGGGGAGGCGGAAATACAGACGAATACGAACAGTTCGACGACATCGACGGCCGGAGTTTCTGCCCGCTACTGACCGACGACGAGGCGGACGAGTACGACCCCCGGGACCGAATCTTCGCGGGAATGACCTGGCACGACATGTTCAATCCGGTGCGGGCAATCAGGACGGAGCGGTACAAGTACATCCGCAATTTCTGGCACCTGCCGAAGGTGTACCTGACCAAGGATGTCTTCGCGAGCGAGGCCGGCCGTGCCGTCCGGGAGACCGACGGCGTGCCACCCCGGCCCTACGAGGAACTGTACGACCTCGCGGAGAGTCCCCAGGAGGACGAGAACGTCGTGTTCGAGCCCAGATATCAGGACGTCAGGGAACGGCTCTCCCGGGAACTCCAGGAGTGGATGGAGACGACCGACGATCCGCTGCTGGACGGTCCCGTCGTGCCCGGCGATTACGACGAGATAACGACGTGGTCCCACGAATCGTAGGCCAGCCGGGCTGGGGGCTCGTATACGGTTAGACCATCGGCTCGTCGCCCACGTTCGGATTCCGCCGGACGTACTCGACCAACCGGTCCGCGTAGGACTCGAACGGCGGCACCTCGAGCCCGCTGCCCGCGAGCGCCCGTTGGGTCTTCGGACAGGCGTACCGGGTCGGATGGTCGAGATACGCGAGCGTTTCGGGCTCGAGTTCGATCCCGAGCGGCGACGACTCGAGGCGCTGGCTGACGGTCCGTGCGAGCGATTTCGTCGTCGGCAGGCTCACGGTCCGATGCCCGGCGGCGTCGGCGAGAACGTCGACGAACCGCGACACTGGAAGCGGCGCGGGATCACACAGCTGGTAGACCTCGCCGGCCGAGTCCTCGCGGGCGCTGAGGTAGCTGATGGCGTCGACCACGAAGTCCCGGGGCACGACGTTGAGTTCGGCGTCGCTCGCGCCCGGTGGCGCGAACGTCACCGAGAGTCGGGACGGCTGGGCAAGCAACAACTGGAGCAGGTAGTACGGGCCGTCGTACTTGTCTGTCTCGCCGGTTCGGCTATCGCCCACTACGATCGCGGGCCGGTAGATCGTCGCCTGGAGGCCGTCGGCCATCCGCTCCTGTACCGCAACCTCCGCGCGGTACTTGGTCTCCTCGTAGTGGTTGTTGAACGACTGGCCCTCCTGCAGGTGGGCTTCGGTGAAGACGCCGTCGTAGCGGCCACTGACGTAGCAGGTGCTGACGTACTGGAAGCGATCGACGTCGAGTCGCTCCGTGACCTCGAGCACGTGTTCGGTCCCCTGTACGTTGACCGCCTCGGCGAGGTCGGGGTCGACACCGAGGTCGTACACCGCCGCGAGGTGGTAGACTTCGTCGACGCCCTCGAGGACCTCGAGCCCCTCCCGGAGTCCGAGGTCGGCGTCGGTAATGTCCCCCTCGAGGAGGCGAACGTCGGTTCGGTCGATGCCCTCGAGATCGGTCGTGATCGATGCCACACGCCGGCGAGCGGTCTCGAGATAGCGGGGCTGGACGAGGCAAGCGACGGGGCCGTCTCCCCGGGCCAGGATGCGCTCGAGCAACGCCGAGCCCAGGAAGCCGGGAAAGCCGGTGAGAAAGACTGCCGGATCGGGTTCGGACACTGTCACGGCACCCACCTCGCCAGCCGCGACAGTCGGCGTTGGACCCTCGTCAGTCCGTTCATAACTGCGGCGAACCAGCGCGGCGAGACGCCCGGCGGCGCGTCGAGTGGCCCGATCCGCGAGGTTACGATCGTCCGGGCCTCGACGTACCGGCGGAGTCCCTCGGGGCCGTGGCGACGACCGAGCCCGGAGTCACCGAAGCCCCCCATCGGCGCGTCGACGGCCGCCCAGCCGACGGTGTATGGATCGTTGACACAGACGGTCCCACAGTCGATCCGCCGAGCGACCTCTCGGCCGCGCGAGCGGTCGCTCGTCCAGACGCTCGCGTTGAGGCCATACTGTGTGTCGTTTGCGCGTTCGACCGCCTCGTCGACGCCCGAGACGGGAAAGACGGCGACGACGGGGCCGAACGTCTCCTCGCAGGCAATCCGAGACTCCGGATCGACGTCGGTCAGGATCGTCGGCTCGTAGCAGGCAGGACCGATGTCCGGTCTGGCACGCCCGCCCGAAAGCAGCGACGCGCCGTCGTCGACCGCCGTCTCGACGTAGTCACGGACGCGCTCGAGATGGTCGTCGTCGATCAACGAGCCGACCTCGGGACCGTAGTCGAACTCGAGACCGACCGACAGCCCGCGGGTCGCGCCGACGAAGGCATCGAGGAACTCGTCGTACCGGCGTTCGTCGACGTAGATTCGCTCGGGTGCCAGACAGAGCTGTCCCGCGTTGGTGAACGCACCTTTGACCGCACCACGGGCGGCTGTCTCCGGGTCGGCGTCGTCGAGGACGAGCATCGGGTTCTTCCCGCCGAGCTCGAGCGAGCAGCCGATCAGATTGCGTCCCGCCCGTTCGGCGACGGTTCGGCCCGTCTCCGTCCCACCGGTGAACGCGACGTATTCGACGGCATCGATCAGCGCCGGTCCGACCGTCGACCCTTCGCCGGTGACGATCCGGAAGAGGTCGTCCGGAAGTCCCGCCTTTGTGAGCAGGTGAGCAAGCGCGAGCGCGATCAGCGGCGTTCGCTCGTCGGGTTTACAGACCACGGCGTTGCCGGCAAGCAGCGCCGGAACGGCGTCGGTCATCGCGAGCGTCAACGGGTAGTTCCACGGCGAGATCACCCCGACGACGCCGAGGGGGTCGTAGGTGACTTCGGCGTCGGAGGCGAACGGCACTGCCCCGGACCGACCTTCGTCGGCGATGACGGCGGGCCCGTTCTCGGCGTAGTACGAGCAGGTCAGCGGAACGTCGAGCACTTCCTCGAGCGCGTGGTGGCGTGCTTTCCCCGTCTCGAGCTGGACGATATCCAGCAGCGTCTCCCGGTGGTCCGCGACCAGGTCGCCGAACCGCTGTCTCTTATACACATCTNCCATCAGAGATGTGTATAAGAGACAGCTCCTCGACCGATCTGTCGGCCCACGCCGACTGCGCCTCGCGGGCGCGGTCGACGGCGGCCGCAACGTCGTCCGTACTGCAGGCGGGGACCGTCGCGACCACCGCGTCGGAAACCGGCGTCCGAACCTCGATCGACGGTCGATCGCCGCTGGTCTCGATCCGGGCCGTCAGCCGCTCGAGGAGTTCACTCGAGACGGTCGTTTCCCCGAGGACCGTCGGCTCCGTCGTCTGTGACATATGTTACACGTTCGGGCGTGGCCACATGTAGCTTCGGTCGATCGGCGGCCGATCGGCCTCGCCTGCAGCCACGAGCGAGGGCGTAGCCAGTCGTTCCGAAAGGGAAGATCGACGAACGAGCCCAACGGCGCGTGTACGTCGGACCCGGATGTCCCCGTTACGCCGTTATACACCGATGGACGTTCGTTAGCCGCAACGTACAGGGAGAACAGTGGTTTCCGTACCGGCCCGTGACGTTCGGAGTCGCACACTCCGCCGAGACGTCTCGTCACGACAGGTCGGAGCTCGAGACAACTCGCCACGGTAGACAGGAACGTGACGGAAACGAAACCGTTCGATGGCGGTCGGTCACAGACCGCCCAGCGGCACTCGCGTCGCGCCAAACGCGACGAAACGATTCGGGTGCCGCCCGACGACAGACCGTTCCGCAACCGTGTCGGGGAACGGCCGCTTCCGCCGGTTGACGCGGCTAGTCCGTGTACACGTACTCGTCGGCCATCTCCTGGGGAGTGATGACCTCGAGGTCACCTTGTTCGACTAACTGATCGAGGCGCGCGGCCGCTTCCTCGACCGCGGCGATCGAGCCCTCGTCCTCGAGTTCGTAGAACGCGAGAGACGTGATCCCGCCGTTCTGGGCCGTCCACTCGAGCAAGTTCACGGCCTCGTCCGGGTCCGGAT
The DNA here is from genome assembly GCF_000337895.1 of Halobiforma nitratireducens JCM 10879. GTDB lineage: Archaea > Halobacteriota > Halobacteria > Halobacteriales > Natrialbaceae > Natronobacterium > Natronobacterium nitratireducens. Next base: position 20,835 of record NZ_AOMA01000108.1, read on the forward strand.
CGGCCACGAGCGAGCACAGGTACGGGTTGGCCGCGTACCCCTGGGACTCGGCCTGGCCGGCGAACGCGAGGTCGTAGTTCTCCTCGACGAGGTCGTACGATTCCTGCGTGTACTCGGAGCCCGGGTAGGCGAAGAACCGTGCCCCGTCCTCGTAGCCTTCCTCCTCGAGCCAGTCGATCGGGTTCGTCACGTTCGACTCCATCTCGTTCGAACTCACCCGGCCGAGGTGGACGCCCTGTGCGGACTGGCTGCCGATCGTCCATCCCGCATCCGCCAGTTCTCCGACTTGATCGTAAGTGAGTCGATCACCCTGGACGGCTACGTCGGCACGGAGTCGATCCGTCGGGACGAACGTCGTCGCCGGGAGGTCGTACTCCCGGAGAATCGGCATCGCCTCCGTGTAGTGGGACTCGTACCCGCCGTGGAACTGCAACATTACCTTCCCGGTATCGGTGTTGGGAACGAAGTGGAAGTCGTCGACCCACATCCGTCCGCTGGCATCGTCGCCGAACCAGCGGATGATCTGAAGCACGTGGATCTCGCTGAGGTCCGGATCACCACGAATCCGCGTCAGTCCGAAGTTCACCCGCGTCAACGATACGTCGTTCATTACCTGCTGACTGTACTCGACGTAGTCGCCGTCCTCGTCTTGCAACTGGATACGAACCATCCCGCGCTCGTCTGACGCCACGGCCAACCCGGGAACGGCGTCGCGGACGTCGATCGGCTCGTCCAGCGAGCGGCGGATTCTGACCTGCCCTTCCTCCTCGTCGGGCTCGAGTCGAGCACACTGGGACCCCTCGTAGTACTGGTCGGAGTCGGCCTCGACCGAACCGATGTCCTGGAACGCCATCCAGGGCTCGAGATTCTCGAAGTCGTCGAAGGTCCCGAAGATGTCCGACGTGGCCTCGTCGTCTTCATCCTCTTCTTCCTCTTGTTCCGTTTCGGTTTCTTCGGTGTCGTCTTCCTCGTCCTCGTAATCGTCGTCTTCCCCGTCGACGTCTCCGGGATCGTCCTCGTCCGCTTCGTCGCTCATGCAGCCGGCAAACGCAAGTCCAACTGCGGTCGCCGTCGTCGTCGTGAGGTACGTTCGTCGCTTCATCGGTGTGGCCAATGGGACCCCAACAGCGGGAATTGTTATGAGGAGGGTAGCGACGAGCAGCCGTCGTGTCCGCCGCGACTATCGACCGTAACCGAACCGAACACCGCTTCGGACCACGGCCGGTCGAACCCGATCGTCGCGATTACAGGCGTATCGACCCGCTACAGGTTCGTAACGGACGAAGAGTCTTTTGTGCACGAGGGTCGTGGCCCGTCCGAAACTGCTCGTCGACTGTCGGTCGGACGTCTCTTTTCTCGAAACCAGTTGGCTAGCTGTAATTCTTTGTTCCTCACAGTAAATTTAATACCAGGAGAGGAGTATTTGAGGGACGATGGCGTACGGCTCGACCGAAGGCGTCGACCGGTTTCTGGGGGTGCTCGATCGGCTGGGGGTGACCAATGCCGAACTCAGACGGCTCTACGACTGCAGTCCGGACGAACAGCTTCGCGAGGCCGTTCGAAGAGCGGCCACGGAGGATCGAACTCGCGAACTGGAACGCGCGCTCGAGGATACCGGTCGTGCCTTCGAACTGGGAACGCGAGTTACCACCGAAGTCGGCGAACCGCTGTCGGTGGCGCTGAACGCGTACGGGTACGCGCTCGACGTATCATCGAGCGGACCGGAACTCGAGGTCGTCGCCTTCGATACGGTGACGAACACCGTCGAGCGGGTCCGTGCTCCACCGTATCCCGACCCGTTTCGGGACGCGCTCGAGTCGGCAGTGCTTGCGCCAGCCGGACTGTGCACCGTCGCGCTGGCCAACGGGGCAACCCTGCTCGTCGATCGACGGTCGCTGGCGCGGCTACGGGACGAGTACGGCAACCGGATCGAACCCTTCGGCGAGCCGCTTCTCCGGGCGGACGCTGGCCCGACCGAAACACTGGACCCGCAAGCCCACGGCGAAGACCGGGAGCGTCAGCCGACCACGGGCGAACGACTCTCCGAGACGGCCAGCGACGGCGAGGTCGGGGATATCGAAGCGTTCGTCGAGAACGCGAGCGACCGCGCGCTCGAGGCGCTCTCCGAAGAACTCGAGGCCAGCGGCCCGAGCCGCCACGTGAGCGACGGGATCGACGAAGACGAGGTCGACCGGACCATCGCCGACGGGGAGGTCGGCGGCGGGCCGACGACGACCGTCTCGACGTCCGGTATCGACGAGGTGTTCGACGACCTCGAGACGACCATCTCTTCGGATTCCGGGGCGGATGCGGACTGTGATCGTGACGGCGGGCACACGTCGACCGACGCCACCGAATCGGTGACAAGCGACACCGGCGGGGAGCCGGACGACTCGAGTCCGAACGGAAACGTGGAGTCGGACATCCACGGCGACTCCGAACCCACGATCGCCGATCGGTCGACTGGCGAGACCGACTTTGCGGACCTGGTCGCACAGACACAGGAAGACGACGTCGATCCGGACGCAATCCTCTCAGAAGACGACGACGTACTCGTCGAGGACTGATCGCTCGATCGGTCCCGTCCGACAGCGTGTCGCATCGTTTAGTCGGGGTTCGTCCCCGCTCGTCCCCATCCCACGAATTGACCGTGTCTTCGTTCGATACACGCCGGTTTCTGTGGGAGCCAAACACGTACAGGAGTTCGTCGACGACGAGGGATTCCTCACGGGAGGGATCGTAGACGACCGTCGAGTCAGTGTCGGACCCAACTTGAACGAGCTTTGCAAGCGACTCGACGTCGGTTCGGGGGCGATCGAACGCCGCTTCCGGGGAGCAGACGCCACGATGAGCGCATCGAATTCGATCCGATCATTACGGTAGGCGAGCCAGGCACGTTCGGCTGCCGACAGGTCGTACTCGTCGATGCTGTACGTACCGGCGGTGAACCGAACTGGAATCCGTTCGGTCGTCGTGACCGTCCACTCCTGGCCGTCGAAGACGCCCTCGAGTGTCACCGTCGCTTCGACGGCGACGGGCGACCCACCGGGGCCGTCCTCGAGATCGACTTTTCGTCGTCGAGTCCGACCTACATCTGGTTACTACTCAAAGTACTCTGATTCAGTAAGCAGTCATGCGATTCGTCGGAATGCAATAACACATCATCTTGATTCGGATGTACCGAAGACTATCGTCTCTGAGTGGATGAACATCTCCGAGAAGGTGCTTGATCACCACTATGACGCCCGAGACAAGAGGTAGAAGCGGCAAAACCAACAAAAGTACCTTAACAACATCTGACCTTCTGTCGGCTTCCTCAGCTAAAACCCGTCCATAAATAAGGATTTTTCTCAAGCATCAAGTTCAACCTGGAAGGTCCAACGGATTATTCTTCAGTCTGCAATAGAACCTGGAGTTCATCTTCGAAGGTTTTCCATGTAGTATCGACTGCGTCAATAGTAGATGAACCCATCAACATCGCCTGCCCTGTCCGAAATAGGACAATTGTACAGTTATTTTTGGGGAACCGGTATGTTAGTCGTTGACTGAGGGCACTGTAGTCTATTTCACCCTTCTCTAAGTCCTCAGCTAAAGCGTTTAATTCAATCTCTCGTCCGATAGACGCTTTCGCGACGATGTTATTAATGGTAAAATCAACTTCGTTCACTACGTCCGGAACACCAATTTCATCAAGATGGGAGAGTAGCATTTTACGCTGTGATTCGACTTCGGCAGGGGAGTCAGCCCTGACGATATATTTTCCAGAGTTGTAAACAGTAATAAGTGGTCCTTCTTCTTCGAAACGGAGATAGAGTCCTTGATGATTAACTGGATCATAGTCGACAACTGGAGTTTCTGCAGCATGATCATCCGTTCTAGTTTAGCAGAGTGTAGCGCCGTCTGACTAGATATCGTTGTGACTACCAGTCAGAGAAATCCGGTGGATAGTGTGACTTACTCCCCACCGG
>NZ_AOMA01000109.1 GCF_000337895.1 Halobiforma nitratireducens JCM 10879
CCCAGTCTCCTGAGCCAATAGCTTCCCAATTAGGTACAGTTTCCGCTGAGATGCTGCTTCACTCCGCCACTAAACTAGAACAGATGGCAGCATGATACAGACGCTCGAGATGAACACTCGAATCTAGCTCTCCTGTGGCGACCACATTTACGATTGTCAGATTATCATCCATTGTGACAGTACTGGTTGGATATTTGACTACTCAGATGTCGGTATCCAATGATATGTGTTGCCTATCTTCCTACCTTCTATCTCACCTTTTTCGCGGAGTTCTTTTAAACGTCGATAAGCTAAATCATATGAACATCCGACTTCCTCTGCAATATCTTGAGTGGATGCAAGACCGAGGCTTTCGATGGCTTCAATGAAATCGGAGAGCGGAAACTCTGTAGTATATCGTCCACTAAAGTCATCCCGTGTGGTTGTATTAGACAGCGGCACTGTCTAGTTTAGCACCTCCGCTGGTGTCTGTCCATGAACCATCTGTTCTAGTTTAGTGGCGGAGTGAAGCAGCATCTCAGCGGAAACTGTACCTAATTGGGAAGCTATTGGCTCAGGAGACTGGGT
>NZ_AOMA01000110.1 GCF_000337895.1 Halobiforma nitratireducens JCM 10879
GTCACACTATCCACCGGATTTCTCTGACTGGTAGTCACAACGATATCTAGTCAGACGGCGCTACACTCTGCTAAACTAGAACGGATGGTCCATGAACAGCGAATGCCCTGACGGGCGTCGCTGTCCACTCTTGCTCCCAACATTCATCAAATCCCGCCGCGTGGCACTCGCTGAGCAGGTCTGCGAGCATTGTCCCGATAAAGTTCATGACCTGCTCACTTCCCAAACTGGCCTCACTAGACACTGTCCGGTGTGATCACTTACCAACTCCGCGAGGACATTCCCAAGAAGGTCGTCAGCGACCGCTGTGACGTGTCCTCGGATGTCCTCGAGCGCCACTATGACCGACGAACTGACCGCGAAAAGATGGAACAGCGACGCGACTTCATCGAAGACCTCTAACCAACATCAGGAACATGATATTTCCACGCGAAATTGCACACATTCGACTCTCGGTAGTTGTGGGAATAGCCCTAAAGTGCCGAAAACAGCACGTAGGAACTCTGAAACGTCAGAATCGCGATGGACTCGCCGGGATTTGAACCCGGGGCCTCTCCCATGCCAAGGGAGTGATCTACCTCTGATCTACGAGCCCGCCTTCGCAACACCCACTTTCACGCACTCGAGTATAAACCCCACGAATTCACCCGGCCCCGTGCGGGAATAACAGTCACAGATGGCGGGCTCGGAAACGACGGGACGGAGGGAATCGCCTCGGGAGTGGTCCGTCCCTGAGTCGAGGGTAGCTTGTCCCGTCCCGTCCCGTTCAGGTCCAGCCCGATCATCCAACGCTCGAGTTCCCCGGGTCGTTACGCAACCCTTTAGTCGGTGCTCACGATACGTCCGGTGGGAAGCGCACGGCCGCAAATCCGACTGTGCCGTCCACTCTTTCGGACGGCTTGGGATTGCGGAAGTGCACCGACAGTCCGGGAGTACCCGGTCTGTCGCACGTCTCGAGCGGTCAGTGCGGTTCCTATCCTCGAACAATGGCACGAATGCACACCCGCCGTCGCGGCTCGTCCGGTTCGGACAAGCCGGCGGCAGACGAACCCCCGGAGTGGAGCGACGTCGACCCCGAGCAGATCGAACAGCGGGTCGTCGAACTAGCAGAGCAGGGCCACGATCCCAGCCAGATCGGGATCAAGCTGCGTGACGAAGGCGTCACCGGCACCCCCATCCCGGACGTCAAGCTGGCGACCGGAAAGAAAATCTCCGAGATCCTCGAGGAGAACGACGCCGAACCCGAGATTCCCGAGGATCTGCGTAACCTGATGGAGCGTGCGGTGCGCCTGCGCGAGCACGTCCAGCAGAACCCACAGGACCACCAGAACAAACGCGCCCTGCAGAACACGGAGTCGAAGGTTCGCCGTCTCGTCGACTACTACCGTGGCGACGAGCTCGAGCCGGACTTCACGTACTCCTACGAGCAGGCCAAAGAGCTGCTCGAGGAGTAGATCGGTCTCAGTCGGGTCCACATCGACACCGACGCTGACGCCGACACCGCACCCACGCTCCACGTATGTCCACTGACGGTCGTTCCACCGACGCGACGAACGCCGATCCCGGTCTCGAGAGCGCCGCCTTCGTCCGGCTCGTGACGCGAGCCGACGGCGACGCGCTGGCTGCGAGTGGCATCCTCGCGCAAGCGCTCACACAGCGGGACACGCCGTTCCAGGTAACGGTCGGTCGGACGGTCACGGAGCGGACGCGCCGCGCCGAAGCGGCCGAAGCCGACCGTGGCGACGGAGACCTGACGCTTGTCGTCGGGGCCGTCGACGCCGATCTGCCGCGACTCGACGCGGACGATCGGCCTGCGACGCTGTCGGCCGTCGACCGCGTCCGCGCCCTCGGTGGAACGCCCGACCCGGTACTCGCGCTCGCCGGACTCGTCGCGGCCGGCGTCGAACCCGGCGCTGGTGAGAGCGAACGCATCCTCGAGGCCGCGCGGGAACGCGATCTCGTCGACCGGCGACCCGGGGTCGCAGTGCCGACCTCCGATCCGGCAGTAGGAATCGCTCACTCGACGCGCCTGCACGGCCCGTGGTCCGGTGACCCGGACGCAGTTCGTGAGACGTTGGCCGAGGCGGGCGTGCCGGTCGAGCCCGGAGCGACCGACCTCGCGGAAGACGACCGACGGACGATCGCCTCCGTCGTCGCCCTCGACGCGGTCGGGGACGACGCGGCGTCGGAGGGGGCCGCCGCCGCGATTCGCGACGGGCTCTTCCCGTACGCGACGCCCGGGGACGCGCCGTTTGCCACCGTCGGTGGCGTCGCCGACGTACTCGAGGCGACGGCGCGACTCGAGCCGGGAACCGGCGCTGCGCTCG
>NZ_AOMA01000111.1 GCF_000337895.1 Halobiforma nitratireducens JCM 10879
TCTCGCTGCCGGCTACCGCTCGCCGGAGCCGGTCGTGCTCGCTGTCGCCGCGGACGGCGGCGAGGCTGCCCTCGCGACTCGTGACGGCGAGGCGCTCGGCCCGTCGGTCGAGCGGATCGCACGCGAGCTAGAGGGCGACGCCGACGTCGAGGCTGACGAGACGACGGGTGCGTCCGTCGAGTACGATATCGGTCCAGGCCGCGGCTACCTGCGACTTGCCGGAGAGGACACCGAGCTCGAGCGATCGACCGTCATCACGGCCGCGAGGGAGGTCCTATGAGACGAGCGACGATTCGAACGGACCACGACGATCCGGAACTGCTCGCTCGAGCACTCGAGCCGGACAACACTGCGGAGATGGAGACGACGGTTGCAGTCGACGACGGTGAGACCGAGACGAGCGCGGACGGAACCCCCACTCTCGTCACGCGAATCGAACGCGAGACGACCAGCGGGCTCCAGTCGACGGTAGACGACTACGTGGTCAACCTGGACGTGGCGATCGACATCGCTGCGACGGGAGCCGAGACGGCAACCGACTCCGAGAGCGACCCGGAAGCACAGCATCGACAACCGACGGACGCGGGACCTGCGTCCGACTCAGAACCCGAACACACTACCAACAATGAGTGAACGCTCAGTTTCACGCGCGAAACAGGAGAAGCGGTGGTACACCGTGCTCGCCCCGGAACAGTTCGACCGGGAGGAGCTCGGCGAGACCCCCGCCGACGAACCGGAAAAGCTCTACGACCGAACTATCGAGACGACGCTTGGCGACCTGAAAGGTGCCGCCAGCGAGAACAACACGAAGCTCACCTTCAAGATCAACGACGTGGGCAGCGACACGGCGTACACGGAGTTCCAGCAGCACTCGCTGACCCGTGACTACCTGCGCTCGCTGGTCCGACGCGGAGCCTCCAAGATCGAGGCCTACGTCACCGTCCTCACGACGGACGACTACCGCGTCCAGATTCAGCCCGTCGCCTTCACGACCAAGAAAGCCGACGCGAGCCAGGAGAAGGCCATCCGCGAGCAGATGGTTACGATGGTCGAGGAGGCCGCCGCCGAGCGCACCTTCGAAGAGCTCATCGACAGTGTCGTCGAAGGCCGTCTCTCTTCGGCGATCTACGGCGAGGCGAAGACGATCTACCCGCTGCGCCGCGTCGAAATCCAGAAGGCGACCCTCGAGGCCCACCCCGAGGAAGTCGCCGAAGAGGAAGCGACCTCCGTCGACGTCGACGAGGAAGACGTCGCTGCCGGCGACTGATACGGACCGCCGTACGTCGTCGTTTCCGGGTGACCTGTGCCTCCGGTGACCCCGTAGCGGTCCCGGCAGGACATCGATCGGTAGCCCGGCCGAGACGTTCGACGAACCGTTTCGTTCGAACTTCGGTTCTCGTTTTTTGCGGTCGCGTCGGTTCCGACGAGTGTGACGAGTGCGGCGAGTACGTCGCTTCGACGGCGACATAGTCGAGTCGGCCGTACTCGAGCCGATCACGTCGAATCCGGCGGTTCGGTCACGTCGGTGTCGCCCTCGTGGTCGGCGAGCCAGTCGTCGTACGTCTCGCGGTTGACGACGGTGACGGTCGCGGTCATCTCGGGATGACCGCCCCCACAGAACTCGGTGCAGTGGGCGTGGTACTCGCCGGGTTCGTAGACGAGAGTTCGGATCGTCGTCTCCTCGCCGGGGTAGACGTTCCGTTTGACGCCGAGTTCCGGAGCGGCAAACGAGTGGATGACGTCCCGGGAGGAAAGCACCAGTCGCACGTCCTCGTCGGCCGGCAAGACCAGTTCGTTGCGGGTAGTGACGTTGGCCGCCTCGTACGTCGCCTGCCAGGTCCACTGCTCCGCGACGACGTCGATCTCGACGTCGGCCACCTCGTCGCCCGGCGGGGAGCCGGCGCTCCCGTCCGAGTAGTGGCCGTCCGGGGAGAGATACGGCGTCGCAAGCACCGGGTAGGCCGAGGCGGCGACGAAAAGCAGGACGACGATCGTTGCCACGATCCAGACGACCTCGAGTACCGGCTCCTCGGGCGTCGGCGTCGGCTCGTCGGCGCGCCGGAACCGGACGGCGGCGTAGGCGAACGCGGCGAGGACGAGCACGGTCAGCGGGATTCCGATCGCGAGCAACCGGACGTAGAGGTCGTCGATGAGCGCGCTATTGGTAGACTGCGCGGCGACTGACTCCGTCGCGAGCAGGAAGCCGACGATCGCACAGCAGCCGCTCGCGACGCATCGACCCGGTGGCTTGTTGGCGGCGCGTTCGGCGTTCGGTTCCCCGGTCGAGCGCGAGTGGCGTGTACGGTCGCCCGCATCGAACGTGGCTGTGTGGAAGATCATGGTCGGTATCGAAGCGCAAACCGCGACGGAAAGCGTCAGTACCGCCGCTCGAACGCCGTCCCCGATTCGCCGACGATCACCTGCGGCGTGCGGGCTGTTCCGAGTGCCACCGAGTGGGGTTCGACCCCGACCTCGAGTCGCTCGTTTTCGGTCCAGCCGTCGAAGTTCCGTTCGTAGACGACGCCGGCTGCGGAGACGGCCAGCGCGTCGTATCGCTCGCGTGCTAGCGCGACGATCGGCTGCTCGCCGAGCGACGTTCGCGACCAGGCGACGCCGTCGTAGGCGAAGACAGTGCCGTCGCCGCCCGCGACCGAGACGTGGCCGTCGTCGATGGCCGCGACGGTCTCGAAGTCGACGCCCGCACCGTCGATCCCGATCTGCGTCCAGGAGACGTCACCGTCCCGTGACTCGAAGACGCCGCCGTCGGTATCGACGGCGTAGCCGTAGGTAAGCGCCGTCAGGGCGACGTCGGTGACGCTCGAGCCGCTGCCCGGTTTGATCGGATCGGCCCACTCGACGGCCGGGCCGTCGCGACGCCCGCGGAAGAGTTCGCCGGAGCTGTTGACGACCGACAGACGCTCCTCGCCGGACAATCCGGCGGCTGCGACCGCAGTCCACGAGGACGTTGCACCTCGGGGTGCCGAGAAGTCGACGATGCGATCCGCGACGACGTCGTACAGCGCCAGCGTGCCGCCGTCTCCGGCCACCCACAGTGTCCGGCCGTTGTTCGTCGCTGTCGCGGCCCGGAAGGCGTCGCCCGCCCCGTCGGGGCCGCCCTCGAGGCGGATGGACCAGTCGCCGTCGGTTCGCTCGAGGAGGATGCCGTCTTCGCCGACGGCGTAGGCACCGTCGGCTGCCGTCGCGACGTCGTACAGCGCCGCGTCCGTCGGAACGTCGGCGGCGACCCACTTCCCGTCGGCGTCGACGCAGCCGGCGAGCGACCCGATCCCGGCGGCGATCGCCCCGAGGACGGATCGTCGGTTCGTCATTCGTCGTCCTCGCTCGCCCGATCGTCGCTGTTCGTCGTGTGGACGCCGTCGGTACCGTTCGTCCCGTGGTACGTATCCGACAGGGTGAACGCGCCCGGCGCGGACGTTCGCTTGAGGATCGCCGAGACGCGGACGACGTAGGCAAAGAGGACTGCAAGCGGGCTGAACGCGACCGCGAGCGCGAGGCTGACGAGCACGAGCAGCCATCCCTCGAACGCGACCGGCGGGTAGCCACTCGCGTAGATCATAATGACGAGCGACGAGAGCAAGATCGCCGCGGTGCCGCTGTAGGTGATCAGCCGGGACAGCCGCGCGAGTTCGCGCTGGAGGTAGATCGTCGTGAAGTACTGGCGGGTTGCGTCCGCCGCGACGAACAGCCCCCGGAGGTCCTCGAGCAGCGTCGCTGCCCGATCGGAGAGCTCCTCGTCGAACCGTCGCTCGAGGCGACGGGCCTCGTTCGCGGCTCCGGCGTAGTCGTGGTCGATCGTCGGGAGGACGACGTCGAACACCGACTCCGTGCCGCCGGTGAGCCGCGACGAGAGGCTGTCCGTGTGTTCGCGAGTGTGGGTCGCAAAGCGGGAGACCGACTCGAGGGCGGAGGAGGGAGTCGCCGAGTCGGCGGGCGGGTCGTCCCCCGTGGCTGTCTCTCCGGTTGCTGCCCTATCACACTCTGTCGCGAGCGCGTCCGCGCGACCGCCGAGCGTGCCAGCCAGCCGGGCGAGGAAGGGAGCAGGGTTGCTCGGGCTGACGCCGTCGCCATCGGTCTGGGTCTCGACGCGGCTGCGGAACTCCTGGACGCCGTCGATGCGGTCGGTGAGTCGGTCGGGGGTGCCAAACAGCCGGGAGATGATCAGCTGGTTGACCGCGACGACGATCGGAATGAACGAGAACAGCCCCGCGATCATCGTACTGAACATCGTCGTCACGAACCGGCTCTCACGGACCCCGATGACGTCGCTGAGCCCGAGAACGAGCGCGAGCGCGAAGACGCCGGCGACGAAGCCGCCGACGATCACCCGGCGGTCGCCCTCGAGCAGGAGCCAGCGTCGCCACTCGCCGCGGGTTTCGGTGTCGCGCAGCCGGTAAGCGACGATTCGAACGCCGGCCCAGACGATCCGAGCGGCGACCACGACGGTGGTGACCGTCAGCCAAAGCGCGTATCGAACGACGGAGCCACCGAACGAGGTGTCACCAGCGCGGTCCTCCTCGGCCGGGTCGCCGTCGATAGTCGATTCCGATGTGTCGTCCGCGAGATCGCTGTCGGGTATCGAATCCGTTTTGCCGTCCGAGGGATCGTCGTCGATCGTCGAACACGATTCGCCGTCACCGTCGAGGGAGGGATCGTCAGTCATCGGTAGCGCGGTCGTCGATAATGCGGTTCAGAACCCATTGGAGAGCCACTCGAGTGCCCGGATAGCGACGAGCAAGACCCCGACAAGCAAGACGATCCGCCGGAGTATCGCGCCCCTGGTCGTCCGGATTCGGGCACGGTCCGAGGGGTGAAAGCCGACGGTCCACAGGGTCGCGATCGCGCCGACGTTGATCGCGGTGAGGTTGACCGCGACGACGACGAGCGATCCGATCACGGCTGCGGGTTCGTTCCAGGCGACGCCGACGCCGACGACGCCGATCGGCGGCATGATCGCGGCGGCGATCATCACCCCGATGAGGTCCGTGATACCCGTCGTCGCCATCCCGAGGCCGCCGGCGATACCGGAGCAGATCGCGACCGTCACGAGTAGCGATGGCGGTAACCCGTGACTGCCGAGGCCAAGACTCGCCTCGAGGTCGACGGTCGCGGCGACGACCGGCGATGTCCGCGAGAACATCGCGAACGCGAGTGCGCTTCCCATCGCGACGCCGACGCCGACGAGTTGCAGTCTGACGCCGCGGACGAACAGCGGGCGCTCGTCGAGGACGGTGGCGACGCTCGAGGCCATCGCCGGCCCGAGCAGCGGCGCGATCACCATCGCGCCGACCAGAACCGCAAGCGAGTCCAGCAGGACGCCGGTGGTCGCGACGACACCGCTGATCGCGCTCATCGCGGCGAAGATCGTGAGCGACGGGAGCTGTGCCCGGGCCTTCGAACGGAGCTCGCTGCGGGAGATGCGTTCGAACGACAGCCAGTCGGGCCGCTCGGGGCCGGATTCGTCCCAGCCGTTGCCGACGATCGTCATCGGTTCGTCGACGACGATGGTTAGGTCGTCGCCGACCGACGACAGTTCGTCTTCGAGGGGTTCGACCGCGTGCTCGGGGACGGGGGCAGTGATCGTCCACTGGTCGCCGTCGCTGTGGTCGGCGAGACTGTACTGGAGGTCGTGGCGCTCGAGAACGGCGCTGACCTCGTCCGTCGTCGACTGCGAGTCGGTGAGTACCGTCAGCAGGCGCATGGTCGTCGTTCCGTCGTCGACCTGGCGACCGGCGTCGCGATCGATCACAGCAACGTGAGGGCATCCGTTTCTGGTGTCGGCTCGTCGGGGTAGGTTCGCGCGAACAGCGACCGAACCGTTTCGCGGATCTCCGCGAGTCGGTCCGTTCGCTCGTCGCGACACGAGACCCCACAGTAGCCGACCAGCCCGTCCGAATCGGACGCGTACGACAGGCGGGCACCGCAGTCGGGACAACGAGGGTCGGCATGTGCAGCCATCCACTCGACGTCGAAGCCCTCGTAGGCGAGCCGTTCCCCGAGCGCAAACCAGACGACGACGTCACGTTCGTCGCGGCCCGAGGCCGTCCGTTTCAATCTGGCGAGCGCCAGCGCCGCGCGCCGATAGCACTCGTCGTCGGCATCGGCGTGTCGGCGGTGACACCGCCGGAAGTACGTCAGAAGGGCACGTCTCGAGGATCGACGGGCTCCCGTCGTCAGTGGGGCCTCGAGAGTTGCGTTCGGCGAGAGGTCGTCTGACTGGGGCGTCCGCTCGGGACGGCCACGATCGTCGTAGTGGACCTCTCGCGAGAGAGATGCACCGCTGGTCGGACAGAATGCGTGTTCACCAATCATCGTGTTGGATGCCGATCGAACCGCGATGCGGCCCGACCGGATGCCAGAGATAGCGGTGCCGGTGGTTTAAGTTGACACCATACTGGAACTATCTGAGATAAAATATCGTACCTTTGAGCGCCTGTGGATGGCCTCTGCAGACATTTTGTTTCGTAATATTACCAATTTAGACAATTTATGTGTGGAGGGTGCCAACGGCGGGTGCACCATGTCGCTCGATGATCTCGCTCCGCTCGATTCGACCGGTCGCGCCCCGTGGTACTGGTACGTGCTGATCGGCTACCCCGCCGTGAGTCTCCTCGGAATCGTCTCGCTTGCTCGCCTCACCAATGGTGGCGGCGTCGTAGCCTCGAGTCTCGGAAGTATCGCGCTGCTAACCGTGATCACCGCCGGCGGTGCCGTCAGCCTGCCGGCGATCTGGCGGGACGCCGAAGTCGTCGCGGCCGACGCCGACGACTGGGTTCCGGATCGCGAGACTTACGTCGGTGCGGCGATCGTCGCTCCCCTCCTGCTGGGCATCCTGTCGGGGCTTGCAGCCGGATTCAGCATTGGGATCGCGATCGCCGTCGTCGCCTTCCTCCTTTCGACCGTGACGGTGTGTCTCGTCTACCTGTACAATCGCCACCGTGCGATCGGCCTGCTGACCCGCTGAGGGGATTGCCCCCTCGCTGTACATTCTCTAGGTTTCGTCCATCTTTTTACGGCAACAACCGTTGGTGGTGACTGTTGGAAGGCCAGGACGACGCGCCACTCTCGGGCGCGAATGACATCCTGGCCCGACAGCATAGCCGCTACTGTTCGCTCGCGGCGATGTCGGTCCGACCGACCGCCTCGCTCACAGTCGTCCCCATTCGTTCCACCATGCTCTCGGCGATACACCCCATTACGGACGCGTCCGTCAGTACGCTCGCGTACGGCCACCCGATCGTCGGACCGCTCGATGCACACGCGAGTGGCGGTGGACTGGGTCTCGCTGCCCGACTCCTGGGGATGCTCGGCGCGTTACTGGTGGGTCTCGTCGAGGGCGTCCTGATCGCGTTCGAGATGGGCTGGGAGACGTGGTGGGCACTCGTGCTCGGGTTTACGATCACGGGCGCGGTCCAGGAGTTCGTCTCGGAAGATCGACTCGGCGACTACCTCGGCGACGACGACTGGAAGTCGATCGCCTACGGCGCGCTCTTCGGGGCCTCTTCCTCGAGTTGCTCGTTCTCGGCGGTCGCGACGACCCGGTCGCTGTTCTCGAAGGGCGCGTCCGCGCCGGCCAGTCTCGGTGCGTTCCAGTTTGCGAGTACCGATCTCGTGCTCGAACTCGCGCTCGTCGTCCTGTTGTTGCTCGGCTGGCAGTTCGTCGCCGCCGAACTCCTCGGCGGGCTCGTCGCCGTCGTCGTCCTCGGAGTCGTCTACCGTCGGTTCGTCCCGGACTCCTGGATCGAGCAGGCACGAGCCAACGCGCGGGCGCTCGACGAACTCGAGTGTGCCGCCTGCGGAATGCGCGTGGACCCGACCGACGGCGACGTGCTCGAGCGAAGGGTCGACAGCGAGCGACGGTACTTCTGCTGTGGCGGTTGTCAGGGAGCCTACGATCCCATCGACGACCAGGCCCCCGTCACGGCCGGGCCGGAGCTGCTCTCGGGCGACCGCTGGCGCTCGGCGGCCGCGAAGACGATCCGCGAGTGGGACATGCTCTGGCGGGATATCGTCCTCGGCTTTCTCATCGCCGGTCTGCTGGCCGCGCTGGTACCCACGACCTGGTGGACCACCATCTTCGGCGTCGGTGCCGAGGGGAGTGTGCTCCGGCTCGTCTCGAACGTCGTCCTGGGGGCCATCGTCGGCGTGCTGACGTTTCTCTGCTCGGTCGGAAACGTCCCGTTCGCGGTCGTTCTCTGGCAGAACGGCGTCTCCTTCGGCGGTATTCTGGCGTTCATCTTCGCGGACCTGCTCATCCTGCCACTGGTCCGTACCTACCATCGTTACTACGGCCCCCGCATGGCCGGTGCGATCTTCGTTGCCTTCTTCCTCGCCGCGGTCGTCGCCGGCCTCGCCGTCGAACTGCTCTTCGGCGGGCTCGGGCTCATCCCCGCTCCCTCGGCAGCCGGCGGCACCGTCCCCGGGACGTACACGGCCCTCCTCAACGTCGTCGCCGCACCGATCCTCGCGGTGCAGGTCTACACCGCCCTCGAGCCGGCTCAGCGTCGCCGAATCTGGAAACGGATCGTCCCCCACGTCGCCGGCGTCTACCTCCGCGTCTCCGACGTCGCCAGGCGAATCGCCTACGCACTGGAGGATCGCGGCCTGAACTGACTGATTCGACACGGATTCATGGTTCCACCACAGCTCCCCGCGGCCGTCGACCGGCTCGAGCCGACAAGCGCCGTCTGTCTCGCCGCGCTCACGATGGGACACGGCCTCGTCCGGATAACCGAACGCTACCTGCCCGCGTTCGTGGTCTCGATCGGCTACGGGCCGGTCGTCGTCGGGTCCCTCGCGACGCTCGGCCTCGGCGTCGCCGCCGTCGCAGCCTCGCGCTCGAGCGACGGCGTGTCGACACCGGTCGTGGCGCTGTGCTCGACGCTGCTCGCGGCTGCCGGCCTACTCGCGCTGGCCGGCGCGCCGACGCTCGATGCCCTGCTTGGCACCTGTCTCTTATACACATCTCTGATGGNCGATCGAAGCGGCGGACCCGCGAACCCGCGCTGTGATCGGTGCTCTCGGCGTCGCCACGGCCGCACCGATCGCGGTCGCGGCCGTCGCCAGCGCGGACACCGTGGGGACCGGGATCGCGTTGCTCTCTGCCATCGGGGCCGCGGCCGCGCTCGTCGCCGCCGTCGCGCTGGGTTCGTCGGTCGAAGCCGTCCACGGCGACGGTCGATCGCTCTCGGTGGCCAGCGAAACCCCGACGCTCGAGCGTGCCCGGACTGTCGTCGCCGATCTACCCGACCGAGCCCGGTGGGCTATCGTCGGCGACGCGCTCGTTCGCGTCGCGATCGTCGGCGTCTCGCCGTTTCTGGTCCTCCTGGTCGTCGACTACGAGCCTGTTGGCTTCTCGATCGGAGGGTTCACACTGGCTCCGATCGCCGTCTTCGGCGCTTTCGTCCTCGTGGAGGCGGCGGGCGCGATCCTCGGCGCGATCGGCTCTCCGCGGGTGCGCTCGAGCGTCGATCGCCGGGTACTGCTCGCCGTCGGCCTCGTGGGCGTCTCCCTGTTCCCGATGGCGCTCGTAGCAGCCCCGACGAGCGCCGGCGTCGTCGCCGTGCTGTTCGGACTGTTCGGCTGTCGTACCGCGATCGAACCGCTCCGGCCGACCGTCGGAGCCAGCGCTCGAGACGCGCCGATCCCTGGCTCGAGCGCGACCGAGGACGTTCGGGCGGTGGTTCGACTCGCCGTCGTCCTCGCGCCCCTGGTCGCCGGCGTCCTCTATGCGGTCGATCCCCTCGCCGCGTTCACCGCCGCGACGACGGTCGGCCTGCTCGGCGTCCGTGAACTCGGCCGGGCGTTTCAGTTCGGCCGCGACGGATGACACGCTCGACGCCGCGGCGGACGCTCACAGGGGTCGCCCGTTGGCTTCGGACCGAAAGGATCGGCGTCGGACACGGCCGACTCGCCCGGCGCTATCTCGGGTTCGCGTTGCTGTTTGGCCTCTGGGGCGGACTCGACGCCCTGTTGCTCCGGACGGCGCTGGTCACACCGGGACTCGACCGGTGGGGAGCCGAGACGTACGCCGCGTTCTTCACGACTCACGGGCTGACGATGCTGTTCCTGTTCGCGCTCCCGGCGATCTGGGGGGTCGCCTACGCCGCCGTCCCCTCGCTGATCGGTGCGGACCGGACCGCGTTTCCGGCCCTCGCAACGGCGGCGTTCTGGTCGCAGGTACTCGCGGCGCTTGCGATCCGCGCCGGCACCATCGGGGGCGTCCTCGGCGTCGGCGGACTCGAGCCGGTGGCAGTCGGGTGGACGCTCTACACCCCGCTGAGCGCCCTGTCAGCCAATCCCGCTATCGATGCGCTACTCGTCGGACTGCTCCTTGTCGCCGTCGGGACCGCGCTGACGGGCGTCGACCTCGTCGTCACCATCGTTCGGCGTCGGCGCGTCCCCTGGCGGGACGTCGACACCTTCACCTGGACGGTGCTGACGGCCGCGGCGATGGCGGCGGTCGCGTTTCCGGTGCTCGCGCTGGCCGCGTCGCTGCTGCTCGCCGACCGGGCGCTTGGCACCGGGTTCGTCGCGGCCGGCGGCGGACCGCAGCGCTGGCAGCACCTGTTCTGGTTCTTCGCCCACCCGCTGGTGTACATACTGGTGTTGCCGCCGATGGGGATCGTCAGCCACGTCCTCCCGCGGTTTGCCGGCCGCCGTCTGTTCGGTCGCCACTCGGCGGTCTACTCCACCGTCGCGATCGGCGTCATCTCGTTCGTCGTCTGGGGCCACCACCTGTTCGTGGCCAGTACGGGGCCGTCCACCCGGATGGCCTTCATGGTCCTCACGCTGGCCGTGGCCGTACCGAGCTCCGCGAAGCTCTGTAGCTGGCTCGGCACCCTGTGGGGTGGCTCGATCCGGTACCCCGCGCCGATGCTCGCCGTCGTCGCTGCGGTCGGCTTCTTCGTCGTCGGCGGCGTCACCGGGGTCTTCCTCGCCGTCTCGCCGATCAACGTCCAGTACAACGGGACGTACTACGTCGTCGCGCACTTCCACCTGCTGCTGGCCGGGTTCGTCGCGCTGGCGCTCGTCGCGGGCGTCTACTACTGGTTTCCCCTCCTGACCGGTCGCCAGTACGACCCCGACCTCGCTCGCCTGCACGTCCGGCTGACGATCGTCGGAATTGCCGTCGCGTTCGGCTCGCTCTTGCTGGTCGGCCTCGCGGGCCAACCGAGACGCGTCGCGACCTACGCGTCGGCGTACGCACCGTTACACCAGCTCGCGACCGTCGGCGCGTACGTCATCGCAGTCGGTCAGCTCGTTTTCCT
This sequence comes from Halobiforma nitratireducens JCM 10879, assembly GCF_000337895.1. GTDB lineage: Archaea > Halobacteriota > Halobacteria > Halobacteriales > Natrialbaceae > Natronobacterium > Natronobacterium nitratireducens. The sequence goes on from NZ_AOMA01000111.1 coordinate 11,289, forward strand.
CGCCAACCTCGCGCGGTCGCTGCGACGCGGCGATCCCGCTCCCGACGATCCGTGGGACCTCGCGGACGCTCCCGCACACGCTCGCGAGTGGAACCGGCGGTGACGATCCGACGCCGACGGTGACGGTCCGACCCACCGGTCGCTTCGCCACCCTCGAGTGGCAGGTATCGCGCTCGAACCGCCGCAGTCGCCTGCGGTCCACACACCACACTCAGTCCCCATGACAACTACCGAAAGCACCGATGTCGCACTGATGCTCCTGCAACTGATCGCGCTGACGATTCCGCCGGTCGTCGTCCTCGTCGAGCAACTCCGCCGCTCGGAGAACCTCGAGTGGCAGTTTCGGCGACTGAGTTTCGGCCTCGTGCTCTCGAGTGTCGGCCTGCTGTTTGTGGCGGCGGCAGCCGTCCTGCTGTATTTCGTCGTCAGCGTCGGGCTGACGAGCACGCTCTACGCCGCGCTGGCGCTCGTCATCCTCGGGTTCGTCCCGCTCGGCGTCTTCCTCGCCGTCCTCTATCGTGAACATCGCCTCGAGTTCGGTCCCTGAGGCGGGTAGCTACGTCCGGATTCGGCCGGGTGCGGGTTCGATCCCCCGCGCGTAGCGTCGGCGGCTCGGCCGCCAGTGATGCACCGATGTCCAATCGAACGGAACCGAACGACGACGAGACGACCGAATCGTGCACCGAAAAACCGACTCCGCAGCCGCTGACGAACCTGACGGGCTTCAAGCGCGATCAGCTGTTCGTCATCCGGAAGCTCGCGGAGAGCAACCCGCACGGCCTCGTCATCAAGGATACCCTGGACTGCTACTACGACGAGGAGATTAGCCAGGGTCGACTCTACAAGAACCTCGGCGAACTCGTCGACGAAGGCTACGTCGAAAAACACCCGCTGGACGGGCGTACCAACGCCTACCGCCCCAGCACACGCGCCAACGAGCGCCTCGAGGAGCATCACGAGTGGGAACGGGAGTGTCTCTTCCACGACCGCTGAGGCCCGTTCCCAACGCCGTCGGGACCGGTCTCGACCCGGCTGCCCGATCGGCGACCGGTCGTTTCCCTACCGTCCCCGACGCGACCGATAGACGACTACCGATTCACCACCTATGTCACCGTTTCACGACTCTCTCGACGACGGACCACAGAGTACAGCCCCCGACCTCGACGCCCCGTGGACCTACGCGACGACGGCGACGCGTCGTCTCGGTCTCGGGGAGTCGATCGAACAGCGACTCCTCCATCCTCACGGCCGACAGCGGATTCCGGTCCCCTTCGAACGCGACGACGGCACGGTCGACGTCTGCGACGGATACCGGGTCCGTCACGACGGCGTTCGCGGCCCCTTCCTCGGCCCGCACCGCTACGTGCCCGACCTCGACGGCGACGACTGTGCCGGCCTCGCCCTCGCGGCGACCGTCCGTGCCGCGGTCGCCGGCGTCTCGTTCGGCGGTGCCGCCGGCGGTATCGCAGTCGAGCCGTCGGAACTCACCCGAACGGAACGCGTTCGGCTCACCCGCGCCTACGCCGATCGGATCGACGGCGTCGGGCCGAACGACGACGTGCTCGCTCCCGACGTTGGTACCGACCGGCGGACGATGGCGCGGTTCGCGAGCGCAGTCTCGGACCGGGTCGACCGGCCCGAGACGGCGACGGTCGTCGGCAAGCCGCCAGCCCTCGGCGGCCTCCGCGAACTCGCCGTAACCGGCGGCCGCAGCGTCGCCTCGGTCGCAAGAGACATCCTCGAGACGGATCACGACCGGCCGCTGTCCGAGGCGACCGCCGCCGTCTACGGTGCCAGCAGCGTCGGCTCGGCGGCCGCACGCCGCCTCGAATCCCGTGGCGGCACCGTCACCGCGATGTGTAGCCAGCAAGCAGGCATCGCCGCCGACGACGGGGCAGGACTCGACACCGACCTCGTCCCGAGTTACCTCCGGCGTCCAGGGGCGCTCGCGGAGTTCGACGACGGGACGATGACCGGCACCGAGAACGTCCTCGGGCACTCGAGCGACGTGTTGCTTCTCGCGGCGAACACGACGGCAGTCACCGCCGAAAACGCCGCCAAGGTCGAGGCCGATCTCGTCGTCGAGGGCGCTGTCGGCAGCGTGACCCCTGGCGGCCAGCGAGCCCTCGAGGAACGCGGCGTCGACGTCGTCCCCGCCGTGCTGGCGACGGTCGGCCGACCGATCGCGGCCCACCTCGAGTGGGTTCGAAGCGTCGGTCGCGATCGGACGAGCAGCGCGCGTGTGACAAACGAGTTCGAGTACGCGCTGGCCGACGCCGTCGGCGACGTACGGGAGCGTCGCGACCGATGCAACTTGACCTGGCGCGAGGCCGCCTACAGTGTCGGCTGCTCCCGACTCGCCGCGGCTCGGGAGGTGATGCGATGATCGACCGTATCGACGAGACGCTGTTCGACGCCCTCGAACGGGTCCGCGATGTCGGTCCACTCGGGACCGACGACGAAGCCAGCGACGAGCGACGGGACGACGATGCCGTCCGAACGGACGGCGGTTCCGACGGCTGGACCGACGCCGAGTCGCCGACGTCCCGCACCCTCCACGGCGTCGTTCACGGACAGGACGGCCCCTACGCCTGCGGTGAAGGCGGGCTCCTGCTCGGGCGCGACGACGAGTGGACGATCCTCCTCGAGCGCGGCCCTGGCGTCTCGGACAACACCCTCCGCGATATCGCCGCGACCGACGACGGCTGTCGGGTCTGGTTCGCGGGCGACAGCGGCGCGCTCGGCTACTACGACGTCGCTGACGGCCACCTGAGCGACTACACTGCACCGATGGAGAAGACGAGCACCTGGGAAGCCATCGCCGTCGCCGGCCCGACCGGCGAGGAACACGTCAGAATCGCCAACGGCTCCGGCGAAGTGCTCGATTGTACCGTCGAGGACGGCTGTCCGGTCTGGGGTGACGTGGTCGAACCGGGTGGCGGCTCGACGATTCCCGGGGTGACGGCCGGCCCGAACGGGTTCTACGCCATCGACACCAGCGGCGGGGCCTACCGTGAACCCGCAACCTTGTCCGGCGAGAGCGACGCGAGCGACGACACCGAGGATGCAGGCGACGAGTGGGAGCACATCGGCGTCCGCAACGCTGAGGTCGACTTCCAGGACGTGTGGGCCGGCGACGACGAGGTCTTCATCGCCGGCGCTGACGGCATCGCCTACTGGTACGATCCGGACTGCGAGAACTGGACGCCGCTACACGTCGGCCAGGGGGCACTCCAGGCGATCCGGGCCCGTGGATCGGACACTCTCGCCGTCGCAACCGGCGGCCGGCTCTACGAGCGCGAGGCGAGCATCCGCTGGACCGAACTCGAGTCACCCACCGAGAAGTCACTGTTCGGCCTCGCGCTCGCCCGCTCGAGCGCCGACGTCGACGACGGCCTGGCGACCGCCCCGCTCGACGTCGCGGTCGGCGCTGGCGGCGTCGTTCTCGAACGCGACCGCTCCGACCGATGACCGCCCGGCTCCTTCCCTCCTGTTCGACCGATGTCAACCGATATGCTTTCTTCCATCACTAATCGTATCGACCTCGACCGCCCAGCCGTACCGGTCGCGGACGCGCTGGTCCTCTCGCTCGCCGCCGCCCTGTGGCTCGTCCTGCTCGAGGGGTGGCTTCCCGGACTCGGCCCCGCGCCGGCGGGGCTCGACGCGCCGATGGCCGCCCCCGGCGTTCCGGAGGCGATGGCCGTCGCGAACGGCCTCTCCGGTGGGTCCGCCTACCTGCTGATGTGGGGGACGATGATGGTCGCGATGATGCTCCCGTCGCTCGTTCCCGTCGTCCGGCGCTACCGCGAGCGTCTCTGCTGTGCCCGGAACGTCTTCGCACCCGCGATCGCCTCGTTCCTGCTGGCCTACGGACTCGTGTGGACGGCCGTCGGCGTCGTCCCGCTGGCCGTCGAGTCCACCGTCTCGATCCACGGCCTGGTGAGTGGCTCCGTTCTCGGCGTCGACGCCAGCGCGCTCGTGGTCGGGGGCCTGCTCGCGTTCGCCGGTGCCTACCAGTTCTCCCCGCTGAAACGTGATCTGCTCGCACGATGTGCGTCCTGTCGTCAGGTCCCCCACCGACCCTCCGTCGGTCGCATGGGTCGGGAAGGTGTCGCCTACGCCGTCAACTGCGTCGGCTGCACCTGGCCGCTGTTCGCCGCAATGGTCGCGCTGGGATCGATGAACGTCACCGTCATGGTCGGTCTGATGTTCGTCGTCGTCCTCGAGCGGGTCGCCCCTGAGAGCGAGAACGTCGCCCGCGCCTGGGGCGTCGTGCTGCTCGGCGCTGCCGCGTTCACGCTGCTGTTTGGCGTGCCGAGCGTCTGAGACTGCCCACCACTGTCATTCCCCGGCCGGGGGCCCAACCGTCAGCCGAGATCGATCGGATCGACCTTGAGGAACTCCCGGGCGAGAACGGTCGCGTACGATCCCTTCGGCAGCGAAAAGGAGAGCCGAAGCGGCTCCCGCTCGGTCTCGAGGTCGGTCCGTACGAGGATCGCCCGCCGCGTCCCGGTCGAGTGAAACTCCCCGGGGAGGTCGAAGTCGTCGGGCTCGAGACCTAACGCCGCGAGCACCTCGCGTTCGATCTCGCCCTGTTCGCCGTCGGCCAGTTCGGTCTCGGTCCCGACAAGCGGCGCGGTGACGAACGCCCGGCCGCGCTCGCAGTGACGAGTCACCGACTGAACTCTCCGTTCGTCGACCCGCTGGAGACGATCCGTGTCGGGCAACGCGAGTCCGTCGGGCGCGTCCGAATCGACGAAACAGGCCACGTCCCCCTCGACGGGCCGGTCGAACGCCAGCCCGCGCTCGAGTCGCTCCGAGAGCATCAGGTTGAACGCGTACGACTGCGCAGCGTGGACGAACAGCCGCTGGAGATTGGTAGGCAGACGCTCGAGTGCGGCCCGGTAGGTGTCACTCTCGGGCTCGCCGTCACACTCGGCCAGTTCGTGCAGCAGCGACCGCTCGTACCGCAGCCGGTGGGGAAACCGCTCGAGGGCCTCCTGCCAGTCACGGGTCTCCTCGACGAACGTCCGGGCCGCTTGCGTTCCCTCGGGTTCGGCATCCGTCGGGTTCCCGAGGTAGGCCATCACCGCACCCTCCCAGTCGTCGCGGACGATCTCGAGACCGACCTCGTGGGTGACGGGGCGGCGACTGCCGAAGCGCTGCTGGCCGAAGAAGTTGGGGACGCCGACGGTAACCGCGCCGTCGCTGTCGTCGGCGTCCTCCGTCCCCGCAAACGCCGCGAGTTCGTCGGTGATCTCGTCGACCAGTGCCGGTCGCTCGGGCTCGCTCACGACGAGTTCGAAGGCGTTACCCGCGAGATCGCCGAACTCGAGGGCACGTCCGGCCCGCCCAACGACCTCGAGATTCGCGCCGTCGACATCGGGTAGGTCGTCGGGCTCGGCCCCGTAGACGGAGAACAGCTGTGTCGTGACGGCGTATTTGTCCTTCGTGCCGGCCCAGTTGACGCGTTCGCGCGAGATACCGAGGGCGTTCGAGAGCCGTGAGGCGAAGTCGTTGGTATCCCACCCGGAGAGCGTTGCCCGGAAGACGAGATACGGATAGGCGTCCGTCGGCGCGTCGACGGGCTCAGTCGAGAACCGCTCGAGTTCCCGGACGCGAAACTGGTCGTCGTCTGCGCGGAGCTGGCCGCCGACCCCGTCGGTATCGCTGACGTAGTACTCGAGGCCGACGGCTCGCTCCGTTGGGTGTGGCGAACGCATGATCGTTGCCGGCGCTTCGGTCGCGGGGGATAAATCCGTTCGTTCTCCTGTCGAGTGGCGGTCGGGTGCAGGGGCAGGTGTGGGTCCGCATCAGCCCGGTATTCGAAGGCGGTGACTACGCGCCCCGGCTCCGGATCGTCATCGGTCTCGAGCGGCGCATCGGCCGAGCACCGCTAAAAGAGCGACAGGTCGCCCGTCACGCTATCGACCGAGTCGTCAGCAGCCGGACCGACCGCGAGGGCGGTGACGGTTCCCGGCTCGAGTTGCGTGTGGCCGGCGTCCCGCACCAGGGCGTTCGGGATACCTTTGCTGTCGGCGATCTCCGAGAGTTCGTGGAGCTGTCGCTCGCTTTCCCCCTTCAGGACGACTTTCTTCTGTCCACCGTCTTTCCACTGATCCCGTGCTCGTGTGTCCGCTCTCTCGTAAGCCGACAGGGACGCGTGTGCGACCTGTGCGGCGAGTTTTCCCTGGCCCATCCCGATGTCCGTGCGGGCGACGATTGCCTGTTTCATACGCGTAGTCCTCGAGAGCGAGCGATAAATCGGCGACGATCGAGGACAGTAATCGAGACGACACGCATTTGCTGTCGGACTCGTTAGGAGGCGGTATGAATCAGACGCGCCGTGCCTTTCTCGGGACGTCCGCAGCGGTCGGCTCGGGTGCCATCGCGGGCTGTCTCGGTGGTGACGATCCCTCGGAACCGTCCGAATCGCCAGCGGAAGACGACCCGGAGCCGCCCGAACCGCCGGTGATCGGCGATCCGGAGGCCGACGTTACCGTGGTCGTGTACGAGGACTTCGCCTGCCCTGCCTGCCAGGCGTTCAAACTGAACGTGTTCCCCGCACTCGGAGAGCAGTATCTCGAACCCGGGTCCGTCCGGTACGAGCATCGGGACTTTCCGGTCATCGGCAGCTCGTGGTCCTGGGAGCTCCCTAGCGCAGCCCGGGAAGTATTCGAGACCGAAGGCGACAATGCGTTCTGGGCGTTTACGAGTCGGGTCTACGAACATCAGGGGTCGTACAGCTACGAGATCGTCGAAGACATCGCCGACGAAGTCGGGGCCGACGGAGCCGACGTTCGCGAAGCGGCCGAAGAGGACCGTCACCGGTCTGCGATCGAGGCCCAACGATCTTACGGCCGGGCCAACGGCATCAGTGGAACACCGACGGTCGTCGTCGACGGTGACCCGGTCGAGTTCTACGACTCCGAAACCCAGACCTTCAGCGAGATGGCGTTCGAAGAGACGGCCGACGCGATCGACGCGGCACTCGAGTGACGAACGAGTCGGGGTGACACAGCGACCCAGCGCCACAGCAACCCACAACCCAGCGACCCACAACCCAGCAACACAACATCGCCAATTTCCGGACACAAATTCCGGATCGAACCGTTTACACCCTCGCCGTTCGACTCGACGGGTATGATCCTCTCGGACGCGGACATTCTCGATCGACTCGAGGAGGGCGACCTCGTCGTCGACCCCCTCGACGACCCCGAACTGCAGATTCAGCCGGCCAGCGTCGACCTGCGACTCGGCCGTGAGTTTCTCGAGTTCCAGCGGACGAACATCTCCTGTATCCATCCCGACTCCGAACAGGAGGTCGACGAGTACGTCACGGAAACCGTCGTCGACGAGGGTGACGACTTCATTCTCCATCCCGGTGACTTCGTGCTCGGAACGACCCACGAACGCGTCGAGATTCCGCCGGACCTGATCGCCCACGTCGAAGGACGCTCCTCGCTGGGTCGGCTCGCCGTCGTGGTACACGCGACCGCAGGGCTGTGTGATCCGGGGTATCGCGGCCAGATCACCCTCGAGCTATCGAACCTCGGAACGGCCCCCGTCGCGCTCACGCCCGGCATGCGCATCTCCCAGCTCACCTTTACGGAGCTCAAAACCGAAGCCGAACGACCCTACGGCAGCGAGCGCGGGTCGAAGTATCAGGACCAGGACGGCCCGCAGGCTTCCCGTATCCAGGGCGATCACGAGTTCGGCGGCGACCAACTCGAGGACTGATACTGGTAGCAAAGCGACCTGAAGCCGTTCGATCTCCGGAGTCGCCCTCGTTGGCGACGACTCCGAGGTCACGATCGGCTTCGGATCGACTGCTGTCCGACAGTACGAGTAGCGATCGTTTCCGGTCTCGCGTTGTGCGCCCCAGTCGTTATTCGTTCGAGCCGCCTTCGGAGCCGGCGTCCAACTCGGAGCCGGTTCCAGGGTCGGACTCCGCTTCACCGTCGCTTGCGAACCCCGATCGCGAGACGCCGTACGCACTGAGAATCCCGAGCGCGAATCCCGCGCCGATCGACTGGACGGTTCCGAGGTGGACCACGATCACGCCCCCGACGAGTCCGACGAAGAAGCCAACCCCGAACCCCGTGACGGTCCCTGCGATGCGCCGGCGACCGGAGGGAACGTCGGGAGCGAACGTGACCGCGACTGCCGCGGTCGCCACGCCCCCCGCGATCGTCCCCGCAAGCAGTCCCAACAGCAGTTCGTACTCGACCAGCGGGCCAGTGATCGCCGCCGTCGCCATACCGAATCCGAAGAAGGCGGCGAGACCGGCGGACAGCGAGAGAACGCCAGTTTTGACGGACATCGGTCGTACCCGTATCGTCTCTCCCGGTCCCGATAAGTGTGAAGCATTTTCCTTCGCGGGCCGCGGCGTGGGGCCGACTATAGTAGCCACTGCAAGTCACTGCACACCAGCTCACCAGACGAATCCTGTTGGGTCCCCGGGCGAAACTCGAGCAACGCTCGCTCGGAGCCAACAAGTTAACCCCGGGGCGGTCGTAGCAACCGGTAAATGCAATTCGTCGAAGAAATCGTCGTCGACGAGTTCCTGCCGACGGTCCGGTCGATGTTGGCCGGCGAACTCCGCGAGCGGGGACTCACCCAGAGCGAGGTCGCCGACGTACTCGGGATCAGTCAGAGCGCAGTCTCGAAGTACGCCCACGGCGACGTCGCGACCAACGATCGCATCGCCGAAGACGAACGCGTCCAGTCTCTGGTCACGGAACTCGCCGAGGGGCTCGCCTCCGGCGACATGACCCCCGTCCAGGCGCTGATCGAAATCGAGGTCCTCGTCCGGGAACTCGAGAGCGGCGGCGACCTGCTTGCACAACTCCACGAGGAGGCCGTTCCCGAACTCGCCGACCACGGGGCGAGTTTCCGCGTGCACGATCCCGAGAGCGATCTGCGGACCAGCGAGCGGGTGTTGTCGTCGCTGCGTCGCGGACTCCGTATCCTCGAGAACGCGGGCGGGTTCGCACAACTGATCCCCGCAGTCGGATCGAACCTGGTCGCCTGCACGCCCGACGCCGAAGACGTCGACGACGTGGCCGGTGTCCCCGGACGGATCTTCGACGTGAAAGGCCGGACGACGGTGCCGTCCGATCCGGAGTTCGGCGTCTCCGAACACGTCGCGACCGTGTTACTCGCCGCGCGAGCCCACGGCTCGGACGCGTCGGCGGCGATCAACGTCACGTACGAACCCGAACTGCTCGACGACCTCGCCGAGGTGGGCCACGCAACCGCCGAGTTCGACGAGTCCGACGACATCTCCTCGAGCGTGAGTGCGGCAATCGAAGCGCAGCCGGACGCGACGGTGCTGTACCAGACCGGTGGCATGGGGATCGAACCTCTGATCTACGTACTCGGCCCGGACGCCGAGTCGGTCGCGGACACCGTTCGATCGCTGCTGTAGTATGAGCACGAGTCCCGACTCCGCACAGGAGTTCTACGGCCGCTGGGCGTCGCTGTACGACCTGATCGCCCGCCGTACGCCCGGCATCCCTCGTCTCCGAGCACGCGCCACCGCTGCCTGCCGGCTCGAGCCCGGCGACACCGTCGTCGAGATGGGCTGTGGCACCGGGGCGAACTTGCCTGTCCTCCGCGAGCAGGTCGGTCCCGACGGGACCGTGATCGGGGTCGACTTTACCCGGCCGGTACTCGAGCGAGCCCGTGAGCTGACGACCGAGTACGATAACGTCCACGTCGTTCGCGGGGACGCGACGCAGCCGCCACTGGAGAGGACGGGGACGGGGACGGGGACGGGGACGGGGACGGGGACGGGGACGGGGAGGACGGTCGGACTCGAGTCTGTGCCGGTCGAACGCGACGACGGGACTGTCGACGCGGTGCTCGCAACCTTCGTCGTCGGCATGCTCGAGGACCCCGCGGGTGCGGTCGACGACTGGTGTGACCTCGTTGGCCCGGACGGACACGTGGTGCTTGCGAACGCGGCTCGCTGTGACGACGACGTTTGGTACGCACCGCCGGTCAACGCCGCGTTCCGGGCGATCGTCGTCCTCTCGACCCCGCCGACGACGAAACTACGCTACGAGAACGACCCCCATCTGCGACTCGACGAGAAGATCGACGCGGCCCACCGACGGCTTCGAGAGCGCTCGAGCGCAGTCGCCGACGAGACTCATCTCTTCGGGGTGGTACGGATGACTGGCGGTCGAATCGGATGAGCGGGCAGTCGTCGGTTCACGCCGACGCTTCGACGCCGTCGGCCGTCTCGAGGGCCTCGCGGGTCTCGTCAGGCATCGGTGTTGGCTGTTTCGCGTCGGCGTCGACGTGGACCATCGTCGTCTCCGCCGTCGCCGCGATCTCGTCGCCGACGCGGATCTCGTATGCCATGGTGCAACTCGAGTCGCCCATCCCGGAGACCCACAGCGCGATCTCGGGATCGTCGCCTTTGACGATCGGTCGCCGATAATCGATCTCGAGGTTCGCGATGACGAAGTTGATCTCCTCGGGAGCGACCTCGAGGACCGTCTCGAGGTAGTCGGTTCGGGCGGCCTCGAGGTAGCTCGCGTAGACCGCGTGGTTGACGTGATCCAGCGGATCGAGATCGCGATAGCGGACGGCGATGTCGGTCGTAAACTCGCTCATCGTGTATCGTCGGACTCGGCTGACGGAAAAGAGGGTACCGGTTCCCCGGCTCGATGCCGGATTCTCGGCTCCGGGCCCAGTGACTCGTCACCGTCGCTTCCGCAGTCCTGTCCTCGCTCGAGTCCACTCACTCGCCGTACAGCCGAGCGTGCTCGGTACACAACGCCGGCTCGCGTAGCTGTGCTCGGAACAGTTCCTCGTGATAGTGAGCGTTGTAAAGCCGACACCCCTCCCGTTCGCAGAACCCCTCCCCCGTCTCGAGATAGTGGTAGGCCTGGAGGACGTACCCTTTCAGGGCGTCGGTCGTTCGCGGGTCGTCCTCGATCAGGAACTGGCCTTCGACCTGTTCCTCGAGGAGTTCACGGGGCGGTGTATCGCCCGAGAGCAAGGCATGGCGCTGTTTCTCTTTGTAGTACTCCTCCGGCTTGGCCGGGGCCTCGTAGAGCCCGGGCACCGAGAGCAATGCGGGCTGGCCGAGCACGTTCACCCGCTTGTGCCAGCGCCCATCGTGGTCGCCCCAGGTTCCGATCGCCCGGTCCAGGATCGGGACGTGAAGCCGGTCGAGGCCGCGTTTTTCGTTCGGCAGGGCGCTGTGTAGCGCCCGCTGGACCTCCAGCCCGTCGTAGAGCACACCGCCGCCGCGCTCGGGCTGCTCGAGCGCCCGCTCCTCGTAGCGGATCGTCCCGAGCATCGTGTTGCCCGTCTCGCGCTCGTACGGCGACGTAACCCGTGCGTCGGCGAACCGTTCCGGCAGTTCGTCCGTCCGGTGTTCCTCGAAGAACCGGTCCCGAACCTCGACGGCGGCGTCGACACGGGGTTCGAGCCAGTCGGCGATCGTGTCCACGTCGGCGACCGTCGTCGGGGCCCGGTAGAGCGTGACTCGGTCGACCATGCATTTGCTAGTCGTACCACGGAGTAATACATTGCGGTCCGTCCGTGTCACGGTCGGTCGACGAGCCCGCCGCTGGATCAGCGGAGCAGGCTCTCGACGTTGCGATGTCGAACGTCTGCCCACGCCTCCCGGTCGAGATCGAATCGATCGAACAGATCGAAGTGAGGGACTGATTGCCCCGGATAGAGGTAGTCGGTTCCGAACACGATCCGGTCGTGGTGGGTCTCGAGAAACTCCCGTCCGACTGTCTCGTCACGGGTGAGCGCGTTCCACCCCCCTCGCGTCGAGATGTCGGCGTAGATGTTGTCGTACTCCGCGAGCAACTCCCAGGTCCGACCACGGGATTCGATCGGCCCGTCGGGGATTCTGCCGAGGTCCGCCGGTTCTACGTCCGCACCCATGTGCGACCACCAGCCGTGGGCGTGTGCGACGAAGTCGACCGCCGGATACGAGGCCAGGACACGCTCAAGCCCCGGGAGACCGACATCGTCCGTCAGGAACTGCCGGTCGGTGTGAAAGAGAAGCGGCAGCTCGTACTCGGCACACAGCTCGTAGACCGGCTCGAGACGATCGTCGTCGATCGGCATCTCGACTTTCAGTTCACCGAAGCCACGCGCGCCACGATCGATGTAGCGCTCGAGCAACGCCTCGGCAGTCCCTTCGCCGTACACCAGAGTTCGGGGATCGATCGTACAGAAGGGGACGAGTCGGTCGGGGTACGCCTCGACTTCCTCGAGTACCCACCAGCTCGGGGACTGGACCGGATACGCCTCGGGCGAATCGAACGCGAGGACGACCGCACGGTCGACGCCGTGGGCGTCCATCCAGGCGACGAGTTCGTCGGCCGAAAGGGGGTCGTGCCCTCGAGCAGCCCTGGGAACGACGTGGGTGTGTGCATCGAACAGCGGTAGACCGGCGGGGGAACTCGGCTCGGCGTCTTCGTCCCCGGCCGATTCGGAGCCGTCGTCTTCGACTTCCCGGTTTTCCCCGTCGGCCTCTCGATCCTCCGGCGTCGTCGCGTTCGACGCCGGCGTTTCGGAGCCGGCCGTCGACTGGTCGACGGTATCGGATGCACAGCCGGCGATGGACGCGAACAGACCGACGCTCGCGGTGACCGCGAGGTATCGGCGTCGCGTCGTGACCGACCCGGGACGCGTAGAGCAGTCACCGTCCGACGCGCCCGAGCCGTGCCCTTCGGGCGACGAGTCGCTGACAGAGCGAGGGGACGGTGGGCGAGACATGCGACCCGGTTCCACACACCGCTGTATAACAGTGACGTGCGTAGCCAGCACCTACTCGCCCTACCGGGATCGAACAGTCGGTAGGCACTCGATTACCGAAGACTCGTCCGGCACCGGGAGGACCTCTCTCAGTTAGACAGCTTACGCGAAGCCGATCGTTCTGCCGGGGTCGTCACCGGTGGCGACGGCTCCGTTCACCACTGGCCTCGTATCGACTGCTGTCCGACAGTATCGGCCGTCGCCGTCATCGCTCCAGAAACGCCGGTCCCTCGAGTGGTTCGGTTTCGGCTTCTCGCCACGAGTGGGTCGGTTCCCAGCCGAGGTCCGACCGAGCCTTCGCCGTCGAAAACGCGGATTCGTCACCCTCGAGGTCACACTCGGCGGGCAGGTCCCCGAACACGGTTTCGATCGTCGCCGCTGTGGGGCGATCGAGGAAGTTCTCCGCCGCGGCGGCCAGGTAGGTCTCGTGGCCGTCGGGAGCGTTCTCGAGGGCCGCCGCCACGATCGAGACGACGTCCCGGACGTCGACGTAGGTCCAGAAGTTGCCGTTCGGTTCCGCGGTCGCGGGATCGAACGCTTCGCGGGCTCGTGCGGTTCGTTTCTCCCCCGGATAGGTCACCCAGGACGGCCGAATCGAAGTAACCGAGATGCCGTGTTTGCGGGCCGCCATCGCCGCGATCTCCTCCCCGACCAGTTTGGACGTCGCGTAGGGGTCCGCCGGCCGCCGGGAGTGTGCTTCGTCGACGGGGAAATACTCGGGGAGCCACGGCTCGTCGGCAAACACCGAGCCGTAGATGCTCTCGCTCGAGGCCCAGACGACGTTCGCGCCCGCTCGCCCGGCCGCCTCGAGGACGTGGTACGTACTTTCGACGTTCGTCAGGAACGTGCGCGCGTCGGGTTCGATCCCCGGCCGTGGAACGGCCGCGAAGTGGACGACTGCATCGGGGTCGTGAGCGAGGATGGCGTCCCAGGTCTGCCCCTGATCGGTGAGATTTGTCGCGAGGAACGTGGCGTTCTCGTGCTCGCCGGGTGGACGCTCGAGGTCGAGCCCGAGTACCTCGTGGCCGTCGTCCGCGAAGTGGTCGACGAGCCAACTGCCGACGCCGCCCGTCGCGCCGGTGACGACTACGTTCATGTTCGAACCCTCCGACGGCGCGGCGAAAAGGGTGTGGGTTTCGGCGAGCGAGGATGGACTCGCGATCGACGGGCCCCTGATGGGTGCTGGCTAGTCGGCTCCGTTCGAACCGTCAGGCTCGTTCGCGTCGCCCGCCTCGTTTTCCTCCGGTGTCAGTCTCACGGGATCGGAGTCGACGGTCGCGCCGAGGAACCACCAGCTACAGACCACGGCGGCGAGAAACCCGGCTCCGAACAGGAACTCGCCGCCGCCGAGGACGAACGGCGATCCCATCGCGGCGAGACCGAAGAGAATCCCGAGCGTGGCTAAAAGTAACGAGACGAGCCGCCGAAAGAAGCGGTTTAGCTCGCGCCGAACGGCGATTCGGACGGCCATGACGTCGTCGTCGACATCCATGTCACGGCCGACCGACGCATGTCGTATCAATCCGGCGATCACTTCCGACCGTAGTAGGCGTCGGCGACTGCGTCAGTCGTCCGCTGGCGTCGCTCGCGAGGTGATGTCGACGGGGTCGGCGTCGACGCCGAGTTCGTCGATAGCTTCTTGGGCCGCGCGCTTGCCCGAAACGAGCATCGCACCGAAGGTCGGCCCCATCCGCGGCAGGCCGTAGGTCGTCGCAGTCGCCATCCCGGTGGCGATCAGGCCGTCGTGGACGAGTCCAGTGTGTTCGACGATTGCGTCCTCGGATTTGCCGACCCACATGGAGTCGTGACCGGGCGAGTCGTGGCCGGGCGCACCGTAGCTGTCGTCGTCGGTCTGATCCATACCGGTCGAGGACTCCTTGGCGTCTTGGATACCGGGTGCGTCGAGGACGCCGCGCTCGTCGAGTTTCTTGACCGCCATCGCGTCGTGTCCCGTCGCGTCGATGACCAGATCGGCCTCGACTGCGATCGGGTCGACGCAGGTGATCTCGCGGGGCAGGGCGTGGACCGGTGTCCAGTTCATCACGATCCCCGAGACCTTGTGGTCCTCACGGATCACGATGTCCGTGAACTCGGTCATGTTCTGCATCTTCGCGCCCGCGTCACAGGCGGCCTTGATGAGCCCGGAACAGGCCTCGGGTCCGTTGGCGACGTAGAGGTCTTCACTGTCCTGGGACTCCTTGTAGGAAACCTCGAGTTCGTCGAGGATTCCCTGGGCGGGGTCCCGAACTGTCACCTTGTTCATCAGGAAGCCGCCGAGCCAGAACCCGCCGCCGAGGTAGTTGTTCTTCTCGACGACCATCGTCTTCACGCCGCGCTCGGAGAGTTCTTTCGCGGCGGTCAGTCCCGACGGGCCACCGCCGACGATGATGACATCCGAATCCGAGAAGTCCATGAACTCCTCGGTCCACTCCTGTCCGATCGCACGCGTTACGTCGGCTTCGCCGACCTGGCTGAACTGGTCGAAGTCGCTCATACAACTAGGTGGTATCTTTGGGTGGTAAAAAGTCTGTCGTGACGATCACCGACACTGTCAAGCGAGAAGCACGGACAATAGACGCCGCTACGAGGGCAGGGAACAGCCGAAGAGAGAAGAACGAGAAAAGCAGCGAGCTATTCGAACCTGATCTGGTGACCGCTGACAGCTCTTGATCCCGAGCTGGTCGGGGAAACAGTCGGAAACGTTGAATGTTACCCCGTATACGGTGGCGCGGGGAAGCCTGCTCTCACGAGGGCAGGCTTCCTGTTTCGATGCCGTGACGTGCGGACACCTCTCGAAATTCATCGGCGTCCGTGGCGTTCACAAGAGCCGATCTCTCGTGGGGGCCATCAGAACCCTCGGTTCTGAGGACGGTCACAGTATCCACAGGCGTGTCTTCGAGCCGTCCCAGCCCTAATTCAGCAAAGCCGCGCTTGAGGACGTTCATCGCTGTTACAGCAGGTACCGCTCAGTCTTCTGTCACGACGACCGTCCCGACCATACCGCCTTTGACGTGGGGTTCACAGATGTAGGTGTACGTGCCGGGGACCTCGAAGGTGTGCTCGTAGGTTTCGCGTGTCCCGAGGCGACCGCCCCGGTACTCGTGCCAGGCATCGAGAGCCGTCTCCTCGTCGTCGTAGTCGCCAGTCGCGAAGTAGGCCGCCTCCTCGGGGAGGCTGTCTTCGCGGGCCGTGACGGTGTGATCCGCGCCGCTCGTGTTCTTCCAGACGACCGTCTCACCGACGCTCGCCTCGTACTCGTCGGGGACGAACTCGTTGCGGGTCATTCCGATATCGTAGTCGTCGCTGGCGTCGGGATCGGGCTCGAGGCTCCCGAGAACGGAGGTACACCCCGCCAGGCTGCCGGCGGCGGCGGTGCCGACGGCCGCGAGATAGACGCGCCGGTTCATGCGAAATCGTTGGGACACGCGCAATATAACGAGCCCGGTTCGTGGGACCAGCGTCACAACGCGCTGAAACGAAAACACGTAAGGTACCCGCCCGTCGAATCCGCGAGTATGCTCCCGCGGTTCGTCGGTCGATTGGGTGTCGCCGACGCGGTGACGGTCGCCAACGCCGCTCTGGGGTTCGTCGCCATCGTCATCGCCTTCGTCGACATCGATCTGGCCGCCCGATTGATCCTGCTCGCGGCCGTCGCCGACGGTCTCGACGGTATCCTCGCCCGGCGGTACGGCGGTACCGACGCCGGTCCCTACCTCGACTCGCTGGCCGACGTCGCCTCCTTCGCCGTCGCTCCCGCCGTCCTCGCGTTCGTCGTGGTGACCGACGGTTTCGGTATCGGATTCGAGCAGGGGGTTACCTTCGAGCTGGCACTCGTAACCGCCGTTTGCGCCCTGTTCGTCGCGACAGCAGTCACCCGATTAGGGATGTACACTGCCTACGATACGGCGGCAAACTACACGGAGGGAATCCAGACGACGTTGGCGGCGACCATCCTCGGCGCTGCAATCCTCGCAGGGGTCGCCGACGCCTGGCTCGTGCTCGCGATCACGGGTGCGTTCTGTTACCTGATGGTCTCGCGGATCACCTACCCCGATCTGCTGGCCCGCGATGCCGGGATCATGGGCGTCGTCCACGTCCTCGCCGTTCTCCTCCCCGAGTTTGCGGATCGCTCGTTCCCATTTGCCCTCCTCCTGTTGGGCCTGGCGTATATGATCCTGAGCCCCTGGTTCTACTGGCGCGACGATCCACGGCCGGGGGATCTCGAGACGCATGGAAACGCTTAGGGCGATCCTACAACGACTGTCGCGTATGGACTCTGTCACGCGTCGGCGTCGTCTCCCAACGACGGTGGAACCATGAGCGAAGACGAGCCAACCGGTGACGAGAACGACGACGGGGCCGGAGCCGACCCGGCCGAACTCGAGGCCATCCGCGAGGACCTCGACGCCGTCGAGAGCGATCTCGGGGGGATCGAAGACGATCTCGAGGATGCCGAAACCGAGGACGACCTCGATGTCGTCGAGGCCGACCTCGAGTCCGTCCGTACAGACCTCGAAACGGTCGAGATTCCGGACCCGCCCGAGACCGACGACGAGGATGAAGACGAAGACGAAGACGACGAACCCGCGCCCGAGGAGGAGCTCCAGGACCGCTACGACGACCTCGAGAGCGACCTCGACGACCTCGGCGACGACCTCGAGGACCAGCGCGGCCCCTACGCCGAGGACGTCGTCAGCGAGATCGACGGCGTCAGTGGCACGATTACCGGCACTCGCTGGACGGTCGAAGGCGACGAGGAACTGATCGAGGCGACCGACTCGTTTCTCGCCGGCCTGAACGATCTGCTCGGAAGCAGCGTTTCGACGGCCGACGATCTCGAGCCCGCAAGTGGCGCTGAACTCGGTGAGAGCGGGGCTCAAGAGGGCAACGTCCCCGAAACGCTCGACGCGACCCTCGATGACGCAACCGAGGCCGTCGAGGACGCCGATCTGGACCCCGACGACGACGCGGAGATCATCGCCGGGTTGCTCGAAGCGACCGACGACTTCGAGAGCGAGGTCGACGAGGCGACGGAGTGGACCGACCTCGAGGTACGCGAACAGCTCCGGCGCGAAGGATTCTACGACGTTCTCGACCACGTCAAGGACTTCCCCCCGGAGTGGCACGCGCTCAAGGTCCACGAGAAGCGTGGCAACGTCGACCAGATTCTGCTTGCCTACGACTCGCTTGGCTCCGAGTTCATGGAGGAACACTGCCTCGAGTCCCTCGAACGGATGGGGCCCGAGGAAGCCATCGAACCGATGGTACAGAAGGCCGGTCGACGCGACGAGGCCGCCATTCGCATCCTCGGAAAGATCGGGGTCGCGGAGGAGCAAGTCGTCGACGCGCTCGTCGACTACGTCGACTCGAACCCGGATCTCCAGAAGCCGGCGTTCCGGGCGCTGGGCGAAATCGGAGCCGAGGAAGCCGTCGAGCCGCTGGCCCAACAGCTCGTCGCCGACAACCCGGATGTCCGTAGCTGGGCCGCCCGCGCGCTGGGTCTGATCGGCGACACCCGGGCCATCGAGCCGCTTTCGGACGTGCTCGAGGACGACGACGAGGACCGGGTTCGCGCGAGTGCCGCGTGGGCTCTGAGCCAGATCGGAACGAAAACGGCCCTCGAGATCGTCACCGAGTACGAGGACGACCGGGCCTATCTCGTCCAGGCCGAAGCCGACAGGGTCGACCTCTCCGAAGAACCGGCGGCGTGACGGCCCGACTGGGTCGGCCGACGATCGATCTGGTTTTTCCACCCCCAAAGTCGAACCCGCCGGTAGTTCTCGAGACGAACGTTTAAGTTGGATTACGGGACCAACGTCGGCGATGGTTCGGAGGTCGGTCGTTGCCACGATCGCGATCGTGATCGTGACCGTCGCACTCTCCACGTTCGGAGTTGCGGCTGGACTCACCGAAAGCGATGTCGCCGGTCCGGGCTTGCCAGCCGAGTTCGCCGCAACCGAGAGTGGAGCCGACGACGAAGGCCGTGGTTGTCCACATGCCGACACCGTTCTTCGGCCGACGACCGAACACAACACCCCTTCTACCGGCGTCGACGAACCACGGATCGTCGAACTCTACCCCAATCCGACGCTCGACGAGAACGTCGGCGAGTTCGTCCTGCTCGAGACGCCGCCGGAGACGCGGCTCGGAAACTGGACCCTCACCGACGGCCACACGACCGCGTCGTTCCCCAACGAAACCGTCTCCGGCCGCGTGGCCGTGAGTACCGCGCCGAACGCGACCGAGCCGTTGACCGACGCCCCAGTAGTCGAACTCGAGGGAACGGTGCGCCTGGCGGTCGACGGCGACGACCTCGTGTTGCGAAACGGATCGGAGCGCGTCGACGCCGTGAGCTACGATCACGCACCTGAGGCCGAACGGTGGTATCGAGACGCGAGCGCCATCACCGGGACTGGCACGGAAGCGATGTCGGAGTCGGTCGAAACCGCCGCTCGGGGCCGCTGGTGGCCCCGCGATGCCACCTGTCGCCCGGTCACGACCGCCCAACCGAACGCAGCCACCGCGTTCGTCTTGCCGGACTCGCCGGACGTCCCCGTAGAGACGATCCAGGACGCCGACGACCGCCTCCTGCTTGCCGGCTACACCATCACGTCCGAACCGATCGCGGCGGAACTCGTCGCGGCCGTCGACCGCGGGGTCGACGTCGCCGTTCTCGTGGAGTCCGGACCCGTCGGCGGGACTCCCGAAGGAACTGAATCGGTCGTCGAAACGCTCGAGGACGGCGGCGTCGACGTGCGAGCGACTGGCGGCGAAGGTGCACGATACCGTTACCACCACCCCAAGTACGTCGTCGCCGACGATCGACTTCTCGTCACCACCGAGAACTGGAAACCCGCCGGCGTGGGCGGCGAATCCAGCCGCGGCTGGGGGATCACACTCGAGGACGAAGCGCTCGCCGACGATCTGGCAGCGGTGTTCGAGACCGACTTCGGCGGCTGGGACGCCCGACCCGGAGCCGATTTCCGTCGGAACGCCACGTTCGTCGAGGACGATCCTCCGCCACCGCGGAGGTTCCCGGCGGAACACGACGCCGAGACCGTCTCCCTCGAGTCGGCCGAGTTGCTTCTCGCACCCGACAACGCCGAGCGGCGGCTGATCGAACTCGTTCGGGAAAGCGAGGAGGAACTGCTGATCAAGCAGGCGAGTATCTCCCGCGAGACGGCGCTGTTCGAGGAGGCCGTCGACGCGGCGCGACGTGGCGTCGACGTACGTATCCTGTTGGATTCGACTTGGTACCACGAGGACGACAACGCCGCACTCGTTGCGGACCTCGAGCGACTGGCCGGCGACGAAGCGTTACCGCTCGAGGCGCGACTCGTCGAAGACACCGACCGTTTCGAGAAGATCCACGCGAAAGGTATCGTCGTCGACGGCGAGGTCGCCGTCGTCGGCAGCGCAAACTGGAACGACAACGCCTTCGAGAACAACCGCGAGGTACTGATCGCAGCCCACGGCGAGGAGGCCGCGGCGTTCTACGCGGCCGTCTTCGAGGACGACTGGGGCGGCGACGGGTGGACGCTCCCACTCGAGTTCTCCGCCACGGTCGTCCTCGCGCTGGTCGTGGCAGCGGTCGTCGGGAGCCGGTACGTACAGTTCGGCGACGATCGGCCGCCAGGAGAGTGATACGGTCCGGACGACGAGTTAGACGCCACCTTGAACGACGGGAGAACCCGACGCCGACAGCTCGGACTCCGAACTGCCGGTGGCTAGTGGATCGAAAGGCAACGAGCCCGAGCTACCAGGCAAGACGACGGGAAAAAGAGCGTGGGAGACGAGCGATCGGTAAATCGATATCAGTCAGCACAACCGCCCAGTTCAGCCTCGAGTCGCTCACAGCAGTCCCGTTCCGGATCGAAACAGTCGGGACACTCCTCGGGTCGGTCGATAATCGTATCCAGCCGCTCCGCGACGGTGTCGTCGATGACGCTCTCGAGGGCGCGGGCCTCCTCCCGAAACTCTTCGACTTCGAGGACGTTCGCGAGAAACCGCTCGATGATACAGTAGGTCTGCAAGGCGTCGTGTGCACGCTCGAGGCCCTCGTCAGTCAGGCTGGTTCCCTTGTATTTCTCGTGTTCGACGAGGCCGCGATCCTCGAGTTTGCCGATCATTTCGTTGACGCTGGCCGGACTCACCTCGAGTAGATCGGCGAGCGTCCCGGTCGAGGCGGGGCCGTCTTCGATCCGTTGGGCGAGGTAGACTGCCTTGAGATACTGGTCTGCAGTGTTCATCGCGTTCCTCCGTCGGTATAGCGTCTCCGCTGTCGGTCGTTTCGAGGCGCGCCCGGTCGTCCGTGCGCCCGACCCGTGACGAACTCGTTTCGCGAGCGTGGTCCGCTGTTGGTCGCGTCTCCTGCTGTCGGTCGCCCGATCATGCTCTCCGCTCCATGATGTCGGTCACTTCTTCGACGCCCTCTTTCTCCTCTTCGCGGATGTCAGCGAGGGTCTCCAACAGTCGATCGCGATCCAGATCGAACTCCGCGTCCGAGGCCTCGACCGCCTCGATGAGGTCGTCGTAGAACTTGTAGGCGGTCTCTTCGTTGGCCAACTGGTCGTAGAGTACGCCGTCGGTGTCCTCCGGCGGCCCGTACTGGGCGTCGACCAGGGCATTGATCTCCTCGTAGGCGACGGTTTCGGCGTCGAGATCGTCGATCAGCGCCTCGAGTCGCTCGCGATGATCGGCCGACTCTTCGCTGGCCTCCACGAGCAGCTCCCGTACCTCCTCATCGACCTCTGCCCGTTCCTCGGGTGACAGCGATTCGAGGTGGTGGGCGGCGCGTGACTCGACGACCTCCTCTAACACGACCCCGATCTGGAGCAACCGGGCGAGCTGGTGGTCGCTCGAGACGCGCTGTCCCAGACTCATATCACGTCGTGCGGACCGCTGGTACTTAATCGTCCCTACTCTGTGATACCGCTGGAGCCGTGCGTGGTGTCGACGACGTGTAGTGACAGTACCGACGCGGCGAGTGTCGTAGCCAGTGATAGGGATCGCCGTAACGATGTCCAGCGTGACTGCCGGCTGGCCGGAATCGTTCTGGAGACGATTTCAAGCCCAGCGTGTCCCGGCCGGGAGCCACACTGACTTCAGAACGCCGGCGGCCGACCGGCGACCGTCCACGCGGGGATGCCCGTCTGTGACCGGCGCTGGTCTGTGGCCNGCGCCATCAGAGATGTGTATAAGAGACAGGTTCTGGAGACGATTTCAAGCCCAGCGTGTCCCGGCCGGGAGCCACACTGACTTCAGAACGCCGGCGGCCGACCGGCGACCGTCCACGCGGGGATGCCCGTCTGTGACCGGCGCTGGTCTGTGGCCAGCACATCCCCCACGTCTGCAGTCGTGGGAGAAGTCGGTATGATCTTCCGGTCACACGATAGAACGCGACTCGAGTGACACGAACCCGCAGCCGAGCGGATGGACGACCGTGTCGACGGACCCACACCTGGCAGCCCGGTACCTCTCGAATGGGAGTTACAACGGCACCTGATAGAAGATAACAATTTATAATTTTATATCTGGCCTTAAACCCTTTGTGATGGCGCTCCCGATTTATTCGGGAAATGAGTGGTACCGAATCGAACAGGCGGCGAATCCTCGAGACAGCAGGGGCGACGGTCGGGCTCGGGCTGGCCGGTTGTCTCGGAGGCGGCGAAAGTGAAACCGCTGTCGCCGACGCGGCTGACGGATTCGAGGGGGAGACACTGCGGGTGATGGTCTGGAGCGGGAACTACGGGGACCGGTTCGAGGAGGAGGTAAAACGGTTGTACGAACACGAAACGGGCGTGACACTCGAGGTCGAGCGGGGCTGGGGTGAAGTTCTCGAGCGCATTCGGGAGGCACCCGAGGACGACCCACCCTACGACGTGACGATCACCGAGGGATCGTTTTACCTGGCCGGCCGCAATGAAGGGCTTTTCGAGCCCATTCGAGCCGAAAACGTGCCGAACCTCGAGGACACCATGGAGTTTTACCGCGAGTTCCGGCCGACCGAATACGGCGTGCCAGTCGACGGTGCGCCGTGTACGTTGATCTACCGGGAGGACCTCGACTTCGAGCCGACCTCGTGGTCGGACATGGTCTCCCCGCCGTCGGACGTCGGAATCGGCGTCGACTACGGGTTCTGGGCGTTCCCGCTTCACGCCGTCGCCGTGGGAATGGACGAGGCCGACGGAGCGAACGAACTGTACACCGGCCAGGGCGAAATGGTGCTCGAACGGTTAGGGGAGATGGACGTCACGGGATGGGCAACCTCCGGCGAGGAAATCTGGGACCTCTTCGAGGCCGGCGAGATCGACCTCGCTCAGTTCTACTTCGAACAGACTCACTACGACATCGACTTCCAGGAGGGGCTCTCACACGTGACACCGCCTGATAGTCCGGCGTTCGTCAACCACTGGTGTGTCGTTCGTGGAACCGAGAAGCGGGACCTGGCGGAACACTTCCTGAACTTCCTCCTCGATGCTGACATCCAGAGCCAGTGGGCGCAGTTGACTCCCTCACTGTTTACGAACCGCGACGTGACGTACCCGAGCAACCTCGACGAGTGGCTCCCGACGAGCAGCGAGGAGGCAGCACAGTTCGCGTTCCCGGACTGGGAGGCGTTCAACGAAGACTGGGAACTGTACGAGAACGCGATTACCGAGATGGCGGAGGGATCGTAACGCCATGACGACGGATTCTGACGGTCTCCGGGGGTTCGTTCCACGACGCATCCGTGAGAGTTACGGACTGAAACTCGCGCTCGCGCTCGTGCTCGTCCTGTTCGTCGTCGTCGGTTTCGGGACGCAACTGTACCTCACGACCAACGCTCAACTGGGCGAGGATGCCGAGGAGCAACTCGCCGCGACCGCCACGATGCACGCCGATCAGTTGGACATCTGGATCGACGACTCCCAAAAGCAGACGAACCTGATCGCGGGCTCCGAACCCGTAAACGAAGGTGACGAGATCGACATGCGGCTGTATTTCTCCTCGTTGATTACCGACGATCAGTTGACGATGGGGGCCCAGAGCGTCCACTACATCGATCTCGAGACGACGGAGATCGAAGCGAGTTCACGGGATGGCCGTATCGGCGAAGCCCCGCGAGACCTCGGTGAACCGTGGGCTCAGGACGATCTGACTACTCTCGAGGAGGGAGAGGTGCGAGTGACGGCGTTCGAGGAGTCCGCGATCAACGTCACCCAGGTCGCGTTCGTAACGCAGGTGAACGAACGTGATGACAAGGGGATCGTCTATACGGCGCGAACGGACGCGATCTCGGAACTCCTCCACCAATCGACCGAGACCGGGTTCACGACGGTCGTCGATCCCGACGGACAGGTGATGATCGATCAACTGAACATGCTCTGTTGAACGCAAGAAGGCGACAGTAT
>NZ_AOMA01000112.1 GCF_000337895.1 Halobiforma nitratireducens JCM 10879
GACGGCGTCCAATTCCCTACAAGTCTCACGAAGAACAGTGGAGTGAACGCCTGAGAGGAGGATTAGATGACCTCGCAACGGAGCAACTGAACAGCAATCGCGTCGGCGAAACGTACCTGCCGGACGGCGACGACGCGGCAACGATCGATCGAGCGCTCGAGGGTGAGACCGGCTTTACGCTTACGGCAGCAGACGTCTCGCCGACGGGGCAACAGTTGGCGACCGGCTACGCACGGACTGGCACGGTCGACTGGGTCGTCCTCACGAACGACGACCGCGACGCAGTCTTCAGCCTCGCCGGAGACATCAGTCAGGGCGTCCTGTCGCTGGTGATCACGTGTGCGATCGGGCTCGGACTCATCGGCGTGACGATCGGCCGCAACACCGTTCGGTCCCTCCGATCGCTTACCGCGAAGGCAAACCAGATGGAAGAGGGTGATCTCGACGTCGAGTTCGATTCCGACAGAGTAGACGAACTCGGACGGCTCTACGACGGATTCGAAAGCATGCGTGATTCGCTCCGGGATCGCA
The DNA here is from genome assembly GCF_000337895.1 of Halobiforma nitratireducens JCM 10879. Lineage (GTDB taxonomy): Archaea > Halobacteriota > Halobacteria > Halobacteriales > Natrialbaceae > Natronobacterium > Natronobacterium nitratireducens. The sequence continues at coordinate 532 of NZ_AOMA01000112.1, forward strand.
TCACAGAGACGGAAACGGCACTCCAGGACGCGGAGGACGCACGGTCCGACGCCGAATCCGCACGAGAGGAGGCCGAAGCAGCACGAAGCGAGGCCGAAGCTGCCAAGGAGCGCGCACAGCGGATGAACGACCACCTCGAGCAGAAGGCGACCGAGTACCGTGAGGTCATGGCCGCCTGTGCCGACGGCGATCTGACGCGGCGGCTCGATCCCGACAGTGAAAGCGAGGCAATGGGGGAGATCGCAACTGCCTTCAACGATATGCTCGACGATATCGAGCGAACGGTTGCGACGGTCGACGAGTTCGCGACGGACGTGTCGGCAGCCGGTAACGACCTGTCGATCAGCTCCGAGGAACTCGACGAGACGAGCGATACCGTCAGCGAGTCGATCGAACAGATTTCCCACTACACCGACGAACAGAACAGACGCATTCAGACTATCACCGAGGAAATCCAGCAACTGTCGGCGACGGTCGAGGAAATCGCAGCGACGACGAGCGACGTGGCAGAAACGTCGAAGGTGGCCTCCGACCTGGCCGACGACGGGATCGACGCTGCCGAAGATGTCGTCGACGAGATGGAGTCGATCGAACAGCGGGCCGACGGAACCCTCGAGGAAATCCGCAACCTGGACGATGCGATGACCGAAATCGGCGAGATCGTCGAAGTCATCACCGAAATCGCCGATCAGACGAACCTGCTTGCACTCAATGCGAACATCGAGGCCGCACACGCTGGCAGCGGCGACGGGACGGGAGGTGGCAACGGGTTCGCGGTCGTTGCAGACGAGGTCAAGCAACTCGCAGAGGAGACGAAGGCTTCGGCCGAACAGATCACGTCCCTGATCGAGAACGTCCAACAACAGACCGGCCACACCGTCCGCGAGATGGAAGCGATGCGAGAAAGCGTCTCCCAGAGCACCGGGACCGTCGAGGACTCGGTCTCGATCTTCCGGGAGATCGACTCGCAGGTCGAGGAAGCCGACATCGGTGTCCGCGAAATCAATAACGCGACCGACGGTGCGGCCGAATCGGTCCAGGAACTCGTCTCGATCGCCGAGAACGTCGCAGAAACTAGCGAACAAACCGCCGTCGAAGCGACCAACGCTGCGAGCGTAACGGAAGAGCAAACCGCCGCAATCGCCGAGGTATCGAACAACGCCGCCGATCTCGACGAACAGGCCACGTCGCTGCAGGAGTCACTCGAGGAGTTCTCGACGCGAACGAACGCACTTACGGACGAACCCCGGTAAGCAACTGCAGCGCTCCGGGTTCGACCCTCGGAGACTTCCGGCTCGCGCTATCTATCCCTGTCCCAGTCACGCACGGCTACCTGGGGGTGGAAGCGTACTGCCTTCGACGGCTGTCGCGGAAACCGACACAGCCCTGGGTGTGATCCGTAACTCCGACTACCGATAGTAACAACTGCAACGATTCGGACACTGATCGCCGATCCGTGTGGCGAGCAGGTGTACACTGACGTGCAGTGGCTACGATAGACAGCGTCTCGAGACCGGATAACTGAGGCGTGTGCGGGTAGAACAAAACGAAGCGAAAGCGTAGATCGAGGGCCGACAGAGCGAAACAGCCGTCAGTCGCGCTGGCGGAGACGGCCGGAGATCAGCTCTTCGAGATCGTCGCGGAGTTCGTCGACGTCGATCTCCTCGAGGACGGGCACGAAGAAGCCCTCGACGAGCATGTTCCGGGCGGAGCGCGGATCGATTCCGCGGGAGGTCATATAGAGCAGGTCCTCCTGGTCGATCTGGCCGACGGTCGCGCTGTGAGACGCTTCGGTGTCGTGGTTGTTGATGATCAGCTTCGGCGAAGCATCGGCCTCGCTCTCGTCGGAGAGCATCAGCGTGTTCTCGCGCTGGTAGGAGCTGGTGTCCCAGGCCTCGCGACCGACGTCCTGGACGCCTTCGTAGACCGAGCGGGCGACATCGTCGGTGACACCACGAGTCACGAGATCGGCCGTAGTGTGTTCGGCCTTGTGCCAGACTTTCGCGTCGATGTCGAAGTGCTGGTCGTTGTGGCCGTAGAACGCGCCGACGATCTGGGTCTCGGATGAGTCGCCGTTGAGTTCCGTCGAGACTTCTGTCTTCGTCAACTGGGTACCGAGGTTGGCCTCGATCCAGTCGATCGTCGCGTAGGTGTCGGCGTCGCCGCGCTTGACGGTGAAGTTGTAGGCTTCCTCCGAGAGGTTCTGGAGGCTACCGTACTGGACGCGACTGTTCTCGCCGGCGACGACCTCGACGATGCCGCTGTAGTACTGCTCGTCTTGCTCCTCGCCCGTCGACTGGCGCTCGAGGATCGTAACCGAGGACGATTCCTCGGTGACGACGAGCGTGTAGTTAAACAGCGAGCGGGAGTTTTGCTCGGTGCGGATGGTGACGTCCTCGGCGTCGACGCCCTCGGGGACGTAGACGACGGTCCCGGTGCTAAACAGCGCCGTGGAAAGCGCCGTCAGGTAGTTCTCCTGTGGGTCGACGACGGAACCGAACTGCTCTTCGATGAGCTCTTCGTGTTCCTGTACTGCCTCGGACCACGGGAGGACCTCGGCCTCGTCGGGACCGACCTGGTCCTTGTCCTCGGCTGCGTTCAACGGGTCCACGAGCGACTCGTAGTCGAGGTCGTGGAGATTCGTCCAGTCCCGACCCGGCGTCCGGATGACATCGGGCATGGACAGCTCTTCGAGGGCCTCGAGGGCCTCGAGGCGGGTCTCGAGCAGCCAGTCGGGCTCGTCGAGCCCGTCGCTGATTTCGCGGACCTGTTCTTCCGTCAGATTGGCGTGTACCTGCGTCGTGCTCATATTATCCGAGGCTCCCCTCCATCTCGAGTTCGATGAGGCGGTTGAGTTCGACGGCGTATTCGATGGGCAGTTCCTCCGTGATTGGTTCGATGAAGCCGGCGACNCCCTCCATCTCGAGTTCGATGAGGCGGTTGAGTTCGACGGCGTATTCGATGGGCAGTTCCTCCGTGATTGGTTCGATGAAGCCGGCGACGATCATCTTCTTGGCGTCGTCGTCGTCCAGGCCGCGGCTCTGGAGATAGAAGATGTCTTCGTCGCCGATCTTGCCGACGGTCGCCTCGTGGGCGACGTCGACTTTCGACTCCTCGATCTCCATGTACGGCATGGTGTCGCTGGTCGACTCGTTGTCGAACATCAGCGCGTCACACTCCACGGCAGTCGAGGAGTTTTCGGCCTGTCTCTTATATACATCTNACTTTCGACTCCTCGATCTCCATGTACGGCATGGTGTCGCTGGTCGACTCGTTGTCGAACATCAGCGCGTCACACTCCACGGCAGTCGAGGAGTTTTCGGCCCCGTCGGCGATGTGGACGAGCCCGCGGTAGTTCGTGCGGCCGCCGTCCTTGGAGATCGACTTGGACTCGATAGTCGAACTCGTGTCGGGTGCGTTGTGGTAGACCTTCGCGCCGGTGTCGATGTCCTGGTCCTCGCCGGCGAAGGCGATGGTGATGTGGGTGTCGGTCGCGCCCCGCCCCTTGAGGATCGAACAGGGGTAGAGCATGGTGGCCTTCGAGCCCATCGAGCCCGAGACCCACTCCATCGTCCCGTTCTCCTCGACGATGGCGCGTTTGGTGTTGAGGTTGTAGGTGTTTTTCGACCAGTTTTGGACCGTGGAGTACTGGACGTGGGCGTCTTCCTTGACGAAGACCTCNGCGCGTTTGGTGTTGAGGTTGTAGGTGTTTTTCGACCAGTTTTGGACCGTGGAGTACTGGACGTGGGCGTCTTCCTTGACGAAGACCTCGACGCCACCGCTGTGGAGGTTGTGGCTCCCGTACTTGGGCGCGGAACAGCCTTCGATGTAGTGGACCTCGCTGCCGGGTTCGGCGATGATCAGCGTGTGCTCGAACTGGCCCATTCCTTCGGAGTTCATCCGGAAGTAGGCCTGGACGGGCATCTCGACGGTGACATCTTCGGGGACGTAGACGAACGAGCCGCCCGACCAGACGGCCCCGTGCAGCGCGGCGAACTTGTTGTCGCTGGGGGGCACACAGGTCGTCATGAAGNTCTTCGGGGACGTAGACGAACGAGCCGCCCGACCAGACGGCCCCGTGCAGCGCGGCGAACTTGTTGTCGCTGGGGGGCACACAGGTCGTCATGAAGTGCTCTTTGACGAGGTCGGGATGTTCCTGGACGGCCTCGTCCATGTTCATGAAGATGACGCCTTTCTCCTCCCACTGCTCTTGCATGTTCTGGTAGACGACCTCGGACTCGTACTGTGCGCCGACACCCGACAGCGCCTTCTTCTCCGCTTCGGGAATGCCCAGTTTGTCGAAGGTGTCCTGAATCTCGTCCGGGAGCTCGTCCCAGTCGTCGACGCCTTCACGTTTGTCGACGTCCGGCCGGATGTACGGGACGATCTCCTCGATCTCCAGCCCGGACAGGTCCGGCTGGCCCGGCCAGTCCGTCGGCATCGGCATCTGCTTGTACTGCTCGAGTGCGCGCAGTCGGCGCTCGAGCATCCAGTCGGGCTCGTCCTTGTCCGCGGAGATCATGCGGATGACCTCCTCGGTCAGGCCCTTCTCGGATTTGACCGCGGCGTTCTGTTCTTTCTTGAACTCGAACCGCGCTTCGGTGTCGGTTTCTTTGAGGTGATCTTGNGGTCAGGCCCTTCTCGGATTTGACCGCGGCGTTCTGTTCTTTCTTGAACTCGAACCGCGCTTCGGTGTCGGTTTCTTTGAGGTGATCTTGGTCGGAGCTCATTGAACGTACCTTCGGCTACGGAGGGAAAAGTCTAATGTTCGAAATAACACATATGAAACCATACTTGGTTAAAATATAGATTGCACGACCATAGATTAATTGTTATCGATTACCCCACCGTCTCGAGTCGGCGACACTCGTCCCGACTCCAATCGAACGGTCACTCGAGTGAGCTGACACGGACCGATCAGTCCTCTGTGACGACCGCGAGCAGTTCCTGATACCTGTTTCGAATCGTTACCTTGCTGACATCGGCCGTTGCCGACACCTCGTTCTGAGTGAGCGATTCGCCCGTGAGCCTGGACGCAGCGTACAGCGCGGCCGCGGCGAGTCCGACCGGATGTTTTCCGCTGTGGACACCCTCTCGAACTCCAGCGTCGAGTATCTCGCGGGCGGTCCGTTCGGTCTCGTTCGACAACTCGAGCCGGGACGCGTATCGGGGGACGTACTCCAGCGGGTCCGGCGGGCTCATCGGCAACTCGAGTTCACGCACGAGATACCGATACGCTCGCGTCACCTCGAGGTAGTCGATCCGACTCACCGTCGCGAGTTCGTCGACCGGTCTCGGAAGTCCTGCCTGCCTGACGGCCGCGTAGAGCGCTGCCGTGGCCATCGCTTCGATGGAACGCCCGGGTAGCAACTCCGCCTCGAGTGCCCGCCGATAGATCACGCTGGCGGTTTCACAGGCGTCATCGGGGATGTCGAGCGCGGCACCCATGCGTTCGATCTCGCCGAGTGCGTGTTTCAGGTTCCGATCGGTCGCGTCTTTCGTCCGGAACCGCTCGTCCCATCGACGCAACCGCTGAAACTGTCGCCGCCGTTTGTCGGACAGTGCCTGACCGTAGCCGTCGGTATCGCGCCAGTCGATCACCGTCGAGAGACCGCGATCGTGCAACAGCGTCGTGGTCGGCGCGCCGACCCGGGACTTGCGCTCTCGCTCGCCTGCGTCGAAGGCGCGCCACTCCGGCCCCCGATCGATGGGGTCGTCACTGACCACGAGCCCACAGGAGTCACAGTAGGTTTGATTCTCGTCCCGGTGGAGCCGCCCGTCACACTCCGGACAGCCCTCCCGTTGGGTCGGTCGTGATCGGTTCGGCCGTCCGGCATTGGTCTCCTCGTCTGCCTGCTGTCGGGTGTCGGATTTCGTGTTCGTCATCGTTCGATGGTGCTTCGAGTGCGTTGCCGGCGGACCGCTCACGGGCGGCTGCCGGACGGATCGTCGGTACGTCGCCCTTTGTGAACGACCACTAATTACTTCTCCCCCTATTTTCGGGATTAATTAACTGTTTATGGTTACTTCGGGTCGGGGGCGACGACTGTGGGCTAACTATCGATGCGAGAAACTATCGGAGTGACATCCCACGAACCGTCAAGAGCACACGCCACATCTAAAGCGAGTGTCCCTTCGAAGCGAACGAACACGGCCAGCGATCGTCAGTCCCCTTCGATGGAGACCCGTCGATGCGAGCGGCTCGCTCCGTTCGACACGTACCGCGTCAGTCGGGACTACCAGTCGCGACGCTGTTACCCGCGAGTGTAACCTCCCGTCGTGTCACGGAACGCGACGGGAAGGGAGGCCGCATCGCTCGAGAAAACGGAGTGAAGAGAACTGCGTCGAAGTCGTCCGCAATCGGTCGTCGTCTCCTCCCTATCGGTCGCGATCGTCGGTCGAAATCGATCCGCCGATTCAGTTGTCGCCGGACTTCGACTGCCACTCGTAATCGCGGCGCTTCGACGACTTGCCGAAGCCACACGACGAGCAGACCTTCTTCTTGGTGTGATAGGACTTCTCGCCGCAGCGACGACACTTGGTGTGGGTTGTCGTGTTCTTCTTTCCTTGGCTCGGGGTTCCTGCACCAGTCATGGAGTGATCGACACGACGTTATCGCCGCGTATAATGGTTGTGTCTTCGATCGGCTCCTCGCGTTCTTCGTCGGCAACGGTCCCGTCGGCGGCGCTCGCTACGTCTTCCAACACGAGGTTCATGTGCTGATCGTAGCCGGCGAGGTTGCCGACGTACTCGTCGCCGCTTTTGAGTCGTACGGAGACTCGTTCGCCGAGAGACGCCTCGAGGACGTCCAGCGGTCGTCCACTCATACGAAAGAGCGTTAGTGACGGCTACTTAATCGTACCGGTCCCGGACGGCGTCTCGGCCGTTCAATGGTGGACTAATTCGGGAGACGGGATCGTGATCGCGGAGTCGTCCGGGATCGTGACCACGACAGCTACTCGAGCGACGGGCCGACAGCGCCCGGAGCGAGGACTCCGGCGGCGGGGACGACTCCGGCGATCGGACGACCGCGTGAGGGGGCCGAAAAACGACGGGGACGGACCCACGGCCGTAGGCCGAACCAAACGGCTAAGTGAACTGTCGTTGACCGCTCGAATATGGGAGAACGGAAATTCACCTTCATCGAATTGCACCTCGACGGCGACACCCAGTTCGGACCGCGAACGCTCGACGCGCTCCCGCTTCCCGAGGGTGTCGTCGGCTCCGCGTCCGAAGACGAAAGCGAGCTCGAGACCGACGCGAGTGCTGACGTTGCCGTGGCGACGGAGGACGAAGACGAGGCCGAAGACCAGGGCAGCGCCGGAAAAGCGATCGGGGCTCTGCTGGCGCTCGCAATCCTCGTCGTCGCCGGGATCGCGGTCCGAAAGTACCGCGGCGAGGACGAGGACGCCGAACGGACCGAACAAGAGCCCGACGTCGTCGTCAACTAATTTCGTTTCGCGGCCCGTCTCGAGAGTCCCGGAACCCTCGAGACTTTCGGGACCGACGGTCGTTCCCGGATTCAGGGTCCGAACCGCCGTCCGAAACCGAGCCGAACCCTTTTGCGTTCGCTTCCCGTACGAACGACCGTGAATCTCTACCGTAGTGCCCGGGCCGTCGCCGGCGCGTCCGGCGACGACGCGATCGACTGGGAGTCGGCAGCCGAGGCCGCGAAGGCCGCGACCGATCCCGGCTCGATCACGCTCGAGGCCGGGGAACGCGAGGCCTACGCTCGCGACGTTCGCGACGCCCGCGCTGGCGTCCGATCGGTGTCCGGCCTCGAGTTCGACGTTCCCGACACCGTCGAGATCCAGAACCGCCACCACTGGATCGACGCCAACGTCGCGACCTTCGAGCGTGTCATGGGGACACTCGAGGACCACGCGCCGCCCGGCGCGTTCCCCGGCGTCGCCCGAACGATCAACACGGGGACGATGACCGTCCTGCTTGCGTTTCTCGGTCGGAACGTCCTCGGCCAGTACGACCCGCTGTTGCTCGCCGAGACGCCCGACGAAGACCACGCGCTGTACTTCGTCCGGCCGAACATCCTTGGGGCGGCCGACTCGCTTGCGGTCGATTCGGACCGGTTCCGTCGGTGGATCGCCTTCCACGAGGTCACCCACGCCGCGGAGTTCGGCGCAGCTCCGTGGCTCTCCGACCACCTCGAGCAGCGTATGGAAGACGGCATCGCGAACCTCTCGGAGGGTTCGTTCGACCGCCAGGCGTTCCGCGAGTTGGACGCGGCGATGACGGTCGTCGAAGGGTACGCCGAGTTGCTGATGGATCACGCGTTCGACGACGAGTACGAGGACCTCCGGCGCAAACTCGACGAGCGACGACAGGGCCGGGGCCCGATCCAGCAGCTCTTTCGCCGACTACTCGGGCTCGGCCTGAAGCGACGCCAGTACGAACGAGGCAAACACTTCTTCGAAACCGTCGTCGAGGCCCGAGACCTCGAGACGGCGAGTCTGGTCTGGGAGGGCCCGGAGTACCTGCCCAGCCACGAGGAGCTGGACGCGCCGCGTTCGTGGCTCCGTCGCGTAGATCGCTGACGGTCGAGTCCGTCTCGTTCGTCGTCGGCTGGTTAACGAACTATCCAGCTATCCCGCTATCCAGCTATCCCGCTATCCAGCTATCCCGCTATCCAGCTATCCCGCTATCCAGCTATCCCGCTATCCAGCTATCCCGCTATCCAGCTATCCCGCTATCCAGAAGAGATACCATACCAGCGCCCCGCCGGCCAGCAAACCGCCGACGGTCGTCAGTCCGATCATCGTCACCGACGCACCACCCTGGACGGCCATCATGGCCCCCGAAAACCCCACGAGCAGGACGAACGCGGCTCCGAATTGCCGTCGAGCCCCCCGATCCCCTGGCGGCGAATCCGAGCCGGGTCTTCGGCGTTGCCGAGCCATGATCACTCGAGCCTCCGCGGTGCGCTGACGTGCATCGTCGCGAAACGCCACGAGGGGGCGTCGGGGTCGGTATCTGAGCCAGTAACGTCTTCGGGCTTCGGCTCCCGCCTGGACTCCGTTTTCACCAACGTGCCGCTCCAGCGACTCTCGAACTCGCGGTCCTCACCGGTGTCTACGTCGGTCCAGGCGATGGTCACTTCGTCCGCAAACGTCGCGAACCCGTCCCGCTCCTCGACGACGAGGTGGTGGCTTCCTACCGTCCAGTCGGTCGTGGTCTCGGTCTGGGTCCGGAGCGCGTCGGCGACGGTCTCGGAGCCGAACAGCGACTCGCCGATCCCGAACTTGACCGTCGATTCGCTCTCGAGGAAGTACGGAGCGAGCGGATCGCCCCGCTCCAGCGCCTCGTAGTACTCCAGGACAACAGCTTCGGCCGCTTCGCTCATGGACGTACTGCCGCTTCGAGCCCTCAAAGGTGCACCGGACGCGAACGCAGGGGCGACGGGGCGACGGGACGACGGGGAGACGGGGAGACGGCAGTCAGCCCGCGGGGCATCAACGGAGAGACGGCGGTTCACATGAACCCGCGGTCGACCTCGTCGGTCTCGATCAGGTCCTCGAGTTCCGCGCTCAGCAACTCGTCGGCCTCCTCGAACCGGTCGGAGAGCTCCTCGAGTTCCTCGGGTCGGTCGTACTGGTCGTACTCCATCGGCCCGAATGCAGGGCTCTCGAGGGCGTCCATCACGTCGTCGAACAGATCCTGGGGACGGGTAGGGGCGTCCGAGTGCGTTTCGAGAACGGTCTCGAGGCGCTTCGAGACGGTCTCGGCTTCGTCCTCGTCCTCCGGCGGAGACTGAACCGCGAACCGACCCGAGCCGTCCTCTCGGGGCATGAACGGTCCGATTTCGTCGTCGATTTTCCGGGCGACCTGTGTGCCCACGCCGCGGACCTCGAACGGGTTTTTGGCGTACGTTTTCAGGAAGTAGACGCCTGCGGAGGGATGCGCGAGATACATGTCTTCGCCGACGCCGCCGGCCCGGTCACCGGCGACGGCGCGCCAGTCCTCCGGCTCGACGTCTTGCTCAGTGACGTCCTCGAGTATGTCCTGCCACTCGCGAATCCGCATAGTCGTGTCCGACGTTGTGACCCGGAGGGAATGAACGTATCGGTCCCATGAATCGGCCGGATGGGATCGCCGTGAACGTATCGGCCGCGGAGACATTCTTCCAGACGAGAGCCACGAGAACCAAAAGGAATACGGTGGCTCACTCGACAGAGGTAGTAACCAGCCATTTCCGATGTCCGTCCGTCAACCACTCTCGATCGCGGAACTGTTTCGCGCCACGCCGGCCACGAGCGCGCTGTTAACGTTGGGCCCGCTCGCGCTCGCGCTGGGCCAGCTTCTGAACAGTTACGTCAACGATGTCTCGGTGTTCGTCTCGCTCTCGTTTGCCGCCGTTATGCTGGCGTTTGCCGCCGTCGCGACGGGGCACCACGCCGCGGAGTATCGGCTCCGCGAACTCGAGCGGGGAGTCCGGCTCGATTCTGACAGCGGGATCGAACGAGAGAACTGATCGCGCTCGCGAACCCTTACCGCCCAGGCGATACGCTGTGGGACGAGGGGGTCGCCAGTACCGAGCCGCTTCCGTCTACGTTCTCGCTTCCGGTTCCGTCGCCACCGTTCTGGCCTCACGGGCCTCGTAGGCGTTGTACCCCGCAAGCCCCGCGATCAGTAGCCCGGTAACGATCGTACTCCAGAACATGCCGCCGATCATCTCGAGCAACGCGGCCGAGACGATCAGCCAGATGCCGAGCACGGCGACGAGCGACGCGACGCCGACGCTCAGCGGTACGTCGTTCGAGAGCCGATAGTAGTTGTAGCCGGCGGCGACGAAGACGACGGCCCCGACGAGGACGTTGTTCCACAGGATCGCCTCGCCGACGTTGTAGAGCAGTACGGACGCCGCGGCCCACAGGCCGAGCACGGCGACGATCCCGCTGACGAGCGATGTGTTGCGCCGTCGCTCCTCGTTTGCGATCTCCGTGGAATCGTCCCTGGGATCGCGCCCACCCTGATCGATCCGTTCTCCGGAATCGGGGCCCGTCCCGGAATCAGTCTCGGCCGGGGTCGGCCCGCTCGGGTCGTCGACGCCCGGCTCCGAATCCGTCGGCCGATCGTCACGGTTGGGGTCGCTCATGGACCGGAGGTTCGGCCCTGATTCAAAAAGGAGTCGCGACCGTTTCGGCCTCGCTCGAGGGTGAACTGTCGGTAAGAAGCCCTTACGTCGCGGATGGGAATGCGAGTCAGGACCGATAGCGTTTTTGATCGCTCTCACGTGACGAGTAGCCGTGCACGTACGCGGAACCGTCGCGGGCGAGGTCGAGATTCGGTCCGTGTCGACCAGCTACGGTGAGAGCGATCTCGCCGAGGTGCCGCTCCGGCTCGATGAGGACAGGAACAGGAGCGAGGACGAGAACGAGAAGAAAAACGAGAACGGTGAAGGAGCCACCGACGGCGGAACCACCCTCGGCGTCGGCGAGACCGACGACCGCGATGACGGTAACGGTCCCGACTCCAGGACGACTACCACCGTTACCCTCTGGAACAAGTGGACCGAATCGGCCGCCCTCCTCGAGCCCGGGATGGAACTGCTCGTCACGAACGCCAAAACCGAGGAGTACGAGGGGGAGACCCGATACGCGACGACGGGCGACTCCTACGTCGTCGTCGAACCGAGCTTCCTGGTCAACGTGACGGCCATCCGCAACTGGGTCGAGTGCCCCCGCCTCTACTATTTGAACAAGCTCTCGGGGATTCCGCTGAACTACCCCGTCGTCAAGGGGACGATCGTCCACGAGGTGTTCGGCGACCTGTTGCGGGGGCGGGACCTCGAGGACGCGATCGATGCCCGCGTCGAGGAACACGGGCTCGAACTCGGACTACTCGGCGAATCCCGAGACGCCGTCGCCGACGATGTCCGGGAGAACGCCGCGGCGATCGAGGGGTGGCTCGAGCAGGGTCGCCTAACGGGAGAGGGAAAGAAGAAGGACGGGGCGGCGAACGCCGCCGCCCGCTCGGAGCAGTCGTTCTCTCCCACGGAGGGGAGCTGGCGGTCCGAACAGTTGCTCATCAGCGAGACGTTCGGTATCCGCGGCCGTGCCGACGCCATCCGACGGGGCGCACCCGTCGAACTCAAGACCGGGAAGAACCTCAAGAAGGAACCCCGGTTCAAGGACAAGGTCCAGGCCGCCTGCTACGCCCTCTTGCTCGAGGAACACGGCGGCGATGTCGACACCGGAACTCTCCTCTATACGAAGAACTCGGCGCTGGATCGCAACGAGGAGACCGGCGACCTCACCCCCGCCAAGGACTTTTCGATGGGTGACGGCCTCCTGAAGTTCGTCGTCCGCCTGCGAAACGAGATCGCCGCGATGGAGATGCAAGGCGACGTCCCCACGGGCTACGAGGGCGACGCCAAGTGTGAGTACTGCTTCGAACAGGACACCTGCATGGTCGTCTCGGGCCGGCTCGACCAGGAGTCGAAGGCCGGCCAGATCGGCACTCCCCTCCCCGAGGAGGAACGCGAGTACTTCGAGCGGTTCTACCGCGCGATCGAGGAGGAGCGCCGCGAAGTCCACCGCGAGTACGCCAAGCTCTGGGAGCAAAGCCCCGAGGAGCGAGCCGACGACGACCGCGCGTTGATCGACCTCGAGTTCACGGAGATGCGCGAACTCTCGGAGGGGCGGTGGGAACTACGCGCACGTCGGCAAAGCGGCGCGACCTCGAAGCTCCGGGAAGGGGACCTGGTGCTCGCAAGCGACGGCGATCCGGTCCGGGGGAGTTCCGAGCTCGCGCGAATCGAACGATTGGGAAGCGCGGAGCCACGATCCGCGGACAGTCAAACGGTGGAACCGGGAGACGAGGAAATCGTTCTGACGGCGGACGAACCCGTCGAGGTCACCAGACTCGACGTCTATCCGTCGGAGCTGACGACGGACCGACTGCTCGCTGCACTCCACGACGTCCTGCTGAAAGGCGACGACCGACGGAAGGACGTCCTCTTTGGCCGTGCAGAACCCGAATTCGACTGCCCGGAAGAGACGTTCATCGACAACAACGACGCCCAGAACGAGGCCGTCCGGATGGCCATCGGTGCCGACGACTTCACGTTGATCCACGGCCCACCCGGTACCGGGAAAACGTACACCATCGCTCGAGCGGTCCGCGCGATGGTCGAACGCGGGGAACGAGTCTTGCTGTCGGCCTTTACGAACAGGGCCGTCGACAACGTACTCGAGGCGCTACTCGAGCAACTCGACGACGTAATCGACGAAGACCGCATCGTCCGTGTCGGCTCCGAGAGCGGCGTTCGCGAGGATATGGAGCCCTACCGCCTCGAGCGGGCAGGCGACCCGGACGATCGACTCGCGGAACTACAGAACGCGCAAGTCGTCGCCGCCACGACAGCGACCTGTGGCTCGCGAGTGATGAAAGAGCAGTCGTTCGACGTGGCACTGGTCGACGAGGCGGCACAGCTCACCGAGCCGGGAACCCACGCAGCGACGAACCTCGCGGACCGGTTCGTCCTCGTCGGTGACCACGAGCAGCTTCCACCGGTCGTCAGGGCGGAAAACGACCTCACGGAGTCGTTGTTCGAGCGTCTCGTCGACCGCTATCCAGAGGCGGGCGTCATGCTCGACAGACAGTACCGGATGAACCAGCGCATTCAGGCGTTCGCGTCCCGGGAGTTCTACGACGGACAGCTTCGGCCCGCCGAACCGGCGGTCGCCGCGCGAACCGTTGACGACCTCGAGGGCGTTTCCCGCGACTCTCTGCCCGAGGGCCTCCGGGACCCGGTCTCGTTCGTTCCGGTCGATGGCGACGACGGGCGATACACCGACAGCGAGGAAGCCACACGGATCGCGGAGCTGGTCGACGCCTACGAAGCTGCCGGCCTCGAGCGGACCGAGATCGGCGTCATCGCCCCGTTTCGCGCACAGGTCTCGGAAATCTCGAAACGGGTTCCCGAGAGCGTCGCCGTCGACACCGTCGACCGCTTTCAGGGCTCGAGCCAGGAGGTAATTATCGTCTCGTTCACCGCGACCGGCCGACTCGAAGGACCGATCTTCGAGGACTACCGCCGGATCAACGTCGCACTGACTCGCCCGAAACGGGCGCTGACGCTGGTCGGTGACCCGTCGGCACTCGAGTCCGATCCCGTGTACGACCGAATGCTCGAGTGGGCGCGCCGATGAGCGAGAGCGCAGATGACGATCTGATAGTCCAGTGTCCCGTTCTCACCCCGGCGGACACGGCTCGTTTCACCGTCCCTTCCGGCCGTCGCTGGAATCCGATTCGTCCGACGTGAGCAACGTTATATATCCCCTCTCGCAAGAACGGATATGGCCAAGGGACAGGGACCGCCGGAGGAGGAACTGCCGATTTATCCCAGAGACTTCCTCGTACTCGCCGTCGTATCGCTGGTGTTCGGCGTGGCGCTCGCTGCCCTGCTGCGGCCGATAGAACCCTACTCGCAGTTCGTCTTCACCGCGTTCTCCGGGGCCGTGTTACTCGCGTTCTTCCTGTTCGTTCCCGTGATGGCCGTCCGGCTGTTCCTCGAGGAGCGAGCGTCCGAAGACGAGACCTCCCCGACCGACCGGGGCAACACCGGCCCCGAGTGACGAGGGCGGTAGACCCCGATCGGTCGGGGAGGCCTCTACAACCGTCGTCGACACGACCACAGCCGTGTTGCAGTTTCGCGGTCACTCGAGGCACTGACCAGTCGAGTCACCGCTGGGCCGTCGGCACCGCCTCCTCCAGGTAACTGAGACACCACTCGATATCGCCGTCGCTCGCGCTCTCTCCGTGCCGGTCGACGGAGATCAACACCCCTGCCTTGGGATCGATCGGGTCTGGAACGGCGAGAAACCAGGCGTCGTCGAACGCGCGGACGATACCCTCGAGGTCGCCGGCCCGGAACGTCTCCTCGTCCCGTGCAGCCGACAGTTGGGTCACGATCGTCCGGTCGACGATCGAGCGAAGCTCAGTCCCGGAGTACTCAGACCGTACGTCCTCACGGAGAATAGACTCGAAGTCGGTCGCCTCGTACCGTACGACAGCCCGAAGGTCCTCACCGATTCGGTCCGCGACATCGTCCCAGACCACCCGCGGCTGAATGCCAGTCATAAATGTCCTTGAGAGATAATGCCCGTTGCCGATAAATATAGCCTCTGGTCCGATCGGGTGACGGGCCGGTGTGGTTGATGTGAGTCACTTCCCCCGCTTCGATTTCGTCAGCGCGGCCGAACACGTCACGACGTCGATTCGTCGGCCGCCTCCCAGAGCGGATAGAGGTCGTCCGCGACGGGGTCGGTGATGGATTCCTCGCCGAGGCGGAGTTCGGGATCGCCTTCGGCGACGATCCCGATCGAGGCCGCCTCGAGACCGGCCGACGAGAGCGCCTCGAGAGCCTGATCGCTCCGGTCGTCGGGTACCGTCGCGAGCAACGCGCCGGAGCCGAAGATCCGCAGCGGGTCGACCGCCGCGGCGTCACAGAGCCGTTCGGTCTCCTCGCGGATCGGGACGGCGTCGCGATCGACCTCGAGTCGAACCCCCGACGCGCGGGCGATCTCGAGCAGGCCGGCGGCGACACCGCCTTCCGTCGGGTCGTGCATCGCCGTCGCGTACTCCCGGACGGCTCGGGCGTCGGGTACGACGCTGATCTCTTCGAGGAACGCCCGGGCTCGCCGAATCGTCCCGTCGTCGACCGCGAGCTCGTCGCCGAAATCCGCCGCGAGAATCGCCGTCCCTTCGACCCCCGCGGCTTTAGTGAGTAACACTTCGTCACCCGGCTCCGCCCCACCGGTCGGGACGAACGCCTCGGTCGCCCCCACCGCGGTCAGCGAGACCAGCGGGCGCTCGAGTTGATCGACGTACTCCGAGTGGCCGCCGACGACGGACGCGCCGATTTCGGTGGCGGCCGCGTCCACGTCCCGGGTGATCGCCTCGAGGTCGGCTGTCTCGTCGGGCAGGAGGATGACGACGGTGAGCCACTGCGGGTCGGCACCCGAGGCGGCGACGTCGTTGCAGGCGACGTGTACCCCGAGGTTACCGACCTGCGAGGCAGCCAGCGAGATCGGGTCGGAACTGACGACGAGGTCGCCGCCGGGCCAGTCGATGGCGGCGGCGTCTTCACCATCGGCGGGGCCCTGACGGACGGTGTCGTCGCCCGCCGCCGTTCCCGTCCGCTCGAAGACGTGTGCGAACAACTCGTCGGGTGGTACCTTCCCGGGCATACGAGCTACTGGGTCGATGACCGGTTTGTAGCTGTCGACAGCGCGCTCACGGCCGTGGATGGATCGAACCCCTGGCACGGACGGGACGATGTCGACCGAAACCTTGTTGCAACCGCCGACCATCGCTTCAGTAACGAATGTCCACCGCTCGTTCGTCGCTCTCCCGTAACCCGCTCGAGGGGGACGGGGACTCGCTCGTGCTCGCGTTGCTACTCGGCTGTGTCCTGGTTCCGGGAAGCGGGATCGTCGGCTCGTTCCTGTTTGCCGGCCCGGAGACGGCCGAAATGGCGTTTCGGTTGTCGGTGGCACTGACGCTGCCGACCCTGTTGATGGTGGCGGTCCTCTATGCCATCGGACAGTTCACGGCGGTCGGTCCTGACGACTAGGCGGCGGGTTCGCCCCTGACTCTTCTCTCGTGGCGTTCCCTACTACCGGAGCCACTGCGAGTCAGTGCGTACCTGCTCGCCAAAGGGATCGGCGATCAGTGTGCAGATCGTTGCAGTTGGTACTATAGTGAGACGGCGTTTCGCACCACCGGACGCGACGGAATCACGGAAGACCTGAGCCGCTGTGTCCGTGATGGCTCAGACGGTCGGCAACGGCCCGTAGCAGTTCAGACGGTCGGCAACGGCCCGTAGCAGTTCAGACGGTCGGTGATTCCTCGATGTCCGGGAGACCTTTCGCGGTGATCGTTTCGCCAACGAGATACGAGGACGCCGGACTGGCGAGAAACTGCGTCAGGTCGGCGATCTCCTCGACCGTTCCCATCCGACGTTCGACCTCCGACCGATCGACGTTCGCCGCCGAGATACCCATCTGTGCCTCGACGCCCTCCGTCGCGACGAACCCAGGAGCGACGCAGTTGACCCGGACGCCGTCGCTCGCCCACTCGTAGGCGAGCGTCGTCGTGAGGTTGACCACACCCGCTTTCGCCGCGCCGTAGTGGCTCATATACGGCGAGCCCTGCTGTCCCGCGACGCTGGCGAAGTTGACGACGATCCCGCCGCCGTCCTTTAACTGCTCGGCTGCGGCCTGGATGCAGTTGTAGGTCCCATGGAGGTTGATGTCGACGATCGTCTTCCAGCCGTTCTCGGAGATGTCGTCGAAGTTCGCCATAAACGACGCGCCGGCGTTGTTGACCAGCACGTCGAGCCCGCCGAACTCCTTCACGGTCGCTGCGACCAGTGCGTCGACGGCCTCGCGATCGGTGACGTCACACTCGACGGCCAGGGCTTCGCCCGGCCGGTCACTCTCCGTGATGCGGTCGGCGACCGGATCGACGTTCTCCTGCTCACGCGAGCAGATCACGACATCGACCCCGTCGTCGGCGAACGATTCCGCGATCGCTTCCCCGATCCCGCTCGACGCACCAGTGATGACGGCTACGTCACCCTCGACGCTGAACTGCGAGGTACTCACGCGCGCTCACCCGTTCCGGACCGGTTTGTCACTACCATTGTTAGCTATACACCCCAGTACGAACACATCGTTAATAAAAATGCGTGTGCGTCCCCCACAGTTAAGTGGGTGGCCGGGCGTTCCACGGACGAGCAGATGAGCGATGGCTCACCTGATCGGACGGCCGACAGCGACTACGAGGCCGTCTTCTGGGACATCGGCGGCGTAATCTTGGACCTCGAGTCCGTTCGGAGTGCCCACGGCGCGTTCGTCACGTGGTTGTGCGATCGCTACGATCTCGAGGTCGGCCGCGAGAAAGCCGTCGAAACCTGGCGTGGGGCCGTCGGCGATCACTTCCGGGAGCGAGAGGGGACGACGTTTCGCGCCGCCCGCGAGGGGTACGCAAACGGCGTCGCGGCCGTCGTTGGCGAACGGGTTCCCGAATCCGAGTGGAAGCCGACCTTCGACGACCACGTCCGAGCGGCGATCGAACCCGTCCCGGGTGCAGTAGAGACGATCGATCGACTCGCGGAGACCTCCCTCCACGTCGGGATCATCAGCGACGTGGACGACCGTGCGGGAAAACGGATGCTCGAGACGTTCGGGATTCGCGACCGGTTCGACTCGATCACGACCTCCGAGGCGGTCGGCCGGACGAAACCCGACCCCGCGATCTTCGAGACGGCCCTCGAGAAAGCCGGCGTCGACCCCGACCGCGCGCTTATGATCGGCGACCGCTACGACCACGACGTAGCGGGCGCTGCCGACGTGGGGATAGACGGCGTCGCCTTCGGGGCTGGGGACGGTCCCGCGGTCACCTACCGGATCGACTCCCCGCCGGAGATACTCGAGGTGCTCGGAATCGCCGACCGCTGTTGACGGTCGTCGGTTCGGACACACTGTAAAACAAATATCTCGCCACAACTATTTTTGTTAAGGAGCGAGTGGGTTTTCGTACCGATCACCATGAGCGAGGACTACTACGATCGGCTGGTCGACGAGGAGGCCCTGGCCGCGTATCTGGCCGACCGTCTCGGCGAGGTCGACGACTACGCGGTCGAGCGCCACCAGGCCGGCCACTCCAACGAGACCCTGTTCGTCACCTGGGGCGACCGCAACCTCGTCGTTCGCCGGCCGCCGCCGGGCGAAACTGCCGAGACGGC
The DNA here is from genome assembly GCF_000337895.1 of Halobiforma nitratireducens JCM 10879. GTDB lineage: Archaea > Halobacteriota > Halobacteria > Halobacteriales > Natrialbaceae > Natronobacterium > Natronobacterium nitratireducens. The sequence continues at coordinate 19,301 of NZ_AOMA01000112.1, forward strand.
CCACGACGTGCTCCGCGAGTACCGTGTGACGAACGCACTGGTCGACACCGACGTTCCCGTCCCCGAACCCCTGCTCGCCTGTGAGGACCACGACGTCATCGGCAGCGACTTCTACGTCATGGACCGCCTCGAGGGAGAGGTCCTGCGCGACGGGGAACCCGACGCGTTCGCCGACCCCGACTCGCGACGACGGATCGGCGAGGAGCTGGTCGACAGCCTGGCCGCGATCCACGACGTCGACTACGAAGCGGTCGGCCTCGAGGGGTTCGGCCATCCACCGGGCTACACCGAGCGGCAGGTCGAACGCTGGGGGCAACAGCTCATGTGGGCATTCGATACGACGGCAGAGGAGCGGGAGGTCCCGGACCTCTACGAGGTCGGCGCGTGGCTCCAGGATAACGTTCCGGACGATCATCCCCAGACGCTCGTTCACGGCGATTACAAGCTCGACAACGTGATGTTCGCCACCGACGACGGCCGCCCCGAACTGATCGGGGTCTTCGACTGGGAGATGGCGACGCTCGGTGATCCGCGTGCGGACCTGGGGTGGATGCTCTCTTACTGGCGGGACCCGAAGGACCCGGACCCGGCCGTCCCCGAGTTGACGACCACGTTCATGGAACGCGACGGGTACCCGACCCGCCGCGAACTGGTCGATCGCTGGGAGTCCCGAACCGGGCTTCCGTTCGAACACGACCGGTTTTACCGGGCGCTGGCGGTCTACAAGCTGGCCGCGCTGGGAGAGATGTTCTTCCGGCGCTACCTCGAGGGCAACAGCGACGACCCGATGTATCCGAAAATGGAAGATCGCGTGCCCGCACTGGCCGCGCGAGCAACGCGGATCATCGAGGGAGACGAACCGCTGTGAGCGTGGTTCGATCGTGATCGTGATCGTGATCGTGATCAGGATCAGGATCGCGGTTATAGGCTGAAACGGCGCAATACCACGTCCTTCAGGCCGTATCCCCTGCTACGCGTCGTCTCCGGTATCGGGATGGAGGTCTTCGTAAATCTCCGGGTCAGTCCGGAACTTGAGCACGTTGTGGACGGCGGAGTTTCGCAGGTTCGAGATCACGGCTCCGTGTTCCTTGTAGAAGTCGTGGATCCACTTCGAGACCTGCTGTCGGGTCCGGAACATCATTACCGTCTTCCACTGGTACTCGCCGTCCGAGAGGAAGAAAAAGAGCGTGTGTTTGTTCGACTCGACGTACTCCATCGCATCGCGCCAGCCGTCGGCGAAGTTCTCCGGATCGAACTTGAACTCGAACAGCGCGAAGATGTAGTACTCCTCGTTGGGGATGATCGCCTCGCGGAAGACACCCTCGTCGCGCATCCGACGAATCGACTCGCTGACCGTGACGTGGGAGACGTCGATGTCGTACTCCGCTTCTAACACGTCGGTCAGCTCCCGCGAGGAAAGCTGAGGATCGTTCGAGAGTTCGCTGAGAATCGCGATGTCGCGGTCCTTGAACTCCCAGTCGGGCGGATCGGGGCTCAGGTTTGGATCGTTCATACGTTCGTGACTATCTCGAGGGCTTGCAAGCGTTACGTCTCGTCGATCGGGTTCGTAAATCGGTCCCGTGGGTCGGCGGCAGCCCCACGTAACGGGCTCGCGTAACTGGGTCGGACGCCGATCCGTCCCCGAAGACACGACGGTGTAGACAGCGGCATAGCCACCGATTTCGCGGCCACTGTAAAGATCGTTTGGGCGGATCGCTACCACTCTCGTACTGCTATAGTAGCCACTGCACGTCAGTGCGCACCTGCTCGCCGGACGGTCGGCGATCAATATGCAAACCGTTGCAGTCGGTACTATAGACAACAGTCAGTCCACACCCGATCACATCTCGAGTGCGATCGGTGTATGCATCGTTTCGTCCGGTCGTATCACCGGATGACTCGAGTCCGTACCGCTGTAGCTCGCTCGGGGCCGTCACTCCTCCGAGGTGAGACCACGAAGCGACTCGTCACCGATCTCATCGAGCACCCGATCGTGAAATGCCTGTAAGGCTGCGCTCTCGTCTTCCGCGAGCACCACGTCGCTGGCCGACAGCGTCGCGAGGCCGAACGCCCGCGGCGTCGGCGAGTCGACGAGGTGGCGGTTCACCTCGATCTCGCCGTCGTCGATCGCCGCGACGACGTCTTCGATCTCGGCGACGTTGAGCTTGTCCGCGAGGATTTCCCGATACGTTTCCTCGATCACCGCAAACTCCGCCAACTCCTCTGCGAAGCCAAGCAGCATCTCGCTGGAGACCTGCTGTTCGCTCGCGGATTTCTCGTAGCCCTTGTAGCGTTTGAGGATCATCAGCGACCGCGTCGCGTTGATCCGGAAGTACCGCTGGAGGAGGTCGGTGTCGGAAAGCGCCGCGCGCAGATCGTCCCGGACGTGCTCGGCCTCGAGAGCCGCGAGGATTCCCTCGAGATCGACTTTCCGGTTGAGCGGCATCGAGAGGACGAAGCCGTTGTCCGCGACGGCGACGCGGACGTTGGCCGTCGCCTCCTGTGCACACCGGTAGGCAAGCAGCCGCGAGAACCCGTCGTTGAACTGCCGACCGTACGACGAGTGGACGTAGTAGTGGCGCTCGTACTCGTCACGGTCGCGCTCGACCTCGATCGCGAGGCGGTCGTCGGTGCTGACGCTCTCCTCGCCGGCGTACCGGAGCTGGTGATCGAACAGCCGTGCGATCGCCCGCACGCTGTCGTCGTCCAGCGGGAACTCGCGTAGCCACGCCCGGACCCGGGGCGGGCCACCCTCCTCGTAGTGGTCGAGCAGGTCGGCCTGGAACACGAGGATTTCGCGGCCGAGATCGGACGACAGGGGGAGTCGCTCGGAGTACCAGGAGGGGACCGTCGGCCGGGCGCTCGTCCGATCGACGTAGACTTTCGACCCGCGACGGTAGCGAAACTCGAAGTGGTCGCCGCCGAGGACGAAGACGTCTCCTTTTTCGAGGGTATCGAGGTACTCCTCGTCGAGTTGGCCGACCCACTCGTCGCTCGCGCGGGTGTAGACGTCGCAGGTGAACGAGTCCGGGATCGTCCCGATGTTTGTCATGTAGATCACCCGCGCCAGTCGTCCGCGCTTGCCGATCAGCGGCTCGCCGACGGGATACTCCTCGTGGTGGTGCTGGCCGTCGGGTGGGTCGTTCTCGTCGCGCCAGATCTTCGCGTAGACGTTCTTGTCCTCTAACCCGGCGTAGTCGGCGGTGAGATAGCGACACAGCGACTCCCACTCCGCCTCGGAGTAGGTTCGGTAGGGGTAGGCCCGTCGCAGGATCGCCTTTATCTCTCGTTCGGGCCGAATCTCGGCGATCGCCATCCCGTAGACGTGCTGTGCCGCGACGTCTTGGGCGTTCTCGGGGATCGACACCGAGTCGACGAACCCTTCCTCGGCTTTCTTCAACATCACGGCACATTCGAGCAGTTCGTCCCGGTCGAGCGCGATCACTCGTCCGGTGACGGTCTGGCCGACGCGGTGGCCCGCCCGCCCGATTCGCTGGAGGAGGGCCGCGACGGATTTGGGCGAGCCGACCTGGACGACGAGGTCGACGTGGGGCATGTCGATCCCTAATTCGAGGCTGGTCGAGGACGTGACAACGTCGAGACTGCCTTCTTTGAGCCGCTGTTCGACCCCCTGGCGGACCTCTTTCGAGAGGCTGCCGTGGTGGCAGGCGGAGTTTGCCTCGTCGTAGTCGTCGAACCGCTCACGGAGGTTGTGCAGGACGCGTTCCGCCCCGGACCGCGTGTTGGTGAACACGAGCGTGTTCGTGTGTGCCTGGACGTGTTCGTGGAGCATTCGGTAGAACCGCTCCTGGACGACCTCGCGGGGCGTGTTGATCAGATCGTCCGTCGGACACTCGAGTTCGATGTCGAACTCGCGGGCGAAGCGGGCGTCGACGATGTCGTAGTCGCGGGGTTCGCCGCCGGACTCCTCGCTATCCCCCAGGTCGCTTCCCTCCCGGGTCGACCGTTCGGAGGGACGTGGCGTCTCACAACCAACGAGGAATTCGGCGACCTCCTCGAGGGGGTCGATCGTCGCCGAGCAGCCGATCCTCGTTATCTCCTGCTCGGCCATCGCCTCGAGTCGCTCGAGACTCACCGAGAGGTGGGTGCCCCGCTTTCCCGACGCCAGCGAGTGAATCTCGTCGACGATGACGTACTCCACCGTCCGGAGCTTCTCGCGAAACTTGGGTGCGTTCAGCAAGATCGCAAGCGTCTCCGGAGTCGTGTTGAGGATGTGGGGCGTCTCCTCGAGCATCCGCTGGCGCTCGCTGTCGTCGGTGTCGCCGTGACGGATCGCGTGGCGGATTTCGCCTATCTCCTCGTCCTGGCCGTCGCGTACTCGCTGGCACTGTCTGCTCGCACCGTCCGCTTCGTCCGCGCCGCCGACTCCGTCCGCCCTGCTCTGCGCCGTACGCGCCTCGACGATCTCCTCGATCCCGTCGAGTGGGACCTCGAGGTTGCGGTGGATGTCGTTGGCGAGGGATTTCAGCGGGGAGACGTACAGACAGTAGACGGAGTTCTCGAGACCGTCTTCGGTATCCCGCGCCCGACGATAGAGGTGATCGATGATCGCCAAAAACGACGACATCGTCTTGCCCGATCCGGTCGGCGCACAGATCAGCGTGTTCTCACCGTCCTGGACGTTCGGGATCGCGCCCCGCTGTGGTGGCGTAAAGAACCCTTCGTTCTCGGGGACGTACTCGCCGAACTGCTCGAGCCACCACTCCTGTACGGCAGGTTCCAGCGATGCGAAGACGTCGGCGTCCTCGATCGTCGTCTCGGCCGGATCGAACGGGAGGGCGTCGACGTCGACTGGCAACTCGAGGCCGTCGATTCCGTCCATTGTGGTGGTCTGAGGACCCGGGGTGTAAGAGAGTTTGGCCACTGAGCCGAATCGAACCGAACCGAACGTGAACCTCCGGGGTCGAGCCCTGTGAGATGCGTCGCGAGCTTGTGACTTCCTCCCCACCCTACTCGCTCACGGCTCGCGCCGTTCGATCCTTGAGGGTAGCGTGAGATCGGAGGTCTCACGGACCATACGAATGGGCGCTTCGCGCCCGTGAACAGATGGGGCTTCCTGTTTCCACGACGCGCTTTGCAGGAACCGAATCGGACCCGTAGGGAGCGCAGTCTCCGCAGGCGTTCGAAAATCGCTTAATGATCAAGATAACTTTTGCAAATATGGTCTGAGGAACTGGTCGATCCAGGACTTGGCGAACCCAGGTCGATCGGTGAGGGTGTTGAAGAGACGGCGAGCGAGAGTGCGGAACGCGCTCTCGCTCGCCACGACGATTGGTGAAGCATTCCGTTTAAGCACTTTCCAGACCTGCTCGATTGGATTGAGATGCGGTGAGCCGACCGGAAGAAAGACGAGATCGGTACCGAGTTGATGTGCGCGCTTGCGCGTGTGTTCACAGATGTGAGACGAGAAGTTGTCTAAGACGAGCAGAATCCGGGAACGCGGATTCTGCTCGCGGACCTCCTCCAATAGGGCACAGATGTTCTCTTTCGATTGATCTTCAGGGAACGTCAGGACACTTTCGCCGTTGAGCGTATAGCACCCGACCGCTGGTTCGTCAAGTTTCACCAGCGGTCGTTCCAGTGTCGGATCGTCGACGTACCACAGTCGATGCGAATTGTCGTATGGTTGCGGATGCGAAGCGCCACAAAAACCGACGACAGTTCCCCCATCTGTACAGATATCGTCGTCGAGAACCCAGCCTTCGTCCTCATCCTCAGGACGCTTGTTATGTGCTGTCTCTGTTTCCTCGTCGAACGCGTCTGCGACGCGTTCTTCGAGGATTTCATCTGCATTTTCTGGCCGTGAGGGACGTTTTGGACGTGGTTTAGCGTAAGACAGTCCGAGATTCCGGAGGAATCGACCGAGATAATCCGGATGGTACTCAACATCGAACTCTTCGTCCAAGAGCTGATGAACTTCCTGTGCTTTCCAGGGCTGTCCCTCCCGGAGAAGTTCTAAAAGACGCTCTTGTTCCTCGTCACCGAGCTTCGGGGGCCTTCCGCCCCCGAAGTTCGGTGTCAACTGACCCAGCCCGCCATCGTTCCATCGACGTGCCCAGCGACTTCCAGTCGACGCAGATTTCCCAATGTCGTCGGCTGCTTCTTCGTACGTTGCACCCTTGTAGAGACGTTTGACAAAGGTGAGCCGCTTGACGACCTTTGGATCGTCTGCTTCGTCCAGCAGACGATCCAACTCCTCCTCGCTCAGATGACGAACGAGCTCGCCCCGCGGGTCTCCTCCCATTACCCCGTTCGTCTTAGCCCACGCCCAAAACTTCTGTCACTCATTAGGCGATTCTGAGGACGTTGATTCGGGACAGCCCGTCCCTACTTGTTTCAGTCCACGCACCAAGATGTTGTAGGCCGCGTTCCAGTCCCTGTCGGACGTGAAACCGCACGACGGGCACGAGTGCTCGCGGACCCACAGCGGTCTGTCCGACTCGGCACCACAGGCCGGGCATTCTTTGGTCGTTCCGGCCGGATCGACAGCCACGGAGTGCGTCCCTTCGCGTTCGCACTTGTACTCGAGCATCCGGAGGAACGTTCCCCACGCCGCCCCGGCACGGTTGCGGCTGTTCGACGGGAGTTCCATCAACCCCTTGGCGTCGAGGTCTTCGACGGCCACAAGGTCGTACTCTCGAGCGTAGTGGTTCGAGAGCTTGTGCAAGAAGTCCCGACGTTTCCGTTGCAGATCGGCGTGACGTTTGGCGACGGTACGCTGTTGCTTGCGGTAGTTCGCCGACCCGTGCTCTTTGCGTGAGAGTTTCCGTTGCTCGCGTTCCAGCCGGTCGCGTTCGTCCGAGAGGTCGGGACGTTCGACGGCCGTACCGTTGGTGTCGTGAGCGTACTTCTTGATACCCACGTCGATTCCGACACAGTCCTCGAGTTTCTTGGGCCTCGGCGGCGCGTCGTCCTCGGTTTCGATCCCGAGCACGGCGAACCACTCGCCGGTCGGTTCCTGCTTGACAACGACCTCTTTGATCGTGGCGTTGTCGGGAACGTCGCGGTGGTAGACCATTGGAATCTCGCCGATTTTGGAAAGAGAAAGTACAGCACGGCCACTCGTGTTTTTGAGTTCGAAGCCGGTTTGACTGTACTTGAACGAGCGATATTCCTTCGGAGCCTTCCAGTTACGTTCCCCGACGCGGTAGCCGTTGTCCTTCTGCCCTTCAGCGTCGAGCGGTTGTCGTACAGCCGCTGTACGACCTTCTGTAGCACCTTCGAGTGGACTTGTTTCAGGTCGGTCCACCAGTCCTTGAGGTCGGGAAGAACCGACTGCTCGGAGTATGCCGACGTGCCGTCCTCTCGGTTGAGTCGGTGGATAAAGTGGTTGTAGACCTGTCGGCAGGTATCGACAGTCCACGCTAACCGTTCGTGGAGTTCGTCGGTCGAGTTGAGTCGATACCTGTAGTTGTAGCGCATGGTCTACTCGTCTTCGTCGGACGGATCGGTGACGCGGACAACTTTGATAGTGGCACCCCGCCACCGCTTGGAGTAGAAACATAAAGCTACCAATGGCGTGGGCCCTGCGGGCCTGCTGTAGAACAGTCCAAGAAACACGAGCGGCGTTGACGAGACGCTTCGCGTCTCGTTCGCACACCAGAAATCTGTGAGTTCTGGGGACGCTGTATCCCCTCCCTGCTCGCGCCTTCGGCGCTCGCTGAGGAAGGGGCATTAGCGCCTCGATTTCGGTAACGCGAGTGAGGGGACAACGGCGGTACGCGGTACAACAGCGTCAGACGACCGCGGCGGCGACGACGACAACCAGGAACGCGTGCCAGACGACGGCCGCGGCTCTGGCACCGGTCGACTCCGGCGGAAGCGGCGGGTTTCGGAACATCGCCTCGTAGACGAATACCGTCGCAAACAAGGCCCCGGCCGCGAGTCCGGAGATGAACGCGACCGACGACGTGAGCCCGATCACCATCCCGAGCCCGAGGCTCGCGACGATGGCGATCAGGAGTTTGTCGTAGTACTCGAGTTCGAAGTGGGTCACTGGCCTTCTGTTCGTGTCTTCGACGTCCACTCTCGAAAACCCCCTGTCGATTACGAGCCGGTGGGAATAGATTCCTCGGCAAAGTCACTGGCTGTAAAACACAAGTACGTGAGTGAACCATCACTCGTATATTGGGGCAGGTCCGTCTCGCCTGCACTGATTCAGCGCGATTCCTCTTGGCCGGTCTTTCAAGTCTGTCGGCGTTGCAGTACCGACCGTGACCGATCACTCGTTCGAGATTGACCCGATCGGCGTCGTCCGGACGCCGTTCGAACGACCGGCGGATACACCGAAACAGGGGGTCAACGAGGCGACTGAGGGAGAAGTCGTCCTCTCGCGGGAGTACGAACCGGGACTCGAGGGACTCACGTCCGGCGACTCGATCGACGTACTCTGGCTCGCCGACGACGCGGATCGTTCGACGCTCCGGGTCCGGGACGGAGAACGCGGGGTCTTCTCGACGCGGTCGCCCCACCGTCCGAACCCGATCTGCAGGACGACCTGCCGCGTCCGGGCCGTCGACGGGACCCGGCTCGCGGTTACCGGCGTAGACATGCTCGACGAATCGCCCGTGGTCGATCTCAAGGCCCCGATGAGGTGACCGTCTCGAGCGGCCACGACGGACCGGGCAGCGCAATCCTTTTGCCCCGGGCCGGGTAGAGCCTCTCGCATGCGCATCACCTTTCTCGGGACCGGAAGCGCGATGCCGACCGGCGAGCGCTTCCAGACCGGTATCCTGGTTCAGGAGGACGGTCGAACCCTGTTGATCGACTGTGGATCAGGCATCCTGCATCGGCTCCAGCAGTCCGGCGTCGGCTACGAGAACGTCTCGACGGTTCTGTTGACTCACCACCACCTGGATCACGTCGCCGATCTACTCCCGCTGATGAAAGCCCGGTGGCTCGCCGGCGAGGAACACCTCGAGATCGTCGGGCCGCAGGGAACCAAGGGGCTGGTCGACGACCTGCTGTCGGTCCACGACTATATGGACGGACGACTCGACCTGCAGATCAGGGAAGTCGTCGCCGGCGAGTTCTCGGTCGCCGGGTTCGACGTTTCGGCTTACGAAACCCGTCACTCGCTGCCCTGTCTTGCCTACCGCTTCGGCGATCTGTTCACGTTCAGCGGCGACAGCGAGGCGTTTGCCGGCCTGGCGAACTTCGCCGACGAGTCCGCGATCCTGGCCCACGACTGTTCGTTCCCCGACGATGTCGACGTCTCGAACCATCCGACGCCGGAGACGCTCGGTCGGGAACTGGCCGACTGTGACATCGGTCGCGTGTACCTGACCCACCTCTACCCCCACACCGACGGCCGGCACGAGGAGATGCTCGAGTCGATCCGTGCTCACTACGACGGCGACGTGACCGTCGCCGAGGACCTCCAGACAGTCAGCGTGAAGTGACCGTCCCGAAGCCCACTTTGTTCTGACACGATTTGTGTTTCGTTGCTCGTAGGTTTGATCGGTAGCCGTTATACCTCACCAACAGCCGCGTTAGACGATCGATACGTTACTCTCCGTGACGTTCAGGAAAATGTAAATAACCTAACAAGTATAAACGAGCGGCGTTTGTAGGATCGTAACAACAGCATGGTCACCACGAGCAACACGCGTCGCTCGACGGCGATAGAAGCGGCAATCGAGACGAAGACGGAGGCGATCGAATGAGTCTCCCGGAGCGGATCGCCGCGGTCGTCACCGGCCGCTCCCGAATCGTTCTCGTCGTCCTCCTGCTGGCTACCGCCCTGGTAGGTGCCGGAGCACCGATGGTCGAGGAAGACTCCTCGCTCGAGCAGTTCGAGACTGACTCGCCCGAGGCGGAGGCGATGGAAGAGATCGACGACCGGTTCGTCGTCGGCGACGACGAGAACACGACCGGCGTCCAACTGATCAACCGAGAGGGCAACGTTCTCGAGCGACAGTCGTTGCTCGACTCGCTGGAGTTCCAACAGGAGATTCGCGACAACGAGTCGATCAACGAGACGCTCGTCGACGAGGAGCCGATCACTGGCGTCGAGAACCTCGTCGCCATGACGGCGATCACGAACGAGGATATCTCGGGTCTCGAGGAGCGTGGCGACGAACTCGAAGACCGCGGTGAACGACTCGAGGAACGCAGCGAGGCCCTCGAGGAACGCGGCGACGAACTCGAAGCACGACAGGCCGAACTCGAGGCGACCAGTGCGGGACTCGAGGCCGGGATCGACGAGGCCGGCGAACTCCAACGCGAGTACGAACAACTGAACGAGACCTACGACGAGGACGACCCCGAGTACCAGCAAGGTGCCGCCGAGATCGAAGACGCGTACGACCAACTCCTCGCAGAGACCGTCGCCGACGCGGACCTCGACGGCGAGCAGGCGGCCGAGTACGAGGAGTTCGCCGATCAGGCCAGGGCGATCGAATCCCAGCTGTACGAGATCGAACAGACAACCCCAGACCCCGAGGCAGTTCCCGAGTACCAGAGCCTAACCGAGCAGCTCGAGGAGGTCTACACCGGTGCCACGATGGGCGTCCTCGAGGAAGAGTACGAGGCTCTCGAGGAACGCAGCGCGGCGCTCGAAGACGACCAGGAGCAACTCGAAGCGGACTTCGAGGCGCTCGAAGACGACCAGGAAGCGCTCGAAGACGCCTGGGACGACCTCGAGGAGGACGACGAACGGCCGCCGCTCGAGGAGCAGATCGAGACCCTCGAGGAGATCGACGACGAGGCGTTCGAGGACGCCCTCGAGGATACGCTTTCGGACGAGGAAGACGATCAGGGAGCTGGACTTGCGTTCATGCCGTCGGATTACGATCCGGGTTCGACTGACTCCGACGCTCGGATGACCTCGATCACACAGGAGACTGGCGGCGTGGACCTCGAGATGGGCGGTGCCGAGGGCAGTGACGTTATCGACGCTCAGATCGACCTCCGGGAGCTCGCGAGCGCACACGATCACGATCAGGTCGTCTTCGGCGTCGGCGTCATCACCGACGAGATCGACCGCTCGATGGGCGATAGCCTGGCCATCGTCGGCCCGCTCGCGCTGGCGTTCGTCACTGCGGCCCTGCTGATCGCCTACCGGGACCCACTCGACATCGCGTTGGGGCTGATCGGCATCGTGACGGTGCTGGTCTGGACGTTCGGGTTCATGGGCTGGACGGGAATCGACTTCAACCAGATGTTCGTCGCCGTGCCGGTGTTACTGATCGGGCTCTCGATCGACTACGCGATTCACGTCTTCATGCGTCATCGGGAGCAACGAGAGACGCGTCCCGCCACAGAGCGTGACGCCGACTCGCGAAACGGCGTCCGCGGCTCGATGACGATCGCGCTGGCCGGCGTCGGCGTCGCGCTCGTCTGGGTGACGGCGACGACCGCGATCGGATTCCTCGCGAACCTCGTCAGTCCGATCGGCCCGATCCAGGAGTTTGGCGTCGTCAGCGCCATCGGTATCCTCTCGGCGCTGATCGTCTTCGGCGGGCTGATCCCCGCGGCGAAGGTCGAACTCGACTCGGCACTCGAGGCTCGTGGCTTCGACCGACACAAACGCGCGTTCGGTACCGGAGGCGGTCGCTTCAGCGATCTGCTGACGGTCGGCTCGGTGGCGGCGCGGCGCATCCCGCTGGTGTTGCTCGTTGCCGTCCTGTTGCTCACCGCCGGCGGCGTCTACGGTGCGAGTCAGGTCGATACGAGCTTCGAGGAGGAGGACTTCCTCGCTGAGAGCCCGCCGGCCTGGACCGAGAACCTCCCCGGGCCGATGGCTCCCGGCCAGTACCAGGCTGCCGACGACCTCGACTACATCAACGAGAACTTCCAGCGTGACGACGCACAGGCACAGATTCTCGTCGAAGGCGACGTGGCCGATGGGGACGTACTCGAGCGCCTCGACGCCGCCCAGGACGAGGCTGCCGACAGCCCGGTCACGTACACGCTCCCAACCGGAGAGGCAGACGTCGAGGGGCCGCTGTCGGTGATGGAAGACACTGCGGCACAGAACGAGTCGTTCAACGAGTCGTTCGACGCCGCCGACACGACCGGCGACGGCGTCCCGGACGAGAACGTCTCGGCGCTGTACGACGAACTGTTCGAGGTCAACGAGGACGAGGCGACCAGCGTCCTCCACCGAACCGACGACGGCGACTACGACTCGGCCCAGCTGATCGTCGCCGCCGAGGGCGACGCGGCGTTCGACGACGTGACCGAGGAGATGCGCGCCATCGCGGGCTCGATCGACGATGCCGGCGAGGGCGACGACCGTGAGGTCGGGACCGAGGCTGACTCCGGAGACGACGAAGCGGCCCTCGGCGCGATCGCAACCGGCGACCCGATCGTCAACTACATCGTCGAGCAAGACCTGTTCGAGACCGTCCTCCAGAGTCTACTGGTGACGCTCGTGGCCGTCTTCGCCTTCCTGACTGCGGCCTACTGGGTGACGGGAAACAGCGCATCGCTCGGGGCGGTGACGCTGTTGCCCGTCGCGTTCGCGACGAGCTGGATCCTCGGCACGATGTACCTGGCTGGGATGTCGTTCAACGTGCTGACGGGGATGATCACCAGCCTCACGATCGGGCTCGGAGTCGCCTACAGCATCCACGTCAGCGCCCGCTATACACTCGAACTCGAGCGGCAGGGCAACGTCTGGTCCGCGCTGCACACCACGGTGACGGGTACCGGCGGCGCGTTGCTCGGCAGCGCGGCGACGACCGTCGGCGGGTTCGGGACTCTCGCGTTCGCCATCCTGCCGGTCCTGCGCCAGTTCGGGATTATCACCGCGTTGACGATCACGTACGCCTTCCTGGCGAGCGTCGTCGTGTTGCCGTCGCTGCTGGTGTTGTGGACGCGGTACTTCGGTCCGGACGTCTCGTTCGACTTCGGGCACGCTCGACGGCCGGCAGCGACGGCGAGCGACGGTGGGACCGAGACGATCGACGACGAGAGCGGTGAGTCGGATGCGAACCCAAACACGAACCCAGGCGGGGCTGCCGACACCGAGCAAACGGACGGAAACCCGGCGACGGACGAAAACGGAGGTGACCAGCAGTGAGCGTCGACGAAAACGAAGCCGTCGATGCTTTCGAACGGCTCGGACTCACCAGTTACGAGGCAAAAGTCTTCATCGCGCTTCACCGTCTCGGGTCGGGCACTGCGCGGGACGTCGCCCGAATCGCCGACGTCCCCCGGTCGCAGGTCTACAGCGTCGCCGAGAGCCTCGAAGACCGCGGGCTCGTCGAGACCCAGCAGTCGAGTCCGATCCGGTACCGACCCGTCAGTCTCGAGGAAGCCGAGGACACTCTCCGGAACCGGTTCGAGCGGGAACGTGACCGTGCGTTCGAACACGTCGAGGAGGTCAAGCGGGAGTCGGCCGGTGAGGAGACCCAGGAAGACATCTGGACGGTCCGGGGCCGCGACCGGGTCGACGGGCGGGTCGTCGATCTGCTCTCGGCGGCCGACGAACGGATCGTCTTCGGCACTCGACTCCCGGAACTGCTCACCGAGCGGATCGAACGGACTCTCGAGGGGCGGGCAGCCGCCGGCGCGACGGTGCTCGCCGTCAGTCGCGACCAGCGAGTGCGAGACCGGCTCGAGTCGCTCGAGGGTGTTGGCGTCCAACAGCCGCCGGCCTCACGGAAGAGCGACCAGCGGTCGGGCCGGATCGCCATCGCCGACGACGGCATCCTGCTGAGCGTGGTCGACGACGACGGCAGTGAGACGGCGATCTGGAGTTCGGGCTCGCTGTTCGCGTCGGTGCTGATCCAGCTGATCGAGGCGGGCGAAGAAGTGGCAAGCGATGAAAAGTAGCTCGTCGCAGTCAGTCCTGATTGTGCCAAGTTTCTCTTTCTTATGGGGCCGGAACATATTCGTCTTATAATCGTTCAGTCTTGAGCAGCATAGTCTCGTCTCAGACTGGACGGTTGGTCTGAGAGTGTCCAGGATAACTCAAATAGGTCCAGTCGCTTCACTTGCTGAGGGAGTCAATTTTGCCATTGGCCATATAACCATTCCACCTCACTTTTCGTGCTTAACGAAACGGCACTCGTATGATATCGAAAAGCTTTACTTATTACCAAAAACAAATTCTAAATGGAATGTCCGATACTAATTTCCGAAGAGAATTCGTGAAGCGTGCTGGTGTTATCGGGGCGGCCGGAATCATCGGTGGTACCTCCGCAACCGGATCAGTTGCGGCAGACGGGTCTGGAACAATTCGAGGTGGCATCTTTCACGTCGGAACTAATACAACGCTTGATGGAGTGACGATGTCTTTGGAGGGGCCCTCCACGTATGAACTCAGCGACATTGACGGGAGCTATAGCACCTCCGTTGCTCTGTTGAACGCAAGAAGGCGACAGTATTGAATTTATGATATTCGTCTTAATGCCGCTATATGGCCTGAGAGTCCTGTTTTGAAA
>NZ_AOMA01000113.1 GCF_000337895.1 Halobiforma nitratireducens JCM 10879
CATCATTGGGTCAGCACTGCCGATAGGTGGTCAGTTTCTGGTCTGCCCGTCCCGTCCGGCGAACTAATCTTGAACGTGCAACAGGGTATCAATGATTCGACTTCCTCATTACCAGTCACGAAAGCCCTCTCATCATCGAGCGGAAGGCCAAACTCGTACTCCTCGCCAGGACTCAGAATCGAAGTGCGGAATTCTGTAGGCTCCACTCCCTCAACATCCTCAAAATGCATCTTTGCATAAACGTTGCTCTGTTGAACGCAAGAAGGCGACAGTATTGAATTTATGATATTCGTCTTAATGCCGCTATATGGCCTGAGAGTCCTGTTTTGA
>NZ_AOMA01000114.1 GCF_000337895.1 Halobiforma nitratireducens JCM 10879
TGCCTCGGAAAACGAAGAATAGTTTCTTTTTCAAACAGCTTCTCTGAGGACGATCGTAACGGGTGTCAGCTGTATGGTGGTTTGTAGAATTTGAGATCCCGAAGTTGTGATTAGCTGCCCCGGAATTCGATATAGCGACATGGAGTTTACCCAGTCGATTTCCACCAGAAGTATTGAGTACAGAACGAGTATAGATAGCGCCAACCAATCCACGAACGGCCACGATCCGGCCGCTAACGGATTTTACTCGGTCACGGCGTAAATCGATTCGAGGTAGGTCTCTCGGACCCGGTCACCCCAGTTGTGCGTATAGGTATCGATCACATCGCTGGCGACGTCTCCCCGAAGATACTGAACGATACCGCGGTCGCCCGTTCGGTCCCGCAGATGGGTGGTGAAGAAGTGCCGGAAGTAGTGTGGCGTCACGTTCTCGGCCGTCCCGCCGCCCGTTCGGTACCAGCCGTGTTCTCGAGCGTGTTTTTTGACGATATAGCGGACATCCGAGGGCTCGAGTCGCTGGCCCCACGAATCGCCGGTGTCGAGAAACAGCGGTCTGGCCTCGGAGACGGGGTCGGGTCGGATCGCGAGCCACTCGAGAAACACACGACGGAGTTCGTCGTCGACGGGAACGACCGTATCGCGTTTTCGCTTGTTCGAGGCCGTCCGCGTCTCGCCGTTGATGCTCACGCCGCGGGCGGGTTCCGCCGAGACGAACAGCGATGCCGGCCGGCGATCCAGTTGAACACGCGAGCTCCACTCGAGGTCGAGTGCCGTATCGACGCCCTCGAGGCGGAGATCTCGTAGATCGAGGTTACAGAGCTCGCCGACTCGCATCCCGGTCTTCAGCAGTGTGGCGACGACGGCGCGTTCGAGCGGGTGCGTGATCGAAGCGACGAACGACTGCATTTCGGGGACGGAAACGTCTCGCCGCGTCGGGTCCGTATCGATCGATTCGGACATCTCCTCCATGACCAGCCCCATCGGGTTCTCCTCGAGGACGCCGACGCGGTTCATGTAGTCGTAAAACCGGTTGAGATAGGAGGCATAGGTTGCGATGGTACTCGGCTCGAACTCCCCGCGAAGCGAGTGCACCCAGGCCATACACTCCCGTCTGTCGGCGTCACGGACGCCGTCGGCGTCGTCGAATCGCTCCCGGACGAACGCGTCGAACCGGTGAAGCACCCGATCGTAGGCCTCGAGGGTCCGTTCGCTCTTGCCGTGATACCGCTGGTCCTCGAGGAAGTAGGCGATGGGATCGTCGACGTCTGCCGGGTCGGGGTCACGAGCGTGGGGATCAGTCGCCATCGCGATCACCGACGGTGGTGTAGCCGCCGTGGCGGCCACTGTATCGAATCTCGTTTTTCGCCTGGAGGCCCTCGAGTGTCTCGTCGAGTCGGGACTCGATGTCGGCGCTGACTGCATCGAGCAACTCCTCCCAGGAATACGTGTCAGACGATAGTAATTCGAGAACCTGTCTTTCGAGGCCGTGACCCCCAGGGTCAGAGCCGGTAGAATCGGGTTCCTCTCGGTCGGGTTCGAACCCTCGTCGACCCGCCTGAACCATGGTCCGCACGAACTCGCTTTGGCTCATCCCGAGTTCGTCAGCGTGGGCCTGCCACTCCGCTTTCTGGTAGGCAGGGACGTAGGTTTTAACAGTTTTTCTAGATGTGTCCGTCGAATCGCTCATGGTTGACCGATCAAACG
This sequence comes from Halobiforma nitratireducens JCM 10879, assembly GCF_000337895.1. Classification (GTDB taxonomy): domain Archaea; phylum Halobacteriota; class Halobacteria; order Halobacteriales; family Natrialbaceae; genus Natronobacterium; species Natronobacterium nitratireducens. The sequence continues at coordinate 1,705 of NZ_AOMA01000114.1, forward strand.
CCGTGACCTTCAACCTTCCCGTTATTCGGGCTAAGTGAGTTTATACCAGCTACCAGGACGTTATTTGGGGCAAATATGGACCTGCAATTCAGTATTGAAAGAATAAAGAGACTACATTTAGAGATATAGATGATCGGAATGTGGTGTCACCATTTGGTATTACTATTTGGACCCGAGTCGGTTCGACGACCTCGAGACTGCGGATAGCGAAAGCCAAACCACTCCAGGTTGTGATACGATCGGCGACTGCACACGAGTACGAGGAGAGTGTCGGCGTTCGTGCGGTTTCGAACGAGCGGGGCTGAGGCAGGTGGATGTGAAAGACCTGAAAGAGCATCGGAGCGCGGGACGGTCGCGAGGAGGGCTCGGCCGAGACGTTCGGTCTCCGACTGGTACTGGCTCTCCGATGGAGACACATTCACGGCGAAGGGTAAATTGTCGCTTCCGCACACTCCGGCCGAGGCACCCGGCTCGCCCAGCCACGTAGACGGGCCGAAGCGAAGTGAGAGACGGAATAGTAACAACTGCAACGATTTGCAGACTGATCGCCGATCCGTCGGCGATTAGATGCGCACTGACGTGCAGTGGCTACTATAGCCTGCCAATGGAACTCGAGACGATGCCAGTTGGCACGGCGTCGCCCGATGAGATCGAGACAGTACCACCGAGCCCGAGATCGGCATCGATGGAGTGCGTTTCGGTTCACTCGGACAGTAGCCCCGACCTCGGTCGAAGAGCACCTCCTGTTTCAAACACGAGCCACCAGAATTGTTCTCGGACGGTCGTCTGGCCCAAATGTCGGCCCCTCTGAAGCGGAAGCGTTCCCATCAAGTCGAGAGGGATGCACACGGCCGCCGAGCGCGTCGAGAGGGCCGTTTCGTAACCGACAGCCTAAGCTGGTCGGAGAGTCGAGGCCACAAACCGGCACTTGGTGGAGATGTGGGCGACAGCAGGTGACACACCCACCGGCTCGAGTCAGCAAAGAGGCCATCCACTGAACGCCGTCCGACTTCGCTACAGCAAGTGGCCCCGTATCGATCAGCGTTCCGCGCTACCGCTCGTCGAGATCGTCGGGAGCGAGTTCGGCTGTTCGACGGTGACTCGAGACATTGTACCGTTCGTGACTCGAAACACGATACCGTTCGGTAGCGATAAGCCAGCTCGGTAGAACACAGAAAGGCCACACGCGTCGTCTAAGCGTCTTTTTCTCGGACGTTATTGAGGCTCCCCGTTATCGCTGAAATCGCCACGAACTATTCCTCAGGCTCGTGAACGCAACAGGAGACCCAGGGTCGGACCTCTCGAGGGCTCGCTGAGAATAGCGAGAACGCTGACGACGCAAACGAACTATTTACATCATATGTCGCTATATCGAAGCTCGAGGGAGCTACCCACTGATCGAACGGGAATCGAGGCGACAGGCGAAATTCAACGCCCGACGCTTTTCGTGTCGTCAGGTGAGCGGATAGAAACCAAATCCGGGCGTCGAGACCGAGAAGACGGCGCAGGGCTACTGGCCGACTGCTATTTCGTTCGTGACGCCGACATCGTCGGCGACATCGAGGAGGTCGAGCTCGCCGAGCGTCTCGGTCAGCGGCACGCCGTCGGTATCCCAGCCACGAGCCGTGTAGTACCGATCCAGCTCCCGTTCGTACAACTCCTCGTCGATCGATTCGCCCTCGTTTGGCCCGTTCGGTACCTCCTCCGTGAACCGAGCCGGAAGCCTGTCGTCGTCCCTGTCGAACCCTTCACGGACGTTGAACGCTTTCGAGAGGTTGTACATCCGTTCGCCCGTTGTCAGGAGTTCGGACCGCGAGAGGTCGAAGCCGGTGATCGCGTTGACCAACTCGCGGACGCCTTCCTCGAGGGTGAGCCCGCGGGTGAACTTACAGACCCCGGTGATGTCGTAGACCGCCATCAGGTCCTCCATGGACTTGAGCGCGAGGGCCTTGCCGTCCATCCGGGTCCGGTCGTAGTTCTCGAACTCCCAGAAGTCGCCGTTCATCTCGAGGGCGTACAGGCAAGACGTGAGGTGGTCGGCTCCGCGGGGCGAGACGCCGAACGCAAGCGCCATCCCCTTGATCCCGCGAGGTTCGAACCCGGCGGGAGCCTGGTTCTTGACGTGGACGGCGAACTCCTCGCCGCCGCCGGCACGTCGGGCCGCCCGGACGTGGCCGTCTTTTAGCAGTTCGCCGAGGTCGCCCTCCGCACGGGCCATCTTCCGGAGCGTCTCGAGGACGGCGTGGGCGTCGCCGAACTCGAGATCGACCTCGGTCTCGATGTCCTCGAGCAAGCCGCGTTCCTCGGCCTCCATCGCCCACGCGATCGCGTTCCCGGCATCGATCGTATCGAGTCCGAGTCGGTCACAAATCTCGTTGGCCTTCGAAACGGCCTCGATGTCGTCGACTGCGACGTTGCCGCCGAGTGCGTACTGGGTCTCGTACTCCGGGCCGTCGACCGCGATATCGCCGTACTCGGTGTCTTCGGCCTCGAAAAACTGGCTGCAGGGCTTGGTACAGTACGGACAGGGGCGTTTGGTATCGACGTACTCCTCGGTCCAGGATCGAGGATCGAGAGAGATGCGGTCCTCCGAGGGGTCCTCGAGCCGTTCGTACGCCCGCTCGAAGTAACCGGACTGCCAGTTCCGGGTCGGGAAGATTCCCAGCGCGGTGTTTTTCGCGTCCAGAGCCTCGCCCGTGCCGTACTGGACATCGACCGACGCGTCGCCGGTGCCGGAAATTTCGATCTCGCCACGGCCGGTCGTCTCGAGTCGCCACTTCTGGTTGAGTTCCTCGAGTTCGTCGGGACGGGCGACCGGGACATCCATGGAGCCTTTGACCGCGATGGCCTTGAGATTCTTCGACCCCATGACCGCGCCAGGACCGCCACGGCCGGCCTGGCGATCCTCACACTCGATCATCGAGATACGAGACTCGTGTTCCCCGGCGGGGCCGATGATCGCTGACCGGAACGCGGAGCCGTACCGTTCCTCGAGTCGGTCGTGAGTCTCCCGGGTATCGAGCCCCCAGAGGTCGTCTGCCGGCTCGAGACGGACGTCGTCGTCCTCGATGACGAGGACGGACGGTTCGTCACAGGCACCCGTGATCGTCAAGGCGTCGTAGCCTGCGCGTTTGAGCTGATCGCCCATCTTCGCGCCCACCAGCGACTTGCCGTAGCCGCCGGTCAGTGGTGACTTGAATCCGAACGTCGTCTTCGATCCCGTCGGAACCGAGGGGCCGACGAGGACACCGGGAGCGACCGCGAGGACGTTTTCCGGGTCGAGCGGGTCGACGTCGGGGCCGACCCTGTCGTACAGGAGTCGCGTCGTAAACCCTGCCCCACCCAGATGTGTACGGACGAACTCCTCGGAGAGTTCCGCCGTGCTGTGGTCGCCGGCTGTCAAGTCCACCTCGAGAAGCTGGTGCCAGTAGGCCATACTCGAGCGCCCGGGACCTCACACAATAATGATGGGGTACAGTTCCCAGTCACGTGGAGTTCGGCACGAGCGTCTGTCGGGCGGTTTCCCGGACGTGTAGAACGCGTTCGAGGGCTGGCGACCACGCGAGCCGATCTGGTAATCGATCGTTATCGGACCGAAACGAAGCGGAGACGAGACGAAAGGGAGACTGGAGAGTCGGTTGAAACCGCCGAAAGAAAGCCGATTGAGTGACCGAGTGCGGTCAGTGCGTCGCGGTCCGTACGTCTTCGACCCGATACAGGTCGTCCTGTAGACCGTCGCCGTCGCAGTCGTCGTTCGGACATTCGTAGTGCCAGCCGTCCTGTGTCGCGTCGCCTTCCTGGAACCGATCCCCACACTCCTGGCAGAACAGTTGTCCCTGTTTACACGTATCCAGGTGGAGTTCGAGTGCGAGTTCGGTCCTGAAAGACTGGTTGCAGTTACGACAGGTGTGCATATTTCGTCTGACGCGAGCCGTCCCCAAAACTGCTTGGGTTCTTTTATTACGCCAAATTCGGGGCTGATTGAGGTGCTATACCCCGATTTCCACCAAACAGTGCCGGAAAAAAGAACTGTGGGGGAAAGAGAGTACCGAACTGCGAGTACACCGATTCCTGTCACGTAGGCGACTCTCGGAGGTCGTTTCGGATAGCGACGACCGAGTTGCCGTGCGATCCTCTCGGATTCTCGAGCAGTCGGAAAAGCGAATTCGACAACGCGTCCGGAGGTGACTGCGGGTCAGCTCCGGCCCAGCCATCGGGTCGGGGCCGTGCTGGATGCCCGGATACGCTGTCTCAGTCGTCCTGTCCCAGAATTCCGCGCTCGGTCATCTTCTCGGGATCGAGCACCTCGTCGGCTTCTTCCTCGTCGAGGTAGCCTTTCTCGAGGACGACTTCGCGAACGGTCTTGTCCTCCTTGAGAGCGGTCTTTGCGACCTCGCTTGCCTTGTCGTAGCCGATGTGGACGTTCAGCGAGGTGGCGAGTGCCATCGACTGTTCGACCTGCGTCTCGCAGTGGTCGCGGTTGGCCTCGAGCGGATCGACGAACCGCTCGGCGAAGACCTGACTCGAGTTGGCGATCAGTTCCGCGGACTCGAGGAAGTTGTGCGCGAGGACGGGCTTGTAGAGGTTCAGATCGATCTGTCCCTCGGCAGCGCCGGCGGAGACGGCGGCGTCGTTGCCGACGACCTGCTTGTGGACCTGGTTGACCGCCTCGGCGACGACCGGGTTGATCTTGCCGGGCATGATCGAGGAGCCGGGCTGGTTCTCGGGCTGCTCGAGTTCGCCCAGGCCGTTACGGGGGCCGGAGGCCAGCAGCCGGAGGTCGTTCGCGATCTTGTTCAGCGAGCCCGCAACCACCCGCAGGGCACCGTGCGCCTCGCTCATCGCGTCGTGGGCGGCCTGTGCCTCGAAGTGGTCGTCGGCCTCGCGGAACTGAACGCCGGTCTCTTTCGTGATGTACTCCGCGGCGCGGCCGGGGAACTCGGGGTGGGTGTTCAGTCCCGTCCCAGTGGCCGTGCCACCGAGCGCGAGCTCGGCGAGGTGATCGCGGACTTTGTCGACCCGGTCGAGCCCCTTCGCGATCTGGGTCCGGTAGCCGCCGAACTCCTGGCCCAGCGTAACGGGCGTCGCGTCCTGGAGATGCGTTCGGCCGGTCTTGACGACGTCGTCGAACTCCGCTTCTTTCCCCTCGAGGGACTCTCGGAGCGTATCGAGCGCAGGGATGACGTCTTTCTCGACGGCCTCGAGTGAGGCGACGTGCATCGCGGTCGGGATGACGTCGTTCGAGGACTGGCCGTAGTTGACGTGGTCGTTGGGGTGGACGACACGGTCGCCGATCTCCGCGCCCATGATCTCGGCGGCGCGGTTGGCGATGACCTCGTTGGCGTTCATATTCGACGACGTACCGGAGCCGGTCTGGAAGATATCGACCGGGAACTGCTCGTCGTGTTCGCCGGCGATGACCTCGTCGGCGGCCTCGATGATCGCCTCCGCGACGTCGTCCTCGATCAGCCCGAGGTCCCGGTTTGCCTGTGCGGCGGCCTTCTTGACGACGCCGAGTGCACGGACGAAACGCCGGCTAAACGTGATCCCCGAGATGGGGAAGTTCTGGATCGCACGCTGGGTCTGTGCGCCCCAGTAGGCGTCTTTCGGAACCTGCATCTCGCCGAGGCTGTCCTCCTCGATTCGGTAATCGTCTTCGCCTCCCATACGCGGAACCTCTCGGTCGGCGGGGTAAAATCCACCGGAACCGCCGACCTGACGACTGGATGCGTACAGCCGTGTCTTGATCAGGTGAAGTCGACCTCGAGCCCGAGGTCGTCGTCTGCGGCTCGTTCCCGGAGAGCCGTCTGGAGGCGGTCCCGACTGGTGTCTCTGGCCTCGCGGGCGTCCTCGAGGTCGATGTCGTAGACGGTCGTCGACGACCAGAAGAACGACCGAGAGCTGGCGGTGTCGACGACCAGCGAGGCGATACCGAGCCGACGCTGGAAGATCGACCGGCGGACGGAGACGGTCTGGAGCCGGTAGTAGGGGACGACGGTCGTCCGTCGACGCCAGAAGCCGCCGCGGATCACGATGTGGTCGTCGCCGACGTAGTAGCCGATGTGGACGTACCGGAGATGGGCCGCCGGCGGGACCGCGAGGAACGCGGCTGCAGCGACGTACCAGTTTTCGAACGCGGTCACGGTCGAGACGCCAAACGCGATCGCGACGAACACGGCCGCAAGCAGCGAGTACCGAACCAGGTATCGGCGTCGCGCGATCGGCGGCGGGCCCTCGAACTTGGGTGTCTCGACCCCGGTGAGATTCTCGGTGAACCGGTAGACACGTGGATGCTGGGCGAGCGGTACGGCCGACTGACTCCCGCCGTTGCTTTCGGGTCCGTAGCCAGCGGTCTCGACCCACAGCCCGCCGTACTCGATCAGTCGCTGGAGCGGGTTGTCGGTCACCGTCACTGCCTGGACCTTCTCGGAGGGGATCGACCCGCTGTACCGCTGGAGGAGCCCTCGCTCGTAGACGAAGTCGTCGCCGACTCGACCGAGCTGGAAGTCGTAGTAGGTCGCGAACGTGTAGGCGACGCTGAGTGCGTAGGTGACGAGAATACTGATCACGCCCGAAATGATCGTCAGGATACCGTAGCTCGCCGTGTCGCCGGTCTCGAGGTCCGTGGGACCCCCGAACGGCTGGGCGATCGTCACGAACAGATCGACGACCGCCTCCGTCGCGAAGAAGAAAATAAAGAGGACGGCAGCGACGGCTGCCGGGCGGAAGGACGTAAACGAGTACAAGAGCAGTTCCTTTGCCTCGAGGTCGAACAGTCGCTCCTTCTGTGGGTGTGCGGTCGGGTCCTCTCGCCGATCTCTGTCCGTTACCGGGCCGAACCCTTCCGTGCGATCCGCTGGTTCCGGCCCGACTCGGTCCGTTCGCGCGTCGGCCCCGACATCGCCGGTCGCGTCCCGGACGCGAGTCGTGTCGTCGGCCGCGTTCCGAGGCGGCACTTCTCCGTCGGTCGGTCCGGCTGGTCGGTCGAATTCCTCGGGCGGTTCCGGACCGATCAGGTCCCGACTGGCGGGTTCGTCTTCGCTTTCGCCTTCCCTTTTGGCTTCGTCCCGGCGGGCCCGTTTTCGGTCCCGCTGTTGGCCTTTCGCTTCCGCGGTTCGGCGACGGATCTCGCTTTGCAGCCGATTCGCCTCCCCTTCGCTGACGAAGTACAGCGACGCTTCAGTGTCGCCGCCACCCGCCGTTTCGACCGAAACCGTCGCGAGGCCGAACAGCCGCTGGAAGACACTCTGTCTGATGTCGACGTTCTGGATGCGCCTGTACGGAATCTCACGAGAGCGACGGGCGACGACTCCCGAAGAGACATCGACAGTATCGGTGGTCACCTCGTAGCCGAAGCGGTAGTAGTAGGCGACGCCGTAGCCGATGCCAAAGAGGAATCCGAAGGGGGCGGCGACCGGGACCCAAGCGCCACTGACCGGATCGAAAACCCCCGCGAGCACGACGACGAGGAAGACGGGAATCCAGAGCCAGAGGAAGCCGTACTGGATGGCGTACGTGACCGCGCTGAGTGGGTGGAGCCGATTCATGTTAGACCGCGTCGTCGGCTTCGCTGTCGATCGCGAGGTCCCGAAGCGTATCCTGTAGCTCGCGGGCACGATCGGGCGTCAGTCCCGGGATTCGAACGTCCGCGTTCCGGGAGCCCGCGGTGTAGACGACGACGCTCGAGAGTCCGAGCATACGCTCGATCGGCCCGAACTGCGTATCCACGTGCTGGACGCGGACGAACGGGACCGCCGTCTCGACGAACGTGATCACCCCCCGCTCGAGATACAGCGCGTCCGACTGGAGTTCGAACTGCCAGATCTGGTAGAGCCGGATGGCATAGAGAATGCCGGCGAGCAACACGAGCACGACGGTGCCGGCGAGCACGGCGGTCGGCACCGTGACGACGAGCTGATCGACGGCGGCGAGAACGACGCCGAGGACCGCCGCCGTGATCACCCCCTGTGCGATCCAGAGGAAACGAATCCGAGGGTTGAGCGATTCCATACGGGTATCCTATCAGTAGAGTAGGATAAAGTTGCGGGTCCGACATCGATCCTGCCGAGACTCCAGTCCCGAAACGAGTCATGTATCCGACCTGTTCTGGTAGTTTGGATGGCAGGAGTGGAGTGTGGTGGAGCAGAGTGGGTGGAGCAGAGTGGGTGGAGCAGAGTGGGTGGAGCAGAGTGGAGTGGGGTGGAGTAAAGTAGCAGCCCCGCTGGGCTCCAGTACCCGTCGATCAGCTCTCGTACTCGTCGTACTCCTCGGGCGTGTACGTCGATAGTTCGAGGGCGTGGATGTCCGTCGTCATATGGTCGTCCAGGGCATCGTACACCTGCTGATGTTGCTGGACTAGTGGTTGTCCCTCGAACACGGGGGAGACGACCGTCGCTGCGAGGTGGTCGTCGTCGTGTTCGTCGCGTGCGTAGGTGACGGTCGCTTCGGCGTCCTCGAGTTCCGCCTCGATGAGTTCCTCGACGTCTGTGGGTTTCATATACGGTTGGTCGGGCGCTCGGGGCAAAAGTACCCCGATCGTCGACGGCACTGGTCTCCGTCGCCGCGTTTATGCTCCCAGCGAACCCTCTCGAGACCATGCCACCGTCACTGGCAGCCCGAACCCGGGAGGCGATCGAGGGCCATCCGTTTCTCGTGGCGGCACTGCGGGCCGACGTGGTCAACTACACCGCAGCTGCCCGGTTTCTCGGGCGGGAGAACGACCTCGAGGGCGATGTCGACGCCATCGCGACCGCATTGCGCCGGTACGCAGAAGAACTGCCAGCTCGCGAAACAGAACGGCGGGACGTGCGGGTTCGAATGGAACGCGGCGTCGACGTCTGCGAGGGGGAAAGTCGGAGCGACGGAGCGGCGACGCTGCTTTCGGTCGGGGACATTGCGATCGAAGACGGCGGCGGCCGGACCGCCATCGTGGCGACCGGCGACATCGACGCGAGCGCGCTGGCGGGGACGCTGCGGACGCTTTCGGTTTCGGGAATCGAGCCGGACGCGGCCGCCGTCGGTCGCGACACGCTGCTCGTCGTCGTCGATCGGCTCGAGGGGGCCGACGCGGTCCGGGCGGTCGAAGACGCGCTCGAACGGGTTCGAGTACCACCCGGCGACGACTGACGCCGGTGTGGCGGCGATCGGGGGTGGTCGCGGCAGACCCGGACGATGGGGCCGATAACAGCGTTTAACTGCCGGCCGCGGATAGACGTGGGTAATGACCCTACGCGTGACGAACACGTTGACGGGGGAAACGGAGCCGTTCGAGCCACAGGACCCGGATAACGTCTTGCTCTACTACTGTGGCCTGACGGTCTCCGATCCGCCCCACCTGGGCCACGCCCGATCGTGGGTCCACGTCGACGTCATGCACCGCTGGCTCGAGTTCCTCGGCTACGACGTGCGCCACGTCGAGAACTTCACCGACATCAACGAGAAGATCGTCGCCCGCGTCGGCGAGGGCGACCTCGGCGAGGACGAAAGCGAGGTCGCCCAGCGATACGTCGAACGCACGCTCGCGGACATGCGCTCGCTGAACCTCCTGCGCGCGGAGGTCTATCCCCGCGTCTCGGAGCACGTCCCCGAGATAATCGACCTCGTCGAAACCCTGGTCCAGAAGGGCTACGCCTACGAGTCCAACGGGTCAGTCTACTTCGACGTGACCCAGTTCGACGAGTACGGCAAACTCTCGAATCAGGACCTCGAGGAGATCGAGTCCCAGGGCGACCCCGACGAACGCTCGGAAAAGCGCCACCCCGCGGACTTCGCGCTCTGGAAGGCCGGTGGTGTCGGTCCGGGCGAGATCGCGGAACACCGTCACGAGGGCGCGGCCGATCCCGAGGATGCCTGTGAGACGGCCCGAACGTGGGACTCCCCCTGGGGAGAGGGTCGCCCCGGCTGGCACATCGAGTGCTCCGCGATGAGCATGACCCACCTCGGCGAGACGCTCGACCTCCACGTCGGCGGTCGCGACCTCGTCTTCCCACACCACGAAAACGAGATCGCCCAGTCCGAAGCCGCGACCGACGACCGGTTCGCGAAGTACTGGCTCCACTGTGAGCTGTTCCAGATGGACGACGAGAAGATGTCCTCGAGTCTCGGCAACTTCGTCACCGTCGACGAGGCGGTCGATCGGTGGGGGACGAACGTCCTGCGCACCTTCCTCACCGCGGGCTCGTACAACAGCAAACAGCTGTACTCCGACGAAACGATCGCCGAGGCCGAAGAACGGTGGGAGCGACTCGAACGTGCCTACGAGGCGGCCGTCGAAGCCGTCGACTCGGCCGACGCCCGGACGAAGGTTGCCGACGACGGGTTCCGCGGAGCCATCGAGAATGCCCGCGAGGCGTTCGTCGACGCGATGAACGACGACTTCAACACTCGCGAGGCACAGTCCGCGCTGCTCGAGGTCGCATCGGCGATCAACGGTCATCTCGCGGACCGCGACGAATACGACTACCGTGGCCTACGCGAGGCAGTGGAGACGCTCGAGGAGCTGGGCGACGTGTTGGGGCTCTCCTTTACCGGCGACACGACGGGATCGGCCGACCTCTCGGGTGACGTGGTCGACCTCGTACTCGACGTCCGCGAGCAAGAGCGCGCCGACGGGAACTACGAGCGTGCCGACGAGTTACGCGATGAACTCGAGGCGCTGGGAATCGAGGTTCAGGACACCGACGAGGGTCCGACCTACCGACTGCCGTCGGAGTAAGCGGTTCCCGGCTCGACCGGCCACCCTCGGTCGCCGGACTGGGTCTTCGGGAGCCCTCGACGAGCACGTCCGCTCCCGGAGCGGACCGCTCGAGGTGACCCGGATAGTGCCTTCGAGGTACGTCGAGTTTGACGGTCGGCTCAGAGTGTCTCCGTGTCATTGTTGGTCGTCGATCCGCTCGCCGCCGAGGATCCGGAGGTCCGGATCGGCACAGTCACAGATATCCCGGCCGCCGACCGGTTCGATACGACCGTTGCTCCAGATGCGAACCAGTCCGATCGACCCGCAGTCGTCACACCGGGCGGCAGCCCGGCGCTTTTCGTTATCGCCAGCCATCCGTTCGGGCGACGATCGATCGCGGCAAGCAGCTGCGAGCCACTACACCGGTCGGTCGAAGCAGCGTCGTCCCGATTATCGCTATCGTCATCGTCATCGTCGGACCAGTTCGGAAATCACTCCTCGAGTGTCAGTTCGACCCCGGTGAACGGACCCCGGATATGGTGGTACTCGCTCGAGGACGTTCGCTGGAGATCGAGCGGCTCATCACTGTCTGGAAGCGACGTTTCCGCGAACAGAAACGCACGAAGCGACGGGGCTCGCTCGTAGCTGACGACGTACGTTCCATACGTCGGCAGGTCCTCGGGACGCCACGTGAGGCCGCGCTCGCGAATCCTGATCCGAGAGTTGGGCGTGTACTGGTACGCGTACATCGCGCCCTCTATCGTCGCTTCGGAGCCGGCCGTTTCGTCGGTGGCGGCCGTCTCCGTACCGTCGGTTGCCAAAGCGGCCGTTCCGGTCCCGATCACCCCCGCAACCGTCGCCGTGGCGCTGTACTCGAGGACGCGACGCCGTGAGGGAGCGGGTATCGTTCGCGTCGTTCCCGTATCCCCTCGAGCGTCGGGGTCGGGGTCGGTGTCGAACCTGGTGCCGGTATCGGTATCGATATGGGTATCGTGTTCGCTCCTCATCGAAAATCGACCTGTGACAGCGGCACCGACATCGATCGGCGAAAAAAAGGTTTGTTCGAGGTCGCGTTGACCTTCGTCACCGTCTCGCTTTCACTCACGGGAGTTATTCACTACCCGTAATCGTCTACTCTCGTGCAAGTGAAACTTTCATAGGCGAATTCGAGGTCACTAGAACGATGTTCTTCCACGAACCCGAGCTGCAGTACGAGGTCACCGTCGAGGACCCGGACCCTCACTTCGCGAAACTTCTCCAGCAGGCGATCGGCGGCCAGGAGGGAGAGATGCGCGTCGCGATGCAGTACATGTTCCAGGCGTGGGCGCTCCCGGAGGAGTACGAGGCCTATCGGAACCTGCTCATGGAGACCGCCGTCGAGGAACTGGGCCACATCGAGTTGCTCGCGACGGCCGTCACGAAGAACCTGCGGGGCTCGCCCAAGGAGATGCGCGAGGAGACCGACGAGACGGCCGCCGCGGCTGCGGCGATGACCGGCCAGAACCCACGGCAGTTCCTCTCCTCGGGGCTCTCCGCAATGCCGGTCGACAGCAACGGCGTTCCGTTCGACGGCTCGTACGTCGCCGCGTCCGGAAACCTCGCCGGCGACCTCTACGCGAACGTGATGGCCGAGGCAATCGGACGGACGCTCGCAACTCGCCTCTGGGAGTACACCAGCGACCCCGGGATGGAAGATTTGTTGTCGTACCTGATTGCCCGGGATACGATGCACCAGAACCAGTGGCTCGAGGCCCTCGAGAGCCTGGAGGACCCGGTTCCGGTTCCGGCGAGTTTCTCCCAAGAAGAGGAAAACCAGGCGGTCAATTACGCGTTCATGTCGACACGCCGGGACGCCCAGCCGGACCCAGGCCAGCCGTGGACGCAAGGCGCGACACCGGACGGAAACGGCGAGTTCTCGTATCTCGCCGAGCAGCCGGGAGACGGCGACGGTGTGCCGTCGGAGCCGGACCCGTCGACGTACAACGACCCACAGCCGGACGACCAACAACGCTAAGCCCGGACGTGAGAGTCGGCGGCGGACTTATCTTGGCACGCGTCGAGAAGCCCCTATGCATCGACGGCAGTTCGTCGCGGCGGCCACAACCGGCACCCTCGCTGCGACGGCAGGCTGTCTCGGCGACTTCCTCGAGGACGTGACGACGTTTTCGGCCTCGCCGGCGGTCGTCGCCGAGGCCGTCGCCGCCGACGCCGGGTACGACTACCGTGGGACCGAGTCGTCAGTGGCGACCGAAACCGTCGCGGGCGAGTCGATCGAGGCGACCAATTACGTCAGCGAGTACGTCCGGACGCTCGACCTGCCGTTCGATATCGGCGGTGATAGCGATGGGGGAGAGGGCGGAGACGAGGACGAAGACGAAGACGAAGACAACGGCACCGAAGCAGGCGCTTTCGGCATCCTGACGACCCCACAAGTGAGCGTCGCCGGCGAGGACTTCAACCCCGTCGCCGGCGTGTCGCGCTCCGAAATCGCCGGGCGCGTCCAGGACCAGTACGAGGAACTCGAGGTCGACGACGAGCCGATCGATCGCCGCGAACGCGAGGTGCTCGGCAGTTCGACGACGGTAGACACCTTCGAGGGTGAAGCGACGCTACAGGGGCTTTCGACCGTCGACGTCTACGTCGACGTGGCGACGCCCGATCGGGACGGCGACCACTTCGTGATCGTGGGCGTCTATCCGGACGCAGCGGGCCTCGATCGCGAGTCGGAAGCCGAACGGGTCGACGCGCTACTCGAGGGGATCGAACACGGCGACAGCGTCGACGTCGACGTCGATATCGATGTCGATGTCGAGGACGACTGATACGGTTTCCTGTAGTTACAGCAATCCGTACGAGAACTAGAACCCGAGTGCGGCCGTGATCGACAGACCGCTCGCGAGCGCGCCGATCAGGTAGCCGCCGATCGCGCCCCCGTTGAGCAACGGGAGCCCTGCGTGGGCACGCCCTTTCAGAACCATGTACATGAGTACCAGCAGGCCAGCGATCGTACCGAGCAATGCCCCCAGCGCGGGGAGATTCAGCGCGATCAGGGGAACGTCGATCGTTCCTGCATCGAGGAAGAACGCAGCGCTCACGACGAGGATCGACGGGATGACGGCGTCTCCCAGGCCGATAAAGAGGGCGTCGCGCTCGAGGTCCCGGTCGGCATCGTCGGGCTCGTCGGTTTCGGGGGCCGGCGGTTCGGGCTCGAGTTCCGGGTCGGGACCGCTCGCGTCGGTATCGGCGGCCGGCGACGCGTTGCCGTCCGTCGCCATCGTCGCGGTTGCGTCGGTCTCGTCTCCGTCTCCGTCCCCGCTGGGGTTCGTGTCGTCGGCTGCGGTCTCGGTGTCGTCCGCCGGCGACTCGAGGTAGGAGTACGAGAGCGTCGTCGGAACGACGAGGACGACAGGAATTTTTAGGTCCATCACACCTTCGGCCAGATCGAGCATGTGTTCGGTGCCGTAGACGCTGATCGCGTCGTACACCGCGAGCACGGCGAGCAACAACAGGGCCGGCAAGAGCCCGAAGCTAATACCAAACAGCGCGGCAGCACCGGCACCCATCAACACCCCCGTGAGGTCGATGACGTACCACTCGGGATACCACAGGAGGGCAGCACCGACCGCCACCGAGGCGAGGACGGCGACGACGTTGACCGACCCGACCGAGACGACTGGCGGGAGGAACTCGGTGAAGACGAACCAGGCGAGCATGACGCTGACGCCGACGATCAGCGCGCGGATGAGCCACTGGACGTCGTACTTGAACGCGGCGAGCATGAGCGCAGTCGCCGCGAGAATAATACCGAAGTAGATGAAACTGTTCGTCGGGTCCTCGGGGTTCTCGACGGCCTGGCGTTCGGACTCGTAGAACGGCTCGATGAGGGCCAGAGCGCCGATCTGGACGCCGAGGAAGAGGGCGACCGTCACGCCGACGGCACCGAGAACTCGCGTCCGATGGTTCATGGCGCGCCGTTTGCACCGCGGTCGTATGGGTGTTTTCGTTGGCGTCCGTGGCTGGTACTCGACACTCGACACTCGACACTCGACACTCGACACTCGACACTCGATATCTGACACTCTACAGGAACGGGAAGGGGAACGGGAACGGGAACGGGAACGGGAACGGGAGCAGGACGTTGCTCAGCGGGCGTACAGCGTCCCGCCAACCAGCGACGGCAGATGCACGTCGTCGTCCGGCGTCACAGCCAAGAAGGGGCGATCGACTGGCCCGAAGACATCGACGACCCGACCGACCTCCTCGAGCGAGTCGTCGAGGACGGGGGTGCCGATTTCGTCCCGATAGCGGTCGTCGGGGTCGTCGGTGTCGTGGCTTTCGTCGCTTTCGTCGGCCCGCAACACCGCAAGTCCCTGTGCCGTCCGGACGACGGTCCCGACGCGACGCATGCTCACTCGCGCATCGCGGCGACGTACGCCGCGACGGCCTGGACGAGGTCGTTCTTCGTCGAGTCGTCGGCTCCGCGGACGACGACTCGGCCTCGCTGTGCCCAGTGTTCCCGGGAGTAGGATTTGTCTCGTTCTATCGTCGCGTCGTACCCGATCTGCTGGACGGCCTTCGCGATTTCGTCGACCGTCGGCTCCTCGACGGCCAACTCGTCCGAGACGCGACGGCCCTCCGAGCGGGAGAGCGACGCGTCGAGGTACGCGGGCCAGATGACGTTCTCGACCATGCATTTGTGTGTGCAGGCCGACGAGTAAACCCTTGTGAACTACGCGTCCCGGTGGGCCGAACCGAATCTGCCGCAAAAATCGGTTTTCGAACCTCGATTTGCCGAATCGCGGTCAGGCGCGATCGCTCGAGCGGACGGCTCCGAACAACGCGAGCACGGCGAGAACGGCGACGGCTGCCGGAACGCCGAATCCGGGGATGGAGTCTCCATCGTCGGTGTCGGCATCGGCATCGGCGTCGTCGCCATCGCCGTTCGGTCCAGTCGTGCCCGTTTCGTTGCCGGCTTCGTCACTGTCGTCGCCGTCGACGTCCGCGCCGTCGTCAGCGCCATTATCATCTAGCTCCCCTGCGGGAATATCGCCGTAGTGATCGATGCGCTCGTCCGCAGCGAGGTCTGCTTCCTCGTAGGCCTCAGGATGGACATCCTCGACGATGCCGGCGATCGCGACCACGACGAGCGGGGCCGGCTGACTCATGTAGTGATCGTTGACGGCGACGAACTGCTCGTTCTCGTAGGCTTGTGTCGCCATCACGCCCTCACCCACTGGCGGCTCGCCCCAGGTCTCGCCGTAGACGATCCAGTCGGGGTCCTGCTCGATCACCTGTTCTTCGTCGACCATCTGCCACCCTTCGATACCGACCTCGGCTCCGAGGTTCTCGAGGCCTGCAGTCGTCAGAATCTCGTGAGAGAAGGTGTCTTCACCGGCGGTGAAGCCATCGCCCATCTCGTAGTACGCGAGCGGCCGCTCCACGTCGTCGACCGCCTCTTCGATCGTCGTCAGCGTCTCGTCCATCCACTCGAGGGTCTCGTCGGCACCGTCACACTCGCCGACCATCTCGCCGGTCAGCCGGACGTTCTCGGCGACGCCGTCGAGCGAGTCCTCGGTCGGGAAGACAAAGACCGTCAGTCCCGCATCCCGGAGCTGATCGATCACGTCGTCCCCGGCAAGCGTGTTTGCGGCCAGAACGACGTCGGGTTCGCGGTCGACGACTTCTTCGGTGATCGGCGTCAAGTCGTCGTCCTCGCTGATGTCGAGTTCCGCGTCGGGCTCGAGGTAGTCGGTGTACTGTCCGACGGGCATGCCGACGACCTTGTCTTCGGCTCCGATCTCAAACATCGTCTGGGCGTCGCTCGGCTGGAGCGCGACGACCGCATCCGGTTCCTCGTCGATCGTGACGGTTTCGCCCGTCCCGTCAGTTTCCTCGAACGGGAACTCGCAGGTCGGTGCTTCCTGTACGCCGAGCGTCGCCGGGCTGGAGCCGGCGTCAGTCGTTGCGCTCGCGTTCGGACCGCTCCCGGCAGCCAGACCGGCCCCGGCGGCCGGAGCGACCGTGAACGCGAGTACCATCGATACAGCGACGATCGCGACCAGTAGCTTTCGCATCGACGGAGTGGAGACGCCACTCCAACAAATATTTGACTACTGCAATCGGGCTTTCAGACATGCTCGCTCCCGGGGTCTCCGGACGGGTTATCACCTGGTGTCTGGCACTCGCCGTTCTCCTCGTCGGCACCGTCATCGGAAGCGCGATGCTAGGCTCGGTCCGGATCGACCCACTCACGGTGTCGAAAGCCGTGCTCAACCTCACGGGCTTCGTCGCTTACGACGTTCCCTCGGCTCATCAGACGATCATTGCCGACGTGCGGCTCCCGCGGATCGCACTCGCCGCAATCGTCGGGTTCGCGCTTGCCGCCGCGGGAACCGTCATGCAAGGGTTCTTTCGAAACCCGCTTGCCGACCCCTCGATCATCGGTGTCTCGACTGGGGCCGCCGCGGGTGCCGTCGCCGCGATCGCGTTTCCCGCCCTCGTCCCGTTCTCGAGCGTCCACATCCCGGCGTTCGTCGGCGCAGTCGGAACCGCGTTTTTCGTTTACGCCGTCGCGACGGAAGGCGGTCGAACGCCGGTTGCGACGCTGTTGCTGGCCGGCGTCGCGATCCAGGCGTTTCTGGGTGCGGTAATCTCGTACATGCTAGTCCACAGCGGCGAGAGCCTTCGGGAAGCAGTCGTCTGGATGATGGGCCATCTCCATCGGAGCAGCTGGAACGATGTCACGTTTGCCCTGCCGGTGACACTCGTCGGCGTCGCGATACTCGGCGCGTACACTCGGGAGATGAACGTCCTCCTGCTCGGGGAAGAGGACGCCCACCACCTCGGGGTCGACGTAGAGCGGACCAAACTGCTCTTGCTCGCGCTTGCGAGTATCGTCACCGCCGCCGGCGTCGCCGTCGCCGGCGTCATCGGCTTCGTCGGGCTGATCGTCCCCCACATCATGCGGCTGGTCGTCGGCCCGGACCACCGCATCCTCCTGCCGACCAGCGCACTCGCCGGCGCTTCCTTCCTGGTCGCGACCGATACGATCGCTCGCCTGGACGTACTCCCGCTCCCGTTCGGCCTCGAGGTCGGGACGCCGATCGTCCCGGTGGGGATCGTGACCGCGGCACTTGGCGCGCCGTTTTTCCTCTACCTGCTGACTAAACGGGAGGTGCACGCGCTGTGATCGATCCGTTCGGACGCCACGATGACGATGACGACGACGAGGGCGATAGTCCCCGGGGCATCACAGACGCCAGTTCCGGGATCGAACCCGCGACGCTCGACGTCGAGAACGTCTCGCTCTCGTTTGGCGACCTGACCGTTCTCGAGGACGTCTCGGTGACGATCGACCCGGGCGAGTTCGTCGGGCTCGTCGGGCCGAACGGGGCCGGGAAGACGACGCTGTTGCGAACGATCAGCGGTGCGATCGAGCCCGACGCCGGCTCGGTGACGGTCGACGGCGTCGACGTTCACGAGGTTCCCTCGCGAGACTCGAGTCGGCTGGTGGCAGTCGTTCCCCAGGACACGACGCTGTCGTTTTCGTTCCCCGTCCGCGATGTCGTCGAGATGGGACGACATCCCCACCGGTCGCGGTTCTCGCCACCGACGCCGGACGATCGCGACGCGGTCGATCGCGCACTTGAGCGGACACGAACGGCGAGTCTCGCGGATCGCCCCATCGACGAGGTCAGCGGCGGCCAGCGCCAGCGGGTCGTCCTCGCACGGGCGATCGCCCAGGCGACGCCCGCACTCCTGCTCGACGAGCCGACCGCGAGCCTCGATATCAACCACGCGATCGAGACCCTCGAGTTGGTTCGGGAACTCGTCGAAGACGGCCGGACGGCGGTCGCGGCGATCCACGACCTCGATCTCGCCGCACGGTACTGCGATCGGCTGGTGATGGTCGCCGACGAGGGTGTCAGGAGTGTCGGTTCGCCCGCGGAGGTACTCACCAGCGAGGCGCTGGCCGACGCGTTCGACGCGAACGCGACGGTGGTTCCGAACCCAGTGACGGGAACGGAGACGGTGACTGCACTGCCCGACGCGGGCGACGAACTCGCCTCGCTCGAACCCGGATCGGTCGACTCACCGACGAGTAACGAGGCCGATACCGGCGGCGGACGTGACTCGGCACACCGGGGTCGTGACGGGACGGCTGGCGCGTCACGGCTGGAAGGTGACGGCGGACGGATACCCGGCGACGACCGCCTCGAGGTCCACGTCTTCGGGACCGGTACGACCGCCGCGGGCGTCCTCGCACGACTCGAGACCGCTGCCGAGAACTCGCGTGCGGACCTGTCGGTCTCGGTCGGCCCCGTCACGCCAGGGATCGTCACCGAGACCGCAGCGCGGTTCGCCGTCGAGGTCGTCGACACCCAGCCACACGCGCCGATCTCGAACGACGAGCGCGAGCGGGTCGAACGACGGGTTCGCGATGCGGACGTGACGGTGCTTGCCGATCCCGTCCTCGATTCCGGCGGCTGCGTCCTCGAGACCCTGGCAGCGGTCGATCCCGAGACGCTGGTCGTCACGGACCGGCGGCCGCTCGAGGAACGCGACTTCGTGGGCCCGGAAACCAGCACCCGCTACGAGTGGTACGCCGAGCGCGCGGTCGAAGCGACCCCTGAGACGGTTCTCGAGGGAGTGACGCGGGCACTCGAGAGTGCTACCGGGAGAGGTTCGGGGGCAATTGCTCGTGAGAACCGCGCCTCGACTGGTTCGGATAACTGAAACGCGGGAGAGCGAGACGAGAGGGGGGTGAGAGAGTACGACTATCGACCGCGAGCCGAAGGTGCGGGCAGTGAACGACACCTGCGAACGACGAGCTGCCAGCCCGGAGCCGTGGGGCCACGAGCGACGAACCGCCAACTGCGAGTTTCGAACTGCGAACCGCCAACGACGAACTGGACGGTTTTTTACCCCTCCGCCACCGAGTGGACCCCAATGACTGCGAGCGAGTACGACTACGACGAGCTCGGACTCGTCGCCGGACTCGAGATTCACCAGCAACTCGACACGGCGACGAAACTGTTCTGCCAGTGTCCGACCGAGCTTCGCGAACCCGAGGAGGCCGAGCGGACCTTCACCCGTTATCTCCACCCCACCCGGAGCGAACTCGGCGAGATCGACGAGGCCGCCCTCGAGGAGAGCAAAGTCGACCGCGAGTTCGAGTATCTCGCGTACGACACGACCTGTCTCGTCGAGGAAGACGACGAACCACCCCACGAACTCGACGCGGAAGCCGTAGAGACCGTCCTCGAAATCGCCCAGCTGCTGGACATGGAGCCGGTCGACCAGGCACACGTCATGCGAAAACTCGTCGTCGACGGCTCCAACACGTCGGGGTTCCAGCGCTCGACGCTGATCGCAACCGACGGCGAGATCGAGACGAGCGAGGGTGCCGTCGGCGTCGAAGACCTCATGCTCGAGGAGGAAAGCGCCCAGCGGGTCGAAGAGACCGCCGAGGGCGTCCGCTACAGTCTCGACCGGCTCGGTATCCCGCTGGTCGAGATCGGAACGAAACCCGACATCTCGACGCCCGAACAGGCGCTTGAGGCCGCCGAACGGATCGGCATGCTGCTTCGCTCGACGGGGAAAGTCAAACGCGGCCTCGGGACGATCCGCCAGGACGTCAACGTCTCGATCGAGGAGGGAGCCCGCGTCGAGATCAAGGGGGTCCAGAGTCTCGACGACATCGACGACATCGTCCGCACCGAAGTCGCGCGTCAGGTCGAACTCGTCGAGATCGCGGACGAACTTCGCGAACGCGAGGCAAGCGTCGGCGACTCCCAGGACGTGACCGACGTGTTCGAAGGGACGGAGAGCGGCGTCATCGAGGGCGCGCTGAGTTCGGGCGGCTCCGTGATGGCTGTCCCCCTGTACGGGTTCGACGGTCTCGTCGGCCACGAGATCGCACCCGACCGCCGCCTTGGGACGGAGTTCTCCGATCACGCCAAGCGCCACGGTGCCGGCGGGATTTTCCACACCGACGAACTGCCGGCCTACGGCGTCACGGAGGAGGAAGTCGACGCCCTGCGCGAGGCGGTCGGGGCCGATCCCGAGGACGCCGTCGCCATCGTCGCCGACGACACCGAGACGGCCGAGACGGCGATCGAGGCCGTCGTCGAGCGCGCCGAGACTGCCCTCGAGGGCGTTCCCGAGGAGACCCGCGGTGCGAACGACGACGGGACGACCCGCTACCTGCGTCCACTGCCCGGTGCGGCGCGGATGTACCCCGAGACGGACGTTCCGCCAATCGAGCCCGACCCGAGCGACGTACCCGAACCCGAGCTGCTGACCGAGAAAGTCGAGCGCTACCAGGCGGAGTACGACCTCGGCGAAGGACTGGCCGAACAGGTCGCGTACGGCAAACACATGCCGCTGTTCGAGGACATCGTCGCCGACGGCGTCGATCCCACGCTCGCGGCGTCGACCCTCGAGTCGACTCTGACCGAACTCCGTCGGGACGACGTGTCAGTCGAGACCCTCGGAGACGAGCATCTCCGCGGCGTGCTCGAGCTAGTCGAGGACGGCGAGTTGCCGAACGAAGGCGTGCCGGACCTGCTAACCGCGCTGGCCGAGGAGCCAGACCGAACCCCGGCGGAAGCAGCAGAGGAAGCAGGACTCGGCGGCGCAGACGAGGACGAAGTCCGGGAGGCCGTCGTCGAGGTCGTCGAACGCAACGAACAGCAGGTCGAAGAAGAGGGGATGCAGGCGTTCTCCGGCCTCATGGGCGAGTGTATGGGTGCACTCCGTGGAAAGGCCGACGGCGACCTCGTGAGCGAGTTACTTCGCGAGGAGATTCAGAAACGAGCCTGATCCGTAGAACCTCGAGGTTCTACGTGTCTCGAGGTTCTACGTGTCTCGAGGTTCTACGTGTCTCGAGGTTCTACGTGTCTCGAGGTTCTACGTGTAGTTTCCCCGTTCGGGCACACCGAGCACGATCACGTTCCGGGGACCCCGATGGCGTCGTACGTCGTCAGCTCCGCGGTTGCCAGGACGTACAACACGACGAGGACGGCGATCCACGCGACCAGCGTGATCCCCGCGGCGTCGATCCAGCCGCCCGGGTACCGGCGTTTGACGACCGCGAGATAGGCAAGCAGGACGATCGCCGGCCCGAGAAGCGGGACCCAGCCGAAGAAGAAGCCGACGACACCCCAGACGATCGCACCGAGCAGTGCCGTGAACACGGCGTATGTGTAGTCACTGATGTCGGCGATGAGCCACGCGCCGACGTGGATACCGAGCGCGCCGATCAGGAGGCTGACGACGAAGACGACGAGGCTGTCGATCATGGCGGTCTCGTTCGTATCGTTTTCGGTACGAAAACAAATAGTTGGCTGGTCTCGACGGCCAACACCGGTCGGACGGCCGAGACAGTGTCCCGAGTGGTCGTCGCGTGCGGAGAGCGGTCCGACAACCTCGTTCCTCGACATCCACCCCGCGCTGAAGGGCGGCGCTTTCTCCTCGATTTCCGTAACCGGACCAGACCAAAGCCGTCGACTCGAGTACCCGCTACTCGTCGACCAGTTCCTCGAGCAGCGTTTCAAGCTCGTAACTCTGCAGTGCATCACGCTCCTCGATCGACGAGATCACGAACGTCGAGTCGGTTCGGTCGACTCCCTCGAGTTGCTCGAAGTCGGCGATGAGTCGTTCGACGGTCTCGCTGCTGCTTAGTCTGGCAACGACGATGAAGTCGGTTTCCCCCATCGTGAAGTAGACGTTCGTGACGCCCTCGATCGTCAACAACCGGTCCGCGAACTCCTCGTAGGAGCCTCGGTAGTCGGCGTGTACCTCGACGAGGACGGTCACTCCGAGGCCCAGTTCCTCGAGGTCGAGGTCGTACCGATCGTTCGTGATGACACCTTCCTCCCGGAGGTTCGAGAGCCGGTAGTGGATCGTCGAGACAGGAATACCTGTTTCCTCGTGAAGCCGTTCGGGGCTCCCGGTGCCGAGCTCCGAGATGGCTTTCAGCAGTCGCACGTCGCGCTCGTCCATATCGGATGCTCTCGGTGGCGAAACAAGTGTTCTTCGCCCGAGAATATTGGAGATATCTACAACAGTGATCCCTTCAGTGGTTCTGATTTGAACGCCATCCATATGTGTGGTCTTCAATTCGGAATATTGCGTCTCATTGTAGAAGGGCCTAAATACATCCATCTGTTCCGAATGGCGTATGACTCTACTCGCTTTCGTGCCGGCGAAGTACCGCGAAGCGGTACTCTTTTCGATCCTGGCACTCTGTTGGGGTAGTTCGTTCGTCGCGATCGAAGTCGGTCTCGAGTACGTTCCGCCCCTGCTGTTTGCCGGGTTGCGGTACGCGCTGGCGGGAGTGATCGTACTCGGCTACGCGTACCTCGTCACGGACAGGATTTGGCCAGTCGGACGCGGTGAGTGGCTTGCAGTCGGGGTCGCGGGCGTATTCGTGATCGCGCTTTACCACGGACTGCTCTACATCGGTGAACTGTACGTCTCCGGAGCAGTCGCCGCGACCGTCGTCAGCACGGCACCGATACTCACAGTCGCGTTCGCCGGTGTGTTGCTCCCGGACGAACGGCTCAGTCCCGTCGGCGTGTTCGGGTTCGTGCTGGGGCTGATCGGTGTGGTTCTCGTCGTCCAGCCGTCGCCGTCGGCGCTTGGCGACGAAGTCACCGTCGGAGCCGCGATCGTCTTCGCCTCCGCGGTCGCGTTCGCGCTGGGGGGCGTGCTGGTTCGCCCGATCGAGTCGAACCTCCCGCTCGAGTCGCTGCAGGCCTGGGCGATGCTGCTCGGGGCGGCCGTGTTGTTGGGCTGGGCCGTCGTCCGGGGAGAGTCGATCACGGCCATCGAGATGACCAGCACGGCGATTCTCTCGTATGCGTACCTGACCTTCGTCTCCGGAGTGTTCGCGTTCCTGCTGTACTTCGAACTACTCGATCGCAGCGGGGCGATTCAGGTCAACCTCGTCGGCTACGCCGAGCCGGCGGTCGCCATCGTCGTGAGCTGGATCGTGCTCGGCACGGTAGTCGACTCGCTGACGGTCGTCGGGCTGGTGACGATCCTCGCCGGATTCATCGTCATCAAACGGCGGACGATCCGCCGGCTACTCCGGGAACACTGGACGCCGACGCCGGCTGCGGGAGCTGGCTCGTCGCTCACGACGGAGATTCGAGCCCGCGGCAGAGCGCTGACGGACGGCGGAACGACCGAGTCGGCGGCGTCGTCGCCCAATGACGGAGACGTCGAATCCGGCACGGCCACACCAGGGACCGAGACGGACTCCGAGAACGAGAGCGAACTCGAGACGGCGTCGGAGACGGACAGCCCGTCCACGGAGTCGAACACGGGAGCCGATCCCGACTCAAGAGTGTAGCGTCAGGGAGCCGATCTCCTTAGTGTGTGTTGGTAACAGTTCACTTGCTGGAAAGATTTATCACCGAAAACGTGGCCGGATCGAATGATGACGGCATCGACAGTTACGATCATCGCCCACGTTCGCGCGCCCCTGTTGCTCGAGCCCGTGGATAGCCAGATAGAAACGCTGCGGGCCTGCGAGTCCGAAGGAGCGATCGACGACCTGCTGTTGCGGAGCTGGCCAAAGGAAGTCACCCGGTCAGAGAACAGCCCGCATCAGGAAGTCCTCGAAGCGTTCGAGCGCTTCGAGTCGTGGGCCGATCGTCGTGAGGTGAGCGTCCGCCCGCCGTTCAGGGAGCGGACGAGCACGTCACAGGTGACGGGCGACACCCGGGAGTTGCTCGTCACGCCGCTGCTCTGTCTCGAGGTGTACGAAGACGACGAGTTCGTCGGCGTCTTCCCACATTCACAGGTCGACGGCGAGGAGACGTACACGACCGACGAAGTCATCGGGACGCTTCGAACGGGTGAGGTTCCGACTCCGCTGGGTGTGGAGTCGCTACCGGATGGGGTCTCGAACGACGGCTGTTGCCCCGACTGTGGCGGTTCGCTGGTCGATGGACAGGGGCTATACGCCTGTACGGAATGTGGCTGGATCGGCACCGCGACGGAACGCGGAGAGTTCGTCGCTCGTGAACGCGAGCAGGTGACGGAGAGACGGCCGAGGGAGACAGCCGAGCGGAGGGCAGCGGCCGAGACGAAACCCGAACCGGAGGCTCGGTAGGAGAGCCGAAGTGTCCGTCGAGATCGGTCGCATTCGTCCCCTCGCAACTCACTATAGTAGCCACTGCATGTCGGTGCGCACCTGATCGTCAGACCGATCGGCGATCAGTCTGCAAATCGTTGCAGTTGTTACTATAGATTCCGTCACCACTTCGCTTGACGGGGCCCAAACAACTATGTAACCGAACGATAATTTTCGGCTAGCTACCGGTTCGGTTACGGTCGCCGGCTATCGCCGACGCGGCCGCCGATTCGGACCGACGCCTGGTGGGGGGGAACAGATATCATGCGAGAGGGAGACACGGCGTTTCTGTACGAACTCGCCCGCGAGTCGGAGGAGTTGAAGCTGCTCGAGTACCTGACGGAGGCCGAGAAGCCGATTATCAGGTATCGAGCAGCGGAGCTACTCGGTGGCCTCAACACCGGGACGAGCGAGCGAGTCCAAGAACGAATCGGACGGGCACTCCTCAGGACCGCCCGGACCGACGAGAGCGACGACGTTCGCGCGGCCGCGATCGACGCGATGTACCTGCGCAGCGAGGGGTACCTGGACCAGTTGATCGACGAAGTCGCGGGAGCCGACCTCGAGGAGCCACCGGACTGGATGGCCGTCGACCGGACGGTCGATTGGCTCGAAACCGAGTATCCGGAGTTTCGGCTGGTCGCGGCCGCGGCGGCCGGACGGGCGGGCGACGAGAACGCGACGAAAGCGCTCGTCGACGTCTTTACCGATTCGGACGTTCGCGTTCGAGCGAACGCGGTCCAGGCCTGCGGAAAGATCGGCGATCCGCGAGCTATCGACGCGCTCGCGGAGCGGCTGGACGACCCACAGGAACGAGTTCGACGCACCGCGGCCGCCGCGCTGGCGTCGATCGGGACCGATCGGGCCGTCGAGGCGCTCGCACCGGCTGCACGGTCCGACAGCGAGTCCGTTCGTGTCATCGCCGTCGGTGAACTCGATCGGTTCGGCTCGCTCGAACCGCTCTCGCTGTTGATCGACGGACTCGAGGACCGATCGGAACTGGTTCGCCGGACCGCGGCGCGGACGCTGATCGAACTGATCGCAAACGCCCCCGCCGACCGAAGCCACGAGATTCGACGTGAGATAGCCGACGCGGTGTTCGAGGCGTCATCACCGGATCTAACGACCCAACTCCTGGCGATCCTGGGTGGGAACCAGCCGGCATACGTTCGCCGGAACGCGATCTGGTTGCTCGGACGGGTTGCCGAAAACGAGTCCGAGCCCGGTACGGAGGTACTCGAACGTCTCGTCGAGGCGCTCGACGATCCGGACGAACTCGCGGCGAAGTTCGCACTTTCGGCGCTGAACGAACTCGACGGACCGGTGTTGATCGACCGGCTTCGCACGTTCGTAGAGCGTGACGGGCCGTCCGAAGCCGCGAGATCGAAAGCAGAACTCGTTCTCCGGAAGAAGACGACCGAGAGCGGCCCGTCGCGGGAGGCCGTCACGAATTCGGTGGAGTTTACGTACGTCTCGGAGCCGGCCGACTACACTGCCAAGAAACGCGAGCGAGACGGGGAATCGACGGCGGACGGGGAACGCGATTCACGGAGAGAGTCAGTCGACAGATGACGGGCCAGGAACTCGAAGACCGGATCGGGAACGGTCGACTCGGGAGAGGATCGATCGAAACCGGCGGCTGGGGATCGGACGGAGGTTCCCGCCGCTGGCCACCGGTACCAGGAATCGTGGTCGGGCATGCGAAACACGATAGCGTCGTCACGGACGCCACTACCGACGGGGACAATGATTTATAGGTGGGACTGTCGGCGCTGTGAGTTCTGCGTCTGGTCGCCGATGACCGGTGCAACCCAGGATGCGGTGCAGTCGCATCTGTTCGATCACGAGCGCGACGCTCTCTACAGGGAAGGGTACCAGATCGGATGGAGCTGCTCACGCTGTGAGAGCGCCACGCTGAAACACGACAAGGAGGAGGCCGTCCGTACGTTCAAACGACATCTCTTCGATCACGTCAAGGGACGGGTAGAGAAAGGGACACACGTCGCGGACGAGATCGGCCGGACGGGGAACGTACTCGTGCTGTCGTCGCCGACGAGCACCGGCGCGAACAACGCCCACGTTCACTTCATCGACTCCGACGACGTCGCGATTCTGGTGACGACATCCGTCGCAGAACGGCTGCGGTTGCTCGCCGAACGGGGATCCGACTGGCCCGTCCGAACGATCGTCGTGACGACCGCGGAACAACCCCTGGCGTCGACCGACGATCTCGACCTCCGTGACGTCCCACTCGAGATCGTCCAGTTGGACCCGGGGATCGGACTCGACGGCATCGGCGAAACGATTTCACGGGTCATCGCGGAACACAACGACCCCGGAACGGACGTGACGCTGGCGTTCGACGTACTCTCCGAACTGCTCGCCAAAAGCGACCTCGAGACACTCTTTAAATTTCTGCATCTGTTGACCGCACGGATCGAAAGTGCCGACGCGTTCTCGCATTTCTACTGTGATCCCGAGACGAAGTCGACCCCGACGATCAACTTGATCTCGGAACTGTTCGACCTGTGTCTCTCCGCGTCGGACGATCGGTTCGTTCGAGAGCCGTAGGTCTGGGCGAACGCGAACCGACCCACTACTGATCGGACGACGGCGACCGCTCCGCGGGCCGCTCCGTCGCGCGGCGAAGCAACCCGAGCATCGTGTTTGCCTCCCTCGAGGTCAGGTCCGCACGACCGTAGACCCGACGGAGCATCCGCATCGTCTTCTCGCGTTTCTCCTGAGGGTGGTTGATCTCCTCGAGCAGGTCACCCCACTGGTCGTAGAGTCGGTCGATCGTCTCTTCGGGCGCACGAACCCGCTCGAGGTCGGGGAGCTGCGTCTCACCGGTCCCCTCACCCAGGGTCAGGGTGCGGAGTTCGTACAGGGTCACCGTCGCGGCCTGTCCGAGGTTGAGCACGGGATACTCCTGGGCGGCCGGGATCGAACAGATTTCGTCGATTTCCGCGAGCTCCTCGTTGGTGAGCCCGACGCGTTCCCGACCGAAGACCAGCGCAGTCGGTGTGTCTACTGTCGGTAGCCGTTCGGCGAGATCCGCGGGCGTCGAGTAGGGAAAGCGCACGTGGCTGCGGTCGTCCTCGTTCGTGACGGCGGTACAGCCGATCGTGTGGTAGTTCGAGACCAGTTCGTCGAAGGAAATTTCCGTCGCACCAGGGAGAACGTCTTCACGGGCGTGGCCGGCGAATCCGTAGGCTTCGCCGTCGGGGTCCAGTTCCGGGGGATCGATCAACAGCAGATCCTCGAAGCCGAAGTTCTTCATCGCTCGAGCGATGGTGCCGACGTTCCCCGGAGACTGGGCGTCGACGACGGCGACGGCGGGCGGCGTTCTCGAGTCGGTATCGGAGTCAGGAGTGGGGTCAGAATCGGGATTAGGGTTGAGGTTGGGACTGGGGTCAGGATTGGGATCGGGTCTCGAGGGGTTCGACTCGGAGGACTCGTCGGTCATTAGTGGCAGTGGGTGGTGGCGCGTGGGTATCGGTTTCGATTTGGTTCTTTGGCGTTTCCCCTCTCTGGTGGTTCTTGGCTGCTGGACTCCGACTGATGATGAAACGGGAATCGTCTAGGAACAATTAGAAGGCATATAGAGGATAGACAAGGTAAATCAGCTATTTAATGTTTAGACTAGACAAGTAGTCTAGCTAGAACAGACTACTAGAGATACCTAATTACAGATAGCTAATACCTATATCGCTGCTATACGGCTGCTATATGGCTGCTATATGATATCCCTGAAGGTCTAGCTACTCTGTTCAGGAGGTACCATAGCGTAGAAGGGGCACACACCTCCCTCGCGTTTGTAACCCATACTAGGTGTAGGGGAGTTCTGTTCGGGAACACACCTCCGTCGCGGGTGTAAAATATCGTGTTTTTGCGATCGAAAATACCCTCATCGCGCATTTTCCTCGACCCCCTCCCACTTAGTCAACGTTACATCCGCGACGGGGGTGTGTGTGCCAAACGCGGTATTCGAAACCGCCCTCTCGAGACGGTAGCGTAGTTTTGGCTCCGAGCAGGCGCGGATTCTACGTGCGGATGGAAGATTGCTCGTGTTCTCGAATCGAATCTCGGTACTCGTCCGCTCTTCCCGCTAGCACTCCCGTTTACATCCGCGAGGGGGGTGTCGGTCTCCGTGCGTCATCGATTCGATCAGCCCGTCGAATCGGCGTTCCGGGTCCGCTGGTTAGAAGCGCGAGCAAGGCAGTTTCGAATCTCGTTGCCGATTCGATTCAAAACCCTTCCGCTAGGAACTAGCACGCCGCTTTTACATCCGCGATAGATCTCCATAGCTTTATTTCAGTTCGGTTGGTAGCCACTCGGTACTGCAATGTCCGCGAACGACGATCGTGATCCACTCTTCCGGTACGACGATCCGGTCTTCGCCGACGAGCGACTGCTCGAGATCACGCACCTGCCCGGTCCGGACCGGATCGTCGGGCGTGACGAGCAGATGCAACGGGTCGCGGACGCCCTGAATCCGGCGATTTTCGGGAGCGAACCGAACCACCTGTTCATCTTCGGCAAGACCGGAACTGGCAAGTCGCTGATCTCACGGTCGGTCACCCAGCGGGTGATCTCGGAGGCACAGAACGACGGCGTCACGGTGAAATACGCCTTCATCGACTGTGGGGAACAAAACACCGAGGCGTCGATCATCAAGACGATCGCCCAAATCGTCAACGA
This sequence comes from Halobiforma nitratireducens JCM 10879, assembly GCF_000337895.1. Taxonomy (GTDB): domain Archaea; phylum Halobacteriota; class Halobacteria; order Halobacteriales; family Natrialbaceae; genus Natronobacterium; species Natronobacterium nitratireducens. Next base: position 31,227 of record NZ_AOMA01000114.1, read on the forward strand.
ACCCGACGACAGCGGCGTCACGATACCCGACCGAGGGCTCGGGACGGGCGATTACTACAAGCGCCTCTGGCAAGCCGTCGACCGCTGTACCGACGTGACGATCGTGATCTTAGACGAGATCGACATGCTCGAGGACGACGAAGTCCTCCGAAAGCTCTCGCGTGCAGGAGAGAACCGACGAATCTCCGACTCGAGCATCGGGATCATCGGCATCTCGAACAAGATCGACTTCCCGGATCACCTCTCCGAGCGGGTCAAATCGAGCCTGTCCCGGGACGAACTCGTCTTCCCGCCGTACGACGCGAACCAGCTCGTCGAAATACTCGAGAAGCGACGGGATGCGTTCCACGACGGGGTCCTCTCGGACGACGTGATCCCCCTGACTGCTGCACTGGCCGCGCAGGAACACGGGGACGCTCGCAAGGCGATCGACATTCTCCGGAACGCAGGGCGGATCGCAAAGAAGCAAAACGACAGCCGCGTCACGGCCGATCACGTCAGGGATGCAAAAGAGAAGACCGAAGCCGACCGGTTCAACGAACTGATCGAGGGCTCGCCACAGCAGGCGAAGGCGATCCTCTACGCGTTGACGATCCTCACCGAAAACAGCTCCGAGAAGGAGTTCCCGACGAAGATCATCTACAACCAGTACAAGGAGATCGCCCGACAACTCGACTTCGATGTCCTCTCGGAGCGCCGGGTTCAGGAGATTCTCCAGGAGCAGAACTTCCTCAACGTGATTCAGTCCGAACGCGAGGGACGGGGACGTGGACGTGGAGCCCACGCGAAACATCGGCTGCTCGAGAACCCGTCGATCGTCAAGAAGGTGCTCCTGCGGGACGCCAGGCTGTCGGTACTCGAAGACGACGGGGCGGAATCGGCGTCGGAAGCCGGCCCCGAGTGAGTGTCGGTCCGCCCGCGCCAGCGGGTGAGGGTAGATCATCGCCGTTCCGTCCAGTCGAGACGAGTGAGCATGGCCGAACGGGCGTTCGACCGTCCTTCGTCGACGGGACGAACCGATATCGAGCGAAGCCGGTCCCGACGGTTAGCTATCCTGTGTAGGAACTCTCACCGACGACGCCCCGGAACTCGCCGTGACCGACCGACTCCGTTTCGTCGAACGACGTGACCGCTACGCGGATGCGTTTTTCGACGTGCGCTGGTTTGACGCCGTCGACGCGAAGCTTCGTATCGCCAATGTTCGCGACTCCGACGCCGTCGGTCTCGTACTCGCTGAGGAAGACGTTGACCTCGCTACCGGGCTCGAGCGAGGGGGTCGTCGAGCGAAACTGCCAGCCTTTGAAATAACTCGAGAGCATGCTCATATTCGTGCCACCTCGTCGGATTCGCGGTCGATGACGTACTCGCGGCCGAAGCCGGTGATCGCCGCGACCACGAAGACGGCGACCAGAAGCCACCCCTGGAAGACGAACGGAACGACTTCGACGGGGTTGACGATCATTCCCTGTTCGAACCAGCCGTACTCGTCCGGCAAGCCCTGCATCGCTTCGAACCCGACGAGCACGCCGCCGGACCACGGGAAGATATAGCCCAGCGCCGCCGTGTTGGCGTCGAGGATGTTCGCTCGCCGGTAGCCGTTGATGTTGAACCGTTCGCCGAGTTTCGAGATGTAGGGGCCGATGGCGATCTCGGCAGCGGTGTTGATCGTGATGATCGCGTTGATGAAAGCCGAGGAGCCGACCATCGTCAACTCGGCGTTCCGGACGTTCGTCGCCAGTCGATCGAACGTGAAACTGAGGATCGCGTCGAAGGCTCCTCCCCGGATCATTATCTGTGCACCCGCGATGATGAACAAAATCAGGATCGCCAACTCGAAGAAGCCCGCGATCCCCTCTAACAGACTGCCGCCGACGCCGACGGCATCCGAACCGGGTTCGAGAACCTCGAGGAACGGGAGGAACGAAAGCGGCTCCGCCAGCGGACCGTCGGCGGGAGCCCGGAAGACGAGTATGTCCTGGATCGCCGCGAGCCCGAAGGCGAGATTGAACGCGACGGCTGCGACGATCCCCCACGAGATCGCCTCGACGATGTGACGGCCACTCACGGCCGCGCCGATGACGATTCCCATCGAGAGGAGGTGGATCAACCCGACGGGGTCGGCGGCCTCGAGGAAAATCTCGCGTGCATCGCCTTCGATACCAAGCCCCGGCATCATGCTGCTCGCGACGATGTAGGCAGGGAACGCGATCACTGCCGCGATGAGCGCGTACTTGAATCGCGTCGCGACGACGCCGCCGATGTCGGAGTCCTGGGTGACGGCGCTGACGATCGTCGTGTCACTGACTGGAGCGAGGTTGTCGCCGAAGATCGCCCCCGACAGAATCGCGGCGAACATGATGACGGGATTGGCTCCGAGGAGCACGCCGGCCGGGAAAAAGAGGACGACGAACGCGATCACCGTTCCGTACCCGGTTCCGATCCCGGTCGCGAGCAATGCCGCGAGAACGAACGAGAGAGCCGGGAACATGACCGCACCGACGCCGACGGCGTCGGCCAGCCAGACCAGTCCGTCGACGAAGCCACCTGTCTGCATGGTTTCAGCGAACATACCAGCCCACATCCAGGCTACGACGGCCGTCACTGCGACGGGCTGGGTCATTCCTTCGAAGATCGTGTTCGCATAGCCCGTCCACGACCCTTTCACGAAGAACATCCCGACGATCAGCCCGATCAGCATCCCGACGGTCAGTCCGGTCGTATCGGCGATGCGCCACAGCGCGGTCTGGAGGATCGCCCAGACGATGAAAAACGCCAGCGGAAACGCGCTCATCCCGCGACCGCCGTAGAACTCGAGTGCGGGCTCGCCGTTGCCGTCGTCTCCATCGTCGGGACCGACGTCGAAACCGCCGTCCGGGTCTGTGTCGTTTGTTCCCATACTTCGTTCTCTGGACTCCCTGATGGAGCGGTTTCAATTTTTGGATATCCCCTCCAGGAGGTACCTATCCCAACAGTCGAACCGACTTACACACAGAGCGACGACAACTGTGTCGACGACAACTGTGTGGCCCCATGTCTCCCCCGCGACTGCTCGACCGTCACTCGGAGACGAACCACGCCGGTACCGGACACCGGTCGGGTACGCGACGGGTACGAACCGGACCACTGCGTTCGAAACACCGTCCCGGGGAACCGTAATACGATATTACCGGGACGGCGGTCCGATCGGTTCGTCACTAGAAATCGCCTTTTCGGGCCGTCCAAATCCGTTATCCGAGGCTTGTCGGGGGAAATAGAGAATATACTACAGTAAGAGAAAGCTTATGGCGGAGGCTTCGAAATGAGGGAGTGGACGCCGGGCGGCCTCCCGGGTAGGGGTACTTCGGAGGCGACCCCCGGCCCACAACACGGAATTATTGTGGTATTACGTCGATCAGTCACAACGCCGTCACCCCGACGAGCGAGACGGACAGTGACTGCGAGCAACGGCGATCGGTAGAGCCGAGTGTCTCGAGTCCCCAGCGACGGTCGAGAGTAGATGGACACGGCGATGACGTTCGACGACTGGGAGCCCGTCTACGAGGCGATACTGCGGGACTTTGGCTACGGCCGCGAGGGCGACGAGCGAGCGCGGGATGTCCTCGCGTCGCTGACCGATCCGTTCGACCTCGAGCGACTCTCGGCGGTCGGCGGCGCGACCGTGGCGATCGCCGGTGCAGGTCCGTCCCTCGGGACGGCGACCGACCTCGAGCGTGCCCGGCGTGCGGATGTCGTCTTCGCGGCGTCGACGGCCGCGGATGTCCTCACTGACCAGGGCGTCACGGTAGACTGTATGGTCACGGACCTGGACAAGAACCCGGAGACGGTGCGTCGGCTGACGGCCGACGGCGTCCCGGTCGCGGTACACGCCCACGGTGACAACGTCGATGCGGTCAGGTCCGTCGTCCCCGACTGTACCGACGACTTCGTCCTGCCGACGACCCAAGCGGCACCGACGGCACACGTCCTGAATCCCGGCGGGTTTACCGACGGGGATCGCGCGGCGTTTCTCGCCGACCGTCTCGGCGCAGACGAGTTGCTCTTCCCCGGCTGGGACTTCGACGATCCGACCGTCGGTGCAGTCAAAGCGCGAAAACTCGAGTGGGCGGAACGGCTCCTCTACTGGCTCGAATCGCGCCGTCGCGACCGGTTCGGCGTTCTCGAGGGACGACGCGACGGGATCGAGGTGGACGACGTTCCCGTCGACGGGTGAGTTGCTCTTCGCTTGCTCCGTTGCGAGGTCATCTAATCCTCCTCTCAGGCGTTCACTCCACTGTTCTTCGTGAGACTTGTAGGGAATTGGACGCCGTCTT
>NZ_AOMA01000115.1 GCF_000337895.1 Halobiforma nitratireducens JCM 10879
TTTCAAAACAGGACTCTCAGGCCATATAGCGGCATTAAGACGAATATCATAAATTCAATACTGTCGCCTTCTTGCGTTCAACAGAGCATCTTCGCTGGAAGGAAGCCGGCGATGCAGGCGCGGCTATCTGGACCCGACACCTGTCACTGGCCCGATCACCGACCGACCCGGACTCGAGAGAGACTGCTATCGAATCCGGTACTCGACGAAGTCGGCACAGCCACAGGCCGGGCAGGACCCATCGCTTTCGTCGACGGACTTTCCACAGCGACGACACTCCTCGATCGTCGTGGTACCGTCGGCACGAAAGAGTACTGACTTGACCGTCTCCCGCATCGTCGACGCCGTTGACCGCCCGGAACGGTTCTGACTTACCATGCCGTAGTCGACCTCGATATCGTAGTTCGTTATTCTCCGGCTACCGTGACTGTCACGAACTCGTGTCGGTTTCGGCGGACGGAACACAGTGGTTTACTCGCCCAACGGCGCGTTCGAATCCGCCACCGTCGGACTGGTCGCACTATAGTAGCCACTGCAAGTCAGTGCGCACCTGATCGTCAGACGGATCGGCGATCAGTGTGCAAACCGTTGCAGTTGTTACTATCGCCGTCCCTTCTCATGCTGTGGCCCTGACGAAAATACCGCCAGCGACCTCGGACGGGCCAGTCGATAGACCGTTGCGAGTCGGGTCAGCGAGTCACCGATCTGGGATCAGCGATCAGTGATCCGGTGCAAGCGCGTCGATCGTCTCCTCTATCTCTTCCGGCGTCGCTCCACGCGGGAAGCCGATCGCGATATCGTCGAGGCCGTCGATCTCCGCGAACTTGCGTAGTTCTTCGCGGGTCCGTTCGGGTGTCCCCGACGCGCCGACCGCATCGAGCAACTCGTCGGAGATCGACCCGAGGGCGTCTTCCGTGTCGCCGCTGGCCCAGGCCGCGGCGATTTCGTGAGCCTCGTCTTCGTACCCCTGCCGCGAGAGCGACTCGCGGTAGTAGGTCCCCATCGCACCGACGTAGAACGCCAGATGTTCGCGGGCCAGCTCGCGGGCACGCTCGCCGTCTTCGAGCGCGCAGGCGGTAAGCGAGAGAGTGACCCGGACATCGTCGGGATCACGGTCGCCCAGGTCCGCACCACGGCGCAAGTCCTCGAGACGTTCCTCGAGCCCCTCTGGGGTGAAGACGGTCGCGTGCCAACCGTCGGCGAACCGGCCGGCGAGTTCGACCGACTTCGGACCCATTCCCGCAGCGTCGATGGGGACCGGCTGTTCGGGAGGGTCACAGCGCAGCCGGAACCCGGACAGCGAGAAGATGTCACCGTCGTAGTTGACCGTCTCGCCGGACATGACCATACGCATGACCTCGAGGTACTCGCGGGTACGACGCAGCGGCCGGTCGAAGTCGGCTCCGTGCCAGCCTTCGATGACAGCCGGTCCGCTGGGAGCGATCCCCATCCGGAGACGGCCGTCCGCGACCTCCTGTAGGGTCGTCGCGGTCTGTCCCAGCAGGGCCGGCGATCTGGAGTAGACGTTGACGATACTCGGCCCGAGGCCGATCGTCTCGGTCTCGCGTGCGATGTTCGTGAGCACGGTTGGGGCGTCTCGCCCCCAGGTTTCGGGGAGCCAGGCGTACTCGTAGCCGCGTTCTTCTCCGCGTCGGGCGTAGTCGACGATCGCGTCGACGCTTGGCTGTGCAGCGACCGGAAGGTGTAGGCTTCTGTCCGTCATGGGTTCGAATCGATCGAATCGGCCCGCGCAGCGCCGGTCCGCAGTGTCACGGGTGACGCATTACCCTCGAGGGGATCGCGTGCCGTTCGGGTCGTCCACTCCTACGAACACAGTCAACTCTATTAAAGTTCCCTCCGAACCACGGGAAACGCCGCACTTCCCTCGACACCGTGGGCCACTCCTCGACTGCAACCGATCGAAGCGAGAACGGAATCGTCGGCTGACCTTAGAACAGCGCGTCGAGTTCGCCGCCAGTGTCTATCAGCGACGCGAACTCGTCCTGGGCGTTCGCTCGGACCGACTCGGTCGTCTCCTGGGCCTCGATCGCGACTTGCTGGAGCTGGTCGACTCGCGGCACGTCCGTCACGCCCGAGAGGAGCACGATCGCGCCGACCTCGTCGCGGTCCGACAGCGGGTAGTCGCCGCCGCGGATTTCCATGCTTCCGGTCTCGTCCTCGAGCCACTGCCGGCCACGCTCGACGCCCTTGCGATTGAGGTGCTCGGCGGGGCCGGTGGCGACGACGAGACCGCGGTCGGCACTCGAGACGTCACACGGCAGCGTCAATCGGCCGAGCGCCGCCTTGCGTACCAGGCTGGTCATCCGGTTCGTCGCCTGTCCTTCGTCGAACCCGTCGTCGTCGCGGAACGACGAGAGCAGGCCGCCCGTATCGACCGTTTCTCGCGCGTAACCGATCGTCGAGACGCCGCCCTCCAAGGTATTGATGATCTCCGAGGAGTCGACGACGCTTTCGGCCACGTCGTCGTCCTCGTCGATCTCGCCGGCGGCGAACAACAGGCCGAACCGCTCGACGATCTCGCGGTTGATCCGGCTGTAGCCGTCCTCGACGGACTCGCCGGCGCTGCGCCAGACGTCGTTGTCGAAGACAAGCAGGTTGTCGACCTCGCGGACGAACGTCTGGAACGATCGGGCCGCGTTCAGGGTGTAAATCCCGCCCTCGTCGGTCGCAGGGAGGATACCCAGGCCGTAGACCGGTTCGTTGTAGATCCGTTTGAGGTGTTTCGCGAGAACCGGGGCACCGCCCGATCCCGTCCCGCCGCCCATTCCGGCGACGACGAGGAACGCGTCGATCTCGTGGACCGGAATCCGATCGATCGCGCCCTGAATCTCGTCGATGTCCTCTTCGGTGACCGTCGCACCGAGTTCGTTGTCGGCACCGACACCGTGGCCCTTGACCCGGGCCTGTCCGATGAGCACACGGTTTTCCGTACGAACGTTTTCGAGGCCTTTGAGGTCCGCCGTCGCCGAGTTGACGGCGACCGCCGCTTCGACGAATCCACCGCCGATCTCGTCCTCGTAGGCCACAAACTCGTCGACGACTTTCCCGCCTGCCTGTCCGAAGCCGATTAGTGCGAGTTTCATGGTTGTCTCTCGTGGCCGCTCCCGACCGCACGCGAACGATCGCGTCTCGAGGTGGGAACAGATGCCACGCTCCGACCGTGTCCGGAAACGGCTATTGTTATGCTGTTCGTATATCGGAAGGAAAGACGGTAGCCAAATCGAGACTGTTTGGCGTTCGGTATAGTCACCGATTACAACAAGAACAGCGCGAACGCCCACGAGTTCACTCTGGGACGAAGCGCGTAAGCTTGATTGGTAGTCCCCTCGTAGGGTGGCCTCCGAGGTCGGGGCAAACCCGCCCACGCCGCTGTCATACCCGGGAGCCACACTGACTTCAGAACGCCGGCAGCCGACCGGCGACCGTCCACGTGGGAATGCCCGTCTGGGACCGGCGCTGGTCCGTTGCCAGCACACCCCCACGACTGCAGTCGTGGGAGAAGTCAGTACCCGACTTCCTTTCGAACTGCCGAACCTTCGAACGGGCGGGCGGCCGATGTTCGAGCCCGAACCCGTTCGCAGAACGCGGCCCGAGAAACACGCTCACTTCCGTCCGATTCCCTCGTATTGACCACCGAAACCCACTCTCGAGCGTATTTTCGAGGTGTCGTCTCGAGAGTAAGTCCTATACATCGTGGAGATGTACGTCCTCCGATATGGAAAAGGGCGCGCCGTCGACGACGCGGCGAAGGGCACTTGCGGGAGCCGGGAGCGTCGTCACCGCGTCGCTTGCGGGCTGTTCGGAACGGCTCTGGTCGCGCGCGGAGAACGTCGGCACCGACCAGATCGGGCTGACGATCAAGACGGTGCCGGCAGACGACGACCTCGCGGCCGCGACGATCATGAGTCAGTTCCGCGAGAACCTCAGGGACGCCGGCATCGCCGTCACGCACGAACCGGTCCCCAGACCGGATCTCTATCGCGACGTCCTCCTTCGAGGTGACTACGACGTATTCGTCGCTCGCCACCCCGGCATCGACGAGTACGACGCGCTTCGGGGGTTGCTGCACTCCCAGTTCGTCGGCGAACGCGGCTGGCAGAACCCGTTTCACTTCTCGGACCTCACGGCCGACGAGTACCTCGAGGCTCAGCGGGACCGAAGCGGGGACGAACGCCACGAGGCGATCGAGGACCTGCTCGAGCACCTGGCCGAGGCGGTTCCGTACACTACGGTCGCGTTCCCGCTCGAAGTCGCCGGGTGTCGAGAGGGGATCGACGCGCGCCGACCACTTTCGGGACCGCTCGACTACCTCGACGTGCTCTCCCGCGAACCCGCCGATGGGGCCCGCGACGGCCCACTCGATGTCGGAGTCTACGGGGAGCGACTCGGTGATCGGCTGAACCCGCTCGTCGTCGACCGAAACCGGGTCGACGGGTTGTTGGGGCTGCTGTACGACCCCCTGGTTCGATCGGTAGCGACGGACGACAGTGACGCCGACGAAGGGAGCGGAAACGGACTGGTAACGTCCGCTCCGCCGGACGGTCCAGGCCGGACGCCCCCCGAACGGGAGCCCGTTCCGTGGCTCGCCGAAGACGTTACGTGGGAGGACGACGGCCCATACCTTCGGGCAGACGTCACGCTCCGGGACGGTCTTCGGTGGCACGACGGCACGGAGTTGACGGCCACCGACGTGGTGTTTACCTACCGATTCATACAGGACACGTCCGGCGGTGAGGTCGACGGCGGCGTCCCGGCACCGCGATACCGGAGTCGACAGACGGTCCTCGAGACCGTCGATGCGCTCGACGACCGGACCGTCAGGTTCTCGTTCGGCGAGACGACCCGTCCGGCCGCGGCCCGTGCGTTCTCGGTTCCCGTTTTGCCGGAGCACGTCTGGGAGCCACGGACCGAGATCGTCGCCGACCAGCGAACCGAGGCGCTGACGACCGATAACGAAGCACCCGTCGGGTCAGGGTTGTTCCTCTTCGAGGAAGTCACCATGGACACGATCCGACTCGAGCCGTTCGAGGAGCACGTGTTCCGGGGGTCGGAAGATCGACCGGACGTACTCGAGGGGTTCTCCCAGTATTCGGGGCTCCGGTTTCGGATCGCGCCCAACGTCGGGACGATGATCGACTCGCTACTCGAGGGCGAGATCGACCTGACGGGTGACGCCATTCCACCTGGTGAGGTCGAATCGCTCGTCGACGGCGACGGGGTGTCTACGGTGACCGGGACTGCAAACTCGTTTTACATCGTCGGCTACAACCACCACCACCCCGAACTCGGGAACCCCCGCTTTCGACGGCTCATCTCGCGGCTGGTCGACCGCCAGCACGCGGCGGTCGAGTTGTTCGACGGCTACGCGCAACCGGCGAATTCGATCGGATCGCACGTCGGAATCCCCGACGGTGCGTTCGGACCCGACTACGGCGTCGGTTCGGTGGCTGGTGGCAACGACGGAGACGACGGCGACAGTACCAGCGACGACGTGCCCGACGTACTGGAGTTCCCGGGGACTGACGGAGAGATCGACGTCGAACTCGTCCGTTCGCTCTTTCGGGACGCCGGCTATCGGTACGAAGACGGTGAGTTACTCGAATGACACCTCCCCGCTGTCGTCCGCCGCTGGTAGTCTCCGAGCGGTCGCCGACCAATCGGTATATTGGGCTATAGCACGTACCAACAGGCGAGACGAATGTCACTGGCGACCGTCGTACTGGAACTCGCAGTCGTGGTCGCGACGATGCTCGCGGTCGCGGCCCTCGTCGTCGTCGGCCCGCGTCGGTTAGCGGCCGCTGTGGGCGACGTTCGCTGGCGACTCAAGGCCTGCCTGCTGCCGCTTGCTGCCCTCGCCGTGATCCTGTTTCTCCGCTGGGTAACGGTCGACGCCGTCGTTCGTCTGGAACGACAGGTCGTCGGCAATCCGATCACGTCGCTTCTGTTCGAGTTCGAACGGCTACTCTTTCCGGAGTATCCGGTTGCGTTCCTCCAGTCGTTCCAGACGCCGGAACTGACGTCGTACTTCGTGTTCATTTACATCTACGGGTACGCGTTCCTGCTGTTGTTTCCCTTCGTCGCGTACTTCGCGCTCGAGGAGATGGACGAGTTGTCGACCCTGATCGTCGCGTTCGCGGTGAACTACGGGATCGGGCTCGTTTGTTACATCCTCTTTCTCGCGATGGGGCCTCGAAACGTCGATCCGACCCTCTTCGAGGGGCTACTGTACGACGCGTTCCCGGAATCCCGGACGCTGACCAACCAGGTGAACCAGAACACCAACGTCTTTCCCTCGCTGCACACGTCGCTTGCGATGACCGTCTTCTTTCTCGCCTGGCACACCAGAGACGAGTACCCGCTCTGGCTCCCGATCTCGGGCGTTCTCGCGATCAGCGTGGCGCTTTCGACGATGTATCTCGGGATTCACTGGTTCCTCGATGTCGCCGCCGGAATCGCGCTCGCGGCACTCAGCGTTTATATCGCTCGCAACTACACCGTCGAGGGTGCTCTCGACGGGCTCCGTGGCTACCTCGCTGCCCGTATCGACCGTGAGGGGCGTCCGGGCAACTGATCCCGGCGGGGCAAACCGAGACGACCGTCACCAGCGGTACCGACGCTCACACCAACACTGGTGCCCCCCACGTTTTCAGTCCTCGAATCTCCAGGTCGACTATGATCGTTCACTGGCACCGGCGTGACCTTCGCGTCCGGGACAACCGTGGCCTCGCTCGCGCCGGGAGCGGCAGCGACGACCGCATCGTTCCCCTGTTCGTCCTCGATCCGACGATCCTCGAGCACGCGTCTCCGGTTCGCGTGTCGTGTCTGCTCGAGGCGCTGTCGGGGCTCCGTAAGCAGTATCGCGAGCGGGGAGGCGACCTGCTGGTCCGTCGAGGAGAAGCCAGCGATGTCGTTCCGGCGGTTGCATCGGAGTACGATGCCGAAGCCGTCTCCTGGAACGAGGATTACAGCGGACTCGCCCGTGAACGCGACCGGGCTGTTACCGCCACACTCGAGGACGACGGGATCGCTGTCGAGACCGTTCACGACAGGATCGTCCACGAACCCGGATCGATCACGCCGAACAGCGGCGAGCACTACTCCGTTTTCTCGTACTTCTGGAAGAAGTGGCGGGATCGAGAGAAACCGGCACCCGTCGATCCGCCGACAGATGCCGACCTCGCGGATCTCCAGGAGAAAGACGTCACCGAGCCGCTTCCCTCTCTCGAGGAACTTGGATTCGACGAGCCGGACGCGTCGCCACGAACTGTGACACAGACGGCAGCCCGGGACCGGGTCGCGTCGTTCTGTGGCGGGCCGATCTACGAGTACGACGATCGCCGGGATTACCCGGCCTCGGGGGCGACGTCGCGACTTTCAGTTCACTTCAAGTGGGGGACGATCGGACCGCGAGCCGTCTACGCGGCGACCGAGCGGGCGATGGACCGTGCCGAAGCCGACGCCGAGCGCGACGGGGTCACTGCATTTCGTCGACAGCTCGCGTTCCGGGAGTTTTACGCCCACGTGCTCGCGTTCAACCCCGAGATCGTCTCGGAGAACTTCAGCGACGCTGCCGGCGAGATCGACTGGCGCGACGATCCCGACGAGTTCGCGGCCTGGACGGCCGGCGAGACGGGGTATCCTATCGTCGACGCCGGGATGCGCCAGCTCCGCGAGGAGGGCTGGATGCACAACCGCGTCCGGATGCTCGTCGCCGCGTTCCTGACGAAGGACCTCCTGATCGACTGGCGGAAAGGCTACGACTGGTTCCGTCGACGGCTCGCGGACCACGACACGGCAAACGATGTCGGCGGCTGGCAGTGGGCGGCCTCGACCGGAATGGACGCCCAGCCGTACTTCCGCGTGTTCAACCCGGTCAAGCAGGGCCGCGAGTACGACCCTGACGCGGAGTACGTCCGCCGTTACGTCCCCGAACTCGAGGATGCATCTCCTGACGATATCCACGACTGGACGACCCTGTCAGAGACGGAACGCGAGCGGATCGCGCCCGACTATCCGTCACCGATCGTCGATCACGACGAACGCCGAGAGCTCGCGATCGAGACCTTCGAGCGCGCCCGGGACTGATCGATTTTACTGTACTTCTCCTTGAGAGATGGCTACCTGTAACCCGAAATATAGGGGATAATTGTCCGTCTGAACGGGAAATACGTCAGTATTGTCAATCTGTTGGGCACCAGTCTTATCCCAGTGAACCTGTTAGCGGACTGTATGTCCTCTCCAACAGACGCTTCCACGCCGTGTGGAGAGGTGCCCCCCTCTCAGGCCATCGTCGAAGCGGTCGCCGCCCGTGAGGGCGTCGACGCAACCGAGATCGAGCCACCGGAGTACGAGCCACTGTACTCGGTCGTCAATCCGGAGGCGCTCGATTCGCTCTTTCGAACCTCCCACGCCTTGAACGATCGAGGCGCACTCGTCGCACTCGAGTACGAAGGGTACGACGTCGTCGTCCACGGCGATGGACACGTCGACGTCCGCGAACAGGACGACGAGGACGCCTCGTTCGTCGATCGCGTCGTGGAGTGATCCGGTCGGTCTCGAGGGCTACAGTGAGGCGTGTCGCCGAAACCGTCGTACCAGTTTCCCAGTCGTGCCGGTCGTACCAGTCGTATCCGGCTTCGTCCGCTCCTCGAAGATCGCCTCACTCGTCGATGGTGACCGTTCCGCCGTCCTCGCTCGAGCGGTAGATCCCGTTGACGATTCGCTGTACCGTCAGCGCCTGTCCGAGGCTGTCGTCGGTGCGCTCGTCGATGGCGATCCGATCGAAAAACGCGCGCTGTTCGTCAGTGTGCGTATCGTTTTGTCGGGTCTCGATCGTCGTGTCCTCGAGATGGTCCGGGCCGACGTTGCTCGCCGAGTAAAACGAGAGCGTCCCCTCGAGTAGGTCGAACACCGCCGCCGATTCGGTCCCGCGGACGACGAACTCGTGATTCGCAGGGCGGTTGGTCGCCCAGGCCACCTCGAGCGAGATCGATTGGCCGGAGCGACAGCGGACGAACGCGCTGGCGGAGTCGTCGACGTCGAACCCCGCCGGCCCCGCATCGTCTGCCCACATGTCGAGGTAGGCGTACTCCTCACGAGAGCCGAATTCGCTGCGAGTGACGCCGCTGACCTCCGCTACCTCGGGGTAGTCGAGCAAGTACAGCGCCAGGTCGATGGCGTGGACGCCGAGGTCGATCAGGGCACCGCCGCCGGCGATCTGTCGTCGGGTGAACCAGGAGCCGCGGCCGGGAATCCCGCGTCGCCGCACGTAGTTCGCCTCGACGTGTGAGACCTCGCCCAGCTCCCCGCGATCGAGACGGTTTTTTACGATTCGAACCGCGTTCGAGAACCGGTTGTTGAACCCTACCATGCAGTGGCCGTCGGCGTCTGTCGCCGCCTCCACGATCCGGCGGGCGCTGGCCAGTGAGTGGGCCAAGGGTTTCTCGAGAAGTACGTGCAGATCGCGCTCGAAGGCGTCGATAGCGTACTCCTCGTGGTACTTGTTGGGGGTCGTGATGATGACTGCGTCGACCTCGTCGTACAGTTCCCGGTGATCCTCGTAGACGTCGACGTCGTACCGGCGGGCGAACCGCGTTCGCGCATCGGCAGCGACGTCCATACCGCCGATCAGCGGCACGCCGAGATCGACCAACCGTTCGGCGTGGTACTGTCCGATGTTCCCGAGGCCGACGATTCCCGTTGTGACGTCCGTGTGGTCTGTCATCATCTGTCGTTCATTTCGGTCGGTTGGCGACTAGTACACCAAATATCGCTATATCAAACCCAGGACTCGAACGACCACAACTTCGGGATCTCAAATTCTACAAACCACCATACAGCTGACACCCGTTACGATCGTCCTCAGAGAAGCTGTTTGAAAAAGAA
>NZ_AOMA01000116.1 GCF_000337895.1 Halobiforma nitratireducens JCM 10879
CCTCGAGTCCGACGACCTCGAGGACCGATTCGACGTAACCCTCGAGGAACCGTTCTCGCCCCGCTACAACGCCGCACCCGGACAGCGGCTCCCCGTCATCACGGACGCCGAACCGGACACAGTTCAGCGCCTCGAGTGGGGGCTGGTTCCGTCGTGGGCCGACGACGACAACGGCGGGCTGATCAACGCACGTGCGGAAACGCTCGAGGAGAAGCCGAGCTTTCGGGAGGCGTACGAATCTCGGCGGTGTCTCGTCCCCGCGGACGGCTTTTACGAGTGGGTCGAGACGGAGCATGGTAAGCAACCCTACAGAGTCTCCTTCGAGGACGACCGGCCGTTCGCGATGGCGGGCCTGTGGGAACGCTGGGAGCCCGACGAGGAGACGACCCAGGCGGGACTCGAGGCCTTCGGGGGCGGGAGCGCGGACGCCGAGAGAGACGACGGCCCGCTCGAGACGTTCACGATCGTCACGACGGAGCCGAACGACCTTGTCGGGGACCTCCACCACCGGATGGCGGTGATTCTCGAGCCTGGCAATGAACAGGAGTGGCTGACGGGGGACGATCCGAAAGCGTTGCTCGAGCCGTATCCGGCCGACGGCATGCGGGCGTACCCGGTTTCTACGGCGGTCAACGACCCTGGGAACGACGACCCGTCGCTGCTCGAACCGCTCGAGCCCTGAACCGCAAACGAGTGTATTTAAACGTGACGAGCGTCGCCGGGTTGACCCCTACATAGAGGGATGGTATCGAGCACCAAGATAATCGGACTATACGTCCGCAGTACGGTGGTTTTGTCGTTAGTTCTGCGATGCTGACGTAGGACCGACCGACCCAGATAGCGAAGGTTTTATATAGAAGCACAATCAATGAGTCGGATGACTATGAGCCAGCGAATGCAGCAGGGTCAGCCGATGATCGTAATGAGCGAGGACTCCCAGCGCGTCAAGGACAAGGACGCGCAGGATTACAACATCTCCGCGGCGCGAGCGGTCGCCGAGGCCGTCCGCTCGACGCTCGGTCCGAAAGGGATGGACAAGATGCTCGTCGACTCGATGGGATCGGTGACGATCACCAACGACGGCGTCACCATCCTCGAGGAGATGGACATCGACAACCCGACGGCCGAGATGATCGTCGAGGTCGCCGAAACCCAGGAGGACGAAGCTGGTGACGGCACCACGACGGCCGTCGCGATCGCCGGCGAACTGCTGAAAAACGCCGAGGACCTCCTCGAGCAGGACATTCACCCGACGGCGATCATCAAGGGCTTCCACCTCGCCAGCGAGCAGGCTCGCGAAGAGATCGACGACATCGCGACCGACATCGACACCAGCGACGAGGACCTCCTGCGCAAGACCGCCGAAACCTCGATGACCGGCAAGGGTGCTGAGGTCAACAAGGAGCACCTCTCGCAGCTGATCGTCGACGCCGTCCGCGCCGTCACCGTCGAGAACGACGAGGGCGAGAACGTCGTCGACCTCGAGTTCCTCAACATCGAGACCCAGACCGGCCGCAGCGTCGACGAATCCGACCTCCTCGAGGGCGGCATCGTGGACAAAGACCCCGTCCACGACAACATGCCCGTCGAAGCCGAAGACGCCGATGTCCTGCTGCTGAACGAGGCCATCGAGGTCGAGGAGACCGACGTCGACACCGAAGTCTCCGTGACCGATCCGGACCAGCTCCAGAAGTTCCTCGACCGCGAGGAAGAGCAGCTCAAGGAGAAGGTCCAGCAGATCGCCGACCTCGGCGCTGACGTCGTCTTCTGTCAGAAGGGCATCGACGACCTGGCTCAGCACTACCTCGCCAAAGAGGACATCCTCGCCGTCCGCCGCGCGAAGAAGTCCGACCTCGAGTTCCTGCAGGAGGTCGTCGACGCGGCGGTCGTCTCCGACCTCGGGAGCGCCGAATCCGACGACCTCGGTCACGGTGATGTCACCCGTGACGAGGAAGACGAGCTGTTCTACGTCGAAGGCGAAGACGCCCACGGCGTCACGCTCCTGCTGCGTGGCTCGACCGACCACGTCGTCGACGAACTCGAGCGCGGCGTCAACGACGCGCTCGACGTCGTCGCCCAGACCGTCTCCGACGGTCGCGTCCTCGCGGGCGGCGGTGCGATCGAAGTCGAGCTCGCTTCGCGACTGCGTGACTTCGCCGACTCCGTCTCCGGCCGCGAGCAGCTGGCCGTCGAGGCCTTCGCGGACTCGCTCGAGCTCGTCCCGCGCGTACTCGCCGAGAACGCTGGTCTGGACTCCATCGACACGCTCGTCGACCTCCGCGCGGCTCACGAGGACGGCGAGGTCGAGGCTGGCCTGAACGTCTTCTCGAGCGACATCGAGAACACCTACGACGCTGGCGTCGTCGAACCGGCCCACGCCAAGGAACAGGCCGTCAGCTCTGCTTCCGAGGCCGCAAACCTCGTTCTCAAGATCGACGACATCATCTCCGCCGGCGACCTGTCGACCGACAAGGGCGACGACCAGGAAGGCGGCGCGCCCGGCGGCGGCATGGGCGGCGGTATGGGCGGTGGCATGGGCGGCATGATGTAGGCGTCCACGCTCCGTTCCCGTTCGTCGCTCGCCGACAGAATACAGTAACAACTGCAACCAGTTGCACACTGATCCCGATCCGTCCGACGATCAGTGCGCACTGACTTGCAGTGGCTACTATACCTGACTTACAGCGAGAACAGCGCGAGAGCCCACGAGTTCACTCGTGGGAGAAGCCAGATTCGTCAGGCACCGGTTTTGCAGTCCACTTCGTCCCCTCTGTTCGCTCGAGTGGCGACCCCGCGGTTGCTCCAGGCAAGCCGGTGATCTTTTGTGCTTGCCGTCGTACGCCGGCCATGGCCTTCCAGACAACGCTCGGCTGGTCGTTGATATCGTCCGGTATCGTCACGCTCGTCCTGAAAGTCCTGCCCGGCGACTCGTTGTGGTGGGGACTGCTGTTTCTGGTAGTTGGTGCGACTGTTCTGTATATCCGGACCTGAAACGGCTCGTCCCGACACGGATGCACACGTCGTTCGCGAAATAGTGGGGTTGCTCGGGGTCGCCATCGCTTGGGTGCGTAAAACGTCGCCACTCTCGAGAGTCCGATTCGTGACGAGGCAACCAGTGTGGTCGGCACGAACGGGCGGGCGACGACTCCAGTGAATCGCTCGAGTGACGGCCTCACCGTTGCTTCACAGTCGAACGAGACGATACCGGAGTGAAAACAGCCGTCGGGCTTGCCACGGTTAAAGCCGGTGTGGTCGCCTCGTCCGTGCGACAACCGAGGCGGTGTGTCGTCGGTCCGGTCCGTACCGGGGGAATCAGGTATCGTCGACGTCGAGTTCGAACTGCTCGTTCTCCGAGACCGCGTTGAGCACGACGCTCGTGTTCGAGGCCTTGATATCTGGGTCGGTCAGGAGTTCCTTGATCTGGTCGTTCATCCCGTCTGTGTCCTTGAACTTCCCGATAGCGATCACGTCGTAGTCGCCAGTGACCTCGTAGACGGAGATCATCTGCCGGTGCTCACGCAGCGTGTCCGTGATGTCGGGTAAGGCGTTGCCCTCGACTTGGAGTTGGATGACGGCGGTAACGTCGTAGCCGACGGCGTCGTAATCGAGTCGTGGTGTGTAGCCTTCGATAACGCCTTCCTCTTCGAGATCGGAGAGATGGTTGGAGACGGTAGTAACGGAGACATCCAGTTCTTCGGCGAGACTACGAAGGCTCGCGCGGCCGTCGCCGAGAAGTGCATTCACTAGTTTTGCATCGAGATTTTCGTACGTCATCAACCGTAACGACTCATTCGACCCTTTAGAAGTTTACGAATATTCAATTCCCGATGGGGAAGAGAAGATTTGCTCAGAGCAGCAGCGTTTTAGTATGCGAGATACGAGGATAGGACGACAATACGGATGACAAGCGGAAACATCAGTGCCGCCGAACAGGCGGTACTCGACGAAATTGAAGAGCAAGAAGTCGATTTCCTCCGTCTGCAGTTTACCGATATTCTGGGCACGGTCAAGAACGTCGCCGTCCCCGCCCGCCAGGCCGAGAAGGCCTTCACCGAGGGGATTTACTTCGACGGGTCGTCGATCGAGGGCTTCGTCCGTATCCAGGAATCGGACATGCGTCTGGTTCCCGATCCGGACACGTTCGCGATCCTTCCCTGGCGGAACTGCGAGGACGGCTGCTCTGCCCGAATGATCTGTGACGTCTACGACACCTCGACGGACGAACCGTTCGAGGGCGACCCACGGCGCGTACTCAAACGCGCCCTCGAGCGCGCAGCGGAGATGGGCTACACCGTCAACGCCGCACCCGAGCCCGAGTTCTTCCTGTTCGAGGAAGACGAGGACGGTCGTGCGACCACCGAGACGAACGACGCCGGTGGTTACTTCGACCTCGCGCCGAAGGACCTCGCAAGCGACGTTCGCCGGGACATCATCTACGGGCTCGAGGAGATGGGCTTCGAGGTCGAGGCCAGCCACCACGAGGTCGCCGAGGGCCAACACGAGATCAACTTCACCTACGACGACGCCCTCTCGACGGCCGACAACGTCGCTACGTTCCGTACCGTCGTTCGGGCGATCGCTGCCGAACACGAGTACCATGCGACGTTCATGCCCAAGCCGATCCCGAAGATCAACGGCTCGGGGATGCACACCCACATCTCGCTTTTCACCGACGACGGCGAGAACGCGTTCCACGACGAGAGCGACGAGTTCGATCTCTCCGAGACCGCACGGTCGTTCCTCGCGGGCGTCCTGGAACACGCGCCGGCGATCACGGCGGTCGCGAACCCGACGGTCAACAGCTACAAGCGCCTGGTGCCCGGTTACGAAGCTCCGGTCTACGTCGCCTGGTCCGACCGCAACCGCTCGTCGCTGATCCGCAAGCCCGCAGCCCGCGTCCCGGCCGCGAGCCGCATCGAACTCCGATCGCCTGATCCGTCGTGTAACCCCTATCTCGCCATCGCAGTCATGATCCACGCCGGTCTCGAGGGCATCGAGAACGACCTCGAGTGTCCCGACCCCGTCCGGGAGAACATCTACGAGTTCGACGAGGAGACGCGCGAAGAGTACGGCATCGAGACGCTGCCGTCGAACCTCGGCGACGCCGTCGACGCCTTGGAAGCGGACGACGTTATCTACGAGGCGCTGGGCGATCACGTCGCACCGAAGTTCGTCGAGGCCAAACGCCAGGAGTTCGAGGAGTACCTCGTCGACGTCTCCCAGTGGGAGCTCGATCGCTACCTCGAGACGTTCTGATCGTCCACTCGAGACGTTCCGCTGATCGCTCTCACCCCCTATTACCCACTCCGGTCCCACGTGACCCGCCGGTCACGTCAGCCGGGTACTTTCGTTCGAACCGTCGAACACCGCCCTCGAGGACGTGAGCCGCGGCAGTGCGAGGACGAGGAGTCCGCCGGCGAGGCCGACGAACAGCCAGGCGAACACGGCATCGGTGACGACGAGAACGAGCGCGACGAGTGCAAGCGCCGAGACGCCAAACAGCGCCCGGCCGACGTACGGAGCCGAAAGCGGCCACGGTTCCGCGGCCGGTGTTGCGTACTGCCAGGCGAGGAAGGCACCGACTGCGCCGCCAAACAGGGCGGCCGCGTCCGGTGTCTCACTGATCGCGAACGCGATCGCCGCGAGGGCCGCAGCGACGGCGAACGTAGCGGTCGCGGCCCGGCATTGGGGCGGTCGAACGCCGTGGTCGGTCCGGCTCACCTTCGCCGGTCCGCCCGGACGTGCACTCGAGTCGGTAACGGCACGACGGGGCCGGTGGCACGGGCCGGCTGTCACACGTCCTGCAACGCGGCCCCGTAGCCACAGGACGCCCGCGAGGTACGCGACGCCGACGGCGACGCCGGCGACGACGTCGATCGGGTAGTGGACGCCCACTCCGACCCGGGAGAACCCGACCAGGGTGATCACCGTCGCCGCGGCCGCGAGACGCTGCCTGCGGGTTCCCAGATCGCTCTCGAGGGCGAGCATCGTCCAGACGATCGTACCGGCCAGCGCGTGGCCGCTGGGGAAAGCCATCGTATGGACCTCGACCGCCGGCGCGTACAGGAAAGCGAGCACGGTCGGGAGCGCGTCGGGCGATATCGCGGGACCGACGCCCGGACGCGGTATCGCGAAGACGTTCTTGAGTCCGACCATGACGGCGTATCCGCCCATGACGGTCCCGATCCAGGCGGCGAAACGGTGGCGATCCCAGAACCAGTACGCGAGGACGACCGCCGGAGCGACGACCCAGACACTCCCCAGATACGAGACGAAAGCGAAGAGAAACGCCATCCACTCCGGAAAGGCGTCACGGACCGTTTCGACGTGACTCGGATCGAACCACATCGATGGAGGCGTACGACCGACTGGCTGTTATAGCCGGCGGTGAGTGAGAGCCCGACCGATAGCACCACCTGCAACGAAACCCAGGAAAGCGGACGTGTTCAGGACCGCCACTCACCAACCCGATCTCGGAGTCGACCCGGCACGCCAAGCAGCGAGAGGCCGGCACCAAAGAGCACCATAAGGACGTACAGACCGAGCGTGGACGTCCAGACGACGAACATCGCCAGGATGGCCCAGCCGCCGTCGAGTCCGAAGAAGGCCGCGATACTCATCGCGGTGCCGTACAGCAAGACGAGATACGGCCCCCAGCCGCGGGCGTGACCCCGGCGCATCCGCCGGCGGACGTACCGCTTGAGTTCTGCCTCGAGCGAGTTCTTCTCGACGGTTCGGGACTCGACGTTGGACTCGAACGATTCGACGCGGTCCCGCAGGCGTTCGATCTCCTCGCGAAGTGCCTCGGGATCGTCGGACCGGTCTCGAGTCCGGGCGGTGCCGGCTCCGGGGCGGCTGTCGGACGCCTCCGAGGGTTCGGATTTTGACTGGGGTTCGGGTTCGGGTTCGGGTTCGGAGTCGGAGTCGGGTTCGGAGTCGGACTCAGGGTCAGGGTCAGGGACAGGATCAGGACCGGATTCCGGCCCGGGCTCGAAATCGGTTTCGTCCCCAGCACCCCGATCGGACGTAGCCCCCTCGTCGGGACCGTCTTCCGGACCGGATTCGCCGTTTCCGACTCCGTTCGCCCCGCTGCCGGCGTCTGCCGCGGTCCCGTCGTCGGCACCCGTGTCGTCGTCGGTCATCGCTCCTAGCGGAACCTGTCGGGCGCGGGGACTTTGTAGCTGCCGATCCACTTCACGGTCGGCGAGCACCGCGTTACAGATCGCTCCGACGATCAGCAACGCGGCTCCAACGTACAGCCAGATGAGGACGAGAAACACCGCCCCGAGCGCGCCGTAGACCGTAAACTCCCCGGCGATAGTGGCGTACACCGAGAACGTGCGGTTCAGCACGAACCAGCCAAGCGCCGCGAATATCGTCCCCGGAAGCGCCTCCCGCACCCCGACGTTTGCGTCCGGAAAGAGGACGTACAACGGGAAAAACGCCGCTATCAATCCCAGAATGACGAAGGCGTGACCGAGGTATGCGACCCGGAGGAATGGGACCAGACGGAGCAACACCTCGAGGACACCGACGGCAGCCAGGCCGACCGAGATCGTCACGAAAGCGAGCGTCGAGTCCCAGACGGTATCGAGCAGGGACTTCGTCGCGACGGTTCCGTAGATCGCGGAGAACGCACGGTCGAGGCCGCGAAGCGCGCGACTGGCACCCCACAGCAGTCCGAGAGCACCGACGACGGTCGCGCTGCGCCGTCCGGTCTGGTCGACGACGGTTTCGGCCAGTAGCTCCTGGGCCGACGGGGTGAGGACGTCGCCCGCGGCCGCGGTGAGTCGCGCGGCGAGTTCCTCGCCACCGATCGACGCAGTGATCCCGAGCCCGAGCAGGACGAGCGGAACCAGCGAGATGAACCCGTAGAACGCGACGCCAGCGGAAAGCAGCGTCAGCTGCTGAATCCGTGCGACCCTGACGACCCGGGCCACGAACTCGAGACCGGAACTGTAATCGAGCACACCGAAGATGACGCTGAGGACGAACTAATAGCGTCCGGCATCGAGGCTATCGGACGTTGGGGCTCACTCGTTCTCAATTCGAGAGACGCGACGACGGAACGATTGTCCCGGGTCACGTCAGAACGATATCGATGAACGGACGTAAACTCCTGCCGTTCGCGGACAGCGAAGGATCGGAAACGACGGACGAACGGACCGAACACGACGACACCGGGGACCCAAAAGCAGAAACGAGACCGGACGACGCGACCGCGAGGACCGAACGAACTGAGACAGACGAGACTGGAGAGAGCGAGCCGGACCCGGCCTCGACGGAGAACGTGGACGACTCGAGCGACGAAACCACCGGGAGCGAAACGACCGGCTCGAGTCGGCGGACGAAACTCCTGTCTGGAGCAGCGGTCCTCGTCGCCACGCTCGTCGTGGTCTATGCCAGGCGACGGAAAGGGACGGCTACCAAATAGACGTAAACGACCCCACCCCACTTCGCTCACCGCATAGGCGGTCCGCTCGTTGAGGGGAGCGTGGGACCGAAGGTCACGCACGACTTGAGGCCGGGGGCTCCGCCTCGAAATTGCTGAAAATGGTCGAAGGTGGAGTGGTATTCAAACGAGGTTCTCCTCGGTCGCCTCGCGAATCTCGTCGACGCTCGCGTCGGTTTTGAACGTCGTCCCGCCGTAGTGTGCCCGCGAGGCTTCGTACCCCGCGTCCCGGAGATCTGCGAGGAACTCGTCCATCGCGTTCGCGGGCACCCCCCAGTTGCGACAGAGCTTGTGCTGGTCGTAGTGGGTCGGCTCGTCGAGTTCGGCCTCGAGCGTCTCGCAGAGTTCCCGGGCCTTCTCCGCGGTACCGAAAGAGTCGGGAACCGCCGCGCGGACGGCAGCGACGAACTCGGGGTCTCGAACGGAGCCGAGCCAGACCGGTCCCGCCGTCAGGATGCGTGTTCCGCCACAGTGTGGACACGCCTCCAGCGGGTCGGCGATCAGTCCGGGGTCGGTCTCGCGGTACGTGCAGTCCTCGCAGTGGTAGATGTGTCCCAGTTCGTCGACTGTGGCATCGGCCGCGGTGGCTTTGTGCTCGAGTTCGAGGTAGGTCCGGACGTAGTGGCTGGTGGCGTGGGTCAGCAGGGGAGTGACGCCGACGTCGAACCGCGCGGCGCTGCGGGCGAGCGCCGAGAGGAGAATCCGGACGCCCATTTCGGGGTGATAGTCCGTGTTCCGTGGCACCGCAGAATAAGAGCGGACGCCGCTGTTGAAGTGTGCGCCACACAGCGGTGCGGTGTCGGTCGCGGTGACACAGACGAGGTCTCGGCAGTTCGCGAAGGCAGCGTCCGCGAACGGCATCGGCGTCCCGTAGGGGTCCAGGTCGATCACGTCGAACACCTCCTCGTGCATGAGTGCGTTGACGTTGCGGTGCTCGACGGACACCTGTTCTCCGAGGTCGTTGTGCGCTACGTTCTCGCGGGCGAGTTCGACTGCCTCTTCGTCGACATCACAGCACGTAACGTTCCACTCGTCGGCCGCCGCGCGGGCCCCACGAATGCCACTCGCCGCCATCGCATCGAGGTAGTATTCGGCACGTTCCTCACGGTCGCGGTAGGCCCGCAGCGTCGCGATCGTCAGATCGCGGTTCAGTTCCTGTCTGGGGTTGTAGAAGACCGACTCCTCGACACCCTCCGTCTGCTCGCCGGGGACCTCGAGTTCGATACCGCCCTCTGTGACGCGCATACACCGGTCTCCTCGCGGCACGGCGAAAAGCGGCGTGGTCTCGCGGCGGCTCGGGGTGTGTGTCATTACCGCTCATTGGTGTTTATGGGTGACATTCATCCATTGAAACCGGTTATCAACGGACAATGTAAAGAAATATCTGAACGTTTATCAAGGACGGATCACACCGGGAAGACATGAGCCGACGATCACTGAGCCGTCGACGTTTCGGTGCGACTCTCGCAGCCCTCGGTGGCGCTGGGCTTGCGGGCTGTATGGGCGACGAAGAGGAAGGCGAGAACGAAAACGACGGCGAACCGGACTTCGATCTCGACGAGCCCGGCGATCTGACGATCGAACTCGAGAACGAGAACGGTGAGCGAGTCTCGGACGGGGTCTCCGTTACGGTCGAGAGCGTCGAAGAAGACTTCCGGACGAACATCGAGAGTGTCGACATCGCGGACGGCGAAATCACCACGACGGGGCTCCTCTACGAAGGAGAGTACAATGTCATCGTCGAGAGCACCGAGGGCGAGTTCGACACCGTCGAAGAGTCCGTCACGATCGAAGAAGACAGAGACGAGACGGTGACGGCCGTACTCGAGGGCGCGACCGGCGACGACTAACGCGACCCAACGCAGATAAAGCGTTACAGTTCGGTCAGCTATTCTTTCACGCCGGTTTCAGTCCAGCGGCAGGTCAGCAACGCCACGACGGGACAACCAAACCGATTTTACAGTCCGGGACACAGGTTCAACCGTGTCGGAGGGTACGCCGGTCGAGCGGTGGCAAGCGCAACTCGAGGAGGAAGGGGAGTTGACACCGGAGATCGTCGAGCGGGTCTCCCGGCTCCACGGCGACCGCGGAGTCCGGGCGATCGAAGCCGTCAGCGAGAACCGGGTCAAAACCTACCGCGATTTTACCATCGTCGTCGGGTACGAAGACGAGTACATCGTCGAAGGCGGCGGCTGTACTTGCAAGGACAGCGAGTACAACTTAGACGACGAGGACCCGACTGATCTCTGCTGGCACGTGCTCGCGGTCGCCATCGCTCGCCGGGTCGGCCACGTCGACTACCACGACATGTGGTACTCGGAAGTTCGCGAGTTTCTTTGATCGGCACCGACGAGATCAACCCGGAACGGCCGCCTGTTCGCGGAGCAGTTCGATCGTCTCTCGAACGGTTTCGGCGTCGTCCGGGTAGGTGCCGTAGACGATTTCGTCGGCGTACGGTTCGACGGTTCGCGTGACCTCCGCCAATCGATCCGGCTCGATCCGCGCTCCGGAGAGCTGGATCGCCAGTTCGACGTCGGTCTCGAGTTCACGGAGCGTGGCGTCGAACCCGCGTGCGATCGACTCCACCCAGTAGCTCGTCTCGTAGCCCGGACTGCACAGCGGAACGAGGACGCCGTCGACGAACGCCGAGAGCGCCGCGAGGTCAATCCCGGCCCGCTGCTCGAGCTGGCCGGGGTAGGGGTCGGGGTACGCAGTCGCGAGCAGGTCGCCGTCGACCCGCCGGGCGACCGCGGCCACGAAATCCGTGACGACGGTCGTTCGCCAGGCCGTGCGGTCGTCGGACTCGGCGTCGGCAAACCGACGATCACACCGCTTGCACTGACAGTACGCTTCCCCGGGAAAACCAAGCGTGGTGAGCCGGACGTCTCCCTCGAGTTCCTCGATCCGCTCGAGTACTCCGTCGCGGTAGTCGGGATCGGTCGGACAGACGGTCCCCCAGCCGCCCTCGCCGGTCGCCGTCGCGCGTGTCCCGTCGGCGGCGACGGCCGCGCGGTCGGGCTCCGCTTCGACAGTCTCGGTGTCACCCCAGCAGGCCACGGAGTGGACGACGTTCGGGTCCTCGATCGGTTCGTTCCGACTCCCGTCGACGTACTCCACGAAGTGGTAGCTTCGGTCGCCGATCCCGGCTCGAGCGAGGTCGGGATCGTCGGTGAGGACGGCGTACATACCCGAGCAACGGTCGGCATGGAGCATAAGTGCACCGCGAAACCGGCCCGGTGAAAAGACGGTTACTCTTCTTCGGCGGCGCAGATTTCCACGAAGTTCCGCAGAATCCGCAGGCCGGTTTCGCCGCTCTTCTCGGGGTGGAACTGGGTCCCGAAGACGTTGCCCGCCTCGTTGGCGACGATCGAGGGGAACGCCCGTTCGTAGTCGGTCGTCGCGACCGTCGCGTCCTCGTCGTCGGGGACGGCGTAGTAAGAGTGGACGAAGTAGGCGTACTCGCCGTCGACGGGTCCGCCTTCGGCGGAGCCGTCGTCTCGTTGTGTCTCCGACGCAACGCTGTCTACTCCCTCGACCAGTGGATGGTCGCGCTCGATCTCGAGTCGGTTCCAGCCCATGTGGGGGACTTTCTGTCCCTCGTCGAACCGGACGTTGGTGCCGGGGATCAGGTCGAGCCCCTGAACGGCCGACTCACCGTCGTTGTCGCCTTCCTCGCTGGTCGTCAACAGCATCTGCATGCCAAGACAGATGCCAAAGAGCGGCGTCCCGTTCTCAGCGACCTCGAGGAGGTCATCACGGAGCGGGTCGGCGTTCTCGACGCCCTCGCGGAACGCGCCGACGCCCGGGAGGACGACGCCGTCGGCGGCCTCGAAGGCCGCGGGATCGTCGGTGATCTCGACGTCGGCACCCGCACGCTCGAGGCCGCGGGTGACGCTTCGCAGGTTCCCCAGTCCGTAGTCGACGACGACCACGGACGCGAGCGACTGCGTCTGGTCGGACGAAACGGTGCTCATACGCGTAGTCGGGGAAGCGCACCCAAGTGTGTTGTCTTTCGAGCAATCGGCTGTGTTCTCGGTGGTTAGTTCCTCGAGACGGTGGCGATCATCGTGTGACGAGACGGCTCGAAGCCGAGTTTCTCGTAGAAGGCGAGGGCACGGTCGTTCTCGACGTTGACTTCCAGTTCGGATTCGTCACATCCCGTCTCGTGGGCCCGACTCCCGGCGCGTTCGATCAGCTCTTCGGATAAACGTGGACGCATCGGTCGCGGATGCCGAGAGGTTGGTGGGGAACGCAGCCTCCATTAGTCCCGTCGCCGTCGATCAGGTATGACCGAACCAGACATCATCGCCCACCGGGGCTACGCCGGCGTCACTCCGGAAAACACCGTCCGTGCGGTCCAGGAGGCCGCGGCCCGAGACGAGACGGGGATGATCGAAATCGACGTCCAGCCGGCCGCCTGTGGAACGCCCGTCGTCATCCACGACGAACGGCTCGAGGGGACACCGGGACGGGACGGCCGACCGCTCACGGACGCCGACGGCGTCGTCTGGGAGACGCCGCTCGAGCAAATCCGCGCCGCTCGCGTGGTGGGCACCGACGAGACCGTCCCGACGCTGTCCGAACTACTCGAGGCGGTCCCGGAGAGCGTCGGTCTCAACGTCGAGTTGAAAAATCCCGGGACCTCGGCGCTTCGGGTCGGCGAATCGCTGTCGCCCGATGTCCGGGACGAGCGACGCGCGGTGTGGGAGCCGTTCGTCGAGCGCGTCGTCGACTGCTGTCGCGACTTCGACGGCGACCTGCTGTTCTCCTCGTTCTGCGAGGGAGCACTCGCCGCGCTCCGCGAGGTTACACCCCGGTACGCCGCTGCAGTCCTCGTCTGGGACGATCTCGAGGCCGGGCTCGAGATCGCCGACCGCTACGACTGCGAGGCGATCCACCCGCCGAGAAACGCGGTTCCGGGAACGCCGCTGGCGACGACATCCTACGCGGGGCTGCCCGCCGGGGAGCCGGGCGTGGACGTCCTCGAGCGTGCTCACGAGGCGGGACGGGCGGTCAACGTCTGGACCGTCGAAACGTGGGCTCAGTACGAGCAACTGGCCGAAGCAGGGGTCGACGGAATCATCGCCGACTACCCAGGGCTGTCGAGCTCGGACCGAGAGACCTAGCTCACGTTCCCGGGGGCTCCCGCCGCGAGAGATCGTCCGTGGCCGGTCCCTCGAGGACCTCGCCGTCCGGCGCGAACCGCGAGCCGTGACAGGGGCAGTCCCAGCTTTCCTCGGCGTCGTTCCACTCGAGCAGACAGCCCATATGGGTACAGACGGCCGAAACTGCGTGCAACTCGCCGTCCGCGTCCCTGGCGCAAGCGATCGGTTCGAGGCCACCTCGTCCCCGACGGAGCACTCGTCCCTCGCCTCGCTCGATCGCGGAACGATCCGGCGAGAACAGCGTCCGTGCCCAGTCGGTCGCGAACTCGCTGACGGCGTCGGCGTTCTCGGTGAGCGTCTTGCCGAGCGACGCGGTCGGGGTGAATCGTAACGGGTCGAACAACTCGAGTTCCTCGGGTCCCGATCCCGGCGTCGCGATCCGCTCGGCGAGGAGTCGACCTGCGGCGACGCCGTTCGTCATCCCCCAGCCGCGAAAGCCGGTCGCGACGAAGACGGTGTCCGTCGTCGGCCCGGCGCGGCCGACGAACGGTATCCGATCAGCGGTGACGTAGTCCTGTGTGGACCACCGGTAGGCAACCGACGCGACGGGGAACCGCTCCCGGGCCCACCGGAGGAGCCGCCGATACCGCTCTCGCGTCGAGCCACCCTGTCCAGTCTTGTGGTTCTCGCCGCCGACGAGCAGGAGCGTCCCGTCCTCGCCGCGGTGGACACGCACCGAGCGGTGGTTCTCCCCCGTCCGGTAGTACATCCCCTGGGGTGTGCGCCCGTCGAGCCGAAGCCCCAGTACGTACGAGCGTTTCGGGTACATCCGCGCGAAGTAGCCCGCCCGATCGAGAATCGGGTACCCCGTCGCGACGACCGCCCGGCGCGCGGTGATCGTCGCTTCCGTTCCGCCGGTGGGGTCGGTGTTCGCGTCCTCGGTTCGTCCAGAGGTTCGGACCCGAGCCCGAACCCGAACCGGCGACCCGGGTTCGAGGTCGGTGACTCGCGTTCCCTCCAAGACGGAGGCGTCGTCGTCGGCCCGGAGCTCCGCCGCGAGTGCGAGCAGATACGCCCGCGGGTGAAACACAGCCTGGTCGTCGAACCGGACGGCAGCCTGGGCGCGCTCGAACGGCGGCACCGAGGTGACGGAACTCGCCTCGAGTCCAGCGACACGAGCCGCGTCGGCCTCCCGCTCGAGTTCGTCGGGGTCGTTCCCGTAGAGGTACGACGGCTGCCGTTCGAACCCGCAGTCGACATCTACCGCCGCAATGCGGTCCTCGACGGCGTCGATAGCGTCCTCCTGCAGGCTCGCGTACCGGCTCGCCGCCTCCCGGCCGAACTCACGGCGCAGGTGGTCGTAGACGAGTCCGTGCTGGCTGGTCAGCTTCGCCGTCGACTTCCCCGTAGTGCCTGCCCCGACGCGGTCGCGCTCAAGGACGACGACCGTCTCTCCCCGCTCACGGAGTTCGATCGCGGTCGAGAGGCCGGCGATACCGGCTCCGACGACGGCGACATCGATGTCGACGTCGCCGTCGCCCCCGACGCTCCAACCACCCTCGAGCATCGCGGGATCGACATTGGGTTCTCGGTCGGCGTCGCGAGTCGTCGCGAGCCAGGGAGAGGTCGGCTCGCCGGGGAGGTCGTCGCTGCGGGAAAACTCCGCCATGGGTCTGCCGAAGCTACGGGGAGGGCGATCAAAAAACGGGTGGCGACCGGCCGACGCCTTGGTCATTCGACCCCTGCTGTCTCCCGGACGCTCGGATCGGTGCCGAACGTTCCGACGCAACCACGTGGTTGATTGCTGTGGTTCTCGAAGATGGGAACATGGAGCCTCCACGGTCCCCACGGTCCCCACGATCTACAGATACGGTGACTATCTTGCTCGTCGAACCGAACGAGGCTGACGCCAGACTCTTCGCCGAATCGTTCGAGGAGGCGAGCATCACCTGCGACGTTCGAACCGTTTCGGACGGTGAATCCGCACTGGACTTCGTTCACGGACGCGAGGAATACGCCGACGCCCCCGATCCGGACCTGGTGTTGCTCGACTTCCATCTCCCAGACGTCAGCGGGGCCGACGTGCTCTCGGAACTGAAATCGGAGCCGAAACTCCGGCGCATTCCGGTGATCGTAATGACGAGTTCCGACGCCGAAGAAGACATCGCCCGGTCGTACGACCTTCACGCGAACGCCTACGTCCAGAAGCCGGTCGAGCCCGCGGAGTTCGTCGACCTCGTCGGTTCGTTCGAGAACTTCTGGCTCACGTTCGTCCGTCTCCCCTCCAAGTCGAAGTAACGCTCTCTTCGACCACCAAGCGCCCGAATCTCAGGACTCGAGCCGGGACGCCAACTCGTTGATCGACTCGAGCACCGCCGTCGCGCCCTCACGCTCGTACTTCCGTCGTCCGTCCTGGCCGGTGAGACCGCCCGTCAAGACGCCGACGCCGTGGTACTCGCGGTCTGGATCGGTTTCGGCGGCGTTGATCGCCGTTCGCACGTCGTCCAGCGTGTCGCCGACGAACACCACGTTTGCAGCACCGAACCGTTCGGCGAGCGTCGTCAACGCCCGCGGATGTGGCTTCCCTTCCTCCCAGTCGTCCATCGTGAACCGGTGGTCGAGGGCGATCTCGTCTTCGAGACCCACACGTTCCAGGGCGATTTCGGCCTCCGCTTCCGGACGGCCCGTCAGGATTCCGACGTCGTATTCCGCGAGGAGTCGCTCGCGCGCCTCGGCCTCGAGCAGGACCGGTTCGTCGTGGATAAAGCCCGCGTCCTCGGGATCGATCCCGGCGTCGAACTCGCCGCCCTCGAGGCCGCGGTAGAGTTCGGGTCCGAGGTAGAGTTGCTGGAAGACATCCCGGAGACGGTCGCGGTCCCAGCGATCCGTGACCCGCTGGGTCGCCCGCGCACCGATCGATTCGCGGACGACCGTCTCGGCAGCCTCGAGACCGCCGCCAGCGGCGGCGATGTCGTCGGTAAACTCGTCGATCGACGCACCGTACCCCTCCTCGGTCGCCAGGACGTACAGCGCGGCGGCGTCGGTGAGCTCCCAGTCGTTGTTGAACCCACCCGCGTCTTTGAACTCCTGAACGTCGTCCGTGCGGATCGTCCGGTCGTAGACGTGCTCGACGGACTCGAGGATCGCGCGCCGGTACGAGTCGGCGACGTCGACGAGTACCCCGTCGACATCGAGTACGACTGCGTCTGCGTTCATACCGACGAAGACGGGCCGGCGGAAATAAAGCCGGTCGGTTCGAGCTGACCCAAGTGCGGAGAGGAAAAGAGAGCGGAGGAGAAGAGAGGAGAGGGGAAGAGAGGGGAAGAGAGCGGAGGAGAAGAGAGGAGAAGAGAGGAGAGAAGAGGAGAAAAGAACGGCGGGGGTGGTCGTTCAGTCTGCGGTTGTATCGGCTACCTGCCCCCGGAACCCGGCTCGTCGCGGGCGACGTACAGCGTTCCCTCGCGGATCGTCTTCCGCTCGACCGGAACCGTCGGCTGGTCGCCACCGAGCGTCGTAAACAGCAGGTCGGCGTCCGCCTCCTGGGCGACCTCGAGCGCGGGTCGGTGCAGTTCGGGCGGCAGGTTCCGCGCGTACACGGCATCCGCGTCGGCGTAGACCGACGGCTCCGGATCGACGACGTCGTCTTCGACGAAACGGACGCCGTCGGGGACAGCACGCGGGTGGACATCCGTCGCAGTCACGGAAACCCCCACATCGACGAGATCGGCCGCCAGCCCGGTCCGACGGCCGATTCCGACCTCGACGACCCGATCGTACTCGCGAAGATAATCGATCAGCGACTCGAATCGACGACGGGAGCGGGACACGGCGGGACGTTTATGGTATCGCCGCCCATAGCAGTTGCCATGCTCGTCGACATCGTGCCGGTCGGCAACGTCTCCGCCGAGGTCAAGCGCGCTGCCTCGTCGGCGTTGCGATCGGTCTACGACTGCGAGGTGTCGATCAACGACTCGCAGTCGGTCCCAAACGGTGCCTACGACTCCGGCCGGAACCAGTACTCCGCGGAGACGTTCATCCAACTCGCGGAACGCGTCGGCCGTGGCGACAAGAACATCGCAATCACTCCCCACGACCTCTTCTACCGGCGGCGCAACTACGTCTTCGGTCTGGCCTACCTCGACGGCAGCGGCAGCGTCGTCTCGACGTACCGGCTCCAGACCTCCAGCGACGGCGGGTTCTCGAACAAAAGCGCCACCGACATCTTCGAGAACCGCGTCCGCAAGGAGATCGTCCACGAGATCGGTCACACCTACGGGCTCGAGCACTGTGACAACAATCGCTGTGTTATGAACTTCTCGCCGACCGTCCGCGAGGTCGACATCAAAGAGGAGAACCTCTGTGGGAGCTGCCAACGGCTGATCAGTTGAGACGCGGTCGCTGACGCCGATCGCACCGTTCTCCCGGGACGGTTCAGATCGAGTGGAAGCCGACACACACACAACTCTTTTTTCTTCTCGCCAAGTCGATCACTCAATGGCGACGATCGCCCCTTTCGAGACCCTCACCGAGGAGTACGACGAGTGGTTCGACGACAACGAGGGCGCGTACCACGCCGAGCTGACCGCACTCGAACGTGCGCTGCCCGACCGGGAAGTCGACACCGGTCCCGACGGCGATACGCACACGATCGAAGGCAAAAGCGAAGACGAAAACGAAGGCAGCGACACAGCCTGGAGCGACAACCACACCCTCGAGATCGGCGTCGGCACCGGACGGTTCGCCGGTCCACTTGCCGTTCCCCTCGGCATCGATCCAGCAGCCACACCGCTCGAGACGGCTCGTGACCGCGGGGTCGGTCCCGTCCGGGGCGTCGCCGAGTCCCTTCCGATCGCCGACGACGCGGCCGACTGCGTGCTGGTCGTGACTGTCCTCTCGTTCGTCGACGACCTCGAGGCGACGCTCGCCGAGGCCCACCGTGTCCTCGCGGACGACGGCACCCTCGTCGCCGCGGTGCTGGATCGCTCGAGTCCCGTCGGACAGGTCTACCAGGAACACAAAGACGAGAGCCCGTTCTACGCCGATGCCGAGTTCCTGACGGCCCGAGAAGCGTGCGACGCGCTCGAGGACGCCGGATTCGAGATCGAACAGCGCCTCCAGACGATCTTCGACGAGCCGGCAGCGATCCCGGCCGACGACGAACCGACGGTTCGTGACGGTCACGGGGACGGACTGTTCGCGGTAGTACGGGCGACCCCCGGGGAGGGATGACGGAACGATTTACCCCCCTCGATCCCGTACCCCCGACGAACGCAATTCGTGACCGACGACCGTGACGCCCCCACCGCTGACGATAGCCCGATCGATCGGCCTGAGAGCGATCCCCGGGCCGATCGAACCACGGGGAGGCCTCCCGACGGCCGGACCGTGGACGGCTACCGAACCGACGACGGCGAGGTCGAACTCGGGGGTCGCCGTGGCGATGTCGGCGACCGCAAATCCGAACGCGACGAGTCGGTCGGCGACGACGCTGTCGACCGACGCCGCGGGTACGCGTCCGAGACCGACCTCGCCGACGAACTCGGACGGATCGACGTCATGACCACGCCGGACGGGTACGTCGAGGGGCGGATCACCGACCTCGAGACAGTCGACGAGACGACTGTCGAAGTTGTAATCGCGTTGCCCCACGGTGAAACAGTCTCCTTTCCCCTCGAGAAACCGATCCCGTGGTCCCGGGAGTTCCTGCTCGCCAGAATCGTCGAGGACGTAGGCTACGACGCCGCCTCGATCGATCACGTCGTCGGCGAACCCGTCTACCTCCAGCGGACGGACCTCGAGGACGACACTGCGGACACGGACGACTGGTGGGTAGCATCGCTCGAGGACGCAGGCGATGCACTCCTCTCGTCGCTTTCGGGTGGCCGCTATCGCCTCGAGCACGACACCGCTCCCGAGTGGCGACTCGTGGACCCGCTCGAACGACCCGATCCGACGACTGACGATAGTCAGACACTGTCCACGGACTTCCTCGGGGGCGGCCTGGTCCTCCTGGGTACCCTCGCGCCGCTGTCGGTGCCGTGATCGGGGCGACGGGAGAGGTCGTCCTCACCAGCGGGGTCGTCGGCTCTCTCGTGCTCGGACTGCTCGTCGTAACACTCCTGTCTCTTATACACATCTCTGATGGCGCGAGGGAGGCGNTCGCGCCATCAGAGATGTGTATAAGAGACAGCGCGCGATCAGGGCGCGTAGTAGTACTCGCCCTCGCTCTTTTGCTCCTTGTCGAGTTGCGAGTCAGGCTTGTTGATCCGCGGACGTGAGGTGCGGTCGTCCCGGCGGAACGTAACCTCGAGGTTCGCGAGAAACTCGTTCATACCCGCACGCATCGACTGTGGCGGACTGGCACGACCCCGGACGGCCGGTTCACCGTCGAAGACCATCAGTCGATCCGCGAGCAGGTCGATCGTGTAGATGTCGTGGTCGATGACCATCACGGTCGCGTCCTGCTGTTCGGCGTAACGCCGGATCGCGCTCGTCGCCTGGACACGCTGTTCGACGTCTAAGTGGGCAGAGGGTTCGTCCAGCAGGTACAGATCCGCGGAGTCGGAGAGACAGGCGGCGATAGCCACCCGCTGGCGTTCACCCCCCGAGAGGTCCGAGAGGTTCTGTTCCATGATCCGCTCGAGTTGGAGCGGCTGGGCGATTTCGGTGTTCCAGTAGGAGGAACCGAACTGATCCGTAATCGAGGAGAGGAAGGCGTCGACCCGCATGTGCTGGTCGATCGTCACGTACTGGGGCTTATAGGAGATGTCCAGATCGAGGTCGGCGTTGCCCTCGTCCGGCTCGAGGTTGCCGGTGAGGAGGTTCGCGAAGGTGGACTTCCCGATCCCGTTCGGACCGACGATCCCCAACACCTCGTTCTCGCGGATCTGACCGCCCTCGACCTCGAGGGTGAACTCGCCGTCGCCGTAGCTTTTGGTGAGGTCCGGGTAGTCGACGAGGACATCGCCCCGAGTCGCCGTCCGGGGGGCGTGTTCCTCGAACTCGATCCGGTCTTGCCGGATCCGCATGTTCTCGTTGTCGAGATAGCCCGCGAGGTACTCGTTGATCCCGTTCCGGACCGACTTGGGGGGCGTGATGACACCGTACGCGCCGGGCTCACCGTACGCGACGTGTAAGGTGTCCGCGACCAGATCGAGGATCGCCAGGTCGTGCTCGACGACCAGCATCGATCGGTTCTCCTCCTCGGCGAGTTCACGGATCAGCCGCGCCGCGGTCACTCGCTGCCCGATGTCGAGATACGGCGTGATCTCGTCGAGGAAGTAGAAGTCCGTATCTCGAACGAGCGTCGCGGCGAGCGCGACGCGCTGGAGTTCACCACCCGAGAGGTCTTCGATCGACTGGTCCATGACCGGGCCAAGCGAGAGTCGCTCGGCGATCTCCTCGAGTGCGCCGCGTTCGTCCGTGCTCTCGAGTAGTTGGCGGGTGTTGCCGTCGAACTGCTCGGGAATCTGGTCGACGTACTGGGGCTTGCGTGCGACCGTGACGTTGCCATCCCGAACGTCGGCGATGTAATCCTGCAGTTCCGTGCCGCGATAGGCCTCGAGCACATCGTCCCACGCCGGCGGCTCCTCGTGTCGACCGAGGTTGGGCTCGAGTTCGCCGGCCAGAATGCGGACGGCGGTCGTCTTCCCGATCCCGTTCGGTCCGAGGATGCCGGTGACTTTGCCCTCCTGGGGAGCCGGGAGCCCGTACAGCGAGAAGGCGTTCTCGCCGTAGCGGTGGGCGGGATCGTCCTGGAGTTCCTGCGGGAGGTTGATGATCTCGATCGCGTCGAACGGACACTTCTCGACGCAGATACCGCAGCTCTCGCCGAGACATATCTCTTCGGATATCCGAACCTGGTCGGGCTGGCCCTCGTCGGTCTCCTCGCCACGGAGGGTGATACACTCCTTGCCGGTCCGGTTTGGCGGGCAGTAGTTCTTGCACTCGTAGTTACACCGGTCGGGCTGGCACCGCTCGAGGTCTACGACGGCGATACTGTCGTCAGCCATGGTTACGCCTGGCCCTGTGCGGTCAGCATGATTCCGTACACGACGAACCAGAACGAGAACGTCATGAACGTGATAAAGAGGTAGTGTTTCACGCCGAACTCGTCCTCACCGTAGATGCCCGAGAACTCCAGCAGCGGAATCTGGACGACGATCGCACCGAAGACGAGTGCGAGCGCCCGGGTATCGGTCGCCGCTTCGGCTGGCCCGAGATCCCCGGTGATAGACAGCGAGGCCAGGGCTGCGCCGACGCCGAGCAACGCTGACAGCGCAGTGACGCTGATCGAGCGAATGTGCTCACGTCGGTCGCTAATCGATTCGGTCGACATGGACGTGTCTCTGTCGTCGATGGTGAAAAGGGGTTCGGGTTAGTGCCGAGTCCAATCAGCCTATTTCGACGCCGTCGAGATCGGTCTCGAAGGGGAAATCGTCCAGATCATCCGGATCGACATCCCCGGTTAGGTCCTCTATGTCGGCAGGGTCGATCTCGATAGGTGCCGAATCCTCTCGATCCTCGCTCTGGGCAGTGACCTCACCGACACCCTCGTCGTCGAGACTGGTATGCCACTCGAGTTCGATCGTCTCAGAATCGTCTCGGTCTGGGTAACTCGTCAAGTCGACGTCTTTCGTATCGACGACCTGCCCATCCATGTTCGTCAGGGTGATCGTCTGCGTGACCACTTTCTCTTCTTGGTCTCGATCACGACTCGTGACCGTCACATCGACCGTACTCGTGTTACCAGCAGTCACGTTGTCGACATCGTCTATTTCGACCTCGAAGATGCCCTCGGCCTCGAGTTCCCAACTGAACCGCGGATAGTCGTCGGGGACTGCCTCCCAGGGCCCGCCTTCGTCGGCGAACTCGAGATTACCCATTCGGTCAGGCTCGGTAACGTCGAACCCTTGCATTTCGGCGGTTGTGCGACCGATCCAGTCCGTCTCGATCGTCCACGATCCGATAGAGCCCGTATACCAGTTGCCGATCTCTCCATAGGGGTCGGACTCGATCGTTTCGTCCCAGTAAACACTGCTATCGAAGCTATCTCCCGCCGAGAGGACGTGCCCAACGATAGCACCAGCATCGGAGTCGCTACCAGTCGCAGTGCCGGTGGTGTACATCTGCTCGAACTCCGAGGGGACGTAGGAGGAGGTCCCCACGATAGAGCCGACGTAGTTGGCCCCGCTGACATCGGTCTGGGTGTACGCCGTCGATACCTGGGTCTCCCAGGTTGCTCGGCCAACCAGTCCGCCGATCCCTTCGTGGTTCAGTCTAGCGTTACCGCTGGCTGCGATCTCCCCGCCGACGACGGTTCCCTCCGTGACGAGGCGGTTGTCGATGTTGGCGTGGGCACCGTCGCCGATCAATCCGCCAACGAGTTGTTCCTCTGCTTCGACGTATCCTTCACTTCTCGCGTTTTCTACAGTCCCGCCAGCCTGTCCAGCTAGCGCACCCACGTGTTGTTGACCATGGACGTACACGTCCGTGAGACGAACGTTCTCTATCGTGGACCCCCATCCGACGGACGCGTCTTCTGCAGGGTAGTTGGTTGCTCCGAACAGACCGACGAACCGTTCGTCCGGGCGATCGATATAGAGGTTTCTGATCTCGTGACCGTTCCCGTCGAAATCCCCGCTGAACGCGTCACCGTCCCAGTTGCTGTCGACGAAAGTGTTTGGATAGTTGTTGCCGTCTTGACCGATCGGTTCGAATCCGTGTGGGTTGCCGAACTGCGTTGCCGTTTCGTAAGTGACATCTAGCTCAGACCAATCGTCCCAGTCACCTGGACTATCTCGTATTTCTATAATTCCATCCTCTGCGCTAACGAGTTCGAAGTTCGGATCACTATTGAACAGTCCTGGACCTGCATCCACCTCGATGCTCTCTTCCACTACCGGCGACTCCGAGAGTGTGATCTCGTCGCCCCAACCGAAATCGCCGCTTTCAGCGGTGACGGTTTCGGAGTCAATCCGCTCCGTACCGACGATCTCCTTATTCCAGTACTCCGTTCCGTGAGCATCGATATCATCGACGAGCTGGTAGTTGGCATCGAGATCATCGTTGATACACTGGAGTTGGTCGACGGTACTCACGTTGTATGGGTCTCCTTCTTCGCCACTTCCTTCGTAATCGACCTCACTGCAGACAGGACCGTCTCGTTCGACGACGACGACCTCGTCCATTTCGTCGTCTTCTGCCCCAGGGCTCTCCGTTCGAACCGTAACCCGATCGGTTCGCTCTCCGACACCCTCGTACTCGAGTTGGACAGTCGTCGGGCTTCCAGTAGCGCTGATCGTTTCGCTCTGTGTGCGGTCTCCTTCGCTCCCATCGAATCCGTCCAGAACCACGTCCGATTGTGTATCATCACCTATCGCTTCGATATGAGCCTCGATTTCGACCGTATCACCTTCCTCAACTGGCTCGTCGAGAACGTCGATCGCAGTTATGTTGAGGAGTGGTTCGACGTCTACGTCTGCCGTTTCCGTACTGTTTTCGGAACTGACCGAGATTTCGGTCTGGTCTGGCTCTTCGGGAAGGTCGACGCTCCCCCACTCGAGTGTCACCGACTCGTCTCCGTCGCCGTCAGGATCGATCATGGTGGTGTCGACGGTGTTATCGCCGAACCCGTTGAGCCAGACGAGTTGGCCGTCCCCATACCCTCGCTTTTCGACGTCAGCGTGAACAGTGAGGGTCTCTCCCTGTCCGACTGGGTCGTCGTCCTCGATTTCGGTAATACTAATGTTGACTTCCGGTGATTCCTCCTCTACGATAAATTTGCCTCGCTCGTCGAGACTATCCCCTCCTGGATCGGTTACGATATCGTACTCGTACTCAGTATACGGTTCCAGGCCGAGCGATTCCGGTTCGAAGTAGTATTGTTGTTGATCTTGATCTTGGGGATCTGTAACGTTCGTCCAATCACCGCTAGGTCCCGTTTTTATAGTATTATTTTCATATATGGAGTGATTGGATTCGATAGTACGGTCGTTACGTTCAGAGTCGTTCCAGATGGAAAGGGTTGCATTGACCGTCCCTGGATTGCTGCCGTAGTTCGTCAGTGAAGCGTTAATGTAGAATCTGTCGTTCAGTCCAACACGGTTGTTTTCTATCGCGTTGGGCTCTTCTTGATCGTGTGCAACCAACCCATGATCTTCGTCGATCACAAAATGGGGCTCTGCCGGGGGGTCGCCAATTCCCTCAATCGTCATTTCGACTTCGTCGTCTGAGTCGCGTTTCACCTCGACACTGTACTGCGAAACACTTTCTTTCTCTTGCCTGAGATGGCGTTCCCAACCGTCGGCGTACTCGCTTTCGATCTTGAATGTAACGTTGTTTTCAGCATCACTGAGTACTGAACTGAGATTCGAAGTCGCCTCTGATGCACCCTCGTGGTCGTGTCGGACTACCGTTTCCCCCCCGGAAACGTCGTCTATCTCGATCTGCATGAGTTCCACGTGGAGCGTATCGTTCTCGAAGCCGATATTGGGTTCTTTTACGGCCCGAGTATCGGAGTCTGTACGCTCCCACACAGCACCGCCCTGATGGGCGATCGTCTGCTCGTCGAGTTCGAACTCGAGCGTTCCGAGAGTTTCAGTTGCGGTCCGATCGTCATCGTCCCAATCCGGATGTTCACCGTCGTGCCGTGCAACTGAAATCGTCCCATCGGCAGCTATCTGCGGTTGACAGTCCGAGTCGTCGAACGCGAGGGATTGTTCGGCTCCCGTCGTGATGACCGTCCCGAGACGGTGATCGGTTTCGTCCATGCACATGTGGACTTTTTCCTGCTCGGCACCCGACTCGATGGAGTCGAGCATCGCCGACCCGGCCACCAACAGCAATGCGGTACCGATCGCAACGATGCCGAACAGCAGGATCAACCCCACGAGTGGGCTGACCGCTCGCTGCTGTTCCCCATCGTCACTCGCTCGCCCCTTGTTCATTAGTTCTCACTCGAGATTCCAGTACCATAAAACAATATTATGCAGTGACTGTTATGACAGATAAACTATTTTCATTTCACCCCTAAATTGTAGAATAAATGGGCTGTTGTAGAGAAGAGAAAGCCGTTCCGTCGGTCGGTTTTCGACCTTCACCAGTGCAGGGCCTTGGTGAAAGTGGACATCAACCAAATTATTATCATGGTTGTTACGGAACGTTGGGCCGTATGGAGAGACCACTCGTCGTTACGGCGTTTCTCGAGCAGGCGCGCAACCACTACGCCAACCAGGAGGCGATCGTCGGCGCGGACGGTGATCGGTTCACCTACGCCGAGTTGGGCGACCGTGTCGACCGGTTCGCCGCGGCACTCCAGGAACGTGGTATCGAGAAAGGTGATCGGGTCGCCGTGCTCGACCCGAACACGCATTACCACCTCGAGGCTGCTTTCGGAGCGATGAACATCGGGGCGGTGTTTACGCCGTTGAACTACCGACTCACGGCCGACGACTACGAGTACATTCTCTCGGACGCCGGCGTGGACGCGATCTACGCGGACTACGAGTACGCGGAGAAGATCGAGGCGATCCGCGACGACGTGCCGACGGAGACGTTCATCACCAACGATACCGAGTCGGTCGAGGACGAGTGGGAGTCGTTCGATACCGCACTATCCGATGCCGGTCCAGAGTACGACCAGCCCGAGATGAGCGAGGACGAGATCATCACGATCAACTACACCTCGGGGACGACCGGCGATCCGAAAGGGGTCTGTCGCACCCATCGGACCGAGACG
Source organism: Halobiforma nitratireducens JCM 10879 (assembly GCF_000337895.1). GTDB lineage: Archaea > Halobacteriota > Halobacteria > Halobacteriales > Natrialbaceae > Natronobacterium > Natronobacterium nitratireducens. The sequence continues at coordinate 26,297 of NZ_AOMA01000116.1, forward strand.
ATCCACGCCTACCTGGTGTCGATCTACCACGAACTCACCGACGACGACGTCTACCTCTGGACGCTCCCGATGTTCCACGTCAACGGCTGGGGACACATCTACGCGGTGACCGGCCAGGGAGCGAAACACGTCTGTACACGCGGTGTCAACGCCGACCAGATCGTCGACGCGATCAGGACCGAGGACGTCTCGTTTCTCTGTGCGGCCCCAGCAGTGCTCAACCAGTTGATCGACTACTACGAGGACGAGGGCGGACCCGCCATGGCGGGCGACAACGACGTCCGAGTGACGACGGCCGGCAGCGCCCCGCCTGAAGCGACGATCCGCGCCGTCGAAGAGGAGTTCGACTGGCGACTCAAACACCTCTACGGCGCGACCGAGACCGGCCCACTAATCACGATCTCGGCACCCTCGAGACACGTCACGGAGGAGAACCGCTACGAACTCAAGAAACGCCAGGGAATGGGCATCCTCGGGACCGACGTGCGCGTCGTCGACGAAGACGGCGAGGACGTCCCCCGCGACGATCGGACGCTCGGCGAGGTCGTCGTCCGGGGCAATCAGGTGATGGACCACTACTGGAACAAGCCCGAGGCGACCGAGCAGGCGTTCAACGACCGTGTCGAGGGCTACTACCACACCGGCGATCTCGCGACGATCGACGAGAACGGGCTGATCGCTATCCGCGATCGAAAAAAGGACATCATCATCTCCGGCGGCGAGAACATCTCGAGCATCGAACTCGAGGATGCGTTGTTCGACCACGATGCGGTCGCGGACGCAGCGGTGATCCCAGCACCGAGCGAGGAGTGGGGCGAGACGCCGAAGGCGTTCGTCGTGCCGTCGAGCGGGGACCCGGACGATCCGCCGGTGTCGGCCGACGAGCTAACCGACTTTACCCGGGATCGGCTCGCGAGTTACAAAGTCGTCCGGCGGGTGGAGTTCGTCGGAGAACTTCCCAAGACGGCGACCGGGAAAACCCAAAAGTACGAACTCCGCAAACGGGAGTGGGACGAGGAAGACCGGATGATCGGGGAGGGTTGACACCAGTTCGTAACGACCCGACCACCCGATCGGCGAATCGCACCCCCGTCTCGAGGCTCTGGTTATCGATACGACACGTGGATACTGACTGGCCAGTCAAATAGGAGTTATTGGCATCTAGGCCCCTAAGGATGCATTTTAAACACCTAATACATTGGAATTTTTCCGAGAGTGGCGCTGGTAAGGCTCAAGCTTTATACTGCTGGGACCTTTCGATTCGTAATATGGCAGAGACTGACGGGGAGGAAATAGAGGACTTGCCTCCAAGTGCGAAACTCGTTTTCAAGGTACTCGAGTACGACGGGCCGCTGACGCAGAAACAGATCGTCGAGGAATCGATGCTCTCGGCACGGACCGTCCGTTACGCACTCGAGCGACTCGAGGAGATCGGTATCGTCGACGAGGACATCTACTTTGCGGACGCCCGCCAGAGCCTCTACCGAATCGAGGAGCCGGTCGCGGCGGATGGCAATGGGGTCGACGAATCCGCGAAGAAAGACGCCTGCTGCGCCGAATAACTACGGGGACGGAGACAGCGGGGCGAGCGCATCGCGACGGATCGATCCGCCGTCGCCGGTCGGCATTCGACTGCGACGGACGAGAACGGCAGGATTATTTTTCCCGGGTGACCGTCACCGCACATGAACAAGGAACGGCTGCCACGGTGGGGATGGTTGCTCGTCGGACTGTTCGGCGCGTCGATCGTCGCCAATTTCGTCAACGCAGTGTTGATCGCACAGGGGATTCTCCCCGAAGAGTACCAGGTCATCACGATCATCACCGCGATGGCACCAGTATTGATCTACGTCGGCGTCTGGTACGACGACGAGCGTCAACACTATTGGGAGTACCCGACGGAACGTATCTTCGGCGACGTCGTCTTCGTTCTCGTCGGGGCAGCGGTCGGGTCGTCGATCGTACTCGTAGCGATCATCGACTTCGACGTGTGGCGACTCCTCAAGGAGATCGTCGCGATGGCCGCCGGCTTCCTGCTGTCGTGGGGGCTGTTCTGGTGGCGAAATCCGGACCTGTACCGGATGGAAGTCGAGCGGTGAGCCCCCTCGGAGCCAGGTGGTTCGAGACGACTGCTGTGTCTCGCCATCGAGCGAAAACAGGGATTGCGCGGTCCTCCCGAATTCCGGCGGGACTCCGCCCGCTGACCTCGCGGGAGCTTCGCTGCGAGTCGTTCCAAGTCGCTCAGTCACGAAAATTCTCGATTTTCGTACGACTCCAGGCTATTCGGCCTGCTCTGCCCGTAGACTGACTGTCGGCGTTCTCGGAACCGCTTCTCTCCTTCTCGAGCAATCCACCCCGTCCGGAGTTCGGCGACAGTATTGGTAGCCATCTCCGACGTGAGGGGGCCTCTCGTCGCAAATTTAGTCTCACCGATAGGTTTAGGCTCTTCGAGTCGGTGTAGCCGCTATGGCACCCACGCTGGTGAACGTCGCCGCCGGGGTGTTGATCGGACTCGCTCTCCTGGGGGCGGCCGTCGACCGCCGGTCGCTACTCGTCGTCGCGCTCGCCGCCGCGGTTCCGGACCTCGATGCGGTCCTCAGTCTCGCGATCCAGGGTGCGACGAACGCCGTCTTCCACACGCTGTTGCTGCCGGGCGTCGCATTCGTCGTCCTCTACTGGGACACCCGCTGCCGCGAGCGCTCGTGGCTCGCGACGCGATACGGCTGGTACGGCGTCCGGGTCGCGTGGGTCGCGCTCGGGTCGTACGTCGTCGCCGGCATCGGCCTCGACCTCTTCCGTCCCGAGGGAGTGAATCTCCTCTATCCCCTCCACGACCGGTTCTACGCCGTCGTGGGTCGGCTCCTGCTATCGACCCAGGACGGACTGATCCTGACGTTCGTCGAACGCGGAGAGACGCCACTGTGGCTCACTTCGCCCGGGACGACCGCTGACCATCACGTCGCAACCTGGGTGAACCCGACGCCCGGGACGGGACTCGAGACGGGCGTCGAGCGGAGACTGACGCTGGTGGAGTCGGGCTGGCAACTGGTAGTCGTCGCCGCGGCGATCGGGGCCACTGCAGCGCGGTTCCGACTGGAGCGCACGGACGAAGACGAACAGGACCCAGGAGTGAAGACGGAAACGGACGGTGAACACTGATGCCATCGACGATCGTCCACGCCGGGTTCGCCCTGTTGCTCGCCGCAGGGCTGCTGAAGGGAGCGTTCGACCGTCGGGCGCTCGCAGTCCTGCTCGTCATCGTCGTCATCCCCGAGGCCGACACCATCGCCGGACTGTGGCTCGACGGGGCACACCGCGCGCTGTTGCACAACCTGACCATCCCGATCGTCGGCGGCCTGTTGCTCTACTGGGACACCAGCTACCGCGAGCGATCGTGGCTTCGCGACCGGTGGGGGTGGTGGGGTGTCAGGGTCGCCTGGGTTGGCCTCTTCGTCCACGTCTTCGCTCACGTGCTGCTCGACTACGCTCACCTCGAGGGGATCAACGCCTTCTACCCGATCGTCGACCGATTCGTCCGACTCGAGGGTGAACTCGCCCTCTCGACGACGGAGGGGATCGTACAGACGTTCGTCGATGTCGATCTCGATGTCGGCGTCGCCTCCGAAGACGGCACCGACGGGATCGCCGCCGACGTCGGCGTGACTGGCACCACTGCGGACACGCACGTCGACAATCCGGTCGAACCCTCCACAGCGGTCGAGGACGACGCCGACGGACCGGTCGAGCGCCTCTTCCCGGTCGCCGAAAGCGGCTGGCAGTTGTATCTGGTACTGTCCGGACTGTTCGTTCTGGTCGCCCGGCGGTTCCAGGATCGTCGCGAACGAGACGACCGCTAACACCCAAAGACTGTGTCTGAGTCTCGAGGCGTCACGAGAGTGTCTCGAGTTCCTCCCGGGACCGGCCTGCGTACTTGTCGTACTCTTATTATCAGCCCACTACGAAAGAAAGCCATGAACGTGCGACGCGCGGTAGCGGCGTTGATCGCAGTACTGTCGCTGGTTCCCGTCTCGGCAACGGCACAGAACGGCGTCGAAACCTCGGTTACTGGCGCGGGTGGGGTCGAACTCCTCGTTCTAGGCGCGTTGCTGTACGTCGTCTACGTCCTGTTTTCGATCGCGCTGGGACTCATCGTACTCGTGGCGACGGAGGTGATCGGCTCGGGGACGTACGTTCGTACGCTCGAGCATCGAATCTACGATCGGCCCGTCCGGTCGGCGCTGCTCGGCTTCGGTGCGATCGTCGCCGGGATCGTGGGCCTGTTCGTGCTGTTGTTCGTGCTGGTCGTCCTCGTGGAAATCGGCCTGCCGGAGCCGACGGCGTTGATCGCCGGGATTCCGCTTTTCGGAGCGATGATCTTCGTCCACGTCGCAGCCGCGATCGGAACCATCGTGATCGGAGCGTATCTGCTTCGAAAACGACAGAGCGGCCCGGCGAATCTCTGGCTCGCGCTGTTCGTCGGCGCGCTGATCGTCAACGTCCCGCTTCTCAACCTCCTTTTGGCTCCGGCCGTGCTCCTGCTGGGGATCGGTGCGATGATCGGCCACTGGTTGGGAGACGGCGGCGACGTGTCCGGACCGGGCTCGAGAGCGTCGGCCGAAGGCTAGTCCGACGCAGTTCGACGAGGGCACGACCGTGATCGGGTCCGCCGATCGATTGTCCCTCGAGGGGTGCCACAATCGTACACCCACGGGGAACCCGAATCTCACGGGGATGCTTTTTCTCTGCCCGCTCACGCACCAATCCACGCGAAAAACGGTCCAACGGTCCCGGTCAGGACGAGGGCACGACCGTGATCGGGTCTCTCCGGTCGATCGCCTGCTCGAGTTCCTCGGCGATCGCACTTCCACGCGAGACCTGGATTTCGCCGCCGCGGCTCACCGTCGCGGTAAAGAGATAGTCACCGCCGGCCTGGACCTCGACGGTCTCGCCGTGGTTGCCGTCGACGGGGATGACGATGTGTCTCGAGGTCACCTCCGGGGAGACCATCTGGCCGGCCTGACCGCTGGTACCGCCGTCACCGCTCGCGCCGGCACCGCCAGCACCAGCACCAGCACCGGCTCCGTAGTTGGGGTTCTCGTCGTGGGTCCGGACATCGATGTCGATCCCCAGCCGGTTCTCGATGTCGGTGATCCGACCGCCGCCCTTGCCGATGACACTCGAGATGTCGTCGTCTTCGACGTAGACGACGGCGCGATCCTGGCCTTTGAGGTCGACGTCGACGTAGCCGTGTGCGACCGATCGGATTTCGCGTTCGATCTCCTGTTTGGCGATACGGTCGACGCCGGACTCGCTACCCGGGCCGTCTTCCTCGTCTTTGAGCGGGACGGTGACGACCTGGCGATTGAACGTGTATATCTCGTACTCGGGTTCGCCGGTCTCGAAGTTGGTGACCTGGATGACCGGGCGGGCGAGGTCCTCCTCAGTGAGGCCCGCGGGGACCTTGACCTCGGTACGGACGTCGTAGACGGTCTCGACTTCGCCGGCCTCGATGTAGACGACCGTGTCGACGACCTGCGGGATCATCCCGAGTTCGACGCGGCCGACCAGCCGCTGGAGCGCGTCGATCGGGCGGGTCGCGTGGACCACGCCGATCATACCGACGCCGGCCAGCCGCATGTCCGCGAAGACCTCGAAGTCGTCGGTCTTGCGCACCTCGTCGTAGACGGTGTAGTCGGGACGGACCATCAATAGGGCGTCCGCGGTCTTTGCCATCTGCCCGCCGAGTTCGGTGTACTGGGTGATCTCGGGGCCGACCTGCAGGTCCCGCGGTTTCTCCATCGTCTTGACCGCGTAATCGTGATTCGAGATGAACCGGGCGACTGCCTGCGCGAACGTCGACTTCCCGGCACCGGGTGCACCCGAGATGAGGACGCCACGCTGGCGCTCGAGCAGCCGTTCTTTCAGTTCGTCGGCGTTCTCGTAGTCCTCGATGTCCGTCTGGGCAATGGGTCGAACCGCGGTGATCTCGATGCCGTCCGAGAACGGCGGCCGGCCGATCGCGATCCGGTAGTCCCGGAACTGGACGATCTTCATGCCCGGTTCCGAGAGTTCGAGGAAGCCCTCGGGGGACTCCTTGGCGGCGTCGACGACCTCGCGGGCGTACTCGTCCATCGTCTCCTCGTCGAGTGGCTCATCAGCGATCTCCTGGTAGTGCATGTCGCCGAGTTCGCCCCGTTTTGCCATCGGGACGGTGCCCGTCTTGAGGTGGACGCTCATCGTCACGTCGTCGAAGTAGTTCTCGACGGTGAGCGTGCCGACGTCGACCTCGCGGGTCTCCGGGGAAACGTGTTCGACGTCGAGGCCCTTCGCCTCGGCGACTTCCGCCTGTACGACGTCGCTAGTGAGAAAGGTTGCATCGAGGTCCTCCGCGAGGTCGCGGATGAGCGCGTCGATTTCGCCCTCGGAGGCGTGACCGCGCTCGATGGCGCTCGGGCGCTCGCCGACGTACTCGAGGTCGATCTCGCCCTCGTCGGCCAGGTCGGCGAGCTGCTGGAGTTCCTCGAGGCCGTCCCAGCCGGTCTCGATGCCGTCGTTTGCCTGCGCTTCGAGTTCCGCGACGACGGCTTCGGGAACCGAAATCGTCGCTCCCTCGAACTGCCCGTCTTCGATCGTCGACGAGACGCGGCCATCGATGACCACGCTCGTGTCCGGCACGACGTTCATACGCTCACTCGGGTACGTACGCCCATAAGGGTGTTCACGTCGCTGGACGGGCCCGTCGGACGTGGCTGGGGCACAATACGGCGGACCGGAACGCGAACCATCATGCGTGATAAAGTTCCAGGTTGCTGGAACTACCGGCCAAAATTTAAACCCCGAGCCGAACACGTTCTGCCATGAATCCGGAACGCACGTTCGGGCACGGTGGCCTGAACGGGTTTCTCGAGGTCGATCGGTTGCTCGATGGAATCGGACTGGACGAAGACGACGTCGCCTGGCGAAAGGAGTTTATCGGGTTCGACGAAACCGACGAGCAGCGGCTGAACGACCTCGAGCCGTTGCTTCGTGACAACCAGGACGAGATCGCCGACGAGTTCTACGACAACCTGCTGGAGTACGAGGCGGCCCGCGATGTCGTCGAGCGGTCGCCGAAAGGAGTCGAGCAACTCAAGCAGACCCAGCGGGCGTATCTCGTGTCGCTTTCGACCGGCGACTACGACCTGGAGTACTTCGAGAACCGCGCCAGGATCGGCAAACTCCACGAGATGCTGGACATGCCGTTGAAACAGTACGTGGGACAGTACGGCGTCTACTACGATCTCATCATGCGCCGGGTAAACGAGCGGGTCCAGGAACAGGTCGTCACCTCCATCGAAGAGTGGCTCGCCGAGCGAGAAGAGGACGCCGACGGGGGCCTCGGGCGACTTTCCGGAGCGTTCGGGTTCGGCAGCGACGAAGCCGACTCCGAGGCGACGGACGGACTCGAGGAGAGTCTCGAGGACGCCGTTCGCGACGCGATCGACGACGGGATGGGCGACGTACTCTCGCTGTTGCGGATTATCAACCTCGACATGCAGATCGCAACCGAGACGTACGTCGACTCCTACGCCCAGAACCTCGAGGAGGCGATCGATCAACACGAGCAACTCGCCGCGGACGTCGAGTCGGACGTGGAAAACCCACTCGAGGAGCTCCACGAGGCCAGCGAGGTCGTCTCCCGCCGTGCGGAGGCGATCAGTCAACACACCGAGGCCCAGGCCGCGACCGCCGAGGAGGCCGCGAACGAAATCGACGAGGTCAGCGCGGCCGCCGAGGAGGTAGCAAGCGTCGCGGCCGAAGCCCGCGAGGAGAGCGAACGGACCGAGCGACTGGCAGGGGACGGAGTCGAAGCCGCCGCCGAGGCACGTCGCGAGCTCGGAGCGATCGAGGACGCGACCGAACGGGTCGAGACGGCGGTCGGCGAACTCGAGTCCCGAACCGACGAGATCGACGAGGCGATCGAACGACTCGACGAGTTGGCCCAGCGGACGACCATCCTGGCCTCGAACGCGAAGATCGAATCGACGCGAGGGGATGCGGGCGACGAAACGATGGCGATCATCGCCGACGAGGTCAACTCGTTTGCAAAGCAGACGAAACGCGACCTCGACGCGATCGAAACCGCACTCGAAGACGTCTCCGAGGCGACTGCGGAAACCGTCGAGGCGGTCACGGAGACGAGCACCCGGGTCGACCAGGGTGGTGAGCGCATCCGCGATACGATCGAATCGCTCGAGAGAATTCACGACGCTGCCAGATCGACGGCAGCGGGCTTGGAAGACGTCGCGACTGCGACCGACCAGCAGGCCCACAGTATCGAGGCGACCGCGGAGTCGGTCGAGGAACTTTCACGAAGCGCCGAACAGGTTGCGGACGCGGCGGAGTCGGTCGCGGCCGCGAGCCAGGAACAGACGGCGAGTCTCGGCGAGGTGAGCGCTGCCGTCGGGAGACTGACCGACGTCGAGCCGTTCGAGAGCGAACCCGTGTACGAACGCGTTTCGAGAGAACCCGACACCGGGGCCGACCACGATCCCGGTCCCGAACTCGAGTTCGACGCCGAAACCACGGAGACGCAGTGAGGACTCGAGCCGGGCGATCACGGCCCGCCGACCCGGGGTCGCCGGTGCAATCAACACGTCGGCGGTCGAACCGACGGGCATGAACGTCACCGAGCTCACTCGTGAGTTGGTCTCGATCCCGAGCTACGAGGACGAGACCGCTGCGGGCGATTTCATCGAGACCTGGCTGGGGCGGGAAGCCGGCGGCGACGCGACGATCACCCGCGACGAGGTGGGAAACGTAATCGCCCGGAAGGGGGAGCCAGCGCCGCAGACGCTCGCGCTCGTCGGCCACCACGACGTCGTGGAGCCGGCCCCGTCGCAGGTCCAGGACGAGGGAGAAAGTAGCGGCGAGTACGTCGTCGACGAGCGCGATGGCCGCCTCTACGGTCGTGGCACTGCGGATATGAACGGTGCCGTCGCCGCCGCCATGCTCGCGTTCGTCGAAGCCGACCCCACAGGAGAGCTCGTCTTCGCCAGCTTCGTCGGCGAGGAGGTCGGCGGCGTCGGTGCTCGCCACGCCATCGACGCCGGGTTCGCCCCCGACTACGCCGTCGTCGGCGAGGGATCGACTGGTTACTCGAGTCCGGGCGTCACCGACGTCGCCGTCGCCCACAAGGGTCGACGCGGGAGCACGATCACGGCGACGGGCGCGACAGCCCACGCGAGCGAGGCCGATGCCGGGGAGAACGCCGTCTACCGGGCGACCGACGCCGTCGGGATCGTCCGGAACCTCGAGCGGCCGGCCGTCGACGTTGCCGGCGATCGACTCGAGGGGAGCGTCGTCGTCACCGAGATCCAGGGCGGGACGGCGATGAACGTCGTCCCCGACCGGTGCGAGATCACGGTCGACGAGCGAACCGTGCCGGGCGAGCGCGCGGCTCTCGAGCGCGTCGAGGGAATCGAGGGCGTCGAATGGACCGTCGACCAGGACCTCCCACCGATGCAGTGTGGGGACGAGGGGTTCGCCGACGCCGTTCGCGAGGCGGCATCGGCCGCCCAGCCGGGGACGCCCGAGCACGTCACGAAACCCCACGCGACCGACGCGGGCTGGCTCGCCGACGCTGGCACCGACTGCGTCGTCTGCGGGCCGGCCGAACCCGGCGAGGCCCACACCGACGACGAAAGCGTCTCGATCGAGGTCCTCGAGCGGTGTCGGGAGACGTACCGCCACGTCGCGGAGTCGTGGCCCCAGTGACCCTCAGGCCGGCGATTCTCCGAGTATCGCTACAGGCCCGGCACGCCGACGGCGTTGAAACCCGTGATCCCGACCGCCGCGAGCGCGTAGAGGACGATCAACACGGTCACCCACGCGATCAATCCGACCATCGCCGCGGCGGTCCAGCCCGCCGGATACCGGAGGTTGATGACCGCGACGTACGCGACAAGTGCAAGCAGTGGCCCCAGGAGAGGAATCCAGCCAACGAAGAACCCGACGAGCGCCCAGACGATCGCACCGATCAACGCGGTCACGATCGCGTGATCGTAGTCGCCCGCGCCGACGATGACGCGAGCGCCGACGTGGATACCGAGCGCCCCGATGAACAGGCTGGCGAGGAAGACGATTGCCGAAGCGACGACCATGTGCGACCGTCGTCGGCGAACGCAAACAGTCCACGGCTTGCAATTTCCGCCGCTTTCAGGGGCCGTTCCTGAAGATTTCCCGAAACGGGATTCGACGGCCACGCAGATCGCGGGTCGGGTCCGACCGTTCGATCACGTTTCGAGATACCTGCGTCAAGACCCGGAATCAAGACCTTGATAGCAGTTCATTGTATACTGCCGACGATGGCAACAGATCAGGCCGAGACCGGAGGGGAAAGTCACGGAGATACCTACGAACGGTTCGAAAGACGCGTACAGCGGATTTCGAACGTCTCGAACGCTGCGGGCGTGCTACGGTGGGACCAGGAGGTCGTCATGCCCGAAGACGGGACCCCCGCTCGTGCCCAGCAGCTCTCGACGCTGTCTTCGCTCGGACACGAGCTGCTGACCGACGACGAGACCGGCGAGCTGCTCGCGGAGCTCGAGGAGAGCGACCTCACCGGCGAGCAGGCCGCAGTCGTCCGTGAAATCCGTCGGCAGTACGATCGTGAGACCAGCGTGCCACAGGAGCTGGTCGAGGAGATTTCGGAGACGACCGCCAACGCACATCCGAAGTGGAAGAAAGCGAAGGAAAACGACGACTTCGAGACGTTCGCCCCGACGCTCGAGAAACTCGTCGAGCTGAAACGGGAGTACGCCGAACACGTCGATCCCGACGCCGATCCGTACGCCGTGCTCTTCGCGGAGTACGAACCGTATCTGGACCTCGAGACTGCAGAGCGCGTCCTCGAGCGGCTCCGAGACGAACTGGTCGCGCTGATCGAGGAGATCGACGCGAGTGACGCCGACCTCGAGACCGACGCCTTCAGTGGCGAGTTCGACGACGACGATCAGGAGGCGCTGGCCCGCGACGTCCTCGACTCGCTTGGCTACGACTGGGATCGCGGCCGTCTCGACACCGCACCGCACCCGTTCTCCTCGGGGACGCAGTTCGACGCCCGGGTGACGACCCGGTTCGAGGAGGACGATCTGCTCGGCTCGATCACGTCGACGATCCACGAGTTCGGCCACGCCAACTACACGCTCGGCCTGCCCGACGACGGCTACGGCACCCCCCTCGGCGAGTCGCGGGACCTCTCGGTCCACGAGTCCCAGTCGCGGCTCTGGGAGAACCACGTCGGCCGCTCCCGGCCGTTCTGGGAGCAGTTCCTGCCGATCGCTCGCGAGCGGTTCGCGGAGCTCGAGGACGTCACGCCCGAAGAGGCCTACGAGGCCGCGAACCAGGTCTACGACGACAACCTCATCCGGGTCGAAGCGGACGAACTCACCTACCACCTCCACATCGTCATCCGGTTCGAGATCGAACGTGAACTGCTCTCGGGCGATCTCGAGGTCGCTGACGTGCCCGAGGTCTGGAACGACAAGTACGAGGAGTATCTGGGGGTCCGCCCCGAGACCGACGCCGAGGGCTGTCTGCAGGACATCCACTGGTCGCACGGCTCCTTTGGCTACTTCCCGACCTACTCGCTGGGCTCGGTGCTGGCCGCACAGCTCTATGCCGCCGCAGAAGACGATCTCGGCGACCTTGACGACGACATCCGTGCCGGCGAGTTCGACGACCTCAACGGCTGGCTCCGCGAGAACGTCCACCAGCACGGCTGCCGGTACACCACGCCCGAGTTGATCGAGCAGGCGACCGGCGAGTCGTTCACCGCCGACTACTTCCTCGAGTACGTCGAGGAGAAGTACGGCGAGCTGTACGACCTCTGACCGTCGACGGCCGAACGAAGGCGAGGCTTTCTTTCGACTTGCCACCACCTCGAGCAGCGCTATCGTTCGTACCTCGGTCGCCCCTTCCCGAGGTTTTAGTATCGTTCCCCCGATCCTTCGAAACGAAATATGGCAACTGCCGACGAATCTCACGACGTGGAGAGCGCGCCGGAGGCGTACCACGACCTCCTCGAGCGTGCCGAGAAGCTGACGAACCTCGAGATGGCGTCGATGGCGCTGGGGTGGGACCAGCGCGTGATGATGCCCGAAGGTGGGACGCCGGCCCGGGCGGGGCAGCTCTCGACGATTTCGGGCGTGAGCCACGACCTGCTGGTCGACGACGAGGTAGGGGAGTGGCTCGCGGAACTCGAGTCCGTCGACCTGACCGACGAGCAAGCGGCTGTCGTCCGCGAGATGCGACGGGAGTACGAACGATCCGCGGAGGTCCCCTCCGAGCTCGTCGAACGTCTCACCGCTCACCAGGCCGAAGCCCAGCAGGTCTGGCAGGAGGCGAAAGGCGAGGACGACTTCGAGCAGTTCGCGCCCGCTCTCGAGCAGCTTCGGGACCTCCACCGCGAGCGAGCGGCGGCGATCGACCCCGACGCGAACCCCTACCGGGTGCTCTACGAGGACAGTCAGCCGTACCTGCCCCTCGAGACCGTCGAGGACATCTTTGAGGACCTCCGCGACGGGCTGGTCCCGTTGATCGAGCGAATCGAGGAGGACGGCCGGGAGCTCCCGTCGGTGTTTCGCGATCCGGAGTACACGTACGACGAGGCCGACCAGATGGCCCTCTCGGAGGCAGTCGTCGACCTGCTCGGCTACCCCGAGGAACACGGCCGCCTCGATACCGCGCCCCACCCGTTCATGTCAGGCAATCAGTTCGACGCCCGGATCACCACCCGGTTCAAGGAGTCAGACCCGATCGACGCGCTGACGGCGACGATCCACGAGTTCGGTCACGCGAGCTACCAGCTCGGCTTACCGAAAGACGAGTACGGCAACCCGCTCGGCCAGTCACGATCCTCGGGCGTCCACGAATCCCAGTCGCGGTTCTGGGAGAACCACGTCGGCCGTACGAAGCCGTTCTGGGAGCTGTTCCTCCCACGGATGAAAGCACAGTTCCCGCACCTCGAGGACGTGACCGTCGACGAGGCGTACGCGGCGGTCAACCGGATCTATCCCGAGAACCTGATCCGCGTCGAAGCGGACGAACTCACCTACCACCTGCACATCATCCTCCGGTGTGAGATCGACCGAGCGTTCGTCGAGGGCGACCTCGAGGTCTCGGAGATTCCGGCAGTCTGGAACGACAAGATGGAGGAGTATCTCGGCGTGCGTCCCGAGACCGACGCGGAGGGGTGTCTGCAGGACACCCACTGGTCGGCGAGCTTCGCCGTGTTCCAGGGCTATACCGTCGGCAGCGTCCTGGCCGCGCAACTGGACGCGACGATTCGGGACGACCTCGACGTCGACGGGCTCGTCCGGGAGGGCGAGTTCGAGCCGATCTGGGAGTGGATGACCGACCACGTCCACCGGTACGGCCAGCGGTATCCGACCGAGGAGTTGATCGAGGTCGCGACCGGCGAACCGCTGACTGCCGACTACTTCCTCGAGTACGTCGAGGAGAAGTACGGCGAGTTGTACGATCTCTAGGACGCCCGTTCCTCGCGACCGATCACATCGCCGTCCGCTCGAACGGGCCGGGAGCGCCAAGTTCCCGGCGCAGTTGCATGATCTCTCCGAGGTCCCGTCTGGAGACGGTGCCGACGGGATCGCCGTCCTCGAGGACGACGACGAGCGGCTCCCGCCCCATCGCTCGAAGCACCTCGAAGGCGGGTGTCTCGAGTCCGACGTGAGCGACCTCGTCGGTCATGACCTCGCGGACGGTCGTCGTCTCGAAGGCAGATCGATCGACCTGCCCCAGGTCCGAGAGCGTCACCAGCCCGACGATCTCGTCGTTGTCGGTGACGACGAACTCGCTACGGCGATTCTCGAAGAGATCGGTCGCAACGTCGGCAAGCGTCGCGTCGGCTGCCACCGACCGTGCCGGCTGATCCATCACGTCAGCTGCGAGCACGCCCCGCAGCAGTTCCTCGAGGGCGATCGTGCGTGACTCGGTCGTCGCCGCGACGTAGACGAAGAGCGCGACGAGCACGAGGAGCGGATTGCCGCCCAGGACGCCGACGACGGCGAACAACAGCGCGAAGATCGTTCCGATCCGGGCAGCGATCCGCGTCGCGGTCACGTACGACAACCACCGACCCAGCAGCGCCCGGAGGACGCGCCCGCCGTCCATCGGAAACGCCGGGAGCATGTTGAAGATCGCGAGCACGACGTTGATCAGCGCGAGCCAGCCGACGACGAAGAGGACGAGCGGCAGTCCCCCCGGAATCACCTGCAGGAGACGCGCAAAGACCACCGCGAGTAAGAGACTCGTGAGCGGTCCCGCGACGGCGATCCAGAACTCCCGGTTCCACTCTCTGGGCATCGACTCGAGGGCAGCTAAGCCGCCGAAAATCCAGAGAGTGATCGACTCGGTACCGATGTCGTACCGACGGGCGGCGTAAGCGTGGCCCAGTTCGTGGACGGCGACGCTGAAAAAGAGGCCGACGGCCCCTGCGAGGCCGATCAGCCACGGCGTCGCACCCTCCTCGAGTGGAGCGACTTCGAGCGTCGCCGGCGCGAGCGAATCGATAGCCGAGGCGTAGATGCCGATCTGACCACCTTCGGCGATCAGATAGACGAGTACGGGCAACAACACCAGCAGCGAGACGTTGATCCGGATCGGAATACTCCCGATCGTCGTGAGGTGAAAGTTTCGCATTCGGAACGAACGACGGACGGTCCCCACTTGAGTATCGGGTGTCTCCGACTCGTCGCGGGGTCGGTACGCCCGGCGGGACACATATATTTGGATGGGCCATAGGATCGGGCCAGGATGATGGTGACGACTCACGTGCTGGTGGGGCTCGTCGTTGCCCTGCCGGTCGTCTTCCTCGCGCCGGACCACGCGCCGGCGGCCCTCGCCGCCGGCCTCGTCGGCGGACTCTTTCCGGACCTCGACGTCGTCGCGACCCACCGAAAGACCCTCCACCATCCCGTCGTCGCCGCGTTCGGTGCCGCCGCCGCGGTGCCGCTTGCAGTCGTCGTCCCCACGGACGCGACGATCGCGCTCGTCACGTTCCTGGCCGCGGCCGCGTTACACTGTGTCGGCGACCTCGCGAGCTGTGGCATCGGCGCACGACCCTGGACTAACCCGCCGTCGAACCGCGCCGTCTACGATCACGTCCGCGGGCAGTGGGTGCCACCGCGACGATGGGTCCGGTACGACGGCTCGCCCGAGGACCTCGCGTTCGCATCGGCGCTCGCTGTCCCCCTGCTGGCCGTCCTCGAGGGACCGTGGACGATACTCGTCGCCCTCCTGATCGCCGTCTCGGTCGGGTACACGGTCACGCGGAAGCGACTCGAGGACCTCGCCCGCTGGGGCGTTCGCTACCTCCCACCCCGGCTGCACGTGTACGTCCCTGATCGATACCTCGCGTGAGGCGATCGACGATAGACTGCCAATGGAGCCAGCCCGGCGACGGGTGACGGAACACATATGGGACAGGTACCGAAACTATCCGACACGTAGATCGAGATGGCCGACGTCGAACTCGTCAACAATCGGTGGGGGGACCGGACTGTCGACGAACAGCTCCGGACGCTGTTCGAGGAAGACGGGACGATCTACCTCGTCACCGGATTCTTCACCTACAACGCCTACCACACGCTTCGGCCGGACATCGAGGCGTTTCTCTCGCGCTCGTCGGAGAACGAACTGGTGATCGTCGTCGGCCCCGCGGCAGACCAGTTCTCCGCCACGATCGCCCGCGATCTGTGGCGGCTCGATAGCGGGGACCAAGTCCACCTCCACAAGTACCCGGACGGGTTCCTCCACGCGAAGCTGTACGTCCGCACCGGCGAGAAGCCCGCCGTCATCATCGGCTCCGCGAACCTCACCCAGGTCGCATTCGAGCAAAACCTCGAGTTGAGTGCCTACGTCGAGGGGACCGGGCCCGGCGACGAACGGATCGCACCGTTCGTCGACTGGATCGACGACTTGCTCGAGGTCTGTGAGCCGATCACCCGACGGGATCTGTTCAAGCCCGTCATGCTGGCGAGGACGGTGACAAACTGGGCGAAGAAGGGGAAACTCCTCCCCTCACGGGCGGTCTTCGGTCACCGCGCGTCGTACGTCGTGCTGGTTATCCTTTTGGGGCTGTTCCTGTTTTCCTGAGAGAGATCGGGGGGAGGGGGATCGACTACTGGTCGACTACTGACGGCGGGATGGCACAAACCCTTATGCGTCGAATGCGTCTTGTTGCAGTATGGAGACGCCCCACGACCGCGATCTGCTCGGTCACGTTCTGATCCCCGTCGCACATCCCGAGGACGCTCGCAAGACCGCGAAGGAACTCGCCCGGTACGACCCCGGCCGCGTGACGACGCTGCACGTCGTCGAAAAGGGCGGAGGCGTCCCCGACAAGACGCCTGTCGAACACTCCGAAGAGAT
The DNA here is from genome assembly GCF_000337895.1 of Halobiforma nitratireducens JCM 10879. GTDB lineage: Archaea > Halobacteriota > Halobacteria > Halobacteriales > Natrialbaceae > Natronobacterium > Natronobacterium nitratireducens. The sequence continues at coordinate 42,728 of NZ_AOMA01000116.1, forward strand.
GGCAACGGAATCGTACGCCGCCGTTCGGGACGTGTTTCCGGACGCCAACGAGCACACGGCCTACGCTCGGAACGTGGTCGAGGCCATCTTCGAGGCCGCCGAGGAAGTCGAAGCCAGCGCAATCGTCTACCGATCCCGCGGCGGGAACCGGTTGCTGCAGTTCCTCTCGGGCGACCTCTCGGTGAAGCTGGTGACCCAGGCCGACCGGCCCGTCGTCGCCTTGCCCGCTCTCGAGGACGACTGAGGCAGGGACCGATGAGGCCGGAAGCGACGAGCATCGCGACCCGGGTCCGTCGGAGTTCTGTGGATCGTCTGGTATCTACGTTCAGACCCAGGTCGGCGAGCAGAATCGACGCTGGACCGCCGGGGTAGTACCGCTCTGTCTCCGTCACGGCCCCGCTCGAGGACGTGGCGACGGGTGAAGAGGAAGCGCCGACGACGCGGCGTTCGAAACCGATTTGGAGTGCGGCGGGATCGGTTCACTCGATGACCGCCCACACCAGCGACGGCACCGACACCGGAAACGGCAGCGACGACAGGAACGACAACGGTACGCTCGCGGACGCAGTGTCGATCGTCACCGGCGCGAGTTCGGGGATCGGCGCGGCGACCTGTCGTCGGCTCGCGGCCGCGGGATCGAACGTCGTCCTCGCAGCCCGAAGCGAGGATCGGCTGCGGGAACTGGCAGCCGACCTCGAGGACGACCACGGCGTCGAGACGCTCGTCGTCCCGACGAACGTCCGCGAGGAGGACGACGTCGACGGACTGATCGACGAGACGGTTGGGACGTTCGGCGGGATCGACGTGCTGGTGAACAACGCCGGCCTCTCACGAGGGAGCGACGTCGCCGAGATGGCGACCGACGACTACGAGACGATCCAGGAGACCAACGTCGACGGCGTCTTCTACGCGACCCGAGCCGCGATCCCACACGTCAGCGAGCGCGAGGGACACCTGATCTTCGTAGGGAGTTTCGCCGGCCAGTATCCGCGGTCGTTCAACCCCGTCTACGCCGCCTCGAAGTGGTGGACTCGCGGTTTCGCCAAGAGCGTCGCGGCGCAGGTCGGCGACGACGGTGTCGGCGTGACGATCGTGAATCCAGCGGAGGTCCGCTCGGAGTTCGAGGCGACCGACGGGAAGACCTTCGCCGAACACTTCGGCGAAGACGAGGCCAGCGAACCCGAGGAGGTCGCCGATGCGATCGTCTTCGCCGCGAGCCGGAACGGCTCGAGCGTGAGCGAACTCGATATCAACCGGCGGGACAAGTTCGCGGACGGGTTCTAGTCCTCTCGAGTGGCGCGGCCTCGAGACGAGAAGGCGGGGCCGATCACGACGTCGTCCTAGAGTATGACGTGTTCCGAACGGCGACACTGGACTGGGAATTTAAAAACAACCAAATGTGTGGTTATAGACATAGTTTCCCATTACCACCCGAACAAATACGGCTAGCTACCCGTTTGACACTCGAAACCACGTTTTGAGTTCATGTCAACACATGGCAAATATCTTTACCAGAACCGGGTCGAAAACGGCGACGTATGAAGCCAGCAAGCGAGTTCGACTATCTCGAGTACGAGGAGCGAGGCAGTGTCGGGATCTGGTCCATGGAAGACTTCGCATCGTACTACAACAGCGGGGAAATACAAGACGGGGAAGAACACTATCGGGAACATGCATCCGAGGATGAGATGAACGCGACGGTCCTGGTTCTTGACAACTCCGGCAACCTCGGTACCGAAGTCAGAAACTCCCTCGAACACATCAACGAGAAGTGGTCGGAGCTGGCCAACGACGTCGGTGTCGACCGGGTCGCATTCGTCGCCGACGGGATGATGGGATCAGCGCTCAAGGCGAACGTTGATACGGACACCGAGATGCAGTCGTTCGACGGCGTCGACGAAGCCGTCGAGTGGTGCCAGCAGGCCTGACTGCCGGTACGGATCAGTCGAGCCAGGCAACGTTCTTGGAGAGCAAGACGCTCTATCTCGTGGCCGAAATCTGTCCAGACAACCGGTATCCTGTCGGATACCGGACGAGGCGGAGCTGATCGTGAATTCGGAGTCGTCGCCCAACGAAACGCCCAGTCGAGGGCCCCGCCAACTGCGGCCGCGACGGGTCGGGACCGATCACGACCTCGTCCTCGAGCAGTACTCGGGCCGACGAGAACGTGGGTGAGTAGTCACGGTCTCGGTTGGTAATTGAAGGCATAATAACATCTTATACCGAACATTGAAACAGGGGAACAGTGTCGGTAGTACCCGTATGTACTGTACTCAGCCTCCCGGAAATCGCACTGTTCGTACGGTGGAATCCAGCGGTCGGCTCCTCGAAAAACACGTACGACGCCTGCTCGACGGCAACGTTGCCGGCGTCTTCTGTGAGTCCGAACGGAGGAACCGATATGGGGAACCACCGACGCTCTAAGCACGTCGCCGTCCCCGAGTCGCGTTCGAGTGCCACCACCGCCACCACGGATACGTCGTTCTAGAGCTACTCATGTCCCTCGAGCGACGTATCCGTCCCTCTCAGCGACTGCCGTCGCCGTCGTGTGTGTGCGGTAAAAGCGGGTACGAAGAGCTACGCGGCTGGCTCGTTGCTGATCTGGGAACACACCCCGAGCGGTAACGCCGTCTCACGGCTGCCCTGACGGACCCCGTGTCCGTCGCGTAGACCCTCCTCTGCGTTTTAATTTCAAATATAATTCCGGTGAATTTAAATTGTAGGGCATCAGAGCCGACTGTATGTGGAATCCCACTCACCACACGCAGCCGAGTAGTACGCCGAAAGCAGCCATGCCGACGCTCGAAGAACAGGTACGAAGCCTGCTCGACAGCGCCTTCGCCGGCGTCTTCTCGCCAGCCCAGGAGGAACACGATGACTGCTGAAACGCCCGCAGAACGGTCCGAGAGTCAGAACCGCGAGTCGACAGACGACGCCGCGACACTCCGTGCTGACGGCGGAGCCGAAACCGTTGCTGGTGGGTCCGTCGTTCGCGGTCGAAACGTCGCGGACGCGGAGGCAACCCGCAGCGATATCGTTCTCACTTCGTCACTGCCGAAGAAGCTCTGGCTGCGCCTTCCGTGGTTGCTAGTCGCCCTGGCCGGTGGCCTCCTCGCAGGCGGGGTAATCGGCGGTGCCGAAGGGTCGCTGGAAGCAGCCGAGATCGCGTTGCTTGCGATCTTCGTTCCCGTCATCATGGACATGGGCGGCAACGTCGGGACGCAAGCATCGACGATTTTCGTCCGCGGGCTCGCACTCGGGCACATCGACGACAAGAACGTGCTCAAACACCTCGCTCGCGAGTCCCTCCTCGGTCTCGCTATCGGGCTCATCATCGGCACCATTGCTGCTGGCATCGCGATGGTCTGGCATGGGGAGCCGATGCTGTCGATCGTGCTGTTTACCGCCCTGGTGACGGTCTGTCTGGTCGCGAGTACGTTCGGCTATCTCATCCCGTGGGCCGCACACAAGCTGGGGTTCGACCCGGCTGCGGTTTCTGACCCCGTCGTGACGACGTTCAAGGACCTCACCGCCGTGGTCATCTACTTCGGCCTGGCGATCTGGCTGCTCCCGGGGGCGCTATAACGCATGTCCGAGACACTCGCCGATCTCGTCTCCGACGAGTTCCAGACCGCCGCCCCCACGACCACGGTCGACGAGGCGATCGACCGCTTCCGCGATCGAACGCCGACGGACGGGACGACGCTGTACTACCTCTACGTCGTCGAGGGCGACGAACTCGTCGGGGTCGTCTCGGTCACCGACCTCCTGAACGCCGATCAGACGACCACCGTCGAACGAATAATGACGACCGATATCCGGACGGTTTCGACCGACACCCCGGTGGCTGACGCAGTCGACAGCATCTCCGAACGCGGATTTCCCGCGCTGCCGGTAACTGAAGACTCGAGGATCGTCGGCGTCGTGCGGGCGGACGAACTGCTCGAGGCGGTCGAAAACGAGATGACGATCACGGCGCTGAAAAAAGCCGGATTCTGGGTATAACGGCTCGGCCGAGACCGCCCCCCAGTAGCATTTTTATCGATGGTACGTGTCGGAAATCGCTTCGAGAACGGTTCTCTGTACGTGACCGATGTAGCCGTCGTACAGGTGGTGGGGGCTGACACGGTCGCACGCCCGAACGTAGCAACACCGGACACGATCAGTACTATGCAAACCACACTCATCGGAACGGAATCCAACGATTGTCCGAACAAGTGAGACGATGGCTCGAGAACAGTATCAACGGGAACTCGAGGCGCTCCGCGAGGCGGTACTCGAGATGGGCGCGCTCGTACAGACGCAGTTCGACCGCGCTGTGACGGCCCTCGCTGGCCACGAGACGGAGATCACTCGCCAGGTCGTCGAAAGCGAAGACCGAATCAACGAGTACTATCTCGACATCGAACGCAAGTGCATCGAGCTGCTGGGACTGCAACAGCCGGTCGCCAGCGACCTCCGGTTTATCGCCTCGTCGTTCAAGATCAGCACCGACCTCGATCGAATCGGTGACATCGCGGTCAAGATCGCCGAACGGACGGAAGCCGGGCTGCCGGCGATGGAGACGGCCGTCGACATTCCCTCGATAGCTCAGGAGAGCGCAACGATGGTTGCCGATGCGATCGACGCATTCGAGAGTTCGGACACGGACGCGTGCCAGGAAATCATCGCTCGTGACGACCAGATCGATCAGCTCGCAAAACACGCGAGCCGCCAGGTCTTCCACGAAACGGCAACGCTCGACGCCGCGATCGTCGATCTCGACGAACACCACGAGCGCGTCCTTCGGCTCGTGATCACCGTCGCCGACATCGAGCACGTCGCCGATCACGCGACCAACGTCGCCGCTCGGACGGTCTATATGGTGACTGGTGACGACAGTCTCCTCGAGTAGCTCCGTCAGTACGCCTCGGTACGGTTGTCTGGTGACAACTGAGTGGCGACCGTCGAAGAGCCACACGAGCGCGTACTCGAACCCCGAGGAAACGCGCAATCTGAACCGCCAACTCCTGATTCCCCGGTTAACGAGACGCGACACGTCTCGTTTGTGTCCTGAGGGGTCTGTCGGCGCAGGTGGATTCAATCACCAGCGCGGTCTGCTTGGAGAGTGAGTTCGCCACGCTCGGTCAAAGTATACGTTCCGCCGGTCTTCTTGCTCGCTATCGATGTATTGGCACCTCTAACTCCTGGCGGCGTTCGTACACCGTCGGCCCCTGCTTGCCGAGGTCTTTGGCGAGCGAGTAGCCGTGGCGGGACTCTTCCTCGAGTTGGGCAAGGATGGTCCGTTTCGCGTCGGACGGCGTAGCCCCATGTCGTCCTGGGATTTGGATGGATCGGTGATAAGCAACACATACTCGAATGCCTATGTATGGGCGATCAGCTACCTGTCGGTGGAGGTGGTACAACAGTCAAGTACTACAGGAGGTGAACGGGAGACCAATCAGATGTCCCCGGTTGACCTCGGACGGGTAGTATCGGATGCCGACACCCAGGAGGACGTCCTCGGCGCGACGGAGGGAATCTGGAGTGCTCTCTCCGAGTGAATGGGCCCGACGGAGACGCCGTGGGTCGTTGCGTCGAACGGTACCGGGACGGTCGTCTGTGGCCCGTTGCGATGGCAGTAGCTGACTACGCGAGGGAACGATCCGACCTCACGCTGAAGAGTACGGTAACGGTAACGGTACACCGGTGGGAAGACCACGGCGGTGACATGGAATCGGCGTACGACGAGATTCTCTTCTGCGTAAAGAACAAACGCGACTAGCAGTTCCACAAGGACGACATTCGGGTTGCACACGTATACGAGGGCAACGAGTGGGGTGGCGAACGCGAGAACGAACAGTGCCTGAAGTACATCTGGTGACACGAGATGCAGTACGACGGCCGAGACGGAGGCAAGCTCGACAGGGAAATCAACGACGACGACGACGACAGTATCGCGCTCCGAACCCAGTCGATCGACTACTCACGGAGCACCGACGTTACCTGATCTGGAACAGCCGCTTCCAGTGTCGGCTCGAACCGGACGAGACCCGCTTCCAGGGACGGGGACCGCCCGGCCGGAATCGGTCACTGGGTGTCCTCGAGTGTGGAGCCCTCGAGGGAGCCAGGAGCATGCATGACAGTACAAAAACCGACGAACGGCATGGAGGTAACCGTCCGAACTGGTCCAAACGTCGGTAGCGACGCGATGATCAGCCGAACAGCCGATCGAGTACCACACGCTGGACCAGTCCCGGCCGCTGTTTCCCGGCGGGTTGAACCATGATCGACGTGACATCGACGACGTCGACGAGTCGGTCACCGGGCCGACCGAGGAGCGCTCCGGACACCCCACGACGTTCGGTGGTCGTGACGAGGAGGTCTGCAGCGTTTGCGAACCGGGCGAGACCTGCCACGCGGTCGTCGCTGCGGAGAATCTGCGAGTCAGCCGTCACGGTAAGTATGCGCCGTAGTTCATCGTGGTACTCCTGGACAACCTGCTGACGTTCTGCGGGCGCATCCTCCGGAATGGTCTGCAACAACGTGAGCGTCGCGCCGGTCTCCTCGGCGATCGCATCAGCGACGAGTAGTTTCTCGGGATCGTACACGCCACGATCGGTCGCAACGGCGATCTCGTCGACTCGATCGATACCGCGATCCTCGACGAGCAACACGCCACAGCGTGCGTTCTTCAACACGTGCTCGTTGATCCCCTCACCGTACAGCTCGTGGAGCTCTTCTACCCGGCGCTCGAGGACGACAAACGACTGGTCCTCGAACGAGGCAAACTCGACGATTGCTGGGCCGATGTCCTCGGTCGTGACCGTCCGAAAGTCGATCGGCTGGCTTTGGGTCGCGGCAGTCGACTCTGGTCCGTCTTCGTCGACGCCGATCGTGTCGTCGGTGGCTCCGTCAGTCTGCTGGACGCCGCCGTCGGCCGTGGCTGGACCGTCGTCGAGGGTTCCAAGCGGCGGCATTTCGTGTGTCCAGTCGGGCGGTTCGTCGCGTCGGGACGTAGTGTCACCGGCCGTGAAGGCACGATGTGGCACCTGTTCGAACTCGGCGACTGTCACCGATCCTTCCTGTAGCGACGACAGGTCCGTTCCGACCCGGAGCATATCGCGACGCGTCTGGCGCGGCGTTTCGTCCGTGATCGCGACGAGCGTGTCGTAGCGTCGTCCCTCCGCAAACAGCTCCCGGGTTCGTTCGATGGCAGCTTCACCGACGTTGCGACGGAGTTCAGTGCGTGCGCTCCCCTCGCGGTCCGTCCGGGGACGGACGTACAGATAGAAGTAGACGACGGAGGCGGCGGTGATGAGTACTGCACCCACGAGCGGGACGAACCCGACCTGCGTGAGCACGACGAACCCGCTGGCCATCCCGAAAAGCTGCATCCACGGGTACAGCGGCGAAACGAATTCAGGCCGATAGTCGTCGATTGCACCTTCACGAAAGCCGATCAACGCGAGATTCACCAGAATGAAGACGATAATCTGGAACGCGCTGCCGAACTTCGCAACCTGGTCGATCGGTACGAAGGCAACGAGTACGACGATGATGGCACCCGAAACCGATATCGCGAGTACGGGAGTGTTGAACCGATCGCTGACCTGCTCGAACGCGCTCGGAGCGAGCCCATCACGAGCCATCGCGAACGGGAACCGTGAAGCGGACAGCAGCCCCGCGTTGGCCGTCGAGGCCAGCGCCAGTAGCGCCGCCAGCACGACCGCAACGACCCCCGCCTGTCCGAGCGTCGCGGACGCTGCCAGTGCCATGATGGCACCCTCGCCATCTGGCTGGAGAGAACCTGCGGCGATCGCCCCGTCGATGTCGACAACCCCGATGGCGACGTAGACGGTCCCCACGTACAGCGCCGTTGTCAGCACCAACGACCCGATCATCGCCCGCGGGATCGTCTTTCCGGGGTCTTTTACTTCCTCGGCGACGGCTGCGATTTTGATCACGCCGGCATACGAGATAAACACGAGTGCCGTCGCGGCGACCAGTCCATCCGAACCGAAGTTGAACGCACCCGCGGCGCGTTCGGGGGAGACGTCGGAACTGCCGCCAACGACGAACCACGCGAGCACGACGAGCATCACGCCGACGATGGCGAACTGCAGGCTGCCGGCGCTTTTCGTGCTCACGACGTTGATGACTGTAAAGAGCACGGCGAGTCCAACCGCGATGACGAGGATATACTCCGCGAGCCACGGTGCAACGAACACGAGATATGGGACGCCCCCGATCAGTGCGAGTGCACCCTTGAACGACAGCATGAACCAGTTGCCGATGCCGGCGATCGTCCCGAGCAGCGGTCCCATTCCGCGCTCGACGTAGACGTACGAACCGCCGTCTTCCGGCATTGCCGTCGCCATCTCGGACGCCGAGAGGGCAGCCGGCAACACCAGTAGTCCGGCGATCAGAAACGCAAGGACGACGGCTGGTCCGTCGACCGCGACGTACGCTACGCCGGGCAGGATAAAGATGCCAGACCCGACCATCGCTCCGATCGCGATGGCCATCGTCGATAACAGTCCGAGGTCACGTTTGAGTCCTGTTTCCACAGTGTCATACACCGATCGGACGGTCCTCGTCCGAATCAACTATTTCTAGTGATCGACCATGCTAATCGAACAGCCCTAACAGTGAAACGTGACCGGCCCCCACCACGGGAGCACGGCACGTCACAGACGTATCGACTGCTCTCGGTGAACGGTACGCCGGCAGTTCGCACAGAAGGTACCGACGTGTAGCTTTACTATCGCGGCACCCTATCACTCGATGTGGATAAATACGCCCGCTGGTTCGTCGAGCAGGAGCGCTTTTATCGACTGCTGCTCGTCGCAGTCGTCTTCTTCGGGGGTGCGGTCGCTGCGACCGGCGCTATCACTGCAAACGCCGTCCTGCTCGGCTTAGGAGTGTTCTGGATTCTCGGTGGTGGGCCACTCATCGTCGTCCTCGCGAACCGAGATTCGCAAAGTGGCTAGTACGTGAGGCCGGTTCGTTCAGTCCCGGAAAGTAACGTTCTTAGCCACTGTAGCTTCCAAAATATCAAACCCGTATGGATAGCCGCTTAAATAGACTCGAGTGGAAGCATTTACCACGCATGGCACTGCCACCCTCTATCACGGTCGCTGTACAGCAACTCCCGCTCGAGAGCGGACTCACCCAGACAGAACTCTTCGAGTACGTTTTCGACGATACGCTTCTGTCCCTCTCGTTCGTCCTGAACATCGCCCTTGCAGGAATCACCATCCTGGGAATTGCCTATCTGGGGAGAAATCTGACCGATCCACGGGCGAAAGTCATCGCCGTTTCGCTCATGTTGATCTCCGTCGTCTCGATCTCGAGTTACTCGGGACTTACCTCGGGGCTGACACTGAGTGTCGTCGAGATGCCGGCCGGTCACCCAGCCGAGGGAACGACGACGGCCGGTGAAGACGGCGTCCTGACGATGTGGGGACGGTATCTCACGTGGACGTTCTCTACGCCGTTCATCCTGATCGCACTCGGGATGATCGCCGGCTCGAACTGGACGAAGATACTCACCACCTGTGCGTTTACGATCGCGATGTGTGTCACTGGACTGGCAGCGGCGCTGACGACGTCCTCACTGATTATGCGCTGGTGGTGGTTCGCGATCAGTTCGATCTTCTTCCTCGTTATCGTCTTCGTCATCCTCGTCGACTGGACGGCCGAGGCAGAACGGACCGGCACGGCGGATTTGTTCAGTACGCTCAAAATCCTCACTGTCGTCGGTTGGTTCGGCTACCCGATCCTGTGGGCCCTCGGTGTCGAAGGGTTCGCCGTCCTCGACGTGGCGATCACGTCGTGGGGCTACAGCATCCTCGACATCATCACCAAGTACATCGTGACCTTCGTCGCGATGTTCTACGTGATCGACGAACCCCGTGCGATTACCGGCGGCGAGGAGTACGGTGCGAGTCTTCCCGGGTCCAGGCCGGCCGACGACTGATCCCAACCGATCGACGTGACGACGCTACCCGTGGGTTGCTCGAAGCGGGAGGTGTGAGGTCATCGACGGCTCGGAAGCCACGCTTGCGGAGCACTCGTCCACAACGACTGACGCTGATCGCCGCACGAGGGAGAATAGATTGGTTGCGTGGAACGCAAAGCGGACCGAACTCGACACCTTCATTTTCAGTTACGATTTATCGACTGTGTGTCGCTGCTCACGCCTGCCGTACTGATCGTTATCTGGAGTATATTCGTTCTGTACTCAGTCTCCGTGTTATTTTGGCTATACGAGGTGCTCGTACTGGCGCGAAACCAGTTGGCCTCGGCCGACGAATTGGCGTACGGCCACGACGATGTACAGGTGCGAATATTGACCATCGATGCCGAGGCCGTCGTTCAAGCGACGGTCAACTCGGTTCCGGACGGAGTCGATGACATTCGAGTTATTGCGGAAGAAGGGATGCAGATCGACGGGGCGACCGTACATGTGGTCCCCGACGATTTCGACTGCAAAGCCCGACACAAAGGACGTGCCCTCGAATGGGCTCGTCGAAACGTATCGTCTTCGCGAGAGTTCGTTCTCTATCTGGACGAAGATACCATCGTCCAGGAGTTCCAGGGGTTGCCGGACGCGGACGTCGTCCAGATCACCGAGATGCCGCTGTACACTGGTTCGTGGCTCTCGTACCTGTCCGAAACGTTCCGTATCGGGTATCAGGTCGAACAACGCGCCTTCGGTCAATTCACGTATCCGCTCTATGCATGGGGTGGTGGAATTGCGATTCGAAAATCCTTGGAGGACACGATCACATGGGATGCAGAAACGATCACAGAGGATACGAACTTCGTGTGGCGCGCAGCACAGGCGGGCGACCTCGATTTCCAGGTGTTGAACCTGAAGTTTCGGAATCAGGCCCCACCGTCGCTCCGGGGACTGCTTCGCCAACGACGACGGTGGTTCGCCGGTACACAACACTCCTCGAACCTCCTTCCACGGAAGTACCGCTTCCTTCTCGGCTTCCGGCTGATTGCGTGGGCATTGTCGCCGCTGATCCCCGTCCTGTCAGTGCTGCTGTTTCTGTTCCCGCAGTACGTTCCACAGCCACTGTTCTATCAGCTCGGCTCACTTGCCATGTTTTTCGTTCTGTTCGTGATTACGCTGGTCGGTGTCCGCGTGTACATTCGCTACGAACGGGCACCACTGCTGGCCGTCCCGCTGACTCCCATGTTAGTCGTGCTGAATACCGCTGGCGCGCTGTGGGGGTGGATTTCTCCCGTGGAAACCTTCGCCGTTACCGAAAAGATCGCACCGGAACCCGAAACGGTCCCACCGGAGACGATAGAGGAGG
>NZ_AOMA01000117.1 GCF_000337895.1 Halobiforma nitratireducens JCM 10879
GAGCCGATACTCGTGAGGACGCTCCGGGCGCTCGCGGATATCGGGATCGACGAGATCGTTATCGTCGTCGGCTACCGCCACGAGAAGATCGTCGAGCAGGTCGGCGACTCGGTCGGCGGCGTCCCGATCAGATACGCGACCCAGCACGAGCGTGAGGGCCTGGCCCACGCGGTCCGGCGGGCGGTCGTCGATGGGTACGGCGTGACGGTACCGCCGATGGGATCGGGGTCGGGGTCGGGGTCGGGGTCGGGGTCGGAGTCGGGATCGGAGTCGAAGTCGAAACCCAAACCGGAGACGACGGACCACACCGACACACCGTCGCTCCCGTCGTCCGTTCCCGACGACGTACTGCTCGTCAACGGCGATAACGTCTTCGACGGCTGTGATCTCTCTCCCCTTCTGGAGCGCCATCACGAGCCCGGCGTCGACGGGACGCTCTTGCTCGATCGCCTCTCGAGAAACGAGGCCGAGACGACGGCGTGTTGTGATCTCGCGTCGGACGGCACCGTGCGGTCGGTCGATGCGTCGATCGACGCCGCAGCCGGCGACGACGCCGTGTACGTCGCGGCCGGCGTCCAGACTCACGACACCGAGGCGTTGCTCGCGGCCTGTCTTTCGGTGTCTCGGGCGGACAGCGACAGCGACGAGTACGAACTCGCTGACGCCTTAGAGCGGCTCGTCGACCGTCGTCGGTACGTCGGCGTCGAACTCGAGGGATGGCACCTGAACGTCAATACACCTGCGGATCTCGAGACGGCACGGCGACGACTCGAGTAACGGGCCGACACGAAAGCCGTGAGGAGACGAGCGGCAGTCGTTCGAGTGTCGTACACGCACACGTACACACGGATGACATCCCGATGCCGTCTGCGTATGACGCGGGATGTATCCCCGTCTGTATGACACGCATGCGTGACGGGGCCGGACTCGGACGTGCGTGCCGACGGGCAAAACACCGTGTTGTGGGGCCTCGTCCCCGTGATGAACTGAGCGAACGAAGAACCGAGAAACGGACACAGAAACACGAAAACTCCCGTCGACGATCAGGCCAGCGACTCGAGCAGCGAGCACTTGCGACAGACTTCCCGGGTCGTCGTCGAACCACACCGGTCACAGTCACGGAGGTCGGCACCGTCGTCGCCGCCGTACGTCTCCGCGGCGATGCCCGCGAGTTCCTCGTAGCCCGAGAGGATCGAGTGGCGGGTGCCGGGGTGGTTCTCCTCGAGATCGTAGAGCAACTGCTGGATTTCGGCCCGGTATGCCTCGCTGGAGTGTGGACACTCGGTGATGTGAGCCGGCAGGTCCTCGACGTGAGCGTAGAGAGCGATTTCTTTCTCCGGAACGTCTCGCAGCGGCTTTGCCCGCGGGACGAACTCCGTTTGCTCTTCGCGTTCCGAGAGCGGACCGAGACTCGCATCGAAGTGTTTCGCGATCTGTTCGACGTCGCCCTCGAGGAAGTTCATCAGCGCAGTCTGGGCCTCGTCGTCGAGATTGTGACCGGTCAGAAGGAGGTCGGCCTCGAGGTCGTCGGCGTAGCGGGAGAGCACGTCCCGACGGAAGACGCCGCAGTAAGCGCAGGCTGCCATGTTTTCGGGATCGTCCTCGACGACGTCGTCCATCTCGATGCCGAACTCATCCGCATAGGAGACGAGTTCGTGACGAATGTCGAGCTCCGCTGCGAGGTCGACACAGGCGTCGACCGACTTGTCGCGGTAGCCCTCGATCCCCTCGTGGATGGTCAGTCCGACGAGTTCGATCCGCGGGTCTTCGGCGAACGTGTCGTGTAGAATTTTGGTGAGGACGACGCTGTCCTTGCCACCCGAGAGACCGATTACCCACGTCTCGGGGTCCTCGGGCGTCGCGTCTCGTGGGACGAGGTCGTCCCGACGCACCCGGCGACGGACCCGCTTCTCGACCGACTCGCGGAAGTGATCCGCACAGAGGTGCTGACCCGAGTAAGCGGCGTGCATGACCGCCTCCTGGTCACACCGGTTACAGTCCATTACGTCGCCGTTGTCGGCGCGCACCCATCACGGTCACGGTTTCCGGGTTCCCAGGGGCGGTCGGGAGCGACGGACGCATCGACGTTCGACCGTCCGACGAGCGTTCAGGCCGGTACGCGCGGCCGCTCCTCGACGGCGACAGCACCGTCCTCGAGCGACTCGAGCAGGAGATCGAGGTACGTCTCTCGCGGCTGGGAAGAGAACAGTTCGTGGCCGCCGCTGTAGAGGACGACGTGTTGGGCCGGAACTCGTTCGCCGATCGCCGCGAGGTCGATGACGGGATCGCGCAGCGAGCAGAACACGACCGCGTCGTGGTCGATCGTCAGCAACTCTTCCTGAGCGTGACGCGTTTCGCGGACGAACGCGGGCGAAACCCATCGCGGCTGCGTCGCGATCTGGTGGTTGGTCGCCCGTTCGCCCAGCACCTCCCGGTCCATCTCCCCGGCCGGGAGGAACGGAAACGTCGTCGGCAGCTTGGAGACGGCCTCGAGGGCAACGTCGGGGTAGCCGCGGCCGTACCCCCACCAGGGACTCAGATAGACGTGGTTGTCCGCGCCGTCGAGGGCCTGTGCGACCAGTGCCCCCGCACTGTGGGCGAGAAGCTGATACTCCTCGAAGTCGAGGACGTACTCGGCGATCGGCTCGAGCCAATCGGCTTTGAAATCCTCGAGATCGGTCGGCAGTTCGAACGCGTGGACACGGTAGCCGGCGTCGGACAGCTCGCCGATGAGCCAGCTGACGTTCTCGTGGGTCCAGCGGTTGCCCCAGCCCATGACGAAGACGAGCTCTTCGTCGCCGTCCTCGTTGAAGACGCGGTGTCTCATACGTCGCTGTTTGTCGGGAACCGACAAAAAGCTGCTCTATTGACAGGACGTACCACGTCCCGCTCGTAGACGACTGTGAGGCGGCAACCATCGGCCACCGAACCGGCGTTTGCCAACGGTTTTCACCTGCCGGCCGTGATTCGGGGCATGCTCGATTCGCTTCGCTCGCGGCTCTACCGGCTCGGATTCAATCTCTTTCCGGCCTATCGCGGTACCGGCGGCCGGGTAACCTATATCGCGCCGGATTGGCAGGAAATCCGGATCAAACTGCCCCACTCCTGGCGGACGCGAAACTACGTCGGGACGACCTTTGGGGGCAGCATGTACGCGGCGGTCGACCCCTTCTACATGATGATGCTGCTCAAGACCCTCGGCGACGAGTACGTGGTCTGGGACAAGGAAGCCGACATCCGGTTCAAGAAGCCGGGCAGGGAGACGCTGTACGCGACGTTTCGGATCACCGACGAGGAGATCGCGGCGATCGAGGCAGCGCTCGCGGCCGACGACACCGACGCCGTTGACCGCCACTACACCGTCGACCTCGTCGACGCCGACGGAGTCGTCCACGCGACGGTCCGAAAGACCGTTTACGTGACGACGGACGACGGGAAGAAAGCCTGAGGTTTGAGATTTACACTCTCGATCACGGAGCCCGCGGTATCGTGGCCGCGACTGAGAAACCGTTTTGCGCCTCGAGACCTCACCTCCGTCAATGAACGGATTTGACCGCACCGCGGCGGTCGACCGACTCGAGGAACTCGTCGATACCGTCGAGAACGAACGGATGCCGGTCCCCGTTCGAGAGGTGTGGGCCTTCGGCGACATCGCGCTCGGACTCGATCCCGTCGAGCGACTGGACGTGTATCTGACGAAGGACGTACTGATGCGCGACGACAGTCCTGTGGATCGGGACGAAGGAGGCGACGATCCCGAAACGCGGTTCCGCAAGTCCCACGGGATCGAGGGGGTCAGCAAGTCGGTCCGTGCTGACTGGGCCGAGGACTACCCCGAGTATCTCCGGGCCAACGCCGCAGGTCACGCCGCACCCGAGAAGTGTCTCGCCGCCCACCTGCTCGGTGACGACGACTCCGACCCCATCCACTTCGAGGTGTGTAACGCCTCCTTCGAGGACAACGTCACCCAGCGACTGCGCGGCGCACAGTTGCGGGACGACTACACCCAGTTGCTCGACCCGCGGGGCGTCTGCCTCTGGGCCGACGGCGTCCGCAGTGACGAGGCGTTTCGTAAACTCCGCGAGAGCGAACTCGCCTTGCCGACGCTCTCGAGTGCCCTCGAGATGCTCGGGATGGAAGACGAGGAGGCGACCGCGGCGGCACAGGAACTCCACGCCTGGCGCGAAACTCAGGAAGGGGTGACGGTGCGGGGCGACGTGGTATAGGGTTCCAGCGTTCGAGTAGCCCGTTTTCCTGGCTCCGGCGTCCGTACTCGTCGCTGTTCCCCTCTCGACGGATTCGAGAACGGTACGGTAGACCGTCAGTCGGCCATCATCGGCCATTGTCGGCCATCGTTGCCCGTCGTCGGCCGTCGTCGGCCATCGTCGGCGACTCGCTCGGACTCCCGATCGTACTCGAGGTGTTTCGGACGCTCTGTGTCGAACACGGTGTCGATCGAACTCGAGCGATTGTTCGACGCCGCGGGGGGACGCGGGACGACAGTACGGCCTGACGCCCCCCTCAGCGAGAGCGGCTCGTGGCTGCACTCGAGGGGTTCCCTCGAGATACCCCGTGGTGTTCGCTCGCCGAGTGGGGCGATCGACTCGGCATCTCACAGAACGCCGCGTCCGAACGGTTTCGACGCGGCGTGTGACGTTCTCCGGAACACGGTCGAACGCGACGACCAAGGTGGTGCGGATCGTCGCCGGAGGAGCACTACACGTCGCGTCGCCGGAACCACGCGACGCTTGCCGCGAGCAGGACGACGATCATCGCGATCAGTACGCCTGCGTTGACGGGGTCGTGGGTCCCCTCGAGCAGGATTTCGTTCGGATCGTAGTATCGCGTCGGCGAGACGACGCCGAACGCCTCGTAGTCGGTATCCACCAGCAGCGACTCGACCAGGAACAGTCCGAACGTGATCCCGACCGCGAGTCGCTGGGCGATTCCGACCCGATCGACGACCACCGACGCCGCCAGTCCGATCGCCGCACAGGCAAAGAGATACGGGATCGACAGCAGATGGACTGCGACCACGTCGGTCGCCGGAATGGGATCGTCGACCAGTTCGGCTCCGACGTAGACGACGATCGGCGTGAGAACGTTGACCGCGACGATCGGGACCGCAAGCGCCGCGTACCGCTCGAAGACGACCCGCGCTCGCGAAACGGGCATCGAGAGTACGACGTCCATTCGACCGCGTTCGATATCGTCCGCGACGGTGCCCGCACCGAGATACGCGAGATAGAGACCAAGGAGGATGATCCATCCGAAAACGTAGAGTTCGAACGCCAGGAATCCCTCGAGGCTGGCCAGCGTCTGGACGTCGAACAGCCGGATCATCGCGTCCGGGAGAGCGTCGAGTATCTCCTCATCCTCCCCGAACGCGTCGCTGTAGGAGGGGAAAATCCAGATCATCAGCGCAGCGAGTGCGGCCATGGCGACAGAGAGATAGAGACTTCCCCTGACACGGTTGCGGCCGTCGAACCGGGCCAGTTCAAGCATCACCGGCACCTCCGGTTCGGTTCGCTGTCCCCCGTCCGCTCTCGGTCCTACTGCCGTCCTCGGTTACGGGTTCGCCGTCGTCCGTGCCGTCGTGTTCCCCGTAGAACCGCAGGAACACAGCTTCCAGAGGCGCTTCCTCGAGCGAGAGATCGATCAACCGGTACTCACCGAGCCGCTCGAGGAGGACGTTGACGTCTCCGGTGAACGTGAACGTACACTCCGTAAACGCCGTCTCCCCAGTGACTTCATCCCTGTCGACATCGACGTTCGTCGCCGTCGTCTCGACCGAAGACTCCGCCGGCCGCTCCGTCCCGTCCGGTCCATCGCCGCCATCCGAGAGGGTCGTCTCGAGATCGTACACACCCTCGAGATCAAGCTTCGACCGCGGGATCGGTTCCTCGGCACGCAGCCGAACCACCTTGCCGCTTCGGTTCAACAGTGCCTCGACTGGCTCGACCGCGACCAGGCGGCCGTTTCTGATGATCCCGACCCGGTCACAGAGCCGCCGCACTTCGCCCAGGATGTGTGAGGAAAGAAAGACCGTCATACCCCGCGATCGCTCTTCCCGGAGGAATTCGGCGAATCGCTGTTTCATCAAGGGATCGAGCCCACCGGTTGGCTCGTCCAGAATAGCCAGCTCGGGGTCGTGCATGAACGTCGTCACCAGCCCGAGTTTCTTGACGTTCCCGTGGGAGTAGTGCCGTACCGTACGGTCCAGCGGCGGATCGAACAACTCGAGCAGTTCCTCGCTGCGCTCGTCGCCTTTGATGCTCGCGTGGAGTTCGAGTATCTCGCGTCCCGTCACGGATTCGTCGAACGCCGGATCGTCCGGTAAGTACCCGATTCGGCGCTTGGCCTCGAGTAGTTCCGCCTCGTCGGTTACCTCACGCCCAAGCACCCGCGCCGTCCCGTCAGTAGGCGATATGAACCCCAGCAGGGTGCGGATGGTAGTCGTCTTCCCGGCCCCGTTCGGGCCGAGATAGCCGAATATCTCCCCACGCTCGACGTCGAACGTGACGTCGTCGTTGGCGAGTACCTCGCCGTAATCCTTGGTGAGTCCCTCGAGTTCGATCGCGGCCATGTTCCGGTGTTCGACAGGAACAAGTAAAGAACAGTCGGCGGCTGTCGCTCCTCGGGAACCGAGGGAGGCCTGCCAGCGTCCCCATTCGATCCCATTCCCTCGACACGGGATACGAAGACCTTTGGTCACGCCGTCGGTGCGTACCGGTATGGTTTCGGCATCGGTTGTCGCTGCCCTCGATCGACTTCGATCGCCTCGAGTCGCGCTGCTCGCAAACGTCGCGCTCGTGATGGCAGGGTCGGTGCTGGCTCTCGTCGGGTACTTCGATCTCGTGACCGGGCTCGTCGTCGTCACCGCCGGACTGGTCGGTATCTACGTCTCGCTGCTTGGCTACCGCTCGAACGAGGGGTGAGAACCGAACGGCGGCGACCTCGAGAACCGAGAGCCGAGAACCGAGAGCCGAGAACCGAGAGCCGAGAACCAAGAACCAAGAACCGAGAACCGAGAACTCCGAGCGGCAAACCCGCGCTCGCGACGGTTTCAGACGTGCCCGACGGTCACGAAGAACGGCACTGTCTCTTCGCGCTCGTACTCCCGGGCTTCCATCTGTTCGACGACATCTCTGCCCATCTGTCGCCACTCGCTGCGGAGGTCGTCGTACTCGCCTTCGGTCAACCCCCCCGACAGCATCGTCTCTCGATCGTCGGCCAGTCCCGCACCCGTCGCCTTCCGCCGGGCCGCGACGACCGCCCCCTCGTCGTAGGGCGGTTCCACCGTCCGAACGTGGTCGTACCGTCGTGTTTCGAGCACCTCGAGGGGCGTCGCCTCGAACGCCGCGCGGGCGTCGGCCCCGAGCGCGACGTCGGTCTCGACGCCGTCGAGGTACGCCCGCCGAGCGCGTCGCTCGAGATCGCCTTCGGCGTCGACACTGGAATCGACGGAGACGGCGGCGTTGTTGGGCTCGACTGCCGCGACCAGATCCGAAGACACTCGTGCGAACTCCGCGAGCGCCGCTTCGGGGTCGGGAAGGTTGATCAGCAGTGCCTGACAGACGACCAGGTCGAACGCATCGTCGGGGAACGGCAACTCGTAGGCGTCGCCGGCGACGACGGGAACGCAGTCGGCGGCGACCTCGAGCAATGCGGAGTCGGCGTCGCAGCCGACCACCTCGGCTCCACTCGGTGACTCGGCGGCGAGCACGCGACTCAACTCGCCAGTCCCGCAGCCGACATCGAGAATTCGACTCCGGGACTCGAGGGCGAGCGGGGCCAGGGCCTCACGGGAGTCGTCCCACATTCCCCGGCGGGTTCGACGGAGATAGTCTTCGGAGAACTCGCGCACGCGCCGTCGTTCGGCGCTCTCGAGTAAAAACGGGTCGGTTCGATTCGATCTCAGCCGAGGATGTCACGACCGGCAGCGAGCAAGAGGACGAGTCCCAGCAGGATCATCGCACCCTGGGTGACGGCGGCGACGGTCGAGTCCACAGCGCCGCCGGTCAGAAGCGCGATCACGTCGGGAACGCCGCGTGCGGAGCCGAGCACGCCGAGCAGCGAGACGACGCCGATGCCGAGGACGGCGAGTTTCTCGCGTGGCGTCCGGCGAGCTGCGACGCCGAGTCCGACGATGACGATACCGAAGATGGCCGGGATGAGCGCCGTGATGCTGGCGAAGTCCGAGATGACGTAGGCCCCGACACCGAGGGCGACGAGTACTGCTCCGAGTGCGATACCGAGTTCGGGCGTATCGGTCGATCGAGATGACGGCATCTGTAGTCACTCGTCGATCCAGAAAGTTAGCGGTTCCGAACGGAACCGGCCCCCCGGGTTCGACCGGTTTCTCTGTCAGCAGTTCGACGAGCGTCGCCACAGCGGCGTTCAGCCGACGACGGCGAGTACACCGAGGCCAAGCGCCGTTCCGACGATGAGAGCGACTATCAAGGATGCGAATCCAAGTAGCTCTATCGTGAGCAGAAGGATGAACACGGCGATATACCCCAGAAGCAACACCACGAGATGCCGATACGTGTCGACGTTCATACTTGGTCGTTTCAGGAATAAATCAAATACTTTTCGACCCGGCTGACCGCTCACCCACCTTCGGCATCTCGATCTTTTGGGCCCGCTACTCTTCGCGGAGTTCCTTGACCGTCTCGATGTTCCAGGCGAAGCCGCGACCGTCCTCGGTGGGCGTCTCGAGTGCGAAGGGCAGATCGCGTAGATCGGGATGGTTCACGATCGCTTTCATACCGTCCTCGCCGATGTAGCCCTCGCCGATGTGGGCGTGTTCGTCCTTGTGGGTACCGACATCGTGTTTCGAGTCGTTGAGGTGGATGTACTCGAGATACTCGAGACCGACTTCGTCGTCGAACCGCTGGACAGTTTCGTCGACCGCTTCGGGCGTCGTGAGGTCGTTACCCGCGACCAGTGTGTGGGCAGTGTCGATGCAGACGCCGATGTCGGTTTCCGTTCGATCGATGATCCCCGCGAGGTGGTCGAACTCGCCGCCCAGCTTGGTGCCGCTACCTGCGTCGGACTCGATGAGGATCTGAACGTCTTCCGGCACGTCGAGGTCGTCGATGACGCTCGCAGCGTTGTCGAGACCGCCCTCGACGCCCGCACCGGTGTGGGCTCCGAGGTGGACGTTGACGTACGGAACGCCAAGTTTGTCGGCGGCGTCGAGTTCCGCTTGCATGCTCTCTTTGGACTTCCGGCGGAGGTCCTCTTTCGGCGTACAGAGGTTGACCAAATACGAGGAGTGAATCACCCACGGCCCCTCGAGCAGCTCGTCGCTTTCCTCGCGAAAGCCGTCGGCAGCCTCGTCACTGATCTCGGGCTGGGCCCAGACCTGCGGCGAGGTGGTGAAAATCTGGCCGCAGTTACCGCCGAACGCCCGCTGGCGGTGGACGGCGTTACGGACATCGTCGTACGGTGGCGTTTCGTCGTCTGAAGAGACGCGCGACCCGGAGATCGAAACGTGTGCGCCAACCTTCATCGTCATACCCTCCCGTCAGTACCCGTTCGTGATAGGTATAACGAAGCGGCGAGGGCACGCTTCTACTCGCCTGCCAGCGATCGAAGTGCCGCGAGTCGCGTCACCGTGGCTTCGACTCCACAAGTTTCGGTAGCGAATTCCGAACTGCTGTCGGTTCTCTCGAGGAGTTGCCATGGTTCGTGTCTGACCGTGTGACCGACCACGAGGCAGGCCGTAGAGACCGTGATTACGTCCGCGCTCAGAGCAACGCTCCCACAGTGGTACAGGCCCCGAAAAGAGTACGGACGACCAGCCAGATCGCCCCGTCAGTCGCGTGACTGCACCCAGGCGGGATGGAAACCGGACTGACTCTAGAGTTCGCCCGCCTCGAGCGTCTCGCGGTCCCGAACCCAGGCGTCCGTTCCGTATTTCCGGTCTGCCAGGGTGTGGGCCTTCTCGAGTTCGTCCTCGCGCCACTCCCCGTCGTCGGCATCACACCAGTCGCCCAGTGTATCCGCGAGCGTCGCAACCGCTTCCTCCCGGCTGATTCCCGCCCGTTCACGGATACTCGTCACCCGATTCGTGAAGGTCTCCGTTTCGACCGGCTCCGTCGGGTCGAAGACGCTCAGATGATGTTCGGGCTCGAGATCGTAGCTCAGCGAGCCGTGCTGGATGACGACGTCGCGCTGGCGGTACTGGGCGTTGCCGCTGATTTTCCCGGCTTCGACGTCCCCACTCGCGGGCGCGACCACGTCGTGGGCCGGATTGATATCCCGCAGGTAACACGACGGGTAGTAGATCGACGCCTGCTCGGCTCCCGCAAACTCCGCGTCGACGCCCATCCGATCGAACGCCTCGAGGATCGGCTCGCAAAAGAGGGCATAACACTCCATCAGGTCGCCCGGGACCTCGTCTGCCGGTGCGACGATCGTGTAGGAGATGTCGGCGTCTCGGTCGTGATAGATTCCGCCTCCACCGGTCTGTCGTCGGGTGACGCCGATTCCCTCCCGCTTGCAGTACTCCCAGTCGACCGACGCGGCGTCCTGCCGGTACCCAAGCGAGAGCGTGCTCGGCTCCCAGGAATAGACCCGAACTGTCCGCAGATCGTCCTCGAGTGCGCGCTCGGCGGCGACCTCCTCGAGGGCCATCTGGGTAGCCCCGTCCCGAGGATCGTCCCGGATCAGTCGCCACTCGCGGCCGGCGAGTTCCGTCTCGGTCATGGGTCGACCCATGCGAGCGCAGCCCAAAGCGATTCCGATGCCGTGTGACCCGACGAGCGGTGACTCGTCTCGGTCGACACCGGTGTGAAAGCCGGCTGACGAGGAGGAATCCGGCAACAACCATTATCAGCGGCGACACTCGAGTTTCGAAACGGAACATGCGCGCTTCCCGCAGAGATTCGACATCGAGACAATGAAATCACAGTCGCCTGGTTTCTATCGGAGACGGCAGTTGCATCGAGAGGAATACTTACGATCCGACTCGCAGAGGGGCCAGCGACGATGATCGAACACGGCACACTCTTCGCGGCCTCGAGCGGATTGCTCGCCGTAATGACGGTCGCGTTCCTGCTGTGGACGCTCCGGGTGCCCACGGGTGCTCGGTCCCACGGATACGCGGTCGTGATCGCGTGTGGGTCGATGAGTCTCGCGTACGCGCTCATGTACGCCGGGGCGCTGACGATCGATCTGGCAGGGCGTACCGAATCGGTCACGCGCTTTCTGGGGTACTCCGTCGGTTGGTCGGCCGTCTGTCTCGTTCTCGGGGCGATCGTCGACGCCGATCGGCGGTCCCTGTTTGCACTCGTCGTCGCTGTTCTCGCCTCACTGTGGGCAGCCTTCTTGACCTGGGTCGTTACCGGAGTCCTCGATACGGTAGTCACACTCGTTGCCGTCGGAGGTCTGGTAGGAATGGGGTACATCTTGCTCGGGCCGTTTTCCCGCAGCGCGACGCGCGTTGGCGGACAGCGAGCGCTGCTGTACGCCAAGATCAGGTTCCTGATCCTGCTGGTCTTCGCCGTCATGCTCACGCTCGGCACGCTCTCGGAGCAGCGGCTCGGTCTCACGACCGCGTTCGTCGGCCAAACGGTTACGACCTACCTCGATCTCGTCTGGCTCGTCGGTTTCGGCGGGCTCGTGCTCCGGTACGCCGGCGCGCTCGAGAGCGAGGGGGCACCTTCGCCGCTGTCGGTTGCCACCGGACCGGCCGAGCAGCCGGCGTCGTCTCACGGCGACGCGGAATCGACGGGTTGAGACGGACTGGTCGGCTGTTCTAGTCCGATCGGCCGACCGTATGACGGTCGTGGTCGAGCCGGACGACACACAGCAGTCGTCTGACGGACGAATAGGTATTTTCCGTGCCGATTCGGTGGGTCCCCATCCTGGGAGTGTTTGTCGTTTTCAGCCAGTACGTCACGGCCGTAGCAGTCGACCGGTCTACCGGCCGTCCGACGTATCCGGTACACGCTCCCGTCCCCGTCCGGGTCGAGCCGATGGGGAGACCACTGTACGACGATCACCGGACTCTTCGCGCGTTCGTGGAGAAAAACGGCGGCTGTGAAAGGAGCCATCGCCACTGTCGGTTTCTCTGAACTCACTCGAGAACGAGCTTGCTGTCTCGAGGCAACTCTCGCCGAGTGACTCAGGCGCAGGTCCATCAAGCCCAACCGGCGACACCAGCTCAGGTAGTCGCAAACCTGTAGACCAGACCCCTCGAGTCCCAGCCAAATTGATATAGCATTATCTGATTTACTTGACCAACACTCGTCATAACGGGCTCCTGTTCGCAGGCATCCGACGGAGCAGCGGCCAGCACAGAAACGCACGGA
The DNA here is from genome assembly GCF_000337895.1 of Halobiforma nitratireducens JCM 10879. Lineage (GTDB taxonomy): Archaea > Halobacteriota > Halobacteria > Halobacteriales > Natrialbaceae > Natronobacterium > Natronobacterium nitratireducens. The sequence continues at coordinate 12,324 of NZ_AOMA01000117.1, forward strand.
ACGACTTTCGCTGCCCTCGGTAGAAGACCACAGCACGGTTGTCGGAGTCCGACTTGTGTCTCCGTCTCTGCGTCCGGCTCCCCGGTAGCGACTGAACCATCTGTCCCCACGGAGAGACTCGCGTCGTCGACGGGGCTTCGTACGGTCTGCTCGTGGCTCGGAGAGCCACGCTGCTTACGATGGCCCCCGAGTACGGAGCACTCTGATGGGCATCCAAATCCGTCACTTTGCTCGACGGTCGTGAACCGATAACGCCGACACGATCAACGTTCAGCAGCAATACGGATGTCGGAAATCGCCCGTAGTGTGACACACACCGAACGGCCACACCGCCACTCGAGTGTCAATATCGGGCTCCGCGATCCAGCACACTCGAGATTCTCTCCCGAGCCGATGTGTATCGCGGCCACAAGATAGCCCCGAGTTTCCTGCCAAGAGAGAGGTAACGGTAGTGTGGCCCTACCATCGGCCTGACGTGCCGACTGGGTCGTCCAGTACCGATCCCAACTCCGCGGTGCCGTAGGGAGCCTCGCTGTGAATGGAGAGGAGAGAAACACTCACTGTCACAGCCCGCTCGAGGGGAGTGTTCTCGAGCTGGCTGGGAACGGACGAGTCGAGGCCGAGCCCGAACGGAGAGTCCGCGACGTGAATCGTTCCGATGTGAGTTCCAAAACTGGAGTCTTCTCGCGGCGACCAGCTCGGCCACTACGTGGCCGACCAACGGCAGTCCATCGTTTCTCGAATCGGAACGGCTCGGAGGCTTGGGTCCGCTCCGTCTGGGACCACCACGTGGGAAGCGACGATAGCTGGTTCATCGGCGACCGAGGTCGACACGTCTCTTAGGCTGGTCTCGTCCATAGTCGGTGTGCAACCGTCCCCAGGACAGCAACGGCTCGTGAGCGCCTGTGGCGTCTTCGCGAGAGTCTACGGCCGTGTTTATACTACAGCGATCTCGAGGCCTTTCTCGAGGTGCTGCAGTCGGCACTCACGTCTTTACTACGCGTCTCCTCTCCTGGGTCCGTTCAGTCACCCTTCCGCGTCGTTTTATCACCGGTGTCGCTCGAGCACTGGGTGCAGTCGGCCCCAGACCATCGAGGACGCAGTTCGCTCGAGGGGGGAGTCCTGACCGTTGTCGACTGACAGACCGCCTACTGTTGGGAGAGATGATGAGCACCCCTGGTGACACCGGTTCACGTTCGGTCGTCCGAGTTCGTCCGAACTCGTCCCGACGGTACACCTCCCTGGTCGCGACGACTGTGATCGACGACAACGTGCGGCGAGAGTTTCCAACGAACTCTGCCCCAAACCACCATATATGCCATAAACACGGCTTAGAGACCATACGAAAGCCGATCCTCATTTTGAACAGATGGTTGCTTGAGTCGTTTGTCCACTACACGACAACCGATTAAGCAGTAGTTTTACGTGACTGTCATTGGTACGTGGGAGTAGAACATGACGAGTTGCGAGTCAGTCGGGGTCGAACGATCGTTTTCTCGAGCGGCTAAATCCGGACGTGACCCCAAGGGTCGAACCGGTGAAAACGGTCATCCACTCTCGAGCCAGCAGCCCGAATTTCGTCGGAATCGGATCGCTGTTGCGAGAGGGCGAGCAACGACGGAGTGGTTCCTCGAAATCGATGCCCGTGGGAAGGACCGATGAGCAGCGAGACGACGATCCGCTGGTCGCGGATGTCCCTCACGGAACTCCGGACGTTCTGGGCCGAAGAGATCGAACCCGCCCTCGAGCGTGCCGGCGTCGATCTCGCGGAACGGCCGTCCTACGAGCAGGTCGCCGATGCCGGCTACTCCGGCATCGCCTACGCCCTGCGGGAACATCACGACATGACGCTGGTCGAGTTCCTGTCGACGGTCGGCTACGAGGAGCCTGGGTCGCCGACAGCCTACCAGTGGGGAATCGACGACGACGCCACCATCGACGAACTCGAGTCGTACCTCGAGACCCTCGAGCGGCGGCGACAACTTGCTACGTCGACAGTTCGGACCAAGCAGTCGCGACTCGCGACCTACGCCCGACTCTACCGGGAGGTTCACGGAGAGGCCGACCTCGTCGACCGCGCCGCCGACGCGAGCAACGAGAGCGACGAGATCCGGCGTGCGCTGGTCGTGTTCGACGAACTCAACTACGAACTGGGGACCGACGCCTCGAAACTCCGATATCTCAGCGACGTCAGCCAGTTCTACGAACACCTCGGCCGGCGGGCCAAGGCTGCGTTCAACCCGGTCGAACACATCGACGAGGAGTACAACTGGTCCCGCGAGGAGCCGGACAACGCCGCCCTCACGGGCCGGCAGGTGAGCAGGCTGTACGACGCGACCGACGCACAGAGCGAGGAACTGATCGTTCTCGCGCTCTGTGCGTGGGGACTGCGACGAAACGAGGTCGCCGCATTGCACACCTCACAACTGGTTCTCGAGGGCGACGATCCCCACATCGCCTTCGGTGACGAGCGAAAGAACGGGCCAGGAACGGTCGCGTTGATCTACGGCACGGCCGATCTGACCGCTCGGATCGAGCAGCTCGAAGACGATTCTGCGTGGTCCGGATACCTGTTTCCCTCGAGTCGGTCGGCAAGCGGCCACATCACGGGCGAAACGGTTCAGGCACGGTTCCAGCGGCTCGCGGAGGACGCCGGCGTCCGCGTACAGGGTGAGCTCCCGACCTCGAAGATGGGGCGGCGATTCTGGTACACCACCTACAACCGGGCGATGACGAATCTCCGGGAAAACCTGGACGTGATCGCCGCAGAGCAGGGGAGTTCCGACTCCGCTGTCGTTATGAAAAACTACCTCTCGGAGGACGAACGGCGACAGTACCGCCGGGAGTTCATGCGAGAGCAACTCGAGGACGTGTTCGGCGGGTGATCGCTCTCGAAAGCGTTTCGCTCCGTTCGAGGTCGCCTCACGGGTCACGACGTTTTTACGTACCGGTCGGCTACTCCGAGCCATGGTGCGAAACGTCGCCGAGTTGCTCCCCGAACTCGAAGCCGAGGACTTCTATCTCCTCTCCGGCGTCGAACAGGGGATGCGATTTTCGGAGTGGGTTCAGCGGGAGAAGCTCCCGAAGTTCGCCGATCTGACCGAAGAGGAAGTCGACTATCGGCTCGAGCGCTGTCTCAAACGCGGCCTCATCGAGAAAAAGACCATACAGTACGAGGGGTACACTCTCCAGTTCGAGGGCTACGACGCCCTGGCGCTGCGGGCGCTCGTCGAGCGGGAGACGATCGGTGAGTTCGGTGCGCCACTGGGCGTCGGCAAGGAAAGCGACGTCTACGAGGTCAGGTCCTACAAGCCGCTGGCCCTGAAGTATCACCGCGAGGGCTATACGAACTTCCGGGAAGTCCACAAAGAGCGGGATTACGCCTCCGACAAGGAACACGTCTCCTGGATGTACACGGCCCGAAAAGCCGCCGAACGGGAGTACGATATCCTCGAGTCGCTGTATCCGGACGTGTCGGTTCCTCGGCCGATCGACCACAATCGCCACGCTATCGTCATGGAGAAGATGGACGGGGTCGAACTCTCCCGGACGAAACTCGAGGACCACCAGGTACTCGACGTGCTCGACCTCCTGCTGGCCGAAATCGAACGCGCCTACGAAGCCGGCTACGTTCATGCCGACATGAGCGAGTACAACGTCTTCGTCGACGAATCGGGGGTGACGATCTTCGACTGGCCCCAGGCCGTTCCCACCGATCACGAGAACGCAGACGAGTTCCTCGAGCGTGATGTCGGGAACGCCCTGGGGTACTTCCGGCGGAAGTACCCCCAGCAGGTCCCGGACGACATCTCGAGTGACGAAATGGCGGCGGCGATACAGGACGAGTCCATTGGCAGCGTCACCGACTTCGCGTAACGACCAGTCGGACGTGAACGGATGGGGCTTCGAGACACCGTTCTCCCGTCACGAGCGGCGACACCACGCTTTTGAGGGCTGCACGTAGATCATACCGTATGACAGGTTCGAGGGAGTCGACCGAAGCGGACGTTCCTGCGCCGACCGCCGAAGAAGCCCTCCACACGACACTCGAGATGCCGTTCGAGGACGCGGTCCCGTTCGTCCAACTCGAGCACGAACTGGCCGATTTCGAGACGGTACAGGTGACCCGGCTCGACCGGATGATCGAAGGGATGCTCGGCGAGAACGTCGAACGGACGGCGCTGCTGGTCATGTGTCATCCCGAGATCGCCAGGGACGCGATCACGATCGATCACTCACTCGCCGGGATGCTCCCGTGTACGACTGCAGTGTACGAAACCGAAGACGACGACGCCGTCCACGTCTATCACATCTCCGCGACCAAGGCGATTCGCGATCTGGGCTGTGCACCCGAGAACACCGACGATGTCGACGATCTCGTCGCCAAAACCGGCGAGTTGATGACCGACGTCTGGGAGAACATCGAGGCCAACGCCGACGCCGCACGAAACTGTTAGCGGTTGTTGCGGTCCGGACGCGGTTCTCGAGACGCGGTGTGCTGTCTCAGGCCGATTCCTCGAGTTAGTCAGCGACTCCACTTCCGGAGTCGATAAACCACATTACGGTATACAAAACCCGTCCGAGTTGGACCACAACTTCGGGATCTCAAATTCTACAAACCACCATACAGCTGACACCCGTTACGATCGTCCTCAGAGAAGCTGTTTGAAAAAGAA
>NZ_AOMA01000118.1 GCF_000337895.1 Halobiforma nitratireducens JCM 10879
GCGACATAGGATTCGAGAGAGTTCTACTCGGATTTTATTTGATTCCTCCGAAGCTCGTTTGTAGACGCTCTACATCCCAGAAACGTGAGTTGGACGGAGTCCAACAAAGAAAGCCAACGTCCGAGACGGGCCGTCAGTCGGTGAGCAACGGGACAGCGACGGCAGTCAGCACACCGATAACACGTCCGCACACCGGGATTTTCGGCCCGTTATCGGAAACTGGGAACGATCGTCTGCCCTCTTATTTAGGTTGGCCAAAAATATCGTATGGGGCGGATAGCGAAGACTGTCGCAACACTCGAGAAGTCGTGTACTCCTGCTCCGATCGCGTTCGACTTGTATAGCTGGTTCTACCGCTCGGTCGTCGCTCGGGAGAGTACACTCGCTGCAATCGACGACGGAGATCGGGTTCTCAACGTCGGATGTGGCGGAATGCCGTTTACAGCCACATTGCTCGCAAAGCGGACCGGTGCGACCGTCTATGCCGTCGACCACGATCCAGCAGTGGTCCAGGAAGCACGGCAGAACCTCGAGCGTGCCGGTATTGCAGACACGGTCGAAATAGTCGTCGACGACGGCAGAAACGTTCCTGGCGATGGATCAAGGCTTCCCGAGTCGTGTACAGTTGCCGTCGTCACCCTCCAGGCCGAGCCAAAGGACGCGATTCTGAACCAGTACCGAAACGCGGCCGACGGACCCGAACGAGTCGTCGTGCGCCAGCCCCGTACACTCGTCGCCGGCGAGTACGATCGAGTTACCGAGCGTGAGGACCGAACCGGCTCCATCGGGCATCGAATGCCGACCTTCGACCGGTCACTGTTGTTCGAACCGGAATGAAACGCAACGTTGGGCTCTGGAGACTCGGTTGTGTCCTCATCGTCGTCTTGGTGGTCGCTGCCCGTTGGCCGGAGATACGCGCGGTGCTGGCTCGTGCTCAGGGCCGTGTCTCATTGGGCTCCTGACCTACCATCTGTTCTAGTTTAGTGGCGGAGTGAAGCAGCATCTCAGCGGAAACTGTACCTAATTGGGAAGCTATTGGCTCAGGAGACTGGG
>NZ_AOMA01000119.1 GCF_000337895.1 Halobiforma nitratireducens JCM 10879
GTCACACTATCCACCGGATTTCTCTGACTGGTAGTCACAACGATATCTAGTCAGACGGCGCTACACTCTGCTAAACTAGAACGGATGCCTGACCTACAGGTTTTCACGCTTGACTGATCGCCTGCCGGTGACAGTTCGTACTCCGACGGGACAACGTCCAGTCACTACCAGGACTTACTCGCGGTAGTTTCGTAGAGAGGGAGCCACCGTCGTCGAAACTCGGCGGAGAAGCCGGCAAATGTCATCTGTTTCAGCGGCTGAGCGGAGCCGACTCACGCTCACATCGTTTGCAGTACTCGACTCTCGCTTGAGAAGCTCGGATTTTCGTCGCTTCCCGAACCTTGCGAACCTGAAAGTGTCTTTAGACGCGGCATATGATGGGAGGAGACGGCCGAATTACTGCCTGGTGAGAATCGGATCCGCGACTTATTTTAGGAAAGCCTAAAATGTCGGCTGAGTCGATCTTTCATGCTGGTATCGCAAGCGTACGAAGGGGGCCAGGAACAGACGGGTGACGAACGACCGACAGAGGAAGCGGGAGCAGAGCGGTCGTACGAGGGGTATTCAGGGATACAGAAGTCCAGTCCGCTGTCGCGTACGTTGTCCGCGAGCAATACGATACTACAGCGTTTGGAACGACTCGACGGCGTTTCACGGACGTTCGGCGATCTCTACTGTCGACTGTTCTACGAAAAGCTCGTCGAACGAGAGCTCGGTGTCGCCGATCCCGACGACCAGGCAACCGTCTTACAGATCGGTTGTGGACCGTTCCCGATGACGGCGATCGTGCTCGCCGAGCGAGGATACGACGTCGTTGCAATCGACAACGATCCCGATGTCGTGACCGGTGCTCGCGACGCGATCGCCGAGCGAAAGTTGACCGACGAGATCGATGTCGTCGTTAGCGACGGCCGCACGATAGATACGTCGCGGTTCGACATCGTCTGGATGGCGTTTCACGTCGCCCCCCGATCCGAACTCGTCGACGCGACAATGTCGGCCCTCGAGCCCGACCAGACGCTCGTCTACCGCCGTCCCCGGAGTTGGGCTCGAGTGATCTTTCCGTCCGACTCGCCACCGATACCGGACGATGTCGCGGTCGAAACGGTCTCCCAGCGATTCGGAAAGGAAAGCGTCGTCGTCTGTCACGACCCCGGCGACTGTGCCGACTGTGACGACGCGGCCGACTGTCCCGCGTCGGACGACGAACCGGCAAGAACCGACCCGGACCTCGCTTCCGACGAAGAGTCGACTGGGCCGACTCTCGACTCGCTGCAGGTCGGCGAACGGGCGACCATCCGAACGGTCCCCGATCACGACCTGTTACCCTCGCTGGGTGTTCGACCGGGCAAGGACGTTCGTCTCGAGACCGGACAGGCGTTCAATGGTCCACTGGTTCTGACAGTCGATGGACGAACCGTCGCACTCGATCGAACGCTGGCCGGACGAATTCGCATCGAATCGACGCCGCCGGGCCAGCGCCCACACCGACCGACGGATTCTGAATGAATGGTAAACGAGTCTACGGATACCGACGCTGACCGCCCCCGCATCGCACTGATCGGGCCGCCGAACGTCGGCAAGAGCGTCCTGTTCAACGCATTGACCGGACTCGACGCCGGCGTCGCCAACTACTCCGGGACGACCGTCGAGTACAAGCGCGGGACTGCCAGGTTTCGCGACCACGAGACGACACTCGTCGACGTTCCCGGAACGCACTCGCTTGCGGCGACCAACGAGGCCGAACAGCTCGCAGTCGATATGCTCGAGGGCGAGTGTGACCTCGTCATCTGCGTGCTGGACGCGGTCAACCTGGAAAGCAGTCTCCACCTCCTGCTCGAGGTACTGCAGTACGATATCCCGGTCGTCGTCGCGATCAACCGGGTCGACCTCCTCGAGAAAGAAGGGAAACGGCTGCGTCCGAACGATCTCGCATCTACTCTCGGGTTGCCCGTCGTTCCGACGGTCGCGACGATCGGGAAGGGGTTCGACGACCTCGTCGCTGCGGTAGCAGCGTCGCTCGAGGACCCCTCACGCGCCGGTCCACGACAGCACGTGGCCGAAACCGATCTCGGGCGGAAAACCGGTGTCGACGAAAATGTGACCACCAGCGAGAAATCCAACGGTGCCGGGGAAACCAAAGCAGCACCCCCGTTCGAAAACCGAGCCGACAGCGGGCCAAGCTGGGAGCGGGCAGGAGAGCTCTGCGAGGAAGTCGTCGTCGAGGACGACGAACCGGAGGCACACGAGTCCGGTTACCTCGAGCGGTGGAGTGATCTCCTGGTCAAGCCCTGGCCTGGCCTGCCGGTCGCGGGACTCGTCCTCGTCGGGACGTTCGCACTGGTCGTCGGCGTCGGGATGGGGATCAGGCAGTATCTGATGATACCGCTCTTCGAGGGCCTGGTGTTTCCCCAGATCGAGAATGCCGTACGAGCGGTGACGGTGCCCGGAATCTATCGAGACGTGCTCATCGGGGACTACGGGTTCCTCATCAAGGGTCTCGAGTGGCCGTTCGCGCTGGTGTTGCCATACGTCGTTTCGTTTTACTTCGCACTGAGTCTGCTAGAGGACAGCGGATACCTGCCGCGTCTGGCAGTACTGCTCGACGGTCTGTTCGGCCGAATGGGGCTGTCCGGTAGCAACGTCGTTCCCCTGTTGTTGGGATACGGCTGTGCTATCCCCGGTATCACGGCGACGAGGGCGACGTCCAACAGCGAAACCCAACGGATGACGATGATGCTGATGATCACCCTCGCAGTGCCGTGTGTCGCCCAGACCGGCGCGTTCATCGCGTTGCTGGCGGAGGAAACTGTTTTACTGGTCGTCGCTGTCTTTTTAGTCTCGTTTGCAGCACTCGGGCTCGCGGGCCTCGCCCTCGACGCCACGCTGGAGGGGACCCGGCAGCCGACAGTCACCGACGTTCCACCGCTTTTGTTCCCACCAGTTCGTCAGACGTACCGAAAGGTCTGGATGCGGATGAAACAGTTCGTCACCGGTGGCGCTTTGCATATGGTCTACGCTATCGCTTTCGCGTCGGTCCTGTACGAACTCGGCGTCCTAGAAGTCGCCAGCCGATATCTAGAGCCCCTCGTCGTCGGCTGGCTCAACCTGCCGGCGGAGGCTGCGACGCCACTGATTCTCGGTATCGTCAGGCGAGAGCTGACAGTCCTTCCCCTACTCGAGATGGACCTCGCGATGGGACAACTGTTCGTCGGAGCCATCGTCGGGCTGTTCTACGTGCCCTGTATCGCCGTATTTGCTACCGTCGCCCAGGAGTTCTCGCTTCGTGCTGCCGGACTGGTCCTCGTGATGACGATGGCCGTGTCGTTTTTCGTCGGCGGACTGTTCGCCCAGCTTCTGATGGTGGTGTGATCGGTAGGGGACCCACGCCGGCACCATCGAGATCGAACAGTGGCTGGTTCGACCCACGCCACTTCCGATGGTTCGAAGCGCTTATACACGGCGGCTGGGTACGTTTCGACGACTCGCTGGGTCGCGGGCACCAGCGGGCACCTGTTCGGCAACCGACGCCGCCACAGGCCGGGATGTGATCCGCGGGGCCCCGCCCCGTTGGGATTGAACCAGGAAACGCCCGCGGTGATACATATGGCAAAAAGCTTCTACTCACACATCAAGGAAGCCTGGAAGGACCCCGACGAGGGCAAGCTCGGGGAACTGCAGTGGCAGCGCAAACAGGAGTGGCGAGATCAGGGCGCGATCGAACGGATCGAACGCCCGACGCGACTCGACAAGGCCCGTGAACTCGGCTACAAGGCAAAGCAGGGCATCGTCGTCGCTCGGGTCTCGGTGCGTAAGGGTACCGCCCGGAAGCAGCGTTTCACGGCCGGTCGCCGATCGAAGCGCCAGGGCGTCAACCGCATCGGTCGACGCAAGAACATCCAGCGTATCGGCGAGGAGCGCGTCTCCCGGAAGTACCCCAACCTGCGGGTGCTCAACAGCTACTGGGTCGGTGAAGACGGCTCCCAGAAGTGGTTCGAAGTGATCCTCGTCGATCCGAACCATCCCGCGATCGAGAACGACGACGAGCTCAACTGGATCTGCGACGACTCCCACCAGAACCGTGCCTTCCGCGGTCTCACGAACGCTGGCAAGGACAACCGTGGTCTGAACAACCGCGGTAAAGGCGCTGAGAAGGTCCGACCGTCCAACACGGGCGGCCAGGGCCGCGCGAAGTAACCCGATCGGCGACAAGCGACTCGGTCTTCGGCACACGCGTTTTTTGGGACCCGTCCGGAACCTCCGAAACCTCCCGGCGAGCAGTAGCCGGACCCGATACTTAAGCCACAGGCGGATGTATCCCCGGCTATGACGGAACACGTCCTCGTCCCCGTAGACGAATCGGAGCGATCGAGTCAGGCCCTCGAATTCGCCTGCACGGAGTATCCCGACGCCGACATTACTGCGGTTCACGTCCTCGACCCGGGCGATTTCTACGCGGCGACGGGGATCGAAGGCGGCGCGATGGCCAACTACGACGAGATCCGCAAGCACCACGAGAACCAGGCCGACAACATCCTCGAGCGCGCGAGAGGAGAGGCCGCCGACCACGGGCAGGAGATCGAGACCGAACAGGTCGTCGGCGGCGTCTCACAGTCGGTCGTCGACTACGCGGGGGAACACGACATCGATCACATCGTGATCGGGAGCCACGGCCGAACGGGAGCCAGCCGGATTTTGCTGGGAAGCGTCGCGGAGACGGTCGCCCGACGGTCGCCGGTACCGGTGACGATCGTCAGATAGCGAGAGAGACGATAGAAGTGGTGGGATCAGGAACCGAATAACGAGCGCCACGAGAGCCGCTTTCGACCCGGCAAGGGAATTCGACTCAGACGGTCGTCAGCGATCCGACCGGTGCGTCGGTTCGTTCACGGGCACGTTCGATCCCGTCGTCACCGGCGGCGATGAGCGCGAAGACACCGGCGACATCGGCGTTTGCGGCGTCGACGATATCGAGCAGGAGCTCCTGCGTCTCGCCCGACCGGATGAGATCGTCGACGACGAGGACCGACTCGCCGGAGTCGATGGCTTCGGCAGGGAGGTAGTAGGTGAGCTCGATGCCGGACTGCAGGCGCTCGCGAGCTTCGATAAACTCCTCGACTGCGGTCTCCTTGCTCTTTTTCGCGTAAGCACAACGGGTACCGTAGTAGCTAGCCAGCGAAGCCGCGAGGGTGATACCGTCGGTCGCCGCGGTGAGGACGACATCGGGTCGTCCGAAGTCGAACCCGTTGGCGACGACGGGGGCGACGAGATCCAGGAAAGATTGGTCGAAGACCGTCTCGGAGTTGTCGACGTAGCCCTCCTCGTCGACGCGAATGCGGGCGTCGAGTTCTTCTGCCAGCGCTTTGCGGCCCAGTTCGTCGACCACTTTTTGCGCGCGGTCCGTCCCCGGGAGCACGTGCCCGTTGACGTACCGGTTGAGATCCCCTGCTGGGAGGCCGGTCGTCTCCGCCAGTTCCTCGTAGGTCCGCGTCTCCTTGAGCATCCGCAACACGTCGACGGCCCGCAACTGGAGGGCCGCTTTCTCGGCTCTGTTCATGCAGATATGCACGATTCCGCAAATATGGGTATTACGATACCCGTATTGGTAGACCTGTCCACAATTCTGGACACTGCGCTGGGTCTCCCTGATCGAGGGGACAGGCTCACGCTGAATGGGTCTCTACGGTCGAAACGAGCGGTCATGTGGACAAATATATACTGGCTGAACCGGCACCGATTGCTGAATGAGTTCGGTCGAGAATCTCTCTCAGCAGTTCATCGAGAGCGATGGACTGTGGGCGATCGAACGACTCCGGGCGTTCGATGTCGCGTTCCATTCGTTCGGTTCTGTTGAAACCCTCGCCACCTGATAAGAGAGGCCTGCTGAATCCAGAGCATGACGGCACCGTAGAAAGGGGAGACGATGAGTTATTCAACTATTTTGTATAGCCATTCTCAAACCACTGTAAATAATATTCGTAGGTTATTTACG